>NZ_JBHSBI010000002.1:0-546840 GCF_042650645.1 Nonomuraea purpurea
GCTCCCGGTGGATGACCGGGTTGATAGGCCGGGTGTGGAAGCGCGGTAACGTGTGGAGCTGACCGGTACTAATAGGCCGAGGACTTGACCTCAAAGCATGGTTTGTTTTGGTGTGTGCTGCGCTCTGTTGCTCTTTGTGGGTTCAGGGCTGCGCCACATGGGAGAGAAACTTTTTTGCTCGCGTCCACTAAGCAATTCTGAGACAGCAAACAGCAGTGTTGTTTGTGTGTTTCATGGTGTTACGGCGGTTATGGCGGGAAGGAAACACCCGGTTACATTCCGAACCCGGAAGTTAAGCTTCTTTGCGCCGATGGTACTGCACTCGGGAGGGTGTGGGAGAGTAGGTCGCCGCCGGACAATCTTTAAAAGAAGGGCCCTCGGCCGTACTGGCTGAGGGCCCTTTCTGTTTTTCGTGGTGGGGGGTTTCCAGCTTCGGTTTCCGGGGTTGGGGGCCCTCCCTTTTTTGTTGTGTGGTTTGAGGGCTTCACGTTGGTCGCGTGGGGCCCCTTTTTTGTGGGGTTTTTGGGTTGTTCTTCTTGCTGCGGGTTGCTAGTTCGGGTGGTGATCGCTGTTGTCAGGGCCGCCTTGGGTCGAATGCGTCGGGGCGGGAGTTGTGGCCTCTGTTGAGGGTTTGACGGCCGCTTTGAGGCTTTGACGTCTGTTTCGGGTTGTGGTGTGGGGTTCGGGTTGTGGCTGTATGCCGGCGGTCGGCGGGTCGTGATCGGCTGGTGGATGATCGCGGTCCCGGCGTTCAAGTTGCTGTTCTGAGAACCGTTCCGGTCACTGTCCTGCTCTCTTGATCGCTGTCTCGCTGTCCTGCTGCCGTTCTGATCGCCGTTCCTGGGTTGCCCCCGGTGCTGTCCACTTCAGGCGCTGCCACCCGTTCTGGAGACCGTGATCCTGTCTCCAGGCCGTCGCTCGCCCCTTTGGGTGGTTCCCTGGGGTGGTGGCGGTTCGGGCGGGTGTCGTTCGGATTTGTGGTCGGCGATGTGTTCGCCCCGCGTCCGGAGCGCCTTGTGTGGTCAGTAGGGTTGAGGGGTGGATTATCGTGCGGTCGAACGTGCCATCATGGAGCGCGGCGTCGAGTGGGATTTCGAGCCGACGCTCGACAGGATCGCGGCACTTCTGGATCTGCTCGGCTCCCCGCAGCGGGCGTACCCGGTCATACATATCGCGGGCACCAACGGCAAGACGAGCACGGCGCGGCTCACTGAAGTGCTCCTCAGGGAGCGCAATCTGCGGGTGGGGCGGTTCACCAGTCCTCATCTGGTGTCGGTGCGCGAGCGGATCACCGTTGATGGGGAGTCGCTGAGCGAGGAGCGGTTCGCCGAGGTCTACGAGGAGATCATCCCGTATGTAGACCTGACCGACACGCAGGGCCGGCGCATCCAGTTCTTCGAGTTGCTGACCGCGATGGCGTTCGCGGCGTTCGCCGACACGCCCGTCGACGTGGCGGTGGTCGAGGCCGGCATGGGTGGGTCGTGGGATGCCACGAACGTGGCCGACGGCGTCGTTTCGGTGGTCACGCCCATTTCACTGGACCACACCGACCGGCTCGGGCCCGACATTCCCAGCATCGCCGGGGAGAAGGCGGGCATCATCAAGCCCGGCGCGACGGCGGTGCTGGCCCAGCAGGAACTGGCGGCGGCCGAGGTGCTGATGCGGCGGGCCGCCGACGTGGGCGCGGTGGTGGCGCGTGAGGGGCTCGAGTTCGGGGTGCTGAGCCGTGAGGTGGCGATCGGCGGACAGTTGCTGACACTGCGCGGCCTCAAGGGTGTATACGAAGAGGTCTACCTGCCGCTCTACGGGGCTCATCAGGCGAGCAACGCCGTATGCGCGCTGGCCGCCGTCGAGGCGCTGACGGGCGGTGACGACCCGCTCGACACCGATCTCGTACGCCAGGCGTTCGCCCAGGCGTCCTCCCCGGGGCGCATGGAGGTCATGCGACGCACACCGACGGTCGTGATCGACGCGGCCCACAACCCCGGCGGCATGCAGGCCACGCTCGAAGGGCTGCACGAGGCGTTCGACTTCGCCAAGGTGATCGGCGTGGTGTCGGTCATGCGCGACAAGGACGTCGACACGCTGCTCGAGCTGCTTGAGCCGGTGCTCGACCAGATCATCGTCACGCGTAACTCCTCGCCCAGGTCGATGTCGTCCGAGGAACTGGGGTCCATGGCCGAGCCGCTGTTCGGCGAGGACCGCGTGCACGTCGTGGACCGGCTCGACGATGCCATCGACAGGGGAATCGGCATGGCCGACGCCGAAGGCGAGTTCAGCGGCACCGGGGTGTTGATCACCGGGTCCGTCGTCACGGCGGGTGACGCGCGGAGGCTGCTGAAGGCGGATGGTTCGCGATGAACTTCCAGGTAACGCCAGGAATGCGCAGGTTGGGCGCCTCCGTGCTCGGCATGGAGGCCATCGTGGCGGGGCTGACCACGCCCGTGGCGATCAGCGTCGGCGGCGTGGCGCCTACGCTGGCCGTGACCGTCGGCATCGGGCTCGCCGTGCTGTGTGTGGTCGTCGTGGGCCTGCTCAAGCGGCCTTTCGGGTACGTCGCCGGCAGCGTCGTACAGGTGCTGGCCATCGCCACCGGGTTCCTCGTGCCCACCATGTTCTTCCTCGGCGCGATCTTCGCCGCGCTGTGGATCACGGCGATTATCGTCGCTCGCCGTGTCGAGGGCGCCACTTCCCGCTAAAGTCGGCCAACATGGCCGTCCCCCCGATCCAGCGGTCGCCCCATTCGGTCGGCGACAGACGCCCTTGGTTGCTCGAGACGTCACTCGGGCTGCTCGTCGTGGTAGCGCTGCCCCTGGCGATCGTCACGATCCCCAATACGCTCTCCGTCGTCGCCAAGCTGTTGCCCGGCGACATCGACCAGGTCGGGCTCATGCGCACGCACGGGCTTGCCCTGCCCGCCATGATGCTGACCGTGCCGTTCGCGGCCGTGGCGCTGCGCCGGGTTCCCGCCGCCCAGTTGCTGGTCGGCGCGCTGGCGCTGGTGGCGCTCTCCGACGTCGCGGGCGGCTACGCGGCCTCCGAGCTCATGGTCGGAGCGGCACGCGTGCTGCGCGGCATCGGCTCGGGTGCGGTCGTCGTGGCCACGCTGGCGGCGGTCTGGGACCGCGCGACGGCGCTGCGGGCCCTGTGGGTCGGCATGTTCAGCCTGAGTCTGCTCGCGGCGCAGGCGCTGGCCCTGTGGCCGCTCGACGACGTAAGCAGCTGGAAGGTCACGCTGCAGCCCTATCCCCTGGTGACCGGGGTGGCGCTCATGCTGGCGGCGACCCACCTGATCGCCTGGATGGCGCTGGGCCGTCCGGCCGAGCCTGGCCCCGACATCCGCGAGCGCGGCCGGTTGCTGCTGTCGGCGATGCCCGCGGCGGCGATCGCGGCCGCGGCGATCAGCACGGCGACCGAGGGCTGGCGGGCGATCCCGGTGATGTTGCTGGCCGGGCTGGCGATCGCCGGGCTGCTGGTGCTGGCCGCATTTGGTGCTGCACCGGGCAGGACGCAGGCCTACTCCATGGTGGCCGTCGGCGTCGTGCTGCTGCCGAGCGCGGCCCAGGTCACGATGGTGGAGATGGGTGGGCTCGGTGGGCCTGGGCTGAGAGGGCTCTGGGTGCCCTACACCGTGGCGGGAGTGCTCGCCGTGGCGGCCTCCGTCGCGGTGCGGCTGCTCGTGCCCGCCCCTGGGCGGTGGCTGGCGCCGTTGGGGCTGCTGACCATGGTGGTGGGGCTGTGCTCGCTGCGCCTGGTGGTGCCGTCGGCCGACGGGCTCGTGCTGATGCTTCCGTTCACGCTGCTCGCGGTGGGGGCGGCCGTGGCGTTGACGTCCGCGCTGCAGGGGACGAGCATGGGCGCGGCCGCGTTCGGGCTGTCACTGGGCGTTGCGGGGGTGCTGGCGGGGTTCCTGCTCGGCACCGGGGTGCAGATGGCCATGCTGGACGGAGTCGCCTCGGCGCAGGAACTCGTCGACGGCTTCGTCGGGGCGCTGCACCTGTGGGCGTTGATCGGCGGATTCCTGGTGGTGGCGGTGATCGTGCTCGCCTCCGTGATGACGCGCGGACCGGGGAGGAGGGCGGGGGCCGTGGACGACGACGGCTCCGATGTCCCGCCGTCAGGTCCGTCGGGGACGCGTGCCGCGAGTTCCGACACCCTGCCGTCCGACGTGCTGCTCGTTCGGGGAGCGCCTGATCCCGGGCCGGACGACGATGAGCCCACGGGAGTGGTGCCCTGTGTGGTGGCGCCCGTGTCCGCGTTCGACTCGATCAAGTCACCGGGCGAGGAGGAGGCCGCGTCCGCGATGCCGGCGAAGGCGCATTCGCCGGAGGACACCACCTCCGCCTAGCTCCGTATTTCGCACCTGCCGGTCCGTAACAGGTCAGCCGCCTTCGGCTTACCAGCCTCACTCCCATCCCTCGCACTTGCCGGAGCCGATGGCGACCGAGTCGAGGGCCGTTGTCAACCAGGCCCAGGGACACCCCTGCCGAAGTGCGGCGGGGTGGGGAATGGCGGGCAAGTTGTAGTGACGTGCGGAAAACGGGCTTGGCTCCCGTTTCTCCCCAAGGACACCCCTGCCGAAGTGTGGCGGGTGGGGAATGGCGGGCAAGTTGTAGCGACGTGCGGAAAACGGGTCTGGCTCCGCGAGATGAGGGTGGGGCGTGGGACGGTAAGCTGAGGCCCGGCCACGGCGACGTGTGGGCCCGTGCCCCGCGAAGCACCGCTCGCGGCGGTCCGTTGCCGCGACTTCAGACTGTTCGAAGGAGAACTCCAAGTGTCCGAGCGCACTCTTGTCCTGATCAAGCCCGACGGGGTTAAGCGCGGCCTCATCGGTGACGTGATCGCCCGCGTGGAGCGCAAGGGCCTCAAGGTCGTGGCGATGGACCTGCGCACCCTCGACTCCGACACGGCCAAGACGCACTACGCCGAGCACGCCGAGCGGCCGTTCTTCGGCGAGCTCGTCGAGTTCATCACGTCCGGGCCGCTCGTGGCGATGGTGCTCGAGGGGCCGCGTGCCGTCGAGGCATTCCGCGCGCTGGCCGGCCTCACCGACCCGGTCAAGTCGGCGCCCGGCACGATCCGCGGCGACCACGCCCTCGAGATCAGCGAGAACGTCGTCCACGGCTCCGACTCGCCCGAGTCGGCCGCCAGGGAGATCAAGATCTTCTTCCCGGACCGGTTCTGACCGAGCCCGCCCATGTCGCGCCCGCACAGCCGTCGCTGTGCGGGCGCGCCGGTTTTTGTCGGGCCTCTCGCGTAGGGTTGGCGGGCGTGGAGGTCATCTGACGGCGAGCTGATGTGTACCGTTTTGGAGCGTTCCATGCGCCGATGGGGCGCTGTGGGGCAATCCGGGCAAAATTGCGGTTGCGGTAGAGGCTGGAGATTTTTGACGGGCGCGAGGGCTCATTGCGCCCATCGGTGGGTACGTCACGTTACGATTCGAATTCGATCCGTAGTCATTCGCGAACGAC
Source organism: Nonomuraea purpurea (assembly GCF_042650645.1). NCBI lineage: Bacteria > Bacillati > Actinomycetota > Actinomycetes > Streptosporangiales > Streptosporangiaceae > Nonomuraea > Nonomuraea purpurea. The sequence continues at coordinate 5,472 of NZ_JBHSBI010000002.1, forward strand.
GTTACGGAGGGCTCCGTTCCCCATGGGCAGCAAGCTCGCGTTTCTCGGCCGTGACATGGCGGTCGACTTGGGTACCGCCAACACGCTGGTCTACGTGCGCGGCCGGGGCATCGTGCTCAACGAGCCGTCAGTCGTAGCGATCAACACCGCCACCGGCAAGATCGTGGCGGTCGGCATCGAGGCCAAGCGAATGATCGGCCGCACACCAGGCAACATCGTCGCCGTCCGCCCGCTCAAGGACGGCGTGATCGCCGACTTCGACGTCACCGAACGAATGTTGCGATATTTCATCCAGAGAGTTCACAGACGCCGCCACTTCGCCAAGCCGCGCATCATCATCGCGGTGCCCAGCGGCATCACCAGCGTCGAGCAGCGCGCGGTGAAGGAGGCCGGCTACCAGGCGGGGGCCAGGAAGGTCTACATCGTCGAGGAGCCGATGGCCGCCGCCATCGGGGCCGGGCTGCCGGTCCACGAGCCGACAGGGAACATGGTGGTCGACATCGGTGGCGGCACCACCGAGGTGGCGATCATCTCGATGGGCGGCGTGGTCACCAGCCAGTCGATCAGGATCGGCGGTGACGAGCTCGACCAGGCGGTGATCGCGTACGCGAAGAAGGAGTTCTCGCTGATGCTCGGCGAGCGCACCGCTGAAGAGATCAAGATGGCCATCGGGTCCGCCTGCCCCGACGGCGAAGAATCGCATGCCGAGATCCGCGGCCGCGACCTGGTCAGCGGGCTGCCCAAGACCATCATCGTCTCCAGCCAGGAGATCAGGAAGGCGATCGAGGAGCCGGTCAACGCGATCGTCGACGCGGTGCGCACCACGCTCGACAAGTGCCCGCCCGAGTTGTCCGGCGACATCATGGACCGCGGCATCGCGCTCACCGGCGGTGGCGCGCTGCTCAAGGGGCTGGACGAGCGCGTCAAGACGGAGACGGGTATGCCCGTGCACCTGGTCGACAACGCCCTCGACTCGGTCGCCATCGGCTCAGGCAAGTGCGCGGAGGAGTTCGAGGCGCTGCAGCAGGTTCTTGTTCCGGAGTCGCGGCACTGATGAATGACTCGCGCCGGGCCCGGCTGATCCTCGGGGCGCTGCTGGCAGCGGCCCTGGTCATCCTGACCATCGATCATCGCACCGGCGACAGCTCACCGCTGCGCCCGCTGCGTGCGGCCGGGTCCTGGCTGTTCGGCACGGCCGAGCAGTTCGGCGGCGGGGTGGTGCGGCCGGTCGGCGACTTCGTGAGCGCCATCCTGAGCGCGCCGAGCGCCCAGCAGCGCATCGAGGTGCTCAAGGAGGAGAACGCCCGGCTGCGGGCGGGGCTGGTGGCGGGCAAGCTCGACGCGGACCGGTCCAAGCAGCTCCAGCAGATGCTCGGGCTGGCGGGGACCGGCGGATACAAGATCGTGACAGGCAACGTGGTCGCCAGGCGCGGGCAGCCGGGGTTCGAGGACGCCGTGCAGATCGACGTCGGCACGAGCGACGGGGTCCAGCCCGACATGACCGTGCTCAACGGCGACGGGTTGATCGGGCGGGTCATCCAGGCCTCCTCGCGTACGTCGACGGTGGTGCTGCTCAGCGATCCCGCCTCGGCCGTGGGGGCGCGGCTGGAGGGCGGCAAGGAGATCGGGGTCGTGCACGGGGTGGGGGAGAACGGACGGCTGGTGCAGTTTCGTCTGCTCGACTCGACCGCGCCGCTGACCAGGGGCGGGCGCATCGTCAGCTTCGGCTCCGAGAACGGGCGGCCGTACGTGCCCGGGGTGCCGATCGGGGTGATCGAGCGGGTGGAGTTGACGCCCGGAGAACTGACGCGCATCGCCTACGCCAGGCCCTTCGCGGATCTGACGGCGCTGGACGCGGTCGGCGTGGTCGTCCAGGCGCCCAAACGGGACCCGCGTGACGCGGTGCTGCCTCCCAAGGAGGGGGCGCGATGAGCGGGGCTCGGTGGGCGCTGACCCACGGGAAACCTGGGGCCGGTGGCGCTCGATTGGTGGTGGCCTGCGGGAGTGCTGTGGCCCGTGGTGCTCGGGAGGCAGTGGCCTGCGGGGGCTCTGGGGCAGGTGATGCCTCTGGGGTGATGACTCGCGGGGTCTTCGTGACGGATGGTGTCTCTGTGGCGGTGGCCGGTGGGGGTGCCGTGATGGTGGGTGCCGCCGGGACGGTGGGTCGCGGGAGTGCTTGGGCGGATGGTGCCTCTGGAGCGGTGGCCGGTGGGGGTGCCATGACGGGTGGGGTCGCCGGGACGGTGGGTCGTGGGGCCGGTGGTGGCTTTGAGGTGATGACTCGCGGGGGTGCGATGGCGAGTGATGCGCGGTGGGCGGTGGCTCGCCGGGGTGGCGTTCGGCCTGTCGTGGTCCCGGAGGGGGGCCTGGTGCGCTGCGGAAAGGGGATGCGGTGATCGGGGGGCTGGCCGTGCTGCTGGCGTTGCTGGCACAGGTCATGCTGGTCAATCGGGTGTCGCTGCCGGCCGGCGGGGCGCCTGACCTGGTGTTGCTGACCGTGGTGGGTTCGGCGCTGGAGCGCGGCCCGTCGTCGGGGGCGATGCTCGGGTTCTTCGCGGGGCTGATGGTCGACATCATGCCCCCGACGGCACACCTGGTGGGCCAGTACGCGTTCGTGCTGGCGGTCGTCGGCTACGTCGCGGGGCGCGGCGCGGGTGGGCCGGTGACGACCGTGGTGCTGTGCGTGCTGCTGGCGCCGCTGCTGGCGACGGTCGTGGCTGGGCTCATCTCCGATCCCCGCGTGACGTTGTCCACGCTGACCGAGCAGGCGCCCGTCACCATCGTCTACACGCTGCTGGCCGCCCCCATCGTGATCTGGCTGACCACCCGCGACGGGCACGCGAGGTTCTCGACATGATCAGGATGCGGGCTCGGCTGCTGGTGCTGCACGTCCTGGTGCTCACGCTGCTCGTGGTGCTGGCCGTGCGCCTGTGGCAGGTGCAGGTGGTGCGGGGGCAGGAGTTCGTCACGCGCGCGACGGAGACCAGGACGCGGGCGGTGATCGTGCCGGCGGTGCGCGGGCAGATCCTCGACTCGAAGGGGCGGCCGCTGGTCCGCAACAAGACCGCGCTGGTCGTATCCGTGGACCGCACCAGGCTGACCAGGATGCGCGACGGCGGCATCAAAGTTCTGACCAAGCTGTCGGAGGTGCTCGGCCGGCCGGTCTCGGACCTGCAGCAGCGGATCAGGCCGTGCGGGCCGGGGGTCGGCAAACCGTGCTGGACGGGGTCGCCGTACCAGCCCGTTCCGCTGGACGAGAAGGTGGACACCCGGCAGGCGCTGCAGATCCTGGAACGGCAGGAGGAGTTCCCCGGGGTGACGGCGGAGATCCATTCCGTCAGGCAGTATCCCGGGGGCAGGGCGGGGGCGCAGATGCTCGGCTACCTGCAGCCGGTCACCGAGGCGGAGCTGGAGAAACGCGAAGGGCTCAAGGCCAGCTTCTCCGGCGTCGACCTGGCTGGGCGCGATGGGCTCGAGTACGTCTATGACGACGCGTTGCGCGGCAAGTCCGGGCTGCGCCGGGTTCAGGTCGACAGGATGGGCAAGGCGCTCGGGGTCGAGGACCAGGTGATGCCCATCCCCGGCGATCATCTGGTGACCAGCATCGACTCGCGGGTGCAGGCCGTGGTGGAGAAGGCGCTGGACGACGCCATGAAGTCGGCGCCGGCGGCCGACGGCGGCGCCGGGGTGGTGCTCGACGCGCGTACCGGACGGGTGGTGGCGCTGGCCAGCGCGCCCGGCTACGACCCGGCGATCTGGGCGGGCGGGATCTCCACCCGCGGCTACCAGCGGCTGCTGTCGGACGAGTCAGGCAAACCGCTCGTGTCGCGGGCGATCAACGGGCAGTTCGCGCCCGGTTCCACGTTCAAGATCTCGTCGGTGTCGGCGATGTTGCGGGCCGGCTATCCGCTGAACGGCAACTACTCGTGCCCGGGGTCCTACGCGGTCGGCGGACGGGCGTTCAACAACTTCCGCGGCGTCGGGCTCGGCACGCTCAGCCTGCACACGGCGCTGGTCAAGTCGTGCGACACGATCTTCTACCGGGCCGCCTACGAGCAGTACCTCAAGGACGGCGGGCGCAGCCCGAAGAAGACGCCGAAAGAGATCTTCTCCAACACGGCCAGGTCGTTCGGGTTCGGCAGCCCGACCGGCGTGGACCTGCCAGGCGAGTCCCACGGCCGCATCCCCGACCGGGCCTGGAAGAAGGACATGTGGAACCGGACGAGCGCCACCAACTGCGAGCGGTCGCGCAAGGGGTACCCGGAGGTCAAGGACAAGGCGCGGGCGGACTTCCTCAAGCGGCTCGCGCTGGAGAACTGCACAGAAGGCTTCCTGCTGCGGCCTGGTGACTCGGCCAACTTCTCCATCGGCCAGGGCGACGTGCTGGTCACCCCGATGCAGTTGGCCAGGGCGTACATGGCGCTGGTGAGCGACGGCAAGGTGCGCAGCCCGCGCATCGGGTGGGCGCAGGTGCGGCCCGACGGCAAGGTGGTCCGCACGATCCCCGTGCCCGTGGTGGGCAAGCTGCCGATCAGCGAGAAGGAGCGGCTCTACATCAAGAACGCGCTGAGCCAGGTCGCCCAGGACGGCACCGCGGCGGGCGCCTTCGCCGGTTTCCCGATGGACAAGGTGCGCGTCGGCGGCAAGACCGGTACGGCGGAGGTGTGGGGCAAGAAGGACACCTCGTGGTTCGCCTCGTTCGCTCCGACGAAGAACCCGCAGTACGTGGTGGTCGTCATGGTCTCCCAAGGTGGCATGGGAGCGGAGACGGCGGCCCCGGCCGTGCGGGCGATCTACGAGGGCATCTACGGCATCAAACGGGAGAAGGCGGCGGTTCCGGGCGGGCGGCTGCAGACGAGGCTGCCGGAGTTCCGGCCCGATGGGACGGTGGCCAGGGGATGACGACCGTCCAGAGGGCCGGTGCGCAGGTGACCCGCACCAGGTTGTCGCCCAGGTGCTGGTTGACGACCGTCCAGGGGGCGGGGGTGCGGGTGGCTCATATCAGGTTGTCGTCCGGGGGTTGGCTGACGACCGTGCAGAGGGTCGGTGTGCCGGAATGAGCGCCAGGACCGTGGCCATTCGGAGGCCCTCGCTGCTGCGGAGGATCGCCGGTGAGGAATCGCCCGTCAGACGGCTCGACGGGGTGATGCTGGTCGCGGTGCTGGGACTGTGCGTGATCGGCACGCTGCTGGTCTGGTCGTCCACCAGGACGTGGGCTCCCGGCTCCACGGGACTGGTGAAGAAACACCTGCTCAACGAGGTCATCGGCGTGGTGCTGTGCGCGCTGGTGGCGCTGGTCGACCACCGGGCGATGCGGGCGTACGCGCCGCTGGTGTTCCTGGTGTCACTGGTGGGGCTGGTGCTGGTGATCACGCCGCTCGGCGCGACGATCAACGGGTCGCACTCGTGGATCCTGCTCGGCGGCGGGTTCGCGGTGCAGCCGTCGGAGTTCGCCAAGGTGGGGCTGCTGCTGATCATCGCGATGCTGCTGGCGCAGCCGGGCGAGGGCACCGATCGGCCGCGCGGGCTCGACATCGTGCTGGTGCTGGTCGCGGCGGGGATCACGATGGGGCTGGTCATGCTGCAGCCCGACCTCGGCACCGCGCTGGTGCTGGCGGTGATCACGGCCGCCGGGCTGGTGATCGGGGGAGTGCGCAAGCGGTTGATCGCCGTGCTGACGATGGTGGCGGCGGCCGGGATGTTCTCGGTGTTCTACTTCCAGCTCCTGGAGCCGTACCAGGTGGCGCGCTTCACCGCGTTTGTCGATCCGAGCGTCGATCCGCGCGGGGTTGGCTACAACAGCACGCAGTCGCTCATCGCGATCGGCTCGGGACAACTCCTGGGCAAGGGGCTGCTCGGCGGCGGGCAGACGACCGGCAGGTTCGTGCCCGAGCAGCACACCGACTTCATCTTCACGGTGGCGGGGGAGGAGTTCGGGTTTCTCGGGTCGGTCACGGTCGTGCTGCTGCTCGGCGTGGTGCTGCTGCGCGGGCTGAAGATCGCCAGGCAGTGCGAGGACCGGTTCGGGACGCTGGCCGCGGGCATGATCGTGTGCTGGTTCACGTTCCAGACGTTCATCAATGTGGGGATGACGATCGGGATCATGCCGATCACGGGTCTGCCGCTGCCCTTCGTCTCCTACGGCGGCACCGCCACGTTCGCCAATCTGATTGCGATTGGGCTTCTCCAGGCCATCAGGGTGCGTAGACAGTCGTTTAATTAGAGGTATGAGCATGTTCTTGGCTTATTGCGATGAATGCGAGGCGCGGTTCCTGCTGCCCGCGAACCATGTCGTCGCCGTGCACAACCTCGCCGCCGGTGTGATCGCCGTCGAGCTGACCTGTTACGAGGGGCACCACATCATGGTGCTCAGCGGAAACGACATCGACATCCCCGGACCTGCCACCGTCTGATCGCCGCTACCCTGATGGGTATGTCTGTCGAGTCGATTTTCCCCCGCCTGGAAGCGCTGCTGCCCAAGGTGCAGAAGCCCATCCAGTACGTCGGGGGTGAGCTCAACTCGACCGTCAAGGACTGGGATTCCGCCGACGTGCGGTGGGCGCTGATGTATCCGGACGCCTACGAGGTCGGGCTGCCCAACCAGGGTGTGGCGATCCTCTACGAGATCCTCAACGAGCTGCCCGGAACGCTGGCCGAGCGCACCTACGCGGTCTGGCCCGATCTTGAGGCGCTCATGCGAGCCGAGGGCGTGCCGCAGTTCACCGTCGACGCGCACCGGCCGGTGCGCGCCTTCGACGTGCTCGGTGTGTCGTTCTCGACCGAGCTCGGCTACACCAACCTGCTGACCGCGCTTGACCTGGCCGGCATTCCGATGCTCGCGGCCGACCGGGGTGAGGACGATCCGATCGTGCTCGCCGGCGGCCACGCGGCCTTCAATCCCGAGCCGATCGCCGACTTCCTCGACGCGGCCGTGCTCGGTGACGGCGAGCAGATCTCCATCGCCATCAGCGAGGTCGTCCGCGAGTGGAAGGCGGAGGGCCGGCCCGGCGGCCGGGACGAGCTGCTGATGCGGCTCGCCGAGTCGGGCGGGGTTTATATACCGAAATTTTACGATGTGGACTACCACCCGGACGGGCGCATCCAGCGCGTCGCACCCAACCGCGCCGACGTGCCGTGGCGGGTGCACAAGCACACCGTGATGGACCTCGACGAGTGGCCCTACCCGAAGAAACCACTGGTGCCGCTGGCCGAGACGGTGCACGAGCGGTTCAGCGTGGAGATCTTCCGCGGCTGCACGCGCGGCTGCCGGTTCTGCCAGGCGGGCATGATCACGCGGCCGGTGCGTGAGCGTTCGATCACCACGATCGGCGCCATGGTCGACAACGGCGTCAAGGAGTCCGGCTTCAACGAGGTCGGCCTGCTGTCGCTGTCGTCAGCCGACCACTCCGAGATCGGCGAGGTCGCCAAGGGCCTGGCCGACCGCTACGAGGGCACCAACACCTCGTTGTCCCTGCCCTCGACCAGAGTCGACGCGTTCAACATCGACCTGGCCAACGAGTTCTCCAGAAACGGCAGGCGTTCGGGCCTGACGTTCGCGCCCGAGGGCGGTTCAGAGCGCATGCGCAAGGTGATCAACAAAATGGTCACCGAGGAAGACCTGATCCGCACCGTCACCACGGCCTATTCGCAAGGGTGGCGGCAGGTCAAGCTCTACTTCATGTGCGGGCTGCCCACCGAGCAGGACGAGGACGTGCTCGGCATCGCCGACCTGGCCAAGAAGGTCATCCAGGCGGGCCGGGAGGCCACCGGCAGCCGCGACATCCGCTGCACGGTCTCCATCGGCGGTTTCGTGCCCAAGCCGCACACGCCGTTCCAGTGGGCGGGGCAGGCCGACCACGAGACCGTCGACCGGCGGCTCAAGCAGTTGCGCGACTCGGTCAGGGGCGACAAGCAGTACGGCAGGGCCATCGGCTTCCGCTACCACGACGGCAAGCCGTCCATCGTGGAGGGGCTGTTGTCGCGGGGCGACCGCCGGGTCGGCGCCGTGATCAGGGCCGTCTGGGAGGACGGCGGCCGATTCGACGGGTGGAGCGAGCACTTCTCCTACGAGCGCTGGATGACGGCGGCCGAGAAGGCCGGGGTCGACGTCGACTGGTACACCACGCGCGAGCGGGAGGAGAACGAGGTTCTGCCCTGGGACCACCTCGACGCGGGGCTCGATCGCGAATGGCTCTGGCAGGACTGGCAGGAGGCCGTCTCCGGTGCCGAGGTCGAGGACTGCCGCTGGACTCCGTGCTACGACTGCGGGGTTTGCCCCACGATGGGCACGGAAATTCAGATCGGCCCCACGGGGCGGAAACTCCTTCCTCTGACGGTGGTCTAGCGCGCTCAGTGGGCGAGCCGTGCCTCGGCGTACACGTACACACGTCGGCGCGGCTTATCCTGAGACGAAGGAACTCTTACAAGGGAAGGACGACAAGGCTCTGAAACCTGTTCCAGAAGGGCCTCCGCCCGCGCCCACGGTGCAGCGCCTGCGTGTGCGTTACGCCAAGCGCGGCCGTCTGCGCTTCACCAGTCACCGCGACATCTCGCGGGCCGTCGAGAGGGCGGTTCGCCGTGCCGGCATTCCGGTGGCTTACAGCGCGGGCTTCTCGCCCCACCCGAAGATCTCCTACGCGGGCGCGGCGCCGACCGGCGTCGCCAGCGAAGCCGAATACCTCGAGATCGGTGTTACCACGCCGTGCGACCCCGGCCAGGTCAGACAGAGCCTGGACGAGTCGTTGCCGCATGGGCTCGATGTGCTCGACGTTGTGGAGGCGGGGCAGGGTGGGCTGGCCGACCGCTTGGAGGTCTCCGACTGGGAGGTGCGGCTGCCCGGTGCCGATCGCGAGCTCGCCGAGGTGGCGGCGGAGAAGTTTCTCGCGGCGGGCACCGTGGAGGTCGAGCGCCTCACCAAGAAGGGCACCCGCCGCTTCGACGCGCGCGAGGCCGTCCTGGTGCTGACGGTTTCCGAGGGAGCAGATAGAACCGCAGCTCAGGTGCTTGGAGGGCCGTGTGTCATACTGCGCATGGTTGTTCGGCACATGACGCCTGCCGTTCGACCCGACGATGTGCTCACAGGGCTGCGCCTTGTGGCCGACTTCGCGCCGCCGGTTCCCCCCGAGGTGACCAGGCTGGCGCAGGGGCCGCTCGACGTAAGTACCGGTGCGCTTGCCGACCCGCTCGACCTGGACCGCGACAACACGCGCGGCGGCGAGGCGGGACCGGCGGGTGAGCACGTCGCCGGTTAAGGAGGTGCCCTGCGCGAGCCGGGCACGACCGCTGACAGGACTTGGCGCCGATACCCCCCTCCTGGGGGCATTGGCGGACAACGAGACACGAGGGCTCCTGCGCGGCGCGGCGACGCGCCCGGGAGCTGACGGGAGAGCGCCCGCATGCTCGAGAACGAGCCCAACGCCGGGGCCACGGGCCCTGACGGGGAGACAACTGAACAGCCCGAGGTGACCGTACGTCGCCGCTCCGCCAGCCGCCCCGCGGGTCCTCCGCCGGAGCTGCCCGAGGAGCCGACGGCCGGTCCTGTGACCATAGCCGCCGCCCAGACCGCGCCGTCCGTGGCGGAGGTGCAGGCGGTCCAGAGCAACGCCGCGCAGCGCGCGGCCGGCGAGCCGGGGGCCCAGCTCCTGGCGGACGCCGAGGCCGCGACCGCCGCGGTGGAGAGCCGGGTCGAGGCCGCCGTCGCCGAGGCTGTCACCGATGCTGTGAACGAGAGCGCGGCCGAGGCCGTGGCGGAAGACAAGCCGAAGAGGGCCGCCAGGACGCGGTCCACCGCCACGACCACGCGGCGGCGTACGACGAAGAAGGCCGCCGAGGAGGCCCAGCCGGAAACCGCGGGAGCGCTCCCCGAGGGCGCGCCCGCGGAAGAGGTGGCTCCGGTGCGGCGCAGGACCCGCAAGAAGGCGGAGCCCGAGGCCCCCGTCGCCGGCGAGGCCGAGGTGGTCGCGCCCACCGGCGGGGCCGAGGCCGCCGCGCCCTTCGGCGCGGAAGGCGCGGAAGAGGCCGAGGTACGGCCCACGCGCCGGCGTGCGGCCACGCGCAAGAGCGTGACCTCCCGCGGCCGCGGTGCCGCTGCCGAGGCCGGTACGCCTGAGGAGGCGTGGTCCGGTGGTGCCGATGCGGCGCGTGCGGGTGCTGAGGTGGGCGTCGGAGGCGGCGCCGCGGCGGCGCCTGCCGGTGCTGAGGCCGGGGCCGGGGCGGCTGCGTCCAATGGTGCGCAGGCCGATGGCGCGCGGGCCGGCGCGGCCGGTGGCGCGCGGAACGGTGGCGTGACTGGCGGTGCGCGGAACGGTGACGTGGCTGAGGCCGCGCGGGCCGGTGGCGCTGTTGCCGGTGGCACCAGGGATGGGGCCGAGGCCGGTGGTGCGTCCTCCGGCGGTACTGCGGCCTCTGGTGGCACGGCCGCCGGCGGTGCTGCGGCCGAGGCCGGCGAGGGCGCCGACGAAGACATCATGGAGAGCCTGCCCGAGGACGAACCGCTCGACGACGAGCCCGCGGGTGAGGACCTCGACGAGGAGACCGCACGGCCGAACCTGCTCGCCGACCCGTTCGGGCTGTCCGCCCGCCGCCAGGACGAGCCGGACACCGCCTTCCAGCGGCCCGCCGCGATCTTCGCGCCGCTGTTCCAGGCGCCCGACCCGAGCAGGGCCAAGCCCGCCGTGACCCGGCGCGCCGAGCCGCCGCAGCCGCCCGCGGAGCCGGCCGAGGCCGAAGAGCCGGTTGACGAGTCCACGACCGAGGACGAGACCGACGCCGACACCTCCGACGAGCAGGAGGAGGAAGGCGGCAGCAGGCGCCGTCGCCGCCGTCGCGGCGGCAGGGGCCGCGGCAAGGCGCGCGAGCGCGACGAGGGCGAGGACGGCGAGGAGTCCGAGGAGGACAACGACGAGGAGCAGGGCGAGGAGGCCCAGGAAGAGGAGGTCTCCAGCTCGCGCCGCCGTCGCCGTCGCCGTCGCAGGGGTGGCGACGAGGGCGCCGAGCCGGCCAGCGATGACCCGCCGAACACGGTGGTGCGCATCCGCGCGCCGCGCTCCGGGCGTGCGAGCTCGCTCGACACCGCCACCGACGGCGTGCAGAGTGTGCGCGGCTCGACCCGGCTGGAGGCCAAGAAGCAGCGCCGCCGTGAGGGGCGCGAGCTCGGCCGCAGGCGTCCGCCGATCATCACGGAGTCGGAGTTCCTGGCCCGCCGCGAGTCCGTCGACCGGATGATGGTGGTGCGCCGCCAGGGCGACCGCACCCAGATCGCGGTGCTCGAGGACGGCGTGCTCGTCGAGCACTACGTCAACCGCGAGGCCAGCCAGTCCTACGTCGGCAACGTCTACCTCGGCAAGGTGCAGAACGTGCTGCCGTCGATGGAGGCCGCGTTCGTCGACATCGGCAAGGGCAGGAACGCGGTCCTGTACGCCGGCGAGGTGAACTTCGACACCGCCGGGCTCGAAGGCCAGCCCAAGCGCATCGAGGCGGCGCTGAAGTCGGGGCAGTCGGTGCTCGTCCAGGTCACCAAGGATCCGATCGGGCACAAGGGCGCCCGCCTGACCTCGCAGATCAGCCTGCCGGGACGCTACCTGGTGTACGTGCCGGACGGCTCGATGACCGGCATCAGCCGCAAGCTGCCCGACAAGGAGCGCACGCGGCTCAAGAGCATCCTGAAGAAGGTCATGCCGGAGAACGCCGGTGTGATCGTCCGCACCGCGGCCGAGGGAGCTTCCGAGGACGAGCTGGCCCGCGACGTGGCCCGGCTGTCGGCCCAGTGGGAGAACATCCAGAAGAAGGCCAAGTCGGCCAGCCCGCCCGAGCTGCTGTCGGCCGAGCCCGACCTGACGATCAGGGTCGTGCGCGACGTGTTCAACGAGGACTTCACCTCGCTGGTCGTGCAGGGTGGCGAGGCCTGGGACACGGTGGACGAGTACGTCAAGTACGTCGCGCCGCACCTGGCCGAGCGCCTGTCGAAGTGGGACGGCGAGCAGGACGACGTGTTCGAGTCGTACCGGATCGACGAGCAGCTCGCCAAGGCGCTGGACCGCAAGGTGTGGCTGCCGAGCGGTGGCTCGCTGGTGATCGACCGTACCGAGGCGATGACCGTCGTCGACGTCAACACCGGCAAGTTCACCGGCCAGGGCGGCAACCTCGAGGAGACCGTCACCAGGAACAACCTGGAGGCGGCCGAGGAGATCGTGCGCCAGCTCAGGCTGCGCGACATCGGCGGCATCATCGTCATCGACTTCATCGACATGGTGCTGGAGTCCAACCGCGATCTGGTGCTGCGGCGGCTGCTTGAGTGCCTGGCGCGCGACAGGACCAAGCACCAGGTGGCCGAGGTGACCTCTCTGGGGCTGGTCCAGATGACGCGTAAGCGGGTCGGACAGGGGCTGCTGGAGGCGTTCTCGACGCCGTGCGACTGCTGCAACGGGCGTGGCCTGCTGGTGTCCACGGAGCCGGTCGAGGCCAAGCCCGAGCCGCGTGGCACGCAGGGCAAAATGGCGATCGAGAAGGCGGTCACCGACAAGGTTTCCGCGGCCAAGGACACCTCCAGCCGTGATACCGTGACCGGTGCGCTTGAAGACGTCCCGGTTGACGACGACCAAGCCGGCCAGACTTCCGGCAGGGGGCGGCGACGCTCCCGCCGAGCCAAGTCAGCCGAGTAACTTCGGCAGGCTTCCGACGATCCGTCCGGTTCGCCTAGGAGACCGTTAATCCGGTACCCTGGTGAATCGGTGCGTCAGGTGACGCGCCCTGTTGGCGCGCTTACTCGGTTCGTCGGTTTGAGACAGATCGAATGACAGGCGCAGCATTCGGCGGTCATCTCGTGGGATGACTGTGGCAACAGCGAGTCAGTAGAAGGGTTCCGCGGTGTACGCGATCGTTCGTTGCGGCGGCAGGCAGCAGAAGGTCTCCGTCGGTGACGTCCTCGAGGTGGACAAGGTCGCCGGCGAGGTCGGCTCTTCGGTATCGCTGCCGACGGTGCTCGTCGTCAACGATGGCGACGTGACGACCGAGGCGGGCAAGTTCATGGTCAGCGCCGAGATTCTCGGCGAGACCAAGGGCCCGAAGATCCGCATTCTGAAGTACAAGAACAAGACCGGTTACAAGAAGCGCCAGGGTCACCGTCAGCGGTACACCCAGGTGAAGATCACCGGCATCGACCAGGCCTGATCGGGGAGTTCAGAGATGGCACACAAGAAGGGCGCGTCGTCCACCCGGAACGGCCGTGACTCCAACGCTCAGCGCCTGGGCGTCAAGCGCTTCGGCGGCCAGCTGGTCAACGCGGGCGAGATCATCGTCCGTCAGCGTGGCACCCACTTCCACCCCGGCGACAACGTCGGCCGTGGTGGCGACGACACGCTGTTCGCGCTGGCCGCCGGTCACGTGCAGTTCGGCAAGAAGCGCGGCCGCCGGGCCGTGAGCATCGTTCCTGTCGCGGCTGCGGAGTAACTTCCGAAGCCTTTGAGCTTTGCTGTCAAAGGGGTGGATCCTTCGATCCACCCCTTTGCGCATGTAATACATGGAGGAAGTGCGGGATGCCGGACTTTGTGGACCAGGTGGTCCTTCACATCAGTGCCGGTGACGGGGGAAACGGCTGCGCCTCCATCCACCGGGAGAAGTTCAAGCCGCTCGGTGGCCCCGACGGGGGCAACGGCGGGCGGGGCGGCGACCTCGTGCTCGAGGTCGACCCCAACACCGCGACCCTGCTCGACTATCACCGCAGGCCGCACCGCAAGGCCGAGAACGGCAAGCAGGGGCAGGGCTCCAACCGCGACGGCGCCAACGGCACCGACGTGATCCTGCCCGTCCCGAACGGGACCGTCGTGAAGGACGCCTCCACGGGTGAGGTGCTGGTCGACCTCATCGGGGCCGGCACCCGCTACGTCATCGCGGAGGGCGGCCACGGCGGGCTGGGCAACGCGGCGCTGGCGTCGACCAAGCGGAAGGCGCCCGGGTTCGCGCTGTTGGGCGAGCCGGGTGACACGCTCGACGTCATGCTGGAGCTCAAGAGCGTCGCGGACGTGGCGCTGGTCGGGTTCCCGAGCGCGGGGAAGTCCTCGCTGATCGCCGCGCTGAGCGCGGCCAGGCCGAAGATCGCGGACTATCCGTTCACCACCTTGATCCCCAACCTGGGGGTGGTGACGGCCGGCGAGAACGTGTTCACCGTCGCCGACGTGCCCGGCCTGATCCCCGGGGCGTCGGAGGGGAAGGGGCTCGGGCACGAGTTCCTTCGGCACGTGGAGCGGTGCGACATGCTCGTCCACGTCATCGACTGCGCGACCCTGGAGCCGGGCCGGGATCCGATCACCGACTACGAGGTGATCGAGGCGGAGCTGGCGGCGTACGGGAAGCTTGATGACCGGCCGCGGCTGGTCGTGCTGAACAAGGCCGACGTGCCCGACGCCCGCGAACTGGCGGAGCTGGTCGGGCCCGAGTTCGAGGAGCGCGGGCTGCGGGTGTTCACGATCTCCGCGGCTACGCACGACGGGCTGCGGGAGCTGGCGTTCGCCATGGGCGAGTGGGTGGCGGCGGCCAGGGCGGCCAAGCCGGTCGAGGAGCCCACCCGGCTGGTCATCAGGCCCAAGCAGCTCGGGGACGCCGGGTTCAGGGTGCGGCGGGTCAATGAGAACCTGTTCCAGATCACCGGTGAGAAGCCGGAGCGGTGGATCAGGCAGACCGATTTCAGCAACGACGAGGCGGTGGGCTACCTCGCCGACCGGCTGGAGCGGCTCGGGGTGGAGGAGGAGCTGGCCAAGGCCGGCGCCAGCGCCGGGGCCGAGGTCGTCATCGGGTCGATGGAGGGCGGGTACGTCTTCGACTGGCAGCCCACGCTCAGGGCCGAGTCGGTGCGGCAGGGGCCCCGGGGCTCCGACAACAGGCTCAGCGGTTAGGAGGCCCTTGGGGCGGGCTGAGGCCCGTGGTGAGGGCGCGGTGACCGTGGGAGGGTGCATCTGTGCCCGGACGTGGTGACGGGGCCTGTGGCCGCGTCACGGCGTCGGCCAGAAGGTGCGCCGGGTGTGACGCGAGTGGCCGGTGCTGCGGGAGCGGTTCCACGCCGCCTGCGGAGGGACGCCGCGGCCGCTGCGGGAGTGGTCCCGCCCTGCCTGCGAGGTCCTGCGCCGGCTGACGGGGGAATCGCCGGGTCTGTCGCTCGGATAGGCTGCCAGACGTGCGGGAACAGATCAGCTCAGCGTCGAGGATCGTCGTCAAAGTAGGCTCCTCCTCGCTCACCACCCCCGAGGGCATGATCGACGTCGACCGTGTCGATGCCCTGGTGGACGTGCTGGCGGCGCGCCGGCGTACGGGAACGCAGATCGTCCTGGTCTCCTCAGGAGCCATCGCCGCGGGCCTGGGCCCGCTCGGGCTGAGCGCGCGACCGCGTGATCTGGCCACCCAGCAGGCCGCCGCGTCCGTCGGGCAGGGCGTGCTGGTCGCCCGCTACACCTCTTCCTTCGCCCGCTACGCTCTGCGCGTCGGCCAGGTGCTGCTGACCGCCGACGACATGATGCGCCGCGCCCACCACGCCAACGCCCAGCGCACTCTCACCAGGCTGCTGGAGCTGGGCATCGTGCCCATCGTCAACGAGAACGACACGGTGGCCACCGACGAGATCCGCTTCGGCGACAACGACCGGCTGGCGGCGCTGGTCTCCCACCTGATCAGGGCCGACGCCCTGGTGCTGCTGTCGGACGTCGACGCTCTCTACGACGGCCCGCCCAGCCGCAGCGGCACCCGGCGGCTGGCCGAGATCCGCGGGCCGGAAGACCTGGCCGGCGTCGAGCTGGGCAAGAACGGCGCCTCGGTCGGCACCGGCGGCATGGTGACCAAGGTCCAGGCGGCCAGGATCGCCACCGGCGCGGGTGTCCCCGTCGTGCTCACCGCGGCCGCCCACGCGGCCCAGGCGCTCAGCGGCGCCGACATCGGCACCTACTTCCACCCGGGAGGCCGCCACCCCGGCACGCGCCTGCTCTGGCTGGCGCACGCCACCACGGGGCGGGGCCGGCTTCACCTCGACCAAGGGGCGGTCGAGGCCATCGTGGCGCGGCGCAAGTCGCTGCTGCCCGCGGGGGTGACGTCCGTGGAGGGTGAGTTCGCCGCGGGCGATCCGGTGGATCTGTGCGCGCCCGAGGGGCTCGTGGTGGCCAGGGGGCTGGTCAACTTCGACGCCACCGAGATCCCCGACCTGCTCGGCCGTTCCACCAGGGAGCTGGCCAGCGCCCTCGGTCCGGAATATGAACGCGAGCTGATCCACCGCGACGACATCGTCATACTGGAAGCCCATAGCTGATGAGAGCCGAGCCATGACTACAGAGTTCCTGAAGGTCGCCCAGGCGGCGCGAGAGGCCGCCGCCGAGCTGGCCCCGTTGCCCCGGGCGCCGAAGGACGGGGCGCTGCGCGCCATCGCCGACGCCCTGGTCGCCCACGCGGCGGAGCTTGTCGCGGCCAACGCCGAGGACGTCGAGCGGGCCAGGGCGCAGGGCACGTCCGAGGCGATGATCGACCGGCTGCGTCTCGACGAGGGCAGGATCGCGGCCATCGCCGAGGCCGTGCGCCAGGTCGCCGACCTGCCCGACCCGGTCGGCGAGGTGGTGCGCGGCGCCACGCTGCCCAACGGGCTGGAGTTGCGCCAGCTCAGGGTGCCGCTCGGCGTGATCGGCATCATCTACGAGGGCCGCCCCAACGTCACCGTCGATGCCGCCGCGCTCTGCCTCAAGAGCGGCAACGCCACGCTGCTGCGGGGCTCGTCGAGCGCCTACTCCTCCAACGTCGCCCTGGTGAAGGTCATGCAGGACGCGCTTGAGGGCACCGAGGTGCCCTCGGGGGCCGTTCAGCTCGTGCCGGGGCAGAGCCGCGACTCGGTCAAGGAGCTCATGCGGGCCCGGGGGCTGGTCGACGTGCTGATTCCGCGCGGCGGGGCATCGCTGATCAACTCGGTGGTCGAGGAGTCGACGGTGCCGGTGATCGAGACCGGCGTCGGCAACTGCCACGTCTACGTCGACGCCGAGGCCGACGTGAACCTGGCCGTGCAGATTCTGGTCAACGCCAAGGCGCAGCGGCCGTCGGTGTGCAACGCGGCCGAGACGTTCCTCGTGCACGAGAAGATCGCCGACGTGTTCGTGCCCGCCGCGCTGGCGGCGCTGCGCGAGGCGGGCGTGACCGTGCACGGCGACGAGCGGATCGCCGGCTACGGCGCAGACGTCGTGCCCGTCACCGACGACGACTTCTTCACCGAGTTCCTCTCGCTCGACATCGCCGCCGCGGTCGTCGGCTCCCTGGAGGAGGCGGTGGCGCACATCAGGAAATACGGCTCCGCCCACACCGACGCGATCGTCACCAGGTCCCAGGGGGCGGCGCGCAGGTTCGTCGCTCTGGTCGACTCGGCGGCGGTGGCGGTCAACGCCTCGACCAGGTTCACCGACGGGGGCGAGTTCGGGTTCGGGGCGGAGATCGGCATCTCCACGCAGAAGCTGCACGCGCGCGGCCCGATGGGGTTGCCCGAATTGACGTCGACCAAGTGGGTGTATACGGGCGAGGGGCATTTGCGCACGTCAGAGGGTACGGTGGTGGCCGGTTAGTCGGCGTGTCGGCCTGACCGTAACCGGGCGGCCTGGGTTGACTGGGAGGCATGGACATCGTGGTCGCCCTCATCTTCTGTGCCGTGGTGCTGTTCGGCGCCGATCGGCTGCTGCTCTGGCTCGAGAGCCGGGGCCATGTCAACTGGCGCAGGAGGCGTCGCAGGCCGCTGTCGGAGGAGCCCACGGCCGGGCTCGACAGCATGCTCTCCGACCACAGTCATCGCTAATCCTTCGGCGTGCCTCAAGCGATGACTCGGGTCCCGGCGCTAGGGTTGTGTCCCTTATGGGCGGGCCGGGCAGGGAGAGACGGTGAGCAAGCTCGGCAAGGTCGGGCCGTACACCTTGGTCGAGCGGCTTGGCCGGGGCGGCATGGGCGAGGTCTACCTCGCCACCACCCGCCGGGGCGAGCGCGTCGCGCTCAAGGTCCTGCACGACCTGAGCGAGGACGAGACCGCCCGCATCCGGCTTGAGCGGGAGGTCCGGGCGCTGCGCCGGGTCGAGAGCCCGTATGTCGCCAAGGTCCTCGACGCCGACCTGAGCTGCGCGCGGCCGTACCTGGTCATGGAGCAGATCGAGGGCGCCACGCTGCTCGATCGCGTCCGCCAGAGCGGCCCCCTCGACGTGTCCCAGCTCGTGGACCTGGCCCAGGGCATCGCCGCCGCGCTGGCCATCACCCACGCGGCCGGAGTCGTGCACCGCGACCTCAAGCCGAGCAACATCATCATGGGCGCGCAGGGGCCCGTGCTGATCGACTTCGGCATCGCGCAGGTGCTCGACGCGACCCGGCTGACCATGACGGGCACGTTCCTCGGCACGCCCGGCTACACCGCGCCGGAGATCTTCGCCGACGAGCACGTCGACTCGCCGGCCGACGTGCACGCCTGGGCGGCGACCGTGGCGTTCGCCGCTACTGGGCGGCCGACGTTCGGGCGGGGGACGGCCGAGGCGCAGATGTACGCGGTGCTGAACGGGCAGGCCGATCTCAAGGGCGTGCCCGTTCAGCTGCTGCCGCTGGTGCGGGCCGCGCTCAACCGGGAGCCGGGCAAGCGGCCGACGGCGGCGCTGCTGGCCGATCGGCTGTCACGGCTGGCCAAGGCCACGAGCGGGGCCGATCCCGAGCCCGTCAGGTCGGCGGCCGTGGCCGAGGAGAGCAAGGCGAGCCGGGCGGAGGAGTCGGCCCGCGGCGAGGCGAAGCCCTCGCGCAGCAGGCCGAACACCGCGGAGAGCAAGGTGCCCGCGCCACGCGCGCGGGCCGGCGCCGACGGCAAGGGCGCGGCCGTGCGCGCCGCGCCCGACGGCAAGAGCGCCGCTGCCAGGACCCGCGCCGCGCCCGAGGGGAAGGCCGCGACCCGCAGCCGTGCCGGGGCGGAGGCGAAGGTGCCCGCTCCGCGCGGCCGCACGGGCGGCGACGGCAAGGCCACCGGGCCGCGCCAGCGTACGCCCGCGGCGGTCAGGAACCGGACGGAGGTCAGGAGGAAGGCCGCGCTCAAGGCCGAGTCGGCCACCACGCTGCCCGCGGGCAACGGCGCGCTGCTGCTGCTCGCGGTGCTGGCCGTGCCGTGCGTGGTGGCCTCGGTGATCTGGCCGATCGCCTCGATCGCGATCACGACGGTGTTCGTGGTGCTGACCAGGACGCTCTGGATGAGCCACTGGACGGTCAGGAAACGCAGCTCACGGCGTACCCGGATGACGCTGCGCGTGCTGCTCTTCCCGCTCGCGTTCTCGGGGGCGGCGCTGACCGCCGTGGTGTGGCCGGGCGTGCCCGTCGCGGTGGCGTCGGGCGGCGCGCTCTGGCTGACCGGCGGCGGCCAGATCGAGTCTGACTGGTGGCAGCAGCCGGCGCCCGTGACGGTGGCGGGCGTGGTGTTCGGGATGCTGTGTGGCGGCATCACCGGGCGCGAGATCGAGCGGATCGGCCATCGGCTGCCCGACCTGCGCAGGGAGGGGCTGCGCGCCCTGGCGGTGCTGGGCGGGTTCGTCGCCCTGTGCGCGGCCGCCGTACGCGCGATCGCCCTGCTGCTCTGACCCGCCGCCGCTCTCGGAGGAGGGCCACGGCGGGTCACCGCGGCTGATCAAGCAGGATCGGCCGCGATCCTGGGCTCAGCCCTGGCCGCCGTCGCGGCGGGAGAAACGGTTGAAGATGCGCTCGCCCGCGTTGACGGCGCCCTCGGCCACGTCGCGCAGCACGCCGATGAACGGGTCCTGCGACTGCGACCAGGACGCGCGGTAGGACTCGGCCGCGGCCTTGATCTCGTCGGTCACCCGTGCGTTGGAGTCGTCCTCCCTGCGCGGGTAGTCGCCGCTCAGGATGCGCTCGTACTCGCCGCTGCGCTGCCACTTGTCCAGCTCGGCCACGCGCACCACGGCGAACGGGTGGGTGGTGCCGAGCAGGTTGAGCACCTTGAGGAAACCGTCGCGAAGGTCGCCCGCGGTGTCGTATTCCTGGTACTGCGCCAGGAACGCCTCGATGTTCATCTCGTGGGTGTAGTCGCCGCCGGCGAGCTTCATCAGCGCCCTCTTGGCCGCCTCCGGGTCCTGGCCGGTCAGCAGGCCGCCGCGGTCGGAGGACAGCTCCGACTTGCGGTACCACTCCTCCAGGCCTGCGACGATCGCCCGCAGGCCGATGTAGCCGAGCGGGATCCAGGCGACGCGAGTGGCCAGAGTGGTGAGGATGTCGAGCATCGTCCGGTAGACCGCGTGTCCGGACAGGATGTGCGAGGTCTCGTGGCCGATGACGAAGCGCTGCTCCTCCTCGTTCATGAGGTTGAGCAGGCCGGTGGTCACGACGATGAACGGGTCGTCGAAGCCGATGGCCTTGGCCTGGACCTGCGGGTCCTGCTGGACGTAGATCTCCGGGATCCGGTGCAGGTCGAGGGTGTAGGCGGCATCGCGGCCCATATCGTAGAGGGAGCGGAACTGGGTCTCACTCACTCGCACGGCCGACGCCAGGTACATCAGGCGCAGCCGGCGTTCGCTTACTAGGCCGGACATCTGCTTGAGAACCGTATCGAACCCACTCAACTTGCGCAGAGCGACCAGGGCGGACCGGTCTGCGGGGTGTTCGTAGGCTCGGGACGAGATGCCGGGCAGTTGGACGCGGTTGCGGTCCGGGGTGGTCGTCATGCCCGGCATGCTACGTCCGCAACTCATGTGGTGCGCGGTCATCACGAAGGGGGGTCCCATCATGTTGTCCGAATGCCTCCGCGTAAGGTCCGTTTCATGATGAATGCGCCTGGTGTGCAGGGGATGCGGAGAGTAGGAGTGATGGGTGGGACGTTCGACCCCATTCATCATGGTCACCTCGTCGCCGCCAGCGAAGTGGCCCACCACTTCGATCTCGACGAGGTCGTGTTCGTGCCGACGGGACGGCCCTACCAGAAAACCGAGCGCGAGGTCTCGGCCGCCGAGGACCGCTATCTCATGACGGTCATCGCGACCGCCTCGAACCCCCGCTTCTCCGTCAGCAGAGTGGACGTGGACCGCCCCGGGCCGACGTTCACGATCGACACGTTGCGCGATATCGCGGAGATTTACGGCCCTCGAACCGAGCTCTACTTCATCACCGGCGCCGACGCGCTCGGCGCCATTCTCGGCTGGCAGGACGCCGACGAGCTGTTCCAGCTCGCCCATTTCGTCGGTTGCACGCGCCCCGGGCACACACTGCACGATCCCGGCCTGCCCGAGGGCCGGGTGACGTTGCTGGAAATTCCCGCACTGGCCATTTCGTCGTCCGAGTGCCGGCAACGTGTGGCTAAAGGGGAGCCGATTTGGTATCTGGTACCCGACGGAATCGTGCAGTACATCAACAAACGAGGGCTGTATCACGCCGAGGGATGAAGGTCTCCGTGCCGTACGTGAGGGGTTTCGGCCTGGAAGGGTACCCTCAACGTATGGGCATGCTGCCGACACAGGAGGACAGACCCGCATCGTGACCGCATCTGACAGATCCGTCCAGCTCGTGCGCATCGCCGCGGAGGCCGCGGCCGACAAGCTGGCCGATGACATCCTCGCATACGACGTGAGCGAACAGCTCGTCATCACCGACGCCTTCCTGCTCTGCTCCGCCACCAACGACCGCCAGGTCCGCGCCATCGTCGACGAGATCGAGGAGCGGCTGCGCACCGAGGCCGACGCCAAGCCCGTCCGCCGCGAGGGCGAGCGCGAGGGCCGCTGGGTCCTGCTCGACTACATCGACATCGTCGTACACGTCCAGCACGAGGAAGACCGTACGTTCTACGCGCTCGAGCGCCTGTGGAAGGACTGCCCGGCCATTTCGCTGCCGGAGAGCGTCATGCAGGCCAACCTGCAGCGGGCGCGCACTTGAGTAAAAGGATCGTATGTCTGCGGCATGGGCAGACCCTGTGGAACGTTGAGAAGCGCTTCCAGGGACATTCCGACATCCCCCTCGACGAAACCGGCTTGGCGCAGGCCGCCAGGGCCGCTTCGTTGCTGGCGTCGCTACGCCCAACCATGATCGTCTCCTCCGACCTCCAGCGGGCCAACGACACCGCGCTCGCGCTCGGCCGCCTCATCGGGCTCGACGTGACCGTGGACAAGGACTTCCGCGAACGCGGCGGCGGGCAGTGGGAAGGTCTCACGCGCGACGAGATCGCCACGCGCTGGCCCGAGGAGTACGCCGCCTGGGAGGCCCCGGACGGTGAACCCGTCACCGACGTGGCCACCAGAGTGTCGGCCGCCATGCGCCGGTGGGCGGCCAAACTCGACGACGAAGGACTGCTGGTCGTGGCCTCCCACGGGGCCGCGCTACGGCTCGGCATCTGCGAAATCCTCGGACTGCCCGAGGAGCTGTGGCCCGCGCTGGGCGGCCTGGGCAACTGCTCCTGGTCGGTGTTGCAGGAGGGACGCAAGGGATGGCGGCTCCTGGAGCACAACGCCGGCACCCTGCCGGAGCCCGTCAGCAGTGACGACAAACCGGAAGCGTAGGAAGGCTCGTACGGCTCGGGGGCCGTACGACCGCCCACCTGGATCGAGGTTCGTGGTGGAGTCGTCGGCATGGGACAAGAACGCATCACCGAGATCGTGCCAGGGGTCCACGCGTGGGTACAGCCCGACGGCACGTGGTGGGTCAACAACGCCGGAGTGGTGACCGGCGACGAGGGCACCGTGGTGATCGACACGTGCGCCACGGAGCAGCGTACCCGCAGGTTCCTGAACGCGGTCGCCGCGGCCACCGGCGACGCGCCCATCCGGGCCGCGGTCAACACCCACCAGCACGGCGACCACACCTACGGCAACTGCCTGCTGCCCCGCCAGGCCGTGATCATCGGCCACGAGAACGTCCGCGAGGCGGTCCTGGCCGACTCCATCATCGACCGATGCCCGCCCTTCTGGTCGCCGGTGCCCGACTGGGGCGGGGTCAGCAGGCGGCCGCCGTCGCTCGTGTTCCGCTCAGAGCTGACGATCTACGACGGCGGGCGGCGGATCGACCTGCGCCATCCCGGGTACCGGGCCCACACCGACGGCGACGTGGTCGTGTGGCTGCCCGACGAACGCGTGCTGTTCACCGGCGACCTGCTCTTCCACGGGCTGACACCGCTGGTGCTGATGGGGTCGGTGGAGGGGGCGCTGCGGGCGCTGGACTGGGTGGCGGACTTCGAGCCCGCGCACGTGGTACCCGGCCACGGGCCGCTCGCCGACGCGGCCACGCTCCCCGGCATCCTGGCCGATCACGAACGGTACTACCGGTTCCTGCTCGACGTCGGGCGCAAGGGGCTGGAGGACGGGCTCAGCCCGCTGGAGACGGCCAGGCGCGCCGACCTGGGCGCCTTCGAGGGGTGGGCCGACGCCGAGCGACTGGTGCTCAATCTGCATCGGGTGTACGCGGACGCGGCGGGCGCCGACGTGGACATCATGGCGGCGCTCCGCGACGCCGTGAGGTGGAACGGGGGGCCGATGCCGACGAGGGTGTGACCTGGGTGGGAGGCTCGATGGCGCTGGGTGGTGCGCGATTAGGCGAATCGGCGCGGATGGCTATATGCTCTCGGAGCGCCGCAACGGGCGGACCCGGAGCGGTGATCAGGGGCTATGGCGCAGTTGGTAGCGCGCCTCCATGGCATGGAGGAGGTCTGGGGTTCGAATCCCCATAGCTCCACCCACGTGGTGTAATTCGCTCAACGGCGGTGTTCTTCGCGACACCGCCGTTCTGCGTTTCTTGACCTCGCCGTGGCGGCATCCAGGCCGCCCCGCTTCGATACGGTCGACGCCGCTCTCGGGGCGTGTGCCGGTCTTCAGGTGAAGTGCTCCTTGAGGATCACTCCGTGGACGCCGGTGGTCCTGTCGACCACCTGTGAAATCTCGAAGTCGGCCGCGGCCGACAGGTAGGCATAGGCGACGGCGCGGTCCATGCCCTGGTCGTGTTCGAGGAAGTCGAGCGCGTTGACCACCGCCCGGCGCATGGCCACGTCGAGGTCGTTCCCCTGGCCGTTCTGGGAGCCGTCGGGGTCGGACAGCCCGATCGGCACCCACGACTGGGCGGTTTCGGCGAAGGGGTAGCGGAAGGCGACAGAAGGGGCGTCCCCGGATCCGGCCTTGCACACGGTGAGCCGGAATGTGGCGCGCAGCGAGCCCTCCATGGCGGTCAGCGCCGCCTCTCCGCCGCCCATCGCGTGGTGCGGGTCGCCGGTGTAGAAGAGCGCCCCTTCGGCGAACACCGGCAGGTAGAAGGTCGCGCCGACGCCGAGCAGGTTGATGTCGATGTTGCCGCCGCCGAGGGTGGGCGGGATCGAGTTGAGCGCCGGATCCGTCAGCCGGTCCGCCGTCGCGAAGGCGACGCCCATCATGCCCATGAACGGGCGCAGCGGGAAGGTCACCTCGCCGGCGTTTCCGCGCTTCATGACGCCGCTCGGCACGCCCTTGCGCCCCCGGCGTACCGGTGTGAACACCGACACGTTGCCATAACCGGTCGGATCGCCCGTGGGCCGTCCGTCGGCAGCCACGGGCGGCATGACCTCGTCCAGGGTGATCCCGTCCGGTGCGCCGCCGCCGGACGTCCTGGCCAGCGCGCCTTTTCCATGGCGGCTCGACACGACGCCGTACGGCACGCGCGGCAACATCGACAACATCTCGACCTTGAGCACGTCGCCCCGCCGCGCGCCGTCCACGTGGATCGGGCCCGTCACGACGTGCGGTCCGTCGACGTCGAAGTCGCGGGCCGTACGGGAGTAGTCGCGGGCGATCGCGATCGCGTCCTGGAGCACGTTCGCGCGGGGGACGCCGTGCTCGCCGAAGTAGGAGACGGGGTCGCGGCCCTGGTCTTCGAGGATGCCCTCGTGGGAGACCGAGTCGACGGTGACCGTCTCGCCCGAGCGCATGCGGAGCACGGGCGGGCTGTTGAGCGCCGGGACGTACCCCCATCTGACCTGCTCGACTGTTGAAGGCAGATAGTGCTTGCCGTGGATCGGGCCCTTGCGGGGCTGGAGGATTTCGCGGGGGAGTGTTGTGGCCGAGGCGGGTGGGGTGGCGGTGGTAAGTGCCGTTCCTGTCATGATCGCCGCTGCGCGGAGGAAGTTTCTGCGGCCCAGTTTGCTGATCAGAGCGTCGCGGACGTCCGGTACTCTCATGGCTTTCTCCCTGCGGCCCTCGGTGGATCGCACACGATCGTGTAGTACGCCTGTTACGTCCCTGTGTGCGGGAGATTTCCGTGGGCCGGTTTCCGTTGGCGGGGCCCTTGGGAGCTGGTGTCCGCCCAGATGATCCGTCCGAACGTTGCGCAGTTGGTGGCAAGATCCGCTCGGACTGTGAAAGGGGTGTGTTCGCGGCTCCTCACAGCGGAGGGCGCGCCGGTGGGGTTTACTCGTTCTGCGGCCAGTAGGGGGCCGAGAGCTGGGCGGCGGAGGTGATGGCGGTGCCGTCGAGTTCGACGATGCTCAGCTCGATTCCACCGATGGGCCACTCCACGGCGAGTTCGAAGGTCTCCGGAGGTGGTGAGGGCCAGAGCCACAGCCCCACGGTGGTGACACCCGCTTCTTCGTCGCCGCTGCGCATCGACACGCCACCGAGCAGCCAGGAAAGCTTCGGGCCCCGTGGGGGCTCCTGCGTGAGCTGGGTTCTGTCGAAACGCTGGCCGACGGTGGTGACCTTGGTGCCGTCGGCGAAGCGCACGCCGAACCGTAGCAGGTTGTCCGGTAGCTGACCGGCTCTCAGCCCGGTGACCATGTGCTGGTACACGGACAGTTGGAGGGCTTTGAATTCATCGAAGGACAGGGTGTGGCGCCTGGTGACGATGTCCACGTTCATCAGGCAACCAGTGCTGAACGCCTGGATCGTCGGCAACGTGATGACGACGTTCGGCGTACGGGCCAGAACCAGATCGATGGCCATCAGCGCGCCCATTTCTTCCGCCGGTGGGGCGTACCAAGAGGGCAGGCCAGGCTTGGGCGGGCGAGTCGATTCTTCTTGCGCCGATAGGGGTTCGAAGAACATATCCCCACCATACGGAGAATCCTATGGGTGCGCGGTTTGTGGAATTTGAGGGATCACGTCGGATGGAAGCGGTGGGGTGGTGTGTGGATGTCGAATGAGAGGTGAGGTTGGGCGAGGATCGAGTGGGGTGGGGTGTCCGGGGTGATCAGACCCAGGCGTTCGAAGAGCGGGAAACGGGCGGTTGTGGCGGTGAGGTGGCGGGGGCGCATGACCGGGTGCCAGATGGTGTAGGCGCCTATTCGGCCGTTTCGGCGGCGATACCAGCCTTGGGTGGGGTGGGTGAGGCGTTCCAGCCAGTCGGATTCGTCCGTGAAACCGTCCAGGGTTGTCAGTGGCTTGGGGAGTTCGGTCGCGTCGCAGTGGGTGTCGCCGGCCTCAAGACGCCAGTGGGCTGGGGCTGCGGTCCAGTTCGCGGCGATACGGATGTGGGCGCGGCTCCATGGCATGCCCCAAAGGTGTTGCGGGATGGCCACGACGGGGTGGTCGAGGGTGGTGGCGAAGAACCAGACGCCTGGTTTGTCGTTCGCGGTGACGTAGGCGCGGTAGTTGATCTGGCCGCAGTTGATGGATGCCTGGGGGAGGAAACGGAAGTGGAAGTCGCGGTCTCGGAAGGCGACGGCGGAGATCAGGGTTCCAGGGCGGCCGTCGGCGAAGGTCATCCGCATCGGGGTGAAGCCGGGAGGAAGGTGCTGGATGAGGGCGTCTGTGGACACTCGGTAGCTCACGATGGCGAAGTCGTCCAGCTCTGTGCGTGCGTGGTACCAGCGCGGACGAGGCTGGGGCGTCCCGGCGAAGCTCATGTCCGAAAGCGTATGAGCGGCCATGGCGGTCGGTGCGGCGGCCAAGCAATTGCCTGGCCGCCGCACCGGCGCGTTCTTATCTCAGTGCGTACGCGCGATCGATCGTCTGTGTGACCGAGCCGCCCGCCGAATCGGACGCCGTCACTCGCAACGATACGAATCCGCTCGTCTGTCCGAGCGCCGGATGCGAGAGTTCCACCCGGAATCGCCCGTCACCGCGCTTCTTCACCCGGGAGGCTTCGCTCCAGTTCGCCCCGTCATCGACGGAGTACTCCACCTTGACCCGGTTGACGGAGGGTGCCCGGCGGGTGGCGGAGTGGGCGGCTGCCCGTAGGTCGAAGGCGAAGGGGGATCCGGCGGCGGCCCGGTTCAGCAGGTCGAGCGGCAGGTCGTAGGTGACCTGGACGGCCGGCTGGAACGAGCAGCCCGTCCCGAACGTGCACGTGTAGCCCCGGGGCGCCCCCGACGACGGCGCTGAAGAGGGGAAGCGCGTGGTCGTGGTGACCTTTCTGGACAGTGCGCGGTCGGTGGTGTCCACCGCCTCCAACCGGTACGTCCCGGCCGTTCCCGGTACCGTGAACGAGCGCGGTAGACGCCCCTGCACCGGCACCTCCTGCTCCTCGACGAACAGCCGGGGCGCCGACGTGGTGGGGCCGAGGCCGCTGTAGTGGCGGGAGTCGGAGTCCAGCCACTGTTCGGCGGGCACGAAACGGTCGCCGTCCCGGCACAGCGCGCACGGCACCTTGGCCGGGTAGCCGTCCGGCACGTCGGCCGCCCCCGGGACCAGCGGCGCCTTGAACCACTCCTCGGAAATCCGCCGGTCGCGGCCGGTGAAGCGGTCGGCCGAGTAGAGGTCCAGGCCGTTGTTGGTGATCGTGCGCGTCCAGACGACGTCGTCGGAGACGGGGCCGAAGTACTCGGTGCGGGCGACCGGCATCCGCAGCGACCCGCCGTACACCATTCGTCCGGGTTCCTCGCCGGTTGTCGACTCCGCGTACTCCCAGCCGCTGCTGTCGGGTTTGTCGGCGTGGTAGGCGGTGTCGATGCGGACGAGCCGGTTCGTGTCGGCCTTGACCGGACGTGCGGGCACCCGTCCGCGTTCGTCGAAGCGCAGGTGGTAGACGACGTCCGGCCCCGTGTACGGCTCCAGCCGCAGCGACAGCGGCCCCTTGCCGAGTTCGGCCCGTACGGCCCGGCCCTCGGCGGCGGTCAGGCCCATTGTGCGGAACGACGATCCCCAGGACGGCACCCGCGCCCTGGCGCCGTCGGCGTCGAGGTAGCCGAGGATGCCGGCCGCGCCCCGCCTGTAGGCGTTCAGCGCGGCGTCGTCCATCTTCGCGCTCGCGGTGACGTATGGCTTGTCCCCGCCCTCGACCGGAATCCCGGCCAGGACGACCTTGCCGGTCACGTCCACGGTCTCGAAGTCCTCCGGCCGTCCTTGGCCGACCCAGACGACCGGGTATGTCGTGGTGGTGGTCACCTCACGCATGGGGTCCATGTCGTACATCGGATGCAGCGCGAGCTTGCCGGCCGTCACCGAGCTGAGCACGGGCGGTTCGAGGTTCCACTGGTGGGAAAGGCGTAGCTTGCCCGCCTTGACCGAGGAGACCGGCGAGACGTACAGGTTGTTCCCGCCGCCCGAGGCTCCCGCGTACAGCGAGACCGGCTGGGTGCGGTCGGTGAACGTGCGCACGTAGTACGCCTGCGCGCCCCCGTCCAGCGCCTTGTCGGTCTCCGGTCGGAGCCGGACCGTCTTGCGGGCGTCGAGGGTGACGGTCTCGTCCCCGTCGAGGCGGACGTTCTCGATCGCCCAGCTGATGCGGTTGGTGAGCTTGCGCTCGTTGACGACGCCGATCACCTCGTAGTCGCCCGCGGGCAGGGAGAACTCGCCCGCGCCCGCCCAGTCGGTGCGGGTGAAGTAGTACCCGTACGGGTTGAACGGGTCCTCGGGGCTGTTGCCCCGCTTCAGCGGGATCGCGTACACAAGGGGCTCGGCCTGCCACTCGGGGAAGAACTCCTTGGTCCCGTACGAGTTGACCAGCGACACCCCGAGCCGGTGCGTGGCGGGCCCCGTGTAGTAGCTGAACGGCGTGACCACCTGGACGTCCCCGCCGCTCGCGGTCACCCAGCCGCCGTACGCGCCCGTCTGGCCCGCCGACGGGTCGACCGTGAGGTCCACCGTGGCGGTGCCACCGGCGGGCACGGTGACGCTCCGGGCGCCCAGCTTGATCGCCTTGCCGGGGGCGGGCTTGCCGCTCCAGCCGCGCGTGTCGAGCGAGACGGCCAGCGTGACCGGCTCCTTGCCGGTGTTGCGGTAGGTGATCTGGCGGGTGGCGGGCTTGCCGAGCAGGCGGAAGTCGACCACCGACGTCGCGAACACGCTCTGGGTGACCGCGCGGGCCACGTCCACCCGGCCGCTGCCCTGCTCGAACCAGTTGTTCCCGTCGGTGCGCGCGGCCGTCGAGGTCAGCGCGTCCCGCAGCTCGCCGGCCTGCCAGTCGGGATGCTGCTGGGCCAAGATCGCCGCCGCGCCGACCACGTGCGGCGTCGCCATGGAGGTGCCGCTGAGGGTGGTGTACTTGTCGTCGCCGGGAAGGGCGGGCAGCGAGGAGCCGGACGAACGGGCGGCCACGATGTCCACGCCGGGGGCGACGATGTTCGGCTTGACCGCCGCGTCGTCCAGCCGGGGGCCCCTGCTGGAGAACTCCGCGAGGGTCGTGCCGGTCGTCTTGTCCACCGCGCCCACGGCCAGCGCCTCGTCGGCCGCCGCGGGGACCTCGACTTCGAGCGCTTTGCCCCGGTTGCCGGCGGCCGTCACGAACAGCGTCCCGTGCTTCTTGGTGAGTTCGTTCAGCGCCTGGCTCATCGGGTCGGTGCCGTTGCCGCAGCAACTGCCCAGGCTCAGGTTCACCACGTCGGCGCCCTGCGTCGCGGCCCACTCCATGCCGGCGATCGCCCACGACCAGTCGCCCCGGCCGCCGTCGTCGAGCACCTTGCCGACCAGCAGCGAAGCGGCGGGCGCGACCCCCTTGTACTTCTCTCCCGCGCCCGCGATCGTCGAGGCGACGTGCGTGCCGTGCCCCTTCTTGTCGGCGATGTCGGCGGAGCCGGAGAAGTTCTTGGTGGCGATGATGCGTCCGGCGAAGTCCGGATGATTCACATCGATACCGGTGTCGAGCACGGCGACCTTGACGCCCTTGCCGTCGAAGCCGCGCTCCCAGCCGGTGGGTGCGCCGATCAGCGGGACGCTCTGGTCGAGCGACACCTCCGTCTTGCGGTCCAGCCAGATCTTGCGGATCCCGGTGGCCGACCTGCCGAGCGAGCCCCTGTCGGCGCGCAGCCCCGCCCAGAACGTGTCGGCCTCGCCGGTCGCCACGGTCATCGCGGCGCCGTTGATGCTGTCGAGCGCCCTCACGTTCTCGCCGGCGGGAAGGGCTTCGGCGGAACGCGCGAGCGCGGCGGGAGCCGGGTCGCCCGCGTAGGTCACCAGCAGC
This sequence comes from Nonomuraea purpurea, assembly GCF_042650645.1. NCBI lineage: Bacteria > Bacillati > Actinomycetota > Actinomycetes > Streptosporangiales > Streptosporangiaceae > Nonomuraea > Nonomuraea purpurea. The sequence goes on from NZ_JBHSBI010000002.1 coordinate 35,781, forward strand.
GGGATCGCCTTGTCACGCTGGTCGTTGGCCAGCGTCTCGACGTCGAACAGCTCCTCGTCGAGCTCTCCCGCGGCGACCATCGAGGCGGCGTCGGAGGGCAGGACGAGGTAGCCGCCGTCCCGGCTGGGCAGCGTGGCGAAGGTGACGCTCGCGCCGTCCGCCCTGGGCGCCTGCTTGATGGCGATGGAGGGGACGCCGTTGTCCGTGGGCGTGTACTCGACGACGTCGCCCGTGATGAGCGTGAGGGTGGTGGCGGCCGGCTGGGTCTCAGCGGGTTCCGCGGCCACGGATGCCGCCTGGTCGGGCGGCGCGGCGGCGCTGGGGGCGACGCCGGCGGCGAACACGAGCGCGAAGCCCGATAAGGCGGCCGCGAGCCGGTTGTGCGCGTGGGACAAGACATGCCCTTTCGATCATGAGGGAGACAGCATCGGGAGCGCTCCCAAACTTTCCGAAAGGCCATATTTCCATGACGTGATCAGCTCAATCGTGATCTTGCCTGGTAGTCGGGCGGCGACTTTGGGCGACGGGGGCGGAGGCGTTCGAGAGCCGAACGCCTCCGTCCGCTCCTCAGCCGCAGGCGGCGCCGTTCAGCGAGAACGCCGACGCCGCCGACGTGTTGCCGGTGTGCGTCGCCTGGAAGCCGAACGACACGGACGCGCCCGGCGCGACGGTGCCGTTGTAACTCACGTTCCTGGCCGTGACCTGCCCGCCGGACGGCGTGATCGTGGCGTTCCACGCCGAGGTGACCGTCTGCCCGGCCGGGAGCGTGAAGCCCAGGGCCCAGGACGACAACGGGGCCGAGCTCGTGTTGGCGATCGTGACCTCGGCCGTGAAGCCCGTGCTCCAGGAGTTCATCTTGTACGTGACGCGGCAGGCCCCGGGCTCAGGCGTCGGCGTGGGGGTCGGGGTCGGGGTGGGGCCGCCCGCGTCGAGGCCGAAGAAGGCGATCGTGGCGGCGGCCATCCCGCCCATGGGCAGGTTGTGCCCGACGCCCTGCAGGCTGATCGCCTCGACGGGGACCGTCGTGCCGGTGCCGCCGTACCTGGTCCTGGTCCAGTTGGCCTGGGGCTGGTCGGTGCGGCTCGGAGTCTGGCTCAGGCCGTGAACGTTGGTCCACTGCTTGATCTCCTCCTGGAAGTTCGGGTAGCGCAGCGTGGAGTCCTCGGTCCCGTGCCACACCTGCATACGCGGCCGGGGACCGCTGTAGCCGGGGTAGGCGGCGCGTACGAGGTCGCCCCACTGCTGCGGGGTCTTCGTGATCTGGCCGTTGGCGCAGGCGCTGTTCCAGCTCGACCCGTCGGTCGTGGCGAAGCAGCCGAACGGCACGCCCATGTACGCCGCCCCCGCCTTGAAGACGTCGGGGTAGTCGCCGAGCAGGACGTTGGTCATCATGCCGCCCGACGAGGCGCCGGTCACGAACGTGCGGTCGGGATCGGAGCCGTAGCGCTGCTGGACGTACCTGACCATGGAGACGATGCCCACCGGGTCGCTGCCGCCGTCGTGCCGCAGGGCCTGGGGCGAGGAGACGTCGAAGCAGGACCCGCTCCTGGTCGCCGACGGATAGATCACGATGAACTTGTACCGGTCGGCCAGCGAGGCGAACTCGGTGCCGGAGTAGAAGGCCGGGCCTGAGCCCGTGCAGTAGTGCACGGCCACCAGGAGCGGCGGGCGGCTGCCGACGCCGTCGGGGACGTACAGGTGCATGCGTAGGTTGCTGGGGTTGGTACCGAAGCCGGTCACCTCGGTCAGTTGCGCCGACGCGGCCGGAGGCGCCGCGATCAGGCCCGCGACGAGCAGCGTCGCGGCGGCGATCAGGGCGCCTACGATCCGGGCTCTCAGATTCATCGGGTTCCTCTCGTTCGCCTGAAACATTGCGATTTTGAAGAGAAACTTTCTGCACGGCAATGTGCCTGGTGAGTTGTCCCGCGTTGCGAGTGGTTGACCTGCGGTGGGGCGGAGGGTTGCGGGAGGTGGTGATGAAAGTTTCGGAGGTGCATTCTCTACCTGGCGGACATGAAAAGAACTTTCCAGACATATGAGAATGAGGAAAATTTATTCCGAATTGCTCTTGACCTTGGTCGTTGACAGTGGGAAAGCTGTGGCTGGAGAAGCTGCAGTGAAAGGACCCCCCCGAATGGTCACTGTCCGCGCCTTCGCGTCCGGAGACGAGCTCTCACTGGTAGACGCCTGGAACCGGAGCATGCAGGGTGACCCGACCACCTCAGCCTGGTTTCGCGACTGCGTCCTGCTCGACCCCAACTTCGACCCCGAGGGCCTGCGCGTGGCCGTCGCCGGCGGGCGGGTGGTGGGTTGCGCGTACGCCGTCCGCAGGCTCGTCCCGCTCGCCCCCGGCACCGATCTGGAGCCCGACCTCGGCTGGATCCCCTTCTTCTTCGTGGTCCCCGAGCATCGCGGTGGCGGGCTCGGACGGCGGCTGGTGGGGGAGGCGGTGGCGTTCTTGGAGCGCACCGGCCGGACAAAGATTGATTTTTCGTCGTATACGCCGAACTACGTGCTGCCGGGCGCCGACTCCGAGCACTACCCGGACGGCTTCCGCCTGCTGAACGGGCTCGGCTTCACGACGCTGTACTCGCCGGTCGCCATGGACCGCACGCTCGTCGGCTACGTCACCCCCGACGAGGTCCACGAACTGCGCGCCACGCGTGAGAGCGAGGGATACGTCGTCCGCCGCCCGTCCGACGGTGAGTTGCCCGAGCTCATCCGCTTCGCGGCGCAGGTGTTCAACCCCGACTGGGGTGAGGCGATTCGCCTGCATCGCAACCCCGAGCGCATCCTCATCGCGAAAAAGGACCGCATCGTAGGGTTCGCGCTCTACGCCGCCTACCGGGGCATCCCCGAGCGGTTCGGCCCGTTCGGCGTCGACCCCGGCGAGCGCGGCACCGGCCTGGGCAAGATCCTCCTCCACCTGACGATGACGATGATGCGGGCAGAAGGGCTTCATTCGTCGTGGTTCCTCTGGACCGGCGAGGCCAGCCCGGCCGGCCGCCTCTACACCAAGGCGGGCTACGAGGTAACCCGGCGTTTCCACGTGATGAGGCGGGCGTCGTGAGCGAGCCGACAATCGAACACGGCACGCATGGGTTCCGCGCGACCCACGTTCTGGCGATCGGCGCGCACGCGGGCGACCTCGACCTGACGGCGGGCGCCGTCCTGGCCCAGCACGTCCTGCGCGGGGACACGGCGACGCTGCTTCACCTGACGCTCGGCGAACGCGGCCACCCCCGCATGTCGGTCGCCGACTACGCCGCGCAGAAGCGCGAGGAGGCCGAGACGTTCGCCGGCAGGATCGGCGCGGGCGTGCGCTTCCTCGACTACGAGGACGGCCTGCTGCCGGAGGACGAAGAGGTCAAGATGCGGGTCGGCGACCTCATCAGGGAGCTGCGGCCGGACGTCATCCTGACCCATTGGAGCGCGTCCATCCACAAAGATCACGCTCGTACCCACAGGATCGTCGAGGACGCCCGCTTCTACGGCGGCCTGAAGACCCTCGAACGCGACCTGCCCGCCTCCTGGGCGAGCGAGCTCTACTACGCCGACAACTGGGAGGACGCCGAGGGTTTCACCCCCGACGTGTTCGTGGAGATCGGCGAGGAGGCGTACGAGATCTGGTCGCAGGCGATCACCGGCTACGCCTACGCCAGGGGCGAGACCTACGGCTTCCCGTACGTGGACTACTACCGCGCGCTGACGATCGTGCGTGGCGCGCCTGCCGGTTTCGACCGGGCCCAGGCCTTCGCCGCCCCGAAGGGCTCGCGCGACCTGCGCACGAAGTATTTCGGAAAGGCATCCTCGCGATGAAACGCATTCTGGCCGTCGTCGCGGCCCTGGCCGTCGCCGGCTGCTCCGGCAGCGGCTCCACCGCAGGCAAGAGCGGTTCGAGCGCGCCGCCGCTGGTCGTCCACGCCGTGGACGCGGGCACGTTTCAGGAGGACTTCAACCCCTACCACCTCGAAGGCGTGAACTTCGGGACGAGCGGGATGATCCACGAGACCCTCATGTACTTCAACAAGCTCAAGCCCGGCGAGATCACGCCCTGGCTGGCGCTGAAGCACGAGTGGTCGGACAAGGGCAAGTCGGTCACGTTCACGCTCCGCCAAGGGGTGAAGTGGACCGACGGGCAGCCGTTCACCGCCGACGACGTGGCCTTCACCTTCCAGATGCTGAAGGACCACCCGCAGCTCAACAGGAACGCCCTGGAGATCGCGGGCGCCGAGGCGCTCGCGCCGGACAAGGTGCGCATCGACTTCGAGGACACCTCCTACGCCAAGCTGTACAACATCGCCGGCAACTCGCCCATCGTGCCCGAACACCTGTGGAGCAAGCAGCAGGACCCGGTCACGTTCACCAACCCCAAGCCGGTCGGCACCGGGCCCTACACGTTGTCGAAGTTCTCCGCGCAGCTCTACGAGATGGAGAAGAACCCGTCCTACTGGCAGCCCGGCAAGCCCGAGGTGCCGCTGCTGCGCTTCCCCGCCTACACCGCCAATGCTCTGCAGACGGCGCTTCAGCAGGGCGAGGTCGACTGGGCGGGCGCGTTCGTGCCGGACATCCAGAAGATCTTCGTGCAGGGCAAGCCAGAGCAGAACAAGTTCTACTTCCCGCCCGAGGGCGTGGTGACGCTGCTGCCGAACCTGACGAACCCGATCCTGGGCAGACCCGAGGTGCGCCAGGCCATCAGCCTGGCCGTCGACCGCGACAAGATCGTCCGGGTGGCCGAGCGCGGCTACACCAAGGTCGCGCACCCGACCGGCGTGCCGATGCCCGGAGGCGAGGCGTACGTGCCACCCGAGCACCGCGCCGCCGCCTTCAAGGTGGACGTGGCCGCCGCCAAGGAACTGCTCAAGGGCGTCGATCCGGCGAAGCTGAGATTCACGCTGCTGGTGCCCTCGCCGTTCACCGACTGGGTGAACGCCGCCCAGCTCATCCGCGAGGACCTGGCCAAGGTCGGCATCACGGTCGAGACCAGGGGAGTGGCGTTCCAGGACTGGGTGTCCAAGGTCGGCAAGGGCGACTACGACCTGTCGATCAGGGCCACCCCGTCCGGGCCGACGCCTTATTTTCAGCTCCGCTCCATGCTCCACGGCAGCCTGGCCAAGCCCGTCGGCGAGGCCGCCACCGGCAACTACGAGCGGTGGAAGGACGCCGAGACCGACAAGCTCATCGACGCCTACGCCGCCACCGAGGACGAGGCCGAGCAGCAGAAGCTCACGCAGGGGCTCGGCAAGATCATGGTGGACAAGCTCCCGACGCTGCCGCTGTTCTACAGCCCGGCCTGGTCGCAGTTCCGCACCGACAAGTACGTCGGCTGGCCCTCCGAGCAGGACCCGTACGCGATGCCGTCGCCGTACACCTCGCCCGACGCGGCCGTGGTGCTGCTGCACCTGCGGGCCACATGAGGTTCCTGGCCCGGCGGCTCGGCTTCTACCTGCTGACCGCCTGGGCCGCCATCACGCTCAACTTCCTGATCCCCAGGCTCATGCCGGGCGATCCGGTCGAGCTGCTGGTGGCCCGGATGAAGGGGAACGTCGAGCCGGCCGCCATCGACGCGATGCGGCGGGCGTTCGGCATCAGCGACGCGAGCCTGTGGCAGCAGTACCTGGATTATCTCGGCAATCTCGCTCAAGGGGAGCTGGGCCGCTCGATCACCTTCTTTCCCACCGAAGTGTCCACGGTGATCGCCGACAGCCTGCCGTGGACGGTCGGGCTCGTCGGCGTCGCCACGCTCATCAGCTACCTGGTGGGCACCTCGCTCGGCGTGCTGCTGGCGTGGAAGCGGGGCACCTGGCTCGACGGGGTGCTGCCCGCCGCCACGTTCATGCACGCGGTGCCGTACTTCTGGGTGGCGCTGGCGCTGGTGTTCGTCTTCGGGGTGACGCTGCGGTGGTTCCCGGTCAGCCGGGCGTACGGGCTGGACGTGATGCCCGGCTTCACCGGGGAGTTCGCGGGAAGCGTGCTCTACCACGCGGCACTGCCCGCCGTGACGATCGTGGTCGCCTCGATGGCCGACAGGATCCTCGGCATGCGCAACGTCATGGTCACCACCCTGGGCGAGGACTACGTCGTGATGGCCGAGGCCAAGGGGCTGACCAGCCGGCGGGTCATGTGGGCGTACGCGGCCCGCAACGCGATCCTGCCGAACATCACCAGCTTCGCCCTGTCGCTCGGCTTCGTCGTCGGCGGCTCGGTGCTGACGGAGATCGTCTTCTCGTACCCGGGTATCGGGTCGATGCTCCTCAAAGGGGTCGAGAACGAAGACTTCCCGCTCATGCAGGGCATCTTCCTCGTCATCTCACTGGCCGTGCTCGTCGCCAACTTCCTGGCCGACCTGGCGTACGTGGTGCTCGACCCCCGGACCAGGCAGGAGTCCGAATGAAGATCAAGACAGGGATCGGCATCCTGGCCTTCTTCACGCTGATGGCCCTGTTCGGGCCGCTGCTCATCGGCGCCGACCCGGCCGCGACCAGCGAGGCCGGCCTGCAGGGCCCCTCGGCGCGGCACTGGCTCGGCACCACGCAGACCGGGCAGGACGTGCTGACCCAGATCGTGTACGGCGCCCGCGTCTCGATGGGCGTCGGCGTGCTCTCCGCGATGATCGCCACCGTGATCGCCGTCGCGGTCGGCCTGGTCGGCGGCTACGTCGGCGGCGCGGTGGACGAGGCGCTGTCGGTGCTCACCAACATCTTCCTGGTGCTGCCCGCCCTGCCGCTGATCATCGTGCTGGCCGGCTACCTGCCGCAGCGCGGGGTCGCCTCGGTGGCCGTGGTGATCGCGGTGACCGGCTGGGCCTGGGGCGCCCGGGTGCTGCGCGCCCAGACCCTGTCCGTACGGCGGCGCGACTTCGTCCAGGCCGCGCGGGCGAGCGGCGAGGGGCCGCTGCGCATCGTGTTCTTCGAGATCCTGCCGGTGCTGCTGCCCGTCATCGCCACCAGCTTCCTGGCCACCGTGGTCGCCGCGATCCTGGCCGAGGCCGGGCTGTCGTTCCTCGGGCTGGCCGACCTGTCCACGGTGAGCTGGGGCAGCATGCTCTATTTCGCACAGAACGGTCAGGCGCTGCTCATCGGGGCATGGTGGTGGTTCATCCCGCCCGGCCTGTGCATCGCGCTCATCGGCACCGGGCTGGCGCTGGTGAACTTCGGCATCGACGAGATCGCCAACCCCCGCCTGCGGACCGTCAAGGCACGTCGGAAGGCCCGCGCATGAACGTCATGGAGATCCGCGACCTGTCCGTCGACTACCTGTCGAACTCCGGCGCCGTGCACGCGGTCGCGGGCGTCTCGCTCGACCTGCGGCGCGGCGAGATACTCGGCCTCGCGGGGGAGAGCGGCAGCGGCAAGTCCACGCTGGCGGGCGCCGTGGCCCGGCTGCTGCGCCCGCCCGCCGCGATCACCTCGGGCTCCGTCACCTACCACCGCCAGGACGGCACCGCCGTCGACGTGCTGGCCCTGGGCGGGAACGCGCTCAGGGCGTTCCGGTGGAAGGAACTGGCCGTCGTCTTCCAGAGCGCCATGAACTCTCTCAACCCGGTCAGCACGGTCGGCGCCCAGATCGACGACGTCCTGCGCGTCCACGTGCCCGGCATGTCCCGCGACGACCGCGCCGAGCGCACGACCGAGCTGCTCAAAGGCGTCGGCATCAGCGCCGACAGGCGGCGCTCCTACCCGCACGAGTTGTCCGGCGGCATGCGGCAGCGCGCCGCCATCGCCATCGCGCTCGCGCTCAACCCCGAGATCATCATCATGGACGAGCCGACGACCGCCCTCGACGTGGTGATCCAGCGCGACATCCTCCACGAGATCAGGACACTCAAGGACGAGTACGGCTTCGCGGTCGTCTTCATCACCCACGACCTGTCACTGCTCATGGAGATCTCCGACAGGATCGCCATCATGTACGCGGGCCGTGTCGTGGAGACCGGCACCGCCAAGGAACTGCACCGGGCGCCGCGGCATCCGTACACGCTGGGCCTGCTCCGCTCGTTCCCCCGCCTGCGCGGGCCGCGCGAGGAACTCCTGGGCATCCCCGGCACCCCGCCCGATCTGAGGGCGTTGCCCACCGGATGCGCCTTCCATCCGCGTTGCGGGCGGGCCATGGCGGAATGCTCGTCGGAACTGCCCGTACTGGACGACGGGGTGGCGTGCCTGCTGAACGGCGGCCACGGTTTGGAGAGTCATGATCGTTCTTGAGGGGCGGAACCTCACCAAGCACTTCACCGCCGCTCGCGGGCCGCGCGGCCGGCTCGGCAGGAAGCCGCCGGTGCGGGCCGTGGAGGACGTCTCGATCGCGCTGCGGGCCGGCTCGGTGACCGCGCTGGTCGGGGAGAGCGGCTGCGGCAAGAGCACGGTCGCCCGGCTGCTCGCGCAGGTGTACCCGGCCACGTCAGGGGAGGTGCTGCTGCGTGGCGAGCCCGTACGGGCGCATCGCGGCGCGGCCTTCCGCGACTACCGGCGGCAGGTGCAGCTCATCTTCCAGGACCCGTTCGCGTCCCTGAACCCCTTCCATCGTGTGCGCTACCACCTGGGCAGGCCGCTGCGCATCCACGGACACGCCCGCTCGTCCACGCACGAAAGGGAACTGGTCGCCGAACTGCTCGAACGCGTCAGCCTCACACCGGTCGAGCAGTTCATGGACAAACTGCCGCACGAGCTGTCCGGCGGGCAGCGGCAGCGCGTGGCCATCGCGCGGGCGCTGGCGGTGCGGCCCGTGGCCCTGATCGCCGACGAGCCCGTCTCGATGCTCGATGTGTCCATCAGGCTCGGCGTGCTGCGGCTGCTGGAGCGGCTGGCCGCCGAGAGCGGGCTGGCGCTCCTGTACATCACGCACGACATCGCCGGCGCCCGCTACTTCGCCGAGGACATCACCGTGATGTACGCGGGGCGGCTGATCGAGAGCGGCCCCAGCGAGCAGCTCACGCAGGAGGCGCGGCATCCCTACACGCGGCTGCTGCTGGACTCGGCGCCCGACCCCGACCGGGTGACGCCGCCCGAGGCCACGCGGCACGGCGAGCCGCCCAGTCTGATCGACCCGCCGGGCGGGTGCCGGTTCCATCCGCGGTGTCCGGTGGCGTTGCCGGTCTGCTCGCAAGAGGCGCCGGAACGTACCGAACTGGGCGACGGCCACTGGACGCACTGCTGGCAGGCCCGCTAAAGGGAGGTCCGGTAGCGCGCCGCCAGCGCCGCGGCCGTCTCGCCCAGCCGCGCCCGCAACTCGGCGGGCGCGAGCACCTCGGCGTCGGTCCCCAACCGGAGGAACTCGGCCAGCGCGTGCTCCACCGACTCGATCGGCACCGTGACCCGCGTCCAGCCCTCCTCATCCGGCGGCTGCGCGCTGTCCCTGGCCGCCGCCACCACGCCCGGCGTCATCAGGTTGGCCAGCCGTTCCAGCCCGCGCGGCGACAGCCGCACCACCGCCTCGCCCTGCCTCAGCCGGGCCTCGAACTCGGTCAGGTACTCCTGCCAGTAGGCCGCCAGGTCGAAGCCGTCAGGACGGGTGAAGCCCTCGGGGAGCGGGCGCAGGTCGAGGATCTGGGAGACGCGGTAGGTGCGGATCTCCTCGCCGGAGCGCGCCACGAGATACCAGCGCCCGGCCTTGACGATCAGCCCGTACGGCTCCAGCCGCCGCGCCACCTCCTGCGGCGCCTTCCACCGGCGGTATCTGATCTGGATGACGCGCTCGTTCCAGACCGCGTCGGCCACCGCGGGCAGACAGGGCACCGGCTCGCGGTCGCGGTACCACGTGGGGGCGTCCAGGTGGAAGCGCTCCTGGATGCGGCCGGCCCGGTCGCGCAGTTCGACGGGGAGCGCGGCCATCAGCTTGAGCTGGGCGGCCGCGACCACCGCGCCCAGGCCAAGCTCGGCCGCGGGACCCGGCAGACCCGCCAGGAACAGGGACTCGGCCTCGTCCGTGGTCAGCCCGGTGAGCCGGGTCCTGTAGCCGTCGAGGAGCTGGTAGCCGCCGTTCGGGCCCGCGTCGCCGTACAGGGGGATGCCGGCGGAGTGCAGGGACTCGACGTCGCGGTAGACCGTGCGCACGGAGACCTCGAGCCGCTCGGACAGCTCCCGCGCGGTCATCCGGCCGCGCGTCTGCAGGAGCAGCAGGATCGAGACCAGCCGGGAAGCACGCACAATCGCTGACACTACCTGTCAGTGGTCACGCCTTACGTTCGGTTGCGTGAACGATTTCGACTTTTTCGCCGGCCGCTGGAACGTCGTCAACAGGCGGCTCGTGAAGGCCCTCGCCGGCAGCGACGAATGGGACGAGTTCCCCGGACATTCGGTCGCCACCCGGCACTTCGACGGCGCGGCCAACTTCGACGAGATCGCCTTCCCGACGAAGGGATTCAGCGGGCTGACCGTGCGCGTCTACAACCCGGACACCCAGAAGTGGGCCATCCACTGGGCGAGCAGCACGAGGGGCGTGCTCGACACCGTGCCCATGGTGGGTGGGTTCGAGGGGAATCGAGGGGAGTTCTATGGAGAGGAGAACCATGAGGGCAGACGGGTGCGCTGCCGGTTCATCTGGACGGTCGCCGGCCCCGACGCGGCCCGGTGGGAGCAGGCGTTCTCCTCGGACGACGGGCTGACCTGGGAGACGAACTGGACCATGGACTTCACCCGAGCCTGACCACGTTCGCGGCCGGGAGTGCGCGGGTCGAGGTGTCGGCGTTGCCGCGGATCCACAGCAGCGCCGCCACCGCGACGGCCGCGATCAGCAGCACCAGCCCGCCGGCCAGGATCACCCACCACCAGGCCGACTTCGGCGGCTTGGCCTCGTAGTGCGGCACGTCGGGGAGCATGTCCGGCGTGTACGGCAGCCGCTGCGTCCTGAGCGGTTCCGGAGATGGGTGCGGGGTCTGGGAAGGTGGGGTGGCCGGGGGTGGGGCGGGGTGCGGGAAACGGCGCCTGATCGTCTGGTTGGGATCGAAGTCCTGGCCGCCAGGTTGCTCTCGAGTCATGATCCCCTCGGAAAGTGTCGGCTTACGCGGACATTGTCACACTTGCACCCCCAGCCCCGTCCACGATGCATGACTTCTGTACTCGTGACAGGCGGCAGCGGACGGCTCGGCCGGGCCCTGCTCGGAGTTCTGGCCGGAGCCGGGTTCGACGTGCGGGCGACCAGCAGGACCGCCAGACCGGCGGGCGACGGCGTGCGATGGCTGGTCGCGGACCTGACGACCGGCATGGGGGTGACGGAGGCCGTGGCCGGGGCGGACACGATCGTGCACCTGGCCTCGGCGCCGTACAAGGGCAGGTACACGCTGCGGGTGGAGCTCCATGGGACGTCGCTGCTGCTGGCGGCGGCCCGTGAGAGCGGGGCGCGGCATCTCGTCTACACCTCGATCGTGGGGGCTGACCAGGTGCCATGGGGATATTTCCGGACAAAGGTGCGAGCAGAGCGGCTCGTCCGGGGCGGCGGCGCGCCGTGGACGATCGTGCGTCTCACGCAGTTCCACGGGTTCGTGGACCAGGCGTTGCGCGGGATGGCCAGACTCGGCGTCCTGGTCGCCGATCCCGGGATCCCGGCACAGCCCGTGGACGTCGCGGACGCGGCCGCGCGCCTGGCGTCGGTTGTCAGGCGCGGCCCCGGTGGCGAGATCGAGGAGTACGGCGGGCCGCAGACGCTGACCATGGCCGAGGCCGCCGAGACCTGGCTACGGGTCCGCGGGCTGCGCAGGCCGGTGCTGCGGATGCGGGTGCCCGGCGGGCTCGGCCGCGCCTTCAGAGCCGGTCACCTGGCCACGAAGGCGCAGCCGACCGGCGAGATCACGTGGGAGGACTACCTGCGGCGCCCCTGAACCGCCGGCCTTCGCCGAAAGGCCGCAGGGCTTCCGGCTTCAGCGCGGGCCTTCGCCGTAGGGCGGCTGGGGCGGCGTCTGCCAGCCGGGCTGCTGGCCTGGTTGGTGCCCCGGTTGGTGGCCGGGCTGCGGGCTCTGCCGGCCCGGCTGCTGCTGCCACTCGGACGCTGGCTGCTGCCATGCGGGCCCCTGCGGCCCGGCGGGCGTGGGCGGGTTGCGCCGCGCGACCACGGCCCAAATCAGCAGCCCCGTGCCGATCACCTCGAAGAGCAGCGAGAGCACGTTGCCGACGGTGAAGAGCATGTTGAGGCTCATGCCGAACGTGTCGCTCAGCATCGGGAGCGCCAGGCCGCGCAGGGTGTTGAACACCAGCCCGAGCAGCAGGACGATGCAGCCCACCATTCCGATCGTGGCGGCGGAGCCGTGGTTGCGTCTGCCCATGGCGGTCATGACGATGCCGGCGAGCAACAGGACACCCATCACGGCGAACGCGATGAGACCAATGATCAAAAGGGACGTCGTGTCGGTCATCTCGGTCATCAAGAACACCGTACATGAACGTTTCCCGGCCTCACGAGGGGGCGCGTAGTTCCTCCACCGCCCGGCTGAGCGTGTTCAGGTCGAGGGGGCCCTGGTGACGCCGGCCGTTCAGGAAGAGGGTGGGGGTGCCGCGCACGCCGCTCTCCCGGCCCGACTCCTCGTCGCGGGCGATCCTGGCGACGTGCTCGGGCACGTTCGTCCAGGGCTGGACGGCCAGCTCGGCCGCGTAGTGTTCGAGGTCGGCGTCGGTGAGGAAACGCTGGTTGTCGTAGAGGATGTCGTGCATCTCCCAGAACCGCCCCTCGTCGGCCGCCGCCTCGGACACGATCGCGGCGGGCGCCGCCCGCGGGTGCAGGGTCCGCAGCGGGAAGTGCCGGAACACCAGCCGCACGTCCTTGGGGTACTTTCTGCGCAGTTCCTCCAGGACCGGATGGAGCCGCCCGCAGTAGGGGCACTCGAAGTCGCCGTACTCCACGATCGTCACCTTGGCGTTCTCAGGACCGCGCACGCGGTCTTCGGGCCCGACCGGCTCCGACAGCAGCTCGGGCAGCTCCTCCTCGGGCTCGGCCTCGGGCGGCGCGCACACCCCGCCCCGGTCCCAGGCCAGGCGGAAGATCACCCAGCCGAGCACGGCGGACATCAGCGACCCCGCCAGGATCCCGATCTTCGCCTGGTCGTGGATGACCGGATCCTTGAAGGCCAGGTCCACGATGAACAGCGCGACCGTGAACCCGATCCCCGAGACGGCGGCGCCGCCCAGCAGCTGACCCCAGACCAGGTTCCCCGGCAGCACGCCCCATCCGAACCGCAGCGGCAGCCACGTGCCGAGCGAGATGCCGACGAACTTGCCGACCAGCAGCCCCAGCGCCACGCCGATGGCCACGGGGGAGGTGAGCGCGGCCCGCAGGGTCTCGCCGTCGAGCCGGACCCCGGCGTTGGCCAGGGCGAAGACCGGCACGATGACGAAGGCGCTCCAGGGCTGGAGCCGCAGCTGCAGCCGCTCGTTGACGGAGACCGCCCGCTGGACCCGCCGCGCGGCCTCCCTGGCCGCCTGCGCGCTGGGCTCGCTGGTGAACTCCTGTACGGCCTCCCCGGCGAGCAGCAGCTTGTGGTCGCTGGGCGCGTAGACGAACACCAGGACGCCCAGCGCGATGCCGACCAGCGTCGGATGGATCCCGCTCTGCAAGGTCGCCACCCAGAGCGCGAACCCGAGCACGATGTAGGCCGGCGCCCGCCAGATCTTCAGCCACCGCAGCGTCACGATGGCCGCCAGCAGCGCGGCGGCGGCGAACAGGGCGGGAAAGGAGACGCCCGCCGTGTAGAACAGCGCGATGATCATGATGGCCAGCACGTCGTCCACGATCGCCAGCGTCAGCAGGAACGCCCGCAGCGGATCGGGGCACCGGGCCCCCACGACGGCGAGCACGCCCAGCACGAAGGCGGTGTCGGTGGCGATCGGCACCCCCCACCCGCCCGCGCCGGGCCCGCCGAAGTTGAACAGCAGGTAGACGCCGGCGGGCACGAGCATGCCGCCGAGCGCCGCGATGGCCGGGACGGCGATCAGCCGCCTGTCCCTCAGCTGCCCGAGCCGCACCTCATAGGAGACTTCGAGCCCGATGAGGAAGAAGAAGACGGTCATGAGGCCGTCGTTGACCCAGTGGCGCAGGTCGAGGGAGAAGGAGGCGTCGGCGAAGGAGATGCCCATCGGCGTGTGCCAGAAGGCCTCGTAGGTGTCGCCCCACGGCGAGTTGGCCCACAGCAACGCGAGCACGGTGGCGGCCAGCAGCACGCTCGTACTGCCCGCCTCGGTCCTCAGGAACGCCCGCAACATCTGGAAACTCCCCCGGAACCGATCCTAGAGGCCGCCGATTCTCCGGCTTCCCGCAGGGACCCGCTCTCGTAGGATGATGATGTGCGCGGTCTTCTTCGCTCCGTGTGGAACGAGCCGCGTCCCCCCGACCCGCCCCGGCGGGTATGGCGGGACTGGGCGCTCGTGGGTGTGCTTCTCCCGGTCGCGGTGCTCGAAGGGGCCCTGCGGACGGACCTCCCGTGGCGGGCCGTCGCCATGGCCGTCACCATCGGGCTGATCCCCACACTGCTCTGGCGGCGCACCAGGCCGCTGCTGGTGGTCACGATCGTCTTCTCCGCCACGACGCTGGCGCCCTTGCTGACGGGCGGGGTCCGCGTGGAGACGAACACGATGGCCTTCCTGCTGATCGTGGTCTACGCGCTGTTCCGGTGGGGGTCGGGGCGCGAGGCCGTGCTCGGGCTGGCGACCATGGTGGTCGCGGTCGGCATCTCGGCGCTCTGGTACGACCTGGTTCCCGGCGACGCCTTCGCCGCGTTCGCGGTCATGTCGTCGGGCGTCGGGCTGGCCGTGGCGCTGCGCTACCGGGCCAGGGCGCGGATGCGCGAGTTCGACCAGGTCAAACTGCTCGAACGCGAGCAGCTCGCCCGCGACCTGCACGACACGGTCGCCCATCACGTCTCGGCGATGGCCATTCGCGCCCAGGCGGGCCTGGCGACCTCGGCGTCCCATCCTGACGCCGCGACCGACGCGTTACGGGTGATCGAGGCCGAGGCGTCGCGCACGCTGGCCGAGATGCGGGCGATGGTCCGCGTGCTGCGTCGTAGTGAGCCGGCGGAGCTGGCCCCCGGCCGGCAGATCGCCGATCTGGCGCAGCTCGCGGGCAGGGCCGAGGCCGGCCTGTCGGTCGACGTGCGGATTCTCGGCGACCTCGACGACGTCCCGCCCTCGGTCGGTGCCGCGATCTACCGCATCGCGCAGGAGTCGGTGACCAACGCCAGGCGGCACGCCCGCCACGCCAGTCGCATCGAGGTCAGCGTGGCCGCCGACGACGCTTCGGTGCGTCTGCGCGTCAGCGACGACGGCGACAACTCCTCGAATCGCCCGATCTCCTCGGCGGGCTACGGCCTCATGGGCATGATCGAACGCGCGGGGCTGCTCGGCGGCACCTGCGAGGCCGGCCCGAACCCCGGCCGGGGCTGGACCGTGACCGCCGAGCTGCCCAGGGCGGGGGCGTCGAGGTGAACATCAGGGTGGTCGTCGCCGACGACCAGGAGATCGCCCGCACCGGGCTGCGGATGATCCTCGACGCCCAGCCCGGCATCGAGGTGGTCGGCGAGGCCGCCGACGGCCGGCGGGCGGTTGAGCTCGCCCGCCGCCTGCGGCCCGACGTGTGCCTGTTCGACATCCGCATGCCGAGCCTCGACGGCATCGAGGCCACCCGCTCGGTGGCCGGGCCGTCCGTCGAGGATCCGATCGCGGTCGTCGTCATCACCACCTTCGACCTCGACGAGTACGTCTACGCCGCGCTCAGGGCCGGCGCCAGGGGCTTCCTGCTCAAGGACGCGGGGCCCGACCTGCTGGCCCAGGCCGTCAGGGCCGCCGCGGGCGGCGACGCGCTCATCGCCCCGAACGTCACCGCGCGGCTGCTGGCCGCCTTCGCCGGTTCCGGCCGGGCCGGCAGGCCGATCAAGCCCATCGAGGCCCTCACAGGGCGGGAGGAGGAGATCCTGGTCACCGTGGCGCGCGGGCGCACCAACAGCGAGATCGCCGACGAACTGCACATCTCGCTCAGCACCGTCAAGAGTCACATCGCGCGCCTGATGACCAAGCTCGGCGTGCGCAACCGCGTGGAGATCGCCATGTGGGCCTACGAGACCAACCGCGTCAGGTTCTGAACCAGCCGATCGGCCACGGAAAAGGTCGTACTTTCGGCTGTAGAACAGGCATGCGGGCATTGCCGACACTGGGGTCACAACCACAGCGATTCGGAGAATCCGATGAAGGCGTTCGTCCTGAGCTCCTACGGCCCGCCCGACAACCTCCAGCTCACCGACCTGCCCACGCCCGCTCCCGGCCGAGGCGAGGTGCTCATCCGCGTGCGCGCCACCTCCGTCCAGCCCTACGACTGGCACTTCATGCGCGGAGAGCCGTACCTGGCCCGCGTCATGCCCGGCGGCCTCGGGCTGCGCCGGCCGGCGCTGCCCGTCCTCGGCGCCGACATAGCGGGCCTGGTGGAGGCGGTCGGCCCCGGCGTGACCGGGTTCGGCCCGGGCGACGAGGTGTACACGATGTCCAAGCAGGGCGGCTTCGCGCAGTACGCCTGCGTGCCTGCCGACGACCTGGCGCCCAAGCCGCGGAACCTGACGTTCGAGGAGGCGGCGGCCGTGCCGCTGGCGGCCGGCACCGCCCTGCTGGCGCTGCGCGACGACGGTCAGGTCAAGAAGGGGGACAACGTACTGATCAACGGGGCCTCCGGCGGCGTGGGGACGTTCGCCGTGCAGCTCGCCAAGGCGTTCGGCGCGCACGTCACCGGCGTCTGCGGGCCGCGCAACATCGACCTGGTGCGCTCACTCGGCGCGGACGAGGTGATCGACTACTCCAAGGAGGACTTCACCCTCGGCGGGCGGCGCTACGAGGTGTTCCTGGACATCGCCGGCAACCGTCCTGCCTCGGCCGGCCTCAGGATGCTGACGCGTAAGGGCGCCTACGTCCTGGTCGGCGGCCGCTCGGGCCGCTGGGTGCAGCCGGCGGGGCGGATGTTCTCGATCATGGCGAGGGGCCCGTTCATCTCCCAGCGCGTGCTCAGGACGGACGTGGTGAACCGCACGGACAACGGGCGCAACCTGATGACGCTGACCGAGCTCATCGAGGCCGGCAAGCTCACCCCGGTCATCGACAGGAGCTACACGTTCGAGGAGATCCCCTCGGCTGTCAGGTACCAGGAGGAGGGGCATGCGGCCGGCAAGGTCGTCGTCACGCACTGATCATCGGAAGAACAGGTAGAAGGCCGCGTCGCGCGCCAGCAGGAAGCCGACGATCGCGATCGTCCAGCTCAGGGCCGACTCCGCGTGCTTGGCCAGCCAGGCACGCAGCCGCTCCAGCTTCGGCTCCGCCCAGGACCCGGCGAATCCGCGCAACCCCATGAGCACCAGCGTCGGCACGATCATGATCAGTACGTACGCGGCCAGCGTCGGCACCCACTGCGCGGCGGTCAGTTCCGAGGTCGTCATCAGGCCGATCGCCGCCAGGTAGGGCACCATCGTGGCCACCTCCAGCACCCCGGCGGTCAGCCCCAGCAGCACCATGACCCTGGGCCCGCCCACGCGCGGCTCGAAGCGGCGTTCCGGTTTGCCGAGCTTCCTGCGCCGCTTGGGGTCGAACCGGAAGCTCAGCACGAACAGTCCCACGCCGATCGCGAGCTGCGCCCAGCGGGCGGGGGCGCTGTGCAGCGCGTCGCCGAACTGGTCGAGCGCCGCCGACAGTCCCAGCATGAGTGCCACGCCCACCAGGAAGTAGAAGACGGTGACGGTGGCGAGGTAGATCAGCAGTCGCGACACCCACGACCGGCCCGGCGCCAGCAGCAGGAACAGGGGGATGCCGAGCGTGCCGAAACTGGTGCTGTCGACGATCGCGAGGCCCGCGAGGGCGAGCAGCAGTCCGATGGTCATGCGACGATCATGGCGGTGCGGGGCCGGTGATCACCTCCTCCGGCGGGGTGAACCCGGTGTACATCCTTGTGCGCATTCACCGCTCTTCGGCGGCGGCGCTCTGCGCCCACTCGGCCCAGTCGGCCAGGGCCTGGTAGAGGCGGTGCCCGGCTTCGGCGGCGATCCGCAACGAGCGGGTCTGCGGCCCGTCGCCGAACTCGCCTCGGTCTTTCGCCTCGGCGAACCCCCGGTACCGCGCGGCCTCCTGGGCGAAGAAGGCCGCCTCGGTCTCCAGGTGCCTGCGCAGATCCTGCGGCTCCATCAGCCAGAAGAACGCCGAGCGCAGCAGTGACTGGATCCGCAGCGTGTGGTCGACCTCGCCCGAGGTCAGCCACTCCCGGATCGCGCGCAGCCCCTCCTCGGTGATGCGGTACGCCTTGCGCCGGCGCGGCCCCTCGCTCTCGACCTCGATGAGCCCTTCGGCGGCCAGCCGGTTGAGCTCGGCGTAGATCTTCGGCTGCTGGGCCGGCCACACGGAGCCGAGCATCTGCTCGAAGCGGCGTGCCAGGTCGTAGCCGCTGGCCGGGCCTTCAGCGAGCAGGCCGAGCAGGCCGTAGCGCAACGACATCCACACACTCCTCACGTCCTCCTCCATCTTGACAGGTCCTCGGGAACGCGGGCACTCTTCACATGTACCTAAGTACATGTCCCTAGGTGAGTATGGAGGAGGATCTTCATGTCGAAAGCCGTTCTGATCACGGGGGCGTCGGGAGGCATCGGCCAGGCCCTGGTCAAGGCCGCCGCCGACAAGGGCTACACCGTCTTCGCCGGCGTGCGCGGCGAGACGCCGGCCCTGGCCGGGCAGGGGAACGTGCGCCAGGTGAGGTTCGACGTGACCGACCCTGACGCCGTCGCGGCCGCCGCCAAGCAGGTCGAGCGCGAGGCAAACGATCGAGGGCTGGCAGCCGTGATCAACAACGCGGGCGTGATCGTGCGGGGGCCGGTGGAACTCGTGCCACCCGCGGAGTTGCGCCGCCAGTTCGAGGTCAACACCTACGGCCCGGCGTTCGTCACCCAGGCGTTCCTTCCGCTGCTGCGGACGGGCGGCGGCCGGGTGATCAACATCAGCGCGGCGACCGCCAGGCAGCCCATGCCGTTCATGGCGGCGCTGTCGGGCAGCAAGGCGGCCCTGGCGGCGATGTCCCAGGCCCTGCGCATGGAGCTGGCCACGTGGGGCATCCCGGTCGTGCTCGTCGAGCCGAGCAGCACCGCCACCGAGATCTTCGACAAGGCCGACGACGCCGCCAGGGCCGCGCTCGCCCTGGCCGACCCCGGCAGGGTCGCGCTCTACGCCGCCCACCTGGCCGCGGTCGGCAAGGCCATGGCCGCTCAGAAGCCGGGGCAGGTCGAGCCCGTGGTGCGCACGGTGCTGGCCGCGCTGCAGGCCCGCAGGCCCAGGCGCCTGTACGTGGCGCCTGGCGACGCCCGCCTGGTGGGCCTGCTCACCCATCTGCCCGCGGGCCTGCGGGAACGGCTGGTCACCGGCACCCTCGGCCTCGCGGGCGGATGAGCGTCTTTCAGAGACCGCGCAGATACGCCAACGACGGGGCGAAGAAGTACTCGCCGCCCTTCATCGTGACCGTCTGAGCCACCTGGGCCTGTGGCGGCGACAACTCGGGCTGACCCCACGCCTTCGGGAAGGAGACCTGGAGGTCGCGCGGACCCTGCCCGATGACCGGGTCGAGGCCGGTCCCCGGTTTCTGGAACTTCGGGTTGTTCGCCCACTTCTGCTGGGTGAACTCGAACTGGCTCACCAGCGCGCCGTTGAACGCCATGAACAGCAGCCCGACGCCCCCGGTCGGCCGGTCCTGCGGCGGCGAGTCGTCCCAGGGCTGGTCGGTACGCGTGCCGTAAGTCTGACCGCGCCTGGCCATGAGCACCTCACGCCCGAACGAACGCGGGTTCGTCTTCCTGATGTGCGCGCTGAAGGGGCACCTGGTGCCGTCGTCGCCGTCATAGACGAAGTCGTTGGGCACCGGCCCGCCGCTCGGCTTGGGCTTGCTGGTCAGCGGCGTGCCGTCCCTGAAACGGCCGACGAGCATGGCGCCCGCCCGCTCGCGGTCGATGCCGGTCAGGCTGAGGCCGTTGGCCAGGTCCTGCTCGATCTGCCTGAACGCCCGCACGTTCTGCTCCAGCTTCCTGAAGACCAGGTAGCTGCCGTGGTGCTGGACGGGGTTCGGCGAGAGAGGGTCGGGCAGCAGGGCGTTGCCCAGCGGGAAGAACGGGTTCCACACCGTCGCCGGCTCCGCGTCCACGTCGTCCTTCAGGAACAGCGGCTGGCTGCGGCCGTCCACGTAGCCGAAGTGCTCGATGCCGTCGCCGGCCGGGTTGCGCAGGCCCAGCCCGATCTCCTTGCCGAGCACTTGGGCGCTGGCCGGCAGCTCGCCGAGGATCTCCTCGCGCAGCGCGTCCACCGTGCCGGGCGTGGCGTCGCCGATCAGGATGACGGCGTGGATCTCCAGCCGGTACGCCTGCTCCCACTCCTCCACCGGCGGGTCGGAGACCAGGGTGATCCGCTGCTTCATCCCGGCGCGGAACGTCTCGTCCGCGAACAGGCTCACCTCGGCGTCGGAGTGGCCGAGAGCGTGGTAACCGGCCTGGCTGACGCCGACGCCCACGTAGGGCGTGCCCTCCATGCCCGTGACGACGAAGTCGCGCAGCTCCTCCAGATGCGTGCGCGCCGACTTCATCTTGGTCGAGGCGAGGTTGCGCAGGAACGCCTTGCCCTCGGCCGCGTCGTTGAACTGCACCAGCAGCACGGACATGTGCTCGCGCACGTGCGCGTGCAGGATGTTCGGCTGGAGGTTGTCGAGCATGGCCTTGGTGTCCGCGTCGAGCGTGGGCGAGTCCCAGGCCAGGGGGTGTTGATTTTCCAGGTCGACAGGCATCGTCGAATCCCTTCCCCGTTTCGGAAACGAAATCGGGCCCCCTGGCGCGTCGTTCCGCGGAACGCCTTCCACGAGTCCCCCATATTTCTTTGACGCGCCGCACCTGCGCGATTCTGAGGGGGTGGGAAAATCTCCGCAAATTCGACTATCAGCCGACGGTGAGGGCCGTCCTGGCCATGCCGCCGTTCGCGCAGGAAACCGTCACGTTTCCGGACCTGGCCGACGGCTGCCGCCTGGTTTCGGCCACCCCGGTCAGCGGCTACACCGCCAAGATCGCCCGCGCCGACGGCTGGATCAGGGTGGACCTGGCCAAGGACGGGCACGGCACGGGCGTGTTCTGCATCGGGCACGAGCGGCGCACCGACACCTGGGAGTACTGACTGGCCGGCTACAGCGGACGAGGTAGCGGCGCCGCCTCCCTGAGGACGATTGCCGCGCTGCCGTCCGGTGCCACTGTGGAAGGATGGACGCACTCCGCAGAGCACTCGGCGCGCTCTCCTGCCTCTACGCGCTGATCTTCTTCTCTTTCGCGCTCTCGCACGCGGGGATCGGCCTGTTCCCGCTGGGCGAGCCCGTGATCGTCCCGGCCGCGATCGTGGAGACGCTGTGCGGCGGGGCGGTGCTGGCCGGGGCGTACGGCGCGCTGACCGGCCGCGAGTGGGCGTGGGACGGGCTGATCTACACCCACGCGGGCGCGCTGGCGGGCGTGCTGCTCGGCATCGTGGCGGTGGCGCTGGGGGCGGCGAACGAGGTGACGGGGCTGCTCATGTGGTACCACGGCATCATGGCGACGGCGCTGGCCGCTGGTCTGGCGGGCTCGTTCTACGTCTCCAGGGTGCGCAGATAGGCGGCGGCCTCGATGATCTGCTCCTCGGTGAAGACCCGGATGCCCTCGCCTTCCAGCAGCGCCGTGGTCACGCCCTGCCCGGCGACGCGCCGTCCCGCGAACGTGCCGTCGTAGACGGCCAGGGTGCCGCACGACGGGCTGCCCTCCTTCAGCACCGCCAGCCGGACGCCGGCCGCCCGTGCCGCGTCGAGCGCCGCCCGCGCGCCCGCCACGAACGCGGCGGTCACGTCGGAACCGTCGGCCGCCAGCACGCGGGCCGCTCCTGACAGCACGGCGGCCCCGCCCGCGCCGCCCTCGATCTCGGCGGCGGGCCGGGGGATCGGCAGCCCGCCCTCCACCTCGGGGCAGAACGGCACCAGCCGCCCCTCCTCGCGCCACCTGGCGAGGAGGGTGTCGGAGCTGGTCTTCGCGCCGCCGTCGTAACGCACTCTGCGGCCCATCAGGCAGGCGCTGACGAGGATTTTCTCCACGACTTCGATCCTATGAGCGCGATCGGCACCAGCGAGACGGAGGTCAGCACGATCGCGCACCAGAAGGCGTAGGTGAACGGCTGCGCCACGTCCGCCCTGGTGAACACCTGCAGCAGGACGGTCAGCGCCGCGACGCCGAGGGGCGCGGCCAGCCGTACCACGATCGTGCTCAACGTGGTCGCGCCGGGGATGGCGGCCGGCTCCAGCGTCTTGAACGCCGCGGCCATCACCGAGGCCGACACCAGCCCGTGCCCGAGCCCGAGCACGAAGATCGGCATGGGACCGCCGAACACCACGAACGCCACCACCCCCGCCACGGCGACCACCACGCCCGTCGCGCCCACGCCGCGCGGCCCCCTGCTGTCGGTGAGCTTGCCCGCGAGCGGCATGGTGATCGCCGCGCCGATCCCCATCGGGGCCAGCAGCAGCCCGGCGTCCAGGGCGCTGCCGCCCCGCGCGAGCTGGCTGTAGAGCGGCACCAGCACCGTGACGCCGAACGTCGCGGCCGAGTAGCACGCGAGCGCCGCCACCGCCGAGGCGAACGTGCGGTCGCCGAACAGCCGCAGGCCCACCAGCGCCCCCGGGACCCGTAGCGCCCGCACCGCGAAGGCGACGACCAGGACCACGCCGATCCACAGCGCCGGGTGCAGCAGGGAGGCCCCGTTTCCCACTTCGGTCAGGCCGTAGACCAGGGCGGCCAGTCCGGGCGAGAGCAGGGCCAGGCCCAGCACGTCGAGCCGCTGCGGCTGCGCGCCGCCCGTGCGGGGCAGCAGCAGGAGCGCCGCCAGCAGCGCCGCCGCGCACAACGGCACGTTGACCAGGAACATCCAGCGCCAGCCGAGGCCCTCCACGATCACGCCGCCGAGCGGCGGCCCGAGGACGGGCGCCAGCATCGCGGGGACCGAGATCATGCCCATCGCGCGGCCCATCCGCTCCTTGCCCGCGGCCTGGGCCAGCATCATCTGGCCCACGGGCAGGAGCAGGCCCCCGCCCAGGCCCTGCACCGCGCGGAAGGCGACGAGGCTCCCGACCGACCAGGCCGTGGCGCACAGCGCGGAGCCGGCGATGAACAGCACGAGCGAGACGAACCACACCTTCGCGCTGCCGAACCTGCCGACCGCCCACCCGGTGACCGGCACCGTCATCGACAGCGCCAGCAGGTAGCCGGTGACCACGCCCTGCATGCCGGCGGGCGTCGTGCGGAACTCGCGGGCCAGGGTGCCGAGCGCGACGTTGACGATCGTGGTGTCGAGCATCGTCATCACGACGCCCAGGAGGACGACCAGGCCGGTCGCCACAAGAGGATCTCGTACGCTGTATCGCATGTCGTACAACGTATCACTTTCGTACAGTGTCTAGAATTTTCTCGTGAGCTCGATCTGGAACCGCCCCGCGCCGCCCCGCCGTCCCGTGCTGACCAGGGAGGCGATCGTGGCCGCCGCCATTCAGGTCGCCGACGCGGAAGGGCTGGCCGCCGTCTCGATCAGGCGCGTGGCCGGCGAGCTCGGCGCGCGGGCCATGACGCTGTACTCCTACATCGAGCGCAAAGAGGACCTGCTCGCGCTGATGCTCGACGAGATCGCCACCGAAGTGCTCGTCGAAGGGCCGCTGCCGGACGACTGGCGGCAGGCGTTGCTGACGCTGGCCACGCATGAACGCGAGCTGGTGCGCCGCCACCCCTGGCGGGTCGAGCTGATCTCCCACCGCCTGGCCGTCGGGCCCAACGGGCTGCGGCACGTGGAACAGAAGCTGGCCGCCATCGACGGGCTGGGCGTCGACCGGCTGACGGCCTGGCGGTTCCTGGCCGCCTTCAACGACTACATGACCGGGTTCGTGATCAGGGAGTCGGCCGAGCGCGGGGCGCCCAGACAAGAGGGGATCAACGCGGCAGAACGGGCGGCCGTGGCGGAGCCGTACATCAAGGAACTGGTCGAGGGCGGCGAGTTCCCCCGGCTGGCGCCGATGATCGAGCAGGGCGTGCAGGGTGCCGACGACAACTTCGAACGCGGGCTGAACTGGGTGCTCGACGGGATCGCGGGCGAGCTGGCCGCCAGGAAGTCACCGTGAGGCATTCCGGAATCGGGGGCGACCCGGCCGGGCGGTAGCCTTACCCCCGATGAACACCGTCGTCTCCACGATCGTCATCGTCATCGCGCTGCTGCTGATGCTGGCGAGCCTGATCGTCGCCATCCGCGACCGGCCGATGGGCATGGTGCTGCTCGTCGGGTTCGCCGTGCTCGAGGTGGCCGTGCTGGTGCAGGCGGGTTTCGTGATCGCGGCCGTGGCCGGCGGCGCGGGGCCCGACGACAAGGTCACGCTGTTCGGCTACGTCGGGGGCGAGGTGCTGATCCCGCCCGCCGGGGTGTTCCTGGCGCTGGCCGAGCGGAGCAGGTGGGGCTCGGCGATCCTGGCCGTGGCCGGGTTCGCGATCGCCGTCATGACCGCCCGGCTGCTGCAGATCTGGCAGGGGATGCCGTGACCACCTCGATCGGCGCAGGTCCCGGGCGCGCGCTGATCGCCGTCTACGGGCTGTTCTCGCTGGCCGCGGGGGCCAGGGCGGCCGTGCAGATCGCGAGCAGGTTCGGTGAGGCGCCGCTGGCGTACTCGTTGTCGGCCTTCGCGGCGCTCGTCTACATCCTGCTCACCGTCGCGCTCTGGCGTGGCGCGCGCCGTCTCGCGCTGGTCGCGCTCGGCATCGAGCTGGCGGGCGTGCTGATCATCGGCACGCTCAGCCTCCTCGATTCCGCCGCCTTCCCCGACGCGACCGTCTGGTCCGCCTACGGCAAGGGTTACCTGTTCATCCCCCTCGTGCTGCCCTTCGTGGGTCTCTACTGGTTGCTGCGCCGGCGCTGACCCTCGGCTCCCATACCCAGGAATAAAGGGATATTTCGGTCCTGTTAAGGTGGTGATTCGTCCCATGATTTGATGAGTGGAGGATTTCCCCCGCATGAGTGTGCTCGCCCAAGAGTCCAGAGCAAGGACCGCGCCTCTCGCCTGGCTCCTCGTGCTGGGAATCGTCCTCGCCGCGCTGAACCTGCGTACCGCGGTCACCAGCGTCGGCCCGCTGCTCGACCAGCTCGCCGGCGCGCTCGGCATGTCGAGCGTCGGCACCGGCCTGCTCACCACGCTACCCGTGCTGGCCTTCGCCGGCGTGGGCGCGGTCACGCCCGCGCTGTCCCGGCGGGTCGGCGAGCACCGGCTGCTGCTGCTCGCCCTCATCACGCTGGGCCTGGGCATGCTGGTCAGGTCGCTGGTCGGCTCCGCGCCGGTGTTCCTGCTGAGCAGCGCGGTCGCGCTTTCCGGCGGGGCCGTCGGCAACGTGCTCATCCCGACGCTGATCAAGCGGCACTTCCCCGCCCGTACCGGGATCATGACCACCGTCTACACCACGGCCCTGGCGGTCGGCACCATGCTCGCCGCCGCCGCGACCGTGCCGATCGAGCGCGCCTCCGGCGACTGGCACATCGCGCTCGGCGTGTGGGCGGCGCTGGCCGCAGTCGCCGCCATTCCGTGGCTCGCGCTGCTGCGCAGCGAGCCGGAGCGGAACACGGCCGGACGGGGCACGGGCCTGCGCGCGATGGCCAGGAGCAAGCTGGCCTGGATGGTCGCGATCTACTTCGGCACGCAGTCGATGATCGCGTACATCATGTTCGGCTGGCTCGCCACCATCCTCACCGACAGCGGCTTCACCACCGCGCAGGCCGGGCTGGTGCTCGGCATCTTCACCGCGCTGAGCATCCCCGTCTCCATCCTCGTGCCCGTGGTCGCCTCCCGCTTCCGCGACCAGCGTCCCGTGGTGGTCGGGCTCGTCGCGTTCTACGCGATCGGCTTCCTCGGGCTCTGGGCGGGGCCGATCTCGCTGGCGCTGGTCTGGGTGGTGTTCGTGGCTGTGGGGATGGGCTCGTTCCCGCTGGCGCTGATGATGCTGGCGCTGCGCACGCGCACGCCGGAGTCCACGGCCGCGCTGTCGGCCTTCGGGCAGAGCGCCGGCTACCTCATCGCCGGCGCGGGCCCGCTGCTGGTCGGGGTGCTGCGCGAGCTGGCCGGCGGGTGGGCGCTGCCGTACGCCATGATCTTCGTGGTGCTGGCCGTGCAACTGCTGACCGGCCTGTACGCGGGCCGCGAACGCTACCTGGAGGACGAGACAATGACCAGGTGAAATCCACAGACGTCACCTTCCCCGGCGGCCGGACCAGCGGCCGCTCCCCGCTCGTCGGGGCCGTGCCGGTAGGGGACCTGCACGGCCTCGTCGTCGCCGAGACACCGTTCCACCCGCTCGACCACACCTGGCCCGACCAGCCCGCCGACAGAGGCGTGATCGGGGGCCTGCCGGTCGTCGACTGCGTGACAGGGGCCCAGTCGAACACCGGTGAGGTCTTCCTCGGCGACGCCATCCCGGTGCGGCGCGGCAGCGAGGGCTGGCAGTGGCTGGTCGTGCACGTGGCCGAGACGCCGCTGCCGGTGGGGGAGGAGGTGGACCTGGAGGTGGACGCCGCCTTCCGCGCGGCGCTCTCGGCAGGTCACACCTCCTGCCACCTGGCGGCGCTGGCGCTCAACGCGGCCCTGGCGCAGTGCTGGCGCAAGGAGGCGCCGCTCGACCGGCTCGGGCATCCCGACTTCGACCAGGCGGCGATCACGTCCTCGCGCATCTCGCCGCACGGCAGCGTGGACGTCTACCGGCTGGGCAAGTCGCTGCGCAAGAAGGGGTTCGCCGTCGACGCGCTGGACTGGGCGGAGGTCGCGGGGCGGGTGAACGAGCGGCTTGAGGCGTGGGTGGCCGCCGACGCGCCGGTCCGGCTGGACGTTCCCGGGCCGGGGCTGACCGCCCGCCGGACGTGGCACTGCTCGCTGCCCGAGGGCGAGGCGTCCATTCCGTGCGGGGGCACCCACGTAGGTCGTACGGGGGAGCTGGGGCGGGTCGAGGTGGAGTTCACGCTGGAGGAGGCGGCCCTGACCATGCGCACTGTCAGCATGTGTTGACAAGAGACGCCTCTGTCAGCATATGCTGACACCATGGAGGTCAACCAACTCGCCGAGGCGGCCGCCGGTCAGGACCCCGGCGTAGGGCTGCCGGCGGTGTCCGCGCTCAAGACCGTGCTGGAAGAACTCGAGGCCATGCACGTGTCGAACGCCCGCGCTCAGGGCTGGTCGTGGGAGCAGATCGCCGACGCGCTCGGGGTGCGGCGGCAGACCGTCCACCGCAAACACGCACGCAGGACGGGGAGGTAGTCACATGTTCGCCAGATTCACCCAGGACGCCCGCAGGGCCGTGGTCAAGGCCGGGATCCTCGCCCTCGACGCCGGCAAGCCCGCGCTCGACGCCGACCTGATGCTGCTGGGGCTGGCCGAGGTGCGGCCGTTCGCGCTGTCGTCGTTCACCGCCTCCGCCGTCGACGTGCGGGCCCGAGTGGACGTCGGCGACGCCCGCGCGCTGCTGGCCACGCTGGGCATCGACCTCGACCAGATCCACCGCCGCACCCGCGCGGGCACCGACGACCCCCGGCTGTGGCGCCTGCGCCGCTCGCGGCTGCGACCGTTGCGGGTCACCCTGTACGGGCCGCTGGGGCAGCTCCCGCTGGCCATGCACGCCAGGAAGACGATCGAGGTGGCGATGTGGCGTCCCGGGCCCGTCACGGGGGAGCGGCTGCTGTGGGGGCTGCTCGCCGACCACGCCAACGGCGCCGCACGGATCCTGCGCGAGGCCGGGGTGGACTTGAGCGCGCTGGTACGCGAAGCGGGCATCCCGTTCCGCCGCACCGCCTGATCGGACGGCTCACTCGTCGGGCCGTCTGTTTGGACGGCTCACTCGTCGGCCCGTCTGCTTGGACGGCTCACTCGTCGGCCCGTCGGGTCGGGCGACTCACTCGGCCGCCGTCCGGCCGGATGGCTTTCCTGGCCGCCGCCTGATCAGGTGGCTCACCTGGTTGGTGGCGACAGATGGGCGATCTTCTCCGGGTTGGCGACCAGGTAGATCGTGTCGATCCTGCCGTCCGAGATCAGCAGCGAGACCACCGTGACCACCCGCCCCTCCGCCGAGAAGATCACCGCGGGGGCGTTGTTCACGGCGCCCATCCCGAAGGACAGGCCCGCGCCCTCGGCCATGCCGATCGAGACCAGGAATCGGCCGAGGTTCTGCGGCGTGTTGATCGACAACAGATATCTGCCGACGTTCTCGGCGCCGGTGATCGT
Organism: Nonomuraea purpurea; assembly: GCF_042650645.1. Taxonomy (NCBI): domain Bacteria; kingdom Bacillati; phylum Actinomycetota; class Actinomycetes; order Streptosporangiales; family Streptosporangiaceae; genus Nonomuraea; species Nonomuraea purpurea. The sequence continues at coordinate 64,044 of NZ_JBHSBI010000002.1, forward strand.
CCGCAGTGCCGCCCTGGCCTTGCCGCCGCCGTCGCTGACCATCGTGACCTCGCTGGACAACAGCTCGATCAGCCCGCCGAGGTCGCCTCTGGCGGAGGCGTTGACGAACCGCTCGGTGATCCGCCGCCGCTCGTCGCCGTCCACCTCGAAGCGCGGACGCTTCTCCCGTACGTGCTCGCGCGCCCGCCGCGCGAGCTGCCTGGTCGCCGGCTCGGCCCGCCCGATGATCTCCGCGATCTCCGAGAACGGCAGGTCGAACGCCTCCCGCAACACAAACACGGCCCGCTCCAGCGGCGACAGCGTCTCCAGGACCACCAGCAGCGCCATCTCCACCGAGTCGGCCAGCTCGGCGTGCTCGGCGACGTCGGGCTCGGTGCTGATCGGCTCAGGCAGCCAAGGACCCACGTACGACTCACGCCGCGACTTCGCCCACCGCAGCCGATCGATGGCCAGCCGCGAGGTAACCCTGACCAGGTACGCCTTGGGCTCCACGACAATCGACTCGTCCACCGCCGACCACCGCAACCACGCCTCCTGGACGACGTCCTCCGCGTCGGCCACACTGCCCAGGATCCGGTAGGCGACTCCGGTCAGCAGGCTTCGGTGCTCCTCAAAGGTCGGCATGAACCTATAGACGTATCACGGGGCCTTCGGCGTGACACGAGGGCTCCCGGACTCCGATACACTTGGTGATCGCAAGGGGCTATGGCGCAGTTGGTAGCGCGCCTCCATGGCATGGAGGAGGTCTGGGGTTCGAATCCCCATAGCTCCACTCCAATCAGGCGGCGGTGTCCTTCGGGCATCGCCGTTTCGCATGTCTGTGCATTGCGGACGTTCAGGAGTGAGGGCTATGGATTCGGTGGGCTCGTCTGAGGCCGGGCCGAATTGAGTCTGGGGTGGCTGCCCACGATGGCTGTGTCCTTCGCACGTGGCGATGCTGCGGCGGTAGGCGATCGCCGGCGTTCCCAATCTTGGAAATCAAGATCGGTATCCGATATGACGCAACAGAATCCGCAGCCGGCGCTCGATCTGTACAGCGGTCAGGTCTTCCGGATGCTGGAGCAGGACGGATCCGATTGAGCTGGCCAGGATGTCCATGATGACGCTCGGGTCGGTGTCCGCTGGGAGGTGACCGGCGTCGATGGCCTGCTGCGCGATTTGCGCCAGAGCGTTCAGCCGTGGCTGCAGGTAGCGCTCGGTGTAGGCGGTCACCAGTTTCGGGTAGTCGACTGAGGCGCCGATGACGCGCGCCATCAGCGTGCGGAAGCGAGGGCGGCTGAGAAGTTCGGCGATGGATGAGATCAGTTCATCGATCGACTCCCCGGCCGGGGCAGCGTCCATATCGGGGGCGCGGGCGTGTTCCAAGGCGGCCATCAGGAGGTCGTCTTTGGCCCGCCAGCGCCGGTACACGGTCAGTTTTGCCACGCCGGCGCGTTGGGCGACCGCTTCAATGCTGGTGCCCGCCGCGCCGCGTTCGATCAGCAGGTCCAACGCCGCCTCCAGGATGGCGGCATCGTTCTCTGGATCGCGTGGACGGCCGTGGCGTTCTATGCCGGCCACAGCACCTGATTCAGCCATGCCATCAGTTTGTCGGGTGCCGGATGGTCACGCCAACCGATGTGCCCGTCGGGGCGGATCAGCATCACGTTGGGCGAACTGGGCTCCACTGGCGTGAGCGCGACGATCAGGTCGGCGCCCAGTCGTGCTGCGGCGGCCTCGGCGTGGCGGGCGGCGACGTGCTGATCACCGGCGAGCACCGCCCAGCGTCCGGAGATCGCGGCGTGCAGCGTGGTCTGGCCGCCGTCAAGTTGTCGGCAGGTGAGGTCGGGCATCCGGTCGCCGGGGCGCAGCCCGGGCATCCACCGGTGCGCGGCAGAGGCCAGCGGTCCTCCCCGGTAGCTGATGCCGAGTTGGGAGGCGGCCAGCCACAGTCGGCGCTGTACTGCGGGCAGGCGGACGACCGGCAGGACGACGTTGTCGCGCAGCAGGCGTCTCCAGTGGGCGTGCGGCAGCATGATGCCCACGGCGGTGCTGGTGGCGCGCAAGACTTTGCGGGCCAGCGGCCGTCGTTCGCCTTCGTAGGTGTCAAGCAGTCGCTGGTCGGCGCGGCCACGGGTGACCAGCACCAGCTTCCAGGCCAGGTTTTCCGCGTCGCCCAGGCCGGTGTTCTGTCCCTGGCCGCCGGTGGGGCTCTGGATGTGTGCCGCATCGCCGGCCAGCAGGATCCGGCCGCGCCGGTAGGAGTCGGCCAACCGGCGGTGGATACGGAACTCCGAGGCCCAGGGGATGTCCGTGACCGTGTCGAGGGCGACGCCACTGCGGCGGGAGAACTCGCTCAGCACCCGGTCGCTGATCTCGCGTTCGGACAACTGGTCCGGCAGATCCGATGGTGGTTCGGTGAACACGCGCCAGGTGTCGTCCGGCAGTGCGGTGACCGACAGCATGTGACCGGCCTCCATCCAAGTCGTACTGCCGTTCTTGTCCAACGGCCACTGGGCCCGCACGTCGACCATCAGCAGGCGTTCGAGGAGTTTGCGGCCGGGAAAGCCGATGCCGGCGAGCTTGCGTACGGTGCTGTGCGCGCCGTCGCAGCCGATCAACCAGTGGGTCTCGATGTGGTGCTCGGCGCCATCGGCCGTCTGCACGGTGGCGGTGACGCCGGTGTCGTCCTGCCGAGCCGCGACCAGCCGGGTGTCCCACTCCACGTGGCCGCCCAGTTCGGCCAGGCGTTGCCGCATCGTGCCCTCGACCTCGGCCTGCGAGATCAGCAGCGTCTGTTTTGGCTGGTCAGCGACGGCTTGGCCGACGTGAAGGCGCAGCACGGTGCGCGATCCCTCGTTGTAGGACATGTTGAGCGAGGACTGGGAGCGCTGGGGCAGGTCGCCGAGCGCGCCGATGCGTTCCAGGACCTCGACGCCGCGTGGTTGCAGGCCGAGGGCGCGGGAGGTGGCGGCGGGGCCTGGGGCGGCGTCGATGACGCGGACGGGGATGTCGTGTAATGCCAGGTGGATGGCCAGGGCCAGCCCGGTGGGGCCGGCGCCCGCGATGAGTACGGTGTCAGTCACTTAGTAAACGATACGGTACCGATTACTAAGTCGGGAGTCGGGTATGTGTGATCACAGTCACCGCGCGTCGGTCGGAGGCTGCTCGGCGATACCGTGGAAATCCACCTGCGGCGCCGGGTTCGAGTAGGCGGTGACACCGGCCTGTCGCAGTGTGCGGGAAGTGGAGCGCCTGCTACAAGCCGGTCTGCTGAGTGGGCGCAGGGTTGGCAGGGCCCACCTGATCCGGGCCACGGTTCCTGGCCGCTATGCCCGGCCTCTCACGGAACTCCTGACGTTGGCCTTCGGGCGCACATTCTCATCGAACAGGAATTCGCCGCCCTTCCCGATGCGGGCGCGGTGGCGATCTTCGGCTTCTGGGCGAACCGATATCTGGGCGAGCCCGGCCCGCCTCCGAACGATATCGATGTCATGGTCATGGGCCGTCCGTCTCGAACCGATGTGTACGAGGCCGCTGAGCGAGTGGAGGCGAGGCTGGGTATCTCGGTCAACCCCGTTATCATCACTCGTGATCGTTGGACGCAAGCCACGGACCCCCTTGTCAAACAGATCCGGTCGTCACCGCTGATCTGGGTAAAGGGACACCCCGAGGAGGGCGCGTGATGCGCTGGAGTCGAGGCGAGGCGCTGGTGGAGCGTCTCCTCGCAGAGGGACGGCTCCAGAAGGTCACGGGTTCGGCTGCGGATGGCACTGACTGGGTGGAACGTGCCCGCCGCACCTTGCAGACCGCACAGGGGATCGCCGACGATCCCGACAGCGCTTTCATCCTTTCCTATGACGCCGCCCGGCACGCTTGTACGGCGGTTCTGGCGCATCAGGGCCTTCGACCTACCACGGCAGGCGGGCACTATGTTGTGGAGGAAGTGCTGCGAGCGCAGTTCGGTGCTGCCTTCAGGGAATTCGGCGCGCTGCGCCGTCGCCGTAACGAGATCGAATATCCGATGCGTCCTGGCGATGACGTCGAGCAGGCCGAGGCTGAGGCGGCGATCGCCACGACTGAGCGGCTGATCGACGCGGTCGTCGGCGTCAACCATGGAGCTCAATATCTGGGCTTGATCACCCGCACACCGTCTCCCTGGACGTGAACCCCACCCGGCACGACAGCCGGGCAGTCCCGCTGGCGTACAGCAAGAAAATCGGCCTCCAGCCGAACCTCGAAGCCGACCAGATCAAGATCGAAGCGAGCCTTGTGGCCCGCCCTCACCCGTCGATTTCCGGGACATCAGATATCGGTGACCAGCTTGATGGGCTGCCTCGTCACGACCGCTATGGTCATGAAGTCGCGATCGTCGCACAGCACCGTGAGGTTTTCCCGTTCCGCGGTGGCGGCAATGAGCAGGTCGGCTGGACCGGCCGACCTGTGCTGTCCAGTCTCGGTGAGTAGCTGCTGTACCTCGGCCGCGCGCTGCCAGGCGTGTTCGTTCATCGGTACCCAGCCGAACAGATCGTGGAGCAGACGCACCTTCTCCAGGCGGTCCGCAAGCGATCTCGCGGAGAAAAGGAACTCCAATTCGACGACCGGACAGGTTGCGATGACACCGGCGGCGAGCTGATCGGACCACGCCTGCCGCAGTTTGGGCTCCTGCAAGATCCGGAACATGCCGGAAGTGTCGATGAGATATAGGGCGGGTGTCACCGGCGGTAGGCTGCCTTGTTGCCGACGAAGTCATCGAAGTCTCCGCGGTCGGCCATCTCGCCAAGTGCGGTCAGGGCTCGCAGTCGCACCAACCGCTGCCCCACCTCGCGGAGAGCTGCGTTGACCGTGTCCTTCTTTGTCTTGGTGCCGAGAACTTCGGCGGCTATCGCCAGGGCCTCTTGGTCGATCTCGATCGGAGTCTTCACCATGGCCATTGGATCACCATCCTTCACGCACTAAGGATATCACGGATATCCGTTCTTGGTGTCTCGGATATCTCGACTTTGGATCAGTAGTTCGATCGCTCAGCCCACCCTCTCTAGTAGTGTCCATCGGGGCGCCGCCGTTTACGCACTGTCCGGCCGCCCAGACGGTCGAAGAGCTCGTGGGCCGGGCGTCCGGACCGTGGATGTCAGGAGCCGCGTGGGGTTACCAGGCCGGATTCGTAGGCGAGGACCACGAGTTGGGCGCGGTCACGGGCATGGAGCTTGGTCATGGCCCGGTTGATGTGGGTTTTCGCGGTCAGCGAGCTGATCACCATGCGCTCGGCGATCTGGTCGTTGGACAGGCCCTGCGCGACCAGGGCGACCGCCTCGCGTTCGCGGTTGGTCAGCCCCTTCAGCCCCGTGCCGGTGTGGAGCGGCTGGGTGACGTAGCGGTCGATCAGCTTGCGGGTGATCGACGGCGCCAGCAGGGCGTCACCGCGCGCGGCGACGCGTACGGCGTGCAGGAAGTCGTCCGGCACGATGTCCTTGACGAGGAATCCGGCCGCGCCGGCGCGTAGCGCGTTGAAGACGTACTCGTCCAAGCCGTAGTTGGTCAGGATGACGACGTGCACCCCGGCCAGGGCCGGGTCCGCGGCGATGCGGCGGGTGGCCTCGATGCCGTCGACGACCGGCATCTGGATGTCGATGAGCGCGACGTCGGGCAGGTGCTCCTTGACCAGAGCCAGGCCCTCCTGTCCGTCGGCGGCCTCGGCCACCACCTCGATGTCGTCTTCGAGGTCGAGGAGCGCGCGGAATCCGCTGCGAAGGAGCGGCTGGTCGTCGACCAGCAGGACACGGATCATGACGTTCGGTCCACGGGAAGTTCGGCTTGGACGGAGAAGCCGCCCTCGCCACGCGGTGCCGCCCGCAGGCGACCGCCGAGGGCGGTGACGCGTTCACGCATCCCGAGCAGCCCGACGCCGGGTACCGGGGCGGTGCCCGGTGTGGCCTTGCCGTCGTCGTCGACGCGCACCGCGAGGATGTCGGGACGGTAGTCGATCCGGACGGACGCCGTCGCGGCGGCGGCGTGACGGGCGATGTTGGTGAGGGACTCCTGGACGATCCGGTAGGCGGTCCTGTCCACCGCCGCCGGCACGTCATGACGTTGTCCCTCGATCGTCAGCGTCGCGTCCAGGCCGGTCGCCCGAGCCCGCTCGACCAGTTCCGCGACGTGGTCGAGCCCACGCGGCGGGGCCGTGTCGTCCTCGCGCAGCGCCTCCAGGGTCGCGCGTAGCTCCCTGGTCGCCTCACGTCCGGCCTCCTGGATCGCCAGCAGGGCGTCCGGCACCTGTTCGCCCCGCTTACGGGCCACGTGGACGGCGACTTCGGCCTGCACCTTGATGATCGAGATCTGGTGGGTGAGCGAATCGTGCAACTCCCGCGCGATGCGCAGCCGCTCCTCGTCGGCGCGGCGCCGCGCGGTCTCCTCCCGCGTGCGCTCGGCTTCCTCCGCCCGCCGCTCGGCCTGGCGCAGCGCTTCGCCGGCGGCGCCGGCCGCGACCAGCCAGGCCAGTTCGAGGGCGCCTCGGGCCTGCGCGAACGCCTCGCCCGTGTCGTGCAGGCCCGAGGCCAGGGCCGCGAGGGGGAGAAGGACCAGCATGGTCACGCTCGCCGCCACCGTGATGGCGCGGTGTCCCGCCCGCACGGCCGCGTACACCGCGAACAGGAACGCGACTGCGGGCACGTCGAAACCGGCCGCCTGGTAACCCACGGCGCACAGCCCGGTGACGGCCAGGACGGGTACCGGCGCGCGGCGGCGCGCGGCCAGCCCCAGGCCGCCGGCCGTCAGCAGCACGTAGCCGAGCAGGGCGGGGTACGTGGCGGGGTGTTGCCCGGACAGCCCGGTGACCAGCAGCGTCGCCGCCACACCGACGGCGATCGTCCAGTCGATGACGCTGATCCGTCCCCTGCTCATGCGCGCACTTTAACCGAACGCCCGCGCGGGCGACTCCTGCGCGCGGACGATCGGCCGGCTACCGCGGACGCGGTACTTTCGCGGCTCGTGCGGCGTCCGTGGCAGCCGGCTACGGGATCGGCGGCAGCGCGAAATTGTCCGCGTTCGGAAGACGACCGGCGGTGGGTCCACCGGACATCATCAGGCGACCGACCAGTCACAGGAAGACGAGGAGCGTCTCATGTCCGTCCGTCATCTGCTCGCCGCCGCAGTCGCCCAGGTCGGAGGGCTTGCCACTCCGGCGGTCGCGCACGTACTGGCGCCGCCGGACCCCGTCAGTGCCTACGCCTTGACCGCCGGGCGTCTCTGGTCCGTGGTGGCCGCGCTGCTGGGGCTGGCAGGCGTGGTCATCGGCGGGCTGGCTCTGGCCCGCCCCGCCGGCCGTCTCGGCACCGGCAACGGAAGGCGCGGGGCCATCGTGGCCCTGGCGGCGGGGCTGGTCGGCGCGGTCGTCGGCGGACTCGTCGTGGGCGCCGCCGAGGGCGGGCCCGGCACCGGCTACGGAATAGTCGGGGGCTACGTGGCCCTGGTGGTGGGGCTGATCGCCATGCTTCTGGGCGGGCTCGCCCTGGCCCGCGCCCGCCGCGTCTGACGGTCGTCACCCACGCTGCGCCACCAGCAATCGCTGCCCTGGCGCCCGCTGCGAGCACAGGCCCCCTTCCGGGGACGGCCATCGCTCACGGTCAACGGCGGTGTCCTTCGGGACACCGCCGTTTTCCATCCCATAGACGGCCGTTGGTTGTCGATCGTCCTCCCTCGACAAGAGGAATGACCAACCGGGATCGTCCCTTACGGGGTCAGATGGTGACCTTGCAGGTCGCCGTCGCCGTCTTGGCCGGGTCGCTCTCCGAGGTGGCGGTCAGCTTCACCGTGCCGTCGGCGGCGGCGCCCGAGGCGTGCTTGGCATAGACCTCGACGGTCGTTTGCTGGCCGGCCTTCGCGGTCGCGAGGGCGTTGGGCAGCCAGGCCGACCATCCCGTGCCGGACGCGGTCGCCGACAGCCGGTAGACGTCGGAGTCGCTGTAGGGTGCGGTCCCGCGCGTGCCGGTGTTGGCCAGTGGCAGGGTGCACTTGACCCACTTCGCCTGCGGTGCGGCCACGCCCTTACCGGAGGTCAACCGGACTCCGCGGCCCTGTGCTCCCGCGCCGTCCAGCGATCGGATCGCAACCGTGTACGACAGGATCCCCGTCGTGTCACGCTTGACGTTGAGAACATAGAAGTGCAGCCGGTTGGCCTGGTCGATGTATTCGTACTGGCTGCCGGAGTCGGTGCCGGCCTTGAAGAGCGCGTCGGAGAGTTGCCGGTAGTCACCGATGGTCATCTTCTGCGGGGTGCCGTTCGGCAGGACGAAATCGGTCTTGTCGATGTCCTGGGGGTTGGCGTCGATGGTCCAGATGAACGGGGCCGTGTCGGCGTTCTTGGTCTTGGCCAGCAGCACGCCGTTGTCCGGGGTGAAGGAGTCGGCCCCCATCCGGTCGACGACCTCGACGGTGTAGTTGTTGTAGCCGCCGCCGTCACAGTAGGGGTCGGTCGCGGTGTCGCAGGCAGGGCTCTGGTCGCTGTTCATGGCCAGGTTGATCCCCGCCAGTTCGCCTGTGCCCGGTTGGGCGGCGCGGGCCTTCACCTGGGCCACCACCACGCCCGAGCCGCTCAGGCCGTCGCGCGTCAGGCTGAGCACGTTCGCCTGGTCGACGATGCCCATCCTCAGCTTGTTCCTGAGCATGTGCTGCGCGCCCATCGAGCTCCCGGCGGTGCCGGGGATCAACCAGCGGCTGTGCGGGCCGCCGGGGCCGTTGAAGGAGCCCCGGGCCAGCATCTCCCAGGGCCCCGAGTAGTCGCGCCGCGGCGGGACCGAGTAGGGGTTGTTGTAGTTGTCGGCGATGCCCAGGATGTGGCTGAACTCGTGGGCGAAGACCGCCTGTCCGTTGCTCTCCGTCTGAATGGAGCTGCCCACAGTGGTTTCGGTGGGGAAGCGGGCACTCGGCCAGATCGTGGCCGTGGACCGCCAGGAGGTCCAGGGCACGTAGCGGGTGCGGTTCCAGTTGGGCAGCGCGGTGTCGGGCGGTCCCCACTCGTCGGGGACGTCCTCCTTGGTGTTGAACTTCATCTGTCCGAACTCCTGCCAGGTGGAGGTCTCGTCCTGACCGGGGGTGAGGTAGAAGATGAAGTCGAACTGCGCGGCGGCCTCCTCACCGATGTCGGCGGTCCACGCCGGCATCGCGTCGGTCCGGAGGTCACGGCTGCAGGTGTCGCCCGCCGGGCACCCCTCGCCGCCCTGCATGGTCGCTTCGATGCCGTACTCGTGGCTCTTGCCGGGCATCCGGTAGGTGCCGAACGCGGTCAGGTCGATGCCGTAGCGACCGCCCGAGTCCTCCATCCAGTACTCGTGGAGGGTGTGCCCGCGGTTGAGCTCGCCGGGTTTGTTGAGGAAGTCCTGGTAGAACTTGGCGACCTGGTCCGGTGGAATGTCACCGGCCGTGGTCGGGTTTCCGTAGATGGTGGAGTTCTTCGGCTGGGTCACGACGAAGGGCTGGTCGGGATAGTCCACCAGGACGACCGCGCCCTTGAAGTTCTTGATCGACCCCTTCTTCGCCGGGTCGTTCCAGCGGGTCCCCGGGACCGCCTTGTAGTCGTCCCAGGTCATCGTGTCCGGCAGTTCGTAGTCCTGCGCGTCGATGGGGGACGGCGCGTCGGCCGCCAGCGTGCGCGTGGCCTGCGCCTGCTGCCAGGGCTGGGTCTGTGGCCAGTGCCGCATCTGCCAGGGGTTGGCGGTGGGCGGCGGTGGGTCCGCCGGTGCCGCGACGGCGGGTGTGACGGGCAGCAGCACGGCCCCGGCCATGGGCAGCGCCCACAGCCTTCTCCACTTGCTTAACCTGCCCTTGGCGCGGATCCCGCGCGGGTCAGGGGTCTTGCCGGTATTGCCCATTCCAGGTCCTCGTCTTCAGGGGGTTCTGTGCGGCGGCAGGCAGGTGAGGCGTCCGGTGACGCCGCCACGGGGCCGGCGCACGACGGGCCCAGAGCGGTGATCAACGAAGCGCCCCTGAGAGTGGATGATCTCTGACAACCTGCTTTACCATCCCGCAACGACTGGTCGAAACTATACAAATGCAGCGGGCTGTTTCACCGTGATCGTGACGAAGATCATGATGTGGTGGCAGCCCCATTGGCGTGGACCGCTCCAGAAAACGTGCGGGATCGTGGGACATATGAACGACGACGTCTACTCGGGGCACCACTGGCGTTCCCTGTACGAGAGCGTTATCGGCCACGAGGGCGACGGGCTGACCGACATGCTGCTGGGGTGGCTGGATGAGCATCCGGCGCACGTGATGGAGCTGCGGGAGGCGGGCAGGCCGGAGAGCCACCTGATCCCTTTGGGGAAGCCTTCTCAAAGGGGTTACAGCTCGCTGTGGCGGTTGTACGCCGTGAACCGCATCCTCGACCTGCTCATCCTGAACTACCAGGATCCCCCTGACGATTCGGCGGCGATCACGGATGAGACCTATCCCCCGGTCGGTGTCTATCCTTCCTTCTGCGAGGCGCTTGGCGCGGACCGGATCGGTCGGCGCGGATTCCACCCGTTCTTCCACGAGATCGTCGAGGTGCGGCAGGCCGACGACCCTGATCAGCCACCCTCCATCGTCCAGGAGCGCTGGCCCGGTTACATGTTGGGCTCGATGCTGTTGATGCGGGCCGGGGTGGTTGTCACTGCCGGGGCGCGGCACCTGGTCGCGGGGGTGGCCGACCGGTCCATCCTGTACTGGACCTTCTGGCGCCGGTCACGATCCACCCACGACCTCTCGCACGACTGGGGGCATAACTCCCAGTGGAGGACTGACTTCCGCCGCGACTACCTCGTCGACGGCCGAATGCATTACAACGTGGACAAGGTCCTGGATCCGGACGATGAGGATGAGGACTGGGAAGGTGACGAGGAGGTCCTGGATCCGGCTTCGATGATCGAGGTTGTCCGGTACCGGTGCAGCACCGTTGTCGATCACGGTGGTGACCTCTTCCCCAACAACGATCACCATGTCGAGCCGGCCCCCGCGGACTGACCGCCGCATAGCTGGAGGCGGACTCCATCATTCACGTGTCGTACAGCGCCAGCTCCTCGTGCCCCGGAGGGTCGAAGAGCGTGGCTGCCCAATGGTCGAGCAGGTCCGGGCTGATCGGCACCGTACCCCATTCGCCGGTTGCGTTGCGGCGTTCCAGCCGGCGGTGCAGCTCTTCCAGCGGTGTGGCGAGGTAGCGCAGTTCGACGGCGGCGCCGAGGGCGCGGGCGGCCAGGCGCAGCTCGTCCCGCTCCGCGCGCGACCAGAAGCCGAACTCCAGGACCACGGTCAGGCCCAGTCCGAGCAGGTTCTGCGCGTGCCGCCAGAGCTGCTGCTCCAGGCGTTCGCGGGCGGGCTCGTCGTAGTGGTCGATGCCCAGGTCGGCGAGCCATTCGTCGGGGCAGAGCCGGACGGCCGGCAGGTCGGCGGCCAGCTGCCTGGCCAGGGTGGTCTTGCCCGACCCCGGCAGGCCGCACAGCAGGATCAGTCGTCCTCCGGTCACGCGCGTCAGGCTCCGAACATGTGGGCGAGTTGCTCGGGGAGCTCGTCGCGGTTGGCCGGGGTCACGGTGATCAGCTCGGCGTCGATGCGGGCCTTCAGCGTGGAGTGGCTGCGCTCGTGCACGGTGGCCACGAGCGGGATGCCGGCCGAGAAGAGCGCCTCGCAGCGCGGCATGAACGCCGGCGACAGCAGCTCCATGGGCCCGATCTCGTCGATGAGCGTGACCGCCCCCTTCGTGGTCAGCGCCCGGTCCATGGCGGGAAGGGCGATGTGTTCGAACGCGGGGACGTTGACTCCGTAACGCCCGATCCGGGCACCGGAAATCCAGGAGACGTGGGCCATGACCGCCTTGCGCCCGCCGAACTCCTCCACGGTGAAACCCGCCCGCCGGCCGCGCTCGCGTATCTCGTCGGTGAGGAACCCGCGGACAGGCACGTCCGCCGCCCGCAGCAGCTCGGCGAGGCGGCGGATGACGGTGGTCTTGCCGGTGCGCGGCGGAGCGGTGAGCAGGATGCGTGGCCTGGACACGGGTCCAGGATCGCAGACCCCGAGGCTTCTCCAAAGTGCTCATCGGCTGAGCGCTTAAGATGCGTTCCATGCGAGCCGATCGTCTTGTGGCCGTCCTGCTGCTGATGCAGGCTCGTGGCCGGGTGACGGCGGCGGAACTCGCCGAGGAACTGGAGGTCTCCCTGGCCACGGCGCGCCGTGACCTCGAAGCGCTGTCCGCGGCGGGCGTGCCCGTCTATCCGCAGCCGGGACGCGGGGGCGGCTGGTCGCTGCTGGGCGGCGCGCGTACCGACCTCAGCGGGCTGACCGCGAACGAGGCGCAGGCGCTGTTCCTGCTGGCGGGCCCGGCCGCGGCGGTCGCGCCCGAGGTCAGGTCGGCGCTGCGCAAGCTGGTGCGGGCCCTGCCGCAGACGTTCAGGGCCGACGCCGAGGCGGCCGCGGACGCGGTGGTGATCGACCCCGCGCGCTGGGGCGCGCGTGACGACGGCGAGCGGCCCGAACTGGTGCGCATCCTGCAGGACGCCACCGTACGCCGTCGCAAGGTCGGGCTCGTGTACGAGGACCGCACCCGCGAGCGCACCCACCGGCTGGTCGACCCCTGGGGCCTGGTGGACAAGGACGAGGTGTGGTACCTGGTGGCCGGGACCGAACGGGGGCAGCGCACGTTCCGGGTGGACCGGATCATCGAGGCCGAGGTGACGGAGCTGGCCTTCGAGCGGCCCGCCGGGTTCGAGCTGTCCGAGGCGTGGGGGCAGGTCGTGGCCGAGGTCGAGCGGCACCGTTCGCTGCTGTCGGCGACCGTGCTCATCGCCGAACGGTTCCTGCCGGTGCTGCGCGACCACTTCGGCCGCCACTGCCAGGTGGAAGGGCCTGCGGCGGACGGCAGGGCGAAGGTGCGGGTGGCCGCGCCGAACGCGCTGATGATCGCCCAGCAGCTCGCCGGGTGGGGCGCGCTCGTGGAGGTGGTCGAACCCGCCTCGGTCAGGGCCGAGCTGGTCAGGATCGGCACCGAGCTCGTGGCCCGTAACAGCCCATGAGGCCCTGACGTCAGTCCTGAGGTCCCAAGGCTTGGCGTCAGTGCTCCGGGTCGCCTGGGAGTGTGCGGGACAGGGCCGCGTGCTCCCATCGGATCTGCTCCCACGCCCGCTCCACGTGCCGCCGCTCGGTGGCCACGCCGCCGATGGCCATCCGCAGCTCGACCCGGCCGTCCACCCGGGTGTGCGTCAGGTACATGGACCCGCTCGTGTTGAGCAACTCCATCAGCCGCATCGTGGCCCGGTCGGCATCGGCGGCGTCCAACTCCTGCCACACGGGACGGAAGCACACGAGCCCGAGCGGATGCGGCTCGCGCACCTCGAAGCCGGGCTCGGCGGCGATCCACGACGCGAGCTCCTGCGCCAGTTCCACACCCTTGCGGATGTGGGCGCGCAGCCCCTCCGCGCCGTACCAGCGGAGCACCGTCCACAGTTTCAGCGCCCTGAACCGCCGGCCCAGCGGCACCTGCCAGTCGCGGTAGTCGATGACGGAGCCGACCGAGGTGGCGGTGTTCTTGAGGTACTCGGGCAGGATCGACAGCGCGCCGAGCAGCGGCGCCCGGTCGGCCGTCCAGAGCACGGTGCAGTCGAAGTTGGTGAGCAGCCATTTGTGCGGGTTGGTGACGTAGGAGTCGGCGTACTCGGCCACGCCGTCGTTCAGCCAGCGCAACTCAGGACAGAGCGCCGCCACCCCCGCGTAGGCGGCGTCCACGTGAAGCCAGACGCCGTGCTCGCGGCACACCTCGCCGATCGCGGCGACCGGGTCGACGGCGGTGGTCGAGGTGGTGCCCACCGTGGCGCAGACCATGGTGGGCACGGCGCCCGCCGCCGCGTCCTCGGCCAGCAGGGTCCGCAGGTGGCCGGGGTCCATGGCGAGCGTACGCGGATCGACCCGCACCGCCCGCACGCCGACCGACCCCAGCCCCGCGATCCGCGCCGCCTTCTCCAGCGACGAGTGCGTCTGGGACGACACGTACAGCGTGTACCGGCGGGTGACGCCCTCGTCCGCGACCCGCCCGTCGCCGGCCCGGTGCAGCGCGGCCAGCAGCGCGACCAGGCTCGCGCTCGACGCCGAGTCCTGGATGACGCCGCCGCCCGCGGCGTCGGTGCGGAAGCGGGCGGGCAGAGCGAGCAGTTCGGCGAGCCAGTCGACCACCAGCGTCTCCAGCTCTGTGCACGCCGGGCTGGTCACCCACGACATCCCCTGCACGCCGAGCCCGCTCGACAGCAGGTCACCGAGAATGGCCGGGCCGCTGGCGTTGGACGGGAAGTAGCCGAAGAAGCTCGGATGTTGCCAGTGCGTGACCCCCGGCATCAGGACGCGCCCCAGATCCGACAGCACCGCCTCGAACGGCTCGCCCCGCTCGGGCGGCCCCGACGGCAACGCCCGGCGGATCTCCCCGGGCTTCACCTGGGACATCACGGGATAGGACTCGACACAGGCGAGGTAGTCCGCGATCCAGTCGACGACCTGCTTGCCGTGGCGGCGGAACTCCTCCGGGCTCATGTGGACGCTCATGCGCTCACTGTGCAATCCAGCGCGGCGTTCGGAAAGGGGATGTTCTCCCCTTTCCGAACGGTCACCGATCGCGCAGGGTCTTGCGCCAGTGGAAGCCGCCGGGCAGGTTGACCGACAACGTCCGGCGGCCGTCGGCCGTGCGTGTCACCCGGAACAGCCGGTTGCCCCAGCTGTGTCCGACACCGCGGCGCGACAGGTTCAGCCGGAACGGGCCTAACTTGATCGACTTGCGGTAGCTCCAGCCCATCGCATTCCCTCCAAGAGATCGCGAAGGCGTTCAGCTACCCGGAAATCCCGGATTTAGTAATGTCCACGGTACTTGGGGCTTCCGAACGTCTTACCGACGTGGAAGCCGCCGGGCAGGCGCAGGGTCACATGACGGCGTCCGTCGGGGGTGGTCGAGACGTGGAACCGCCGGCCGCCCATGCCCGAACGGTGGCGCGAAAGGTTGATCCGGAACGGTCCCACCTTGACGGATCTGTTGTAGTGCCAGCCCAATGCCCCTCCTCTGCCGTCATGCGCTCTACGTTGGACAACGGCCGGCCCGTGGGCTGAGTTCCACCGGCGCACCAAGTGCCACCAGGTGAACACGTTCTCGACGGCGGCGGCCGGGTCACGACTCACTTCCGGGCGGTCACCGTTCGCGTAACCCGACCGTAATCAGCGGGGCCCTTGACGGGTCGGTTGTTAACGTTCACAGTCGGGCCAAGCCAGGAGAGGAGCACGCGTGAGATCCAGCCTGGGACGCCGCCTGCCGGTCATGGCCGACGTGGCCAAGGAGGCCGGGGTGTCGCATCAGACCGTTTCACGCGTGCTCAACGACCACCCGAACGTACGCAGCGAAACCCGCGCCCGGGTGCTCGAAGCGATCGACAAGCTCGGCTACCGCCGCAACCTCGTCGCCCGCGCCCTGGTGACCAAGCACTCCAGAACGCTCGGAGTGGTCAGCTTCGACACCACGCTGTACGGCCCGGCCAGCACGGTCTACGGGATCGAGCGGGCGGCCAGGTCGGCCGGCTATTTCGTCAGCATCGTCAGCCTCAGGTCCATCGACAGGGCCGGCGTCCGCGACGCCCTCGACTACCTGGCCGACCAGGGCGTGGATGGCATCGTCGTGGTCGCGCCGCAGCGTTCGGCGGCGCAGGCGCTGGCCGACCTGCCGCTGGGCATCCCCACCGTCGCCGTCGAGGGCGGCGAGGCGGGGGAGGTCTGCGTGGTCTGCGTCGACCAGGTCGCGGGCGGCAGGCTCGCCACCGAGCACCTGCTGTCGCTGGGCCACGAGACGGTCTGGCACGTCAGCGGCCCTTCCGACTGGCTGGAGGCAGAAGGGCGCGTGTCCGGGTGGCGGGCCGCGCTGGAGCAGGCGGGCCGCGAGGCCCCGCGCCCGCTCGCCGGGGACTGGAGCCCACGCTCGGGGTATGAGGCGGGGCGCAGCCTGGCGAGCATGAAGAACGTGACCGCGGTCTTCGTCGCCAACGACCAGATGGCGCTCGGCGTGCTGCGGGCGTTCACCGAGCAGGGGGTGAGGGTGCCCGAGCAGGTGAGCGTCGTCGGCTTCGACGACATCCCGGAATCGGAGTTCTTCTCGCCGCCGCTCACGACCATCAGACAGGACTTCGACGCGGTGGGCAGGCACGGCATCGAGGTGCTTGTACGGCAGCTCGAAGGCGGTCATCAGGAACGGGAGCGGCTCGTGGTGCCGCCGACGTTCGTGCATCGGGGCAGCACGGCACGGGCGTAGGCGCGGACGTCGCGGCCCGCGGTGGTCGCCGGACGCGGCGTGGATCGGACTGGACAGGAAGGCAGGAGGCGCTGACGCCCGCCCGGGAATGTTAGCGTTCACATCAGAAGGGAACCCCCCACGTGTTAAAGAGGATCTCGGCGTTGGTGGTCGCCGGGCTCACCGCGATGTCGGTGACAGCATGCGGCTCAGGCAGTGGCGGCAGCGGCGGCGGCGACTCGATCACCATGGGCTTCTCCCAGGTCGGCGCGGAGAGCGGCTGGCGGACCGCGAACACCAAGTCCGTCCAGGACTCGGCCAAGAACGCGGGCGTCACGCTCAAGTTCTCCGACGCCCAGCAGAAGCAGGAGAACCAGATCAAGGCCATCCGCTCCTACATCCAGCAGAAGGTGGACGTCATCGCCTTCTCGCCGGTGGTGGAGTCGGGCTGGGACACGGTGCTCAAGGAGGCCAAGGACGCGAAGATCCCGGTCATCCTGACCGACCGCGCCGTCGACTCCAAGGACACCTCCCTCTACAAGACCTTCCTCGGCTCGGACTTCGTCGAGGAGGGCAAGAAGGCCGGCCAGTGGCTGGTGGAGGAGTACAAGGACGCCAAGGACCCGGTCAAGATCGTCGAGCTGCAGGGCACGACCGGCTCGGCCCCGGCCAACGACCGCAAGTCGGGGTTCCAGGAGGTCATCGGGGCCGACGCCAAGTTCCAGATCATCGCCTCGCAGACCGGTGACTTCACCCGGGCCAAGGGCAAGGAGGTCATGGAGGCGTTCCTGAAGTCCAACCCCGACATCGACGTGCTGTATGCCCACAACGACGACATGGGCCTGGGCGCGATCGAGGCCATCGAGGGCGCGGGCAAGGCGCCCGGCAAGGACATCAAGATCATCACCGTGGACGCCGTCAAGGACGGCATGCAGGCGCTCGCCGACGGGAAGATCAACTTCATCGTCGAGTGCTCCCCGCTGCTCGGCCCGCAGCTCATGGACCTGGCCAAGAAGGTCGTCAAGGGCGAGCAGGTGCAGGCACGGGTGGTGACCGAGGAGACCACGTTCACCCAGGACCAGGCCAAGCAGGTCCTGTCCACCCGCCAGTACTGACCAGGCGACCGGGCCGGTCCGCGGGTCGGCCCGGTCTTCGACGGAAGGGAAGAGGCCGATGGCCGTACCCCCGCCGGTCCTGACGATGAGCGGGATCGGCAAGCAGTTCCCGGGCGTGCGGGCCCTGGACGGCGTGGACCTGCGACTGCTGCCGGGCGAGGTGCACGCGCTCATGGGAGAGAACGGCGCGGGCAAGTCCACCCTGATCAAGGTGCTCACCGGCGTCCACCCCGCCGACACGGGCACGATCGAGCTGGGCGGCGCGCCCGTCGCCTTCGGCAGCCCCCTGGAGGCGCAGCAGGCCGGTATCAGCACCGTCTACCAGGAGGTCAACCTCTGCGCGAACCTCTCGGTCGCCGAGAACATCTTCATCGGCCGCGAGCCGCGCCGCCTCGGGCGCATCGACTGGAAACGCATGCGGGCCAGGGCGGGCGAGCTGCTGTCGCGGCTGGAACTGAGCCTGGACGTCTCCGCGCCGCTGTCGTCCTACTCCCTGGCCATCCAGCAGATGGTGGCCATCGCGCGGGCCGTCGACGTCGACGCCCGCGTGCTCATCCTGGACGAGCCCACCTCCAGCCTCGACGCCGATGAGGTCGAGCAGCTCTTCAGGGTGATGCGCCGGCTGAAGGAGGAGGGCATCGCCATCCTGTTCGTCTCCCACTTCCTCGACCAGATCTACGAGATCTCGGACCGGATGACGGTGCTGCGCAACGGCCGGCTCGTCGGCGAGTACCCGACGCGGGAGCTCCCGCAGGTCGAGCTGGTGGCCAAGATGATCGGCCAGGAGCTGGCCGCGCTCGAACGCATCCACGGCGCGGCCAAGGTCTTCGACCGTCCGCTGGTCGAGGCGCGCGAGCTGGGCCGGGCCGGGGCCATCGAGCCGTTCACCATGACCGTCCACGAGGGCGAGGTCGTGGGCCTGGCCGGGCTGCTCGGCTCCGGGCGTACGGAGATCGCCCGGCTGCTGTTCGGCGCCGACCACGCAGGCACGGGCGAGATCACGATCGGCGGCGCGCCGGTCTCGCTGCGCACGCCGCGCGCGGCCATGAACCACAAGATCGCCTTCTGCTCGGAGAACCGCAAGGAGGACGGGCTCGTCCCCGACCTCACCGTGCGCGAGAACATCATCCTGGCCCTGCAGGCCACCAGGGGCTGGACCAGGCCGGTGCCGCGCGAGCAGCAGGACGAGCTGGTCGGCCGGTACATCAAGGCGTTGAAGATCAGCCCGCCCAACCCCGAGCACCTGGTACGCAACCTCAGCGGCGGCAACCAGCAGAAGGTCGTGCTGGCGAGGTGGCTGATCCTCGCGCCCCGGCTGCTGATCCTGGACGAACCCACCCGCGGCATCGACGTCGGCGCCAAGACCGAGATCCAGCGCCTGGTCGCGGAGCTGTCCGACGGCGGCATGGCGGTGCTGTTCATCTCCGCCGAGCTGGAGGAGGTGCTGCGGCTCAGCCACAAGATCGAGGTGCTGCGCGACCGGCGGCTGGTGGCCGAACTGCCCAACGACGACGAGCTGACGACGGACGTGCTCATGGAGACGATCGCGAGCGGAGGCCGGGCCTCATGAGACGGCTGCTCTGGCCGGTGGTGGTCCTGTTACTGCTGCTGGCGCTGAACGTGTTCTTCACGCCCGGCTTCTTCTCGATCCAGGTCAGGCAGGGCCACCTGTACGGCAGCCTGATCGACATCCTCCGCTTCGGCGCGCCGTTGATCCTCGTCTCGCTGGGGATGACGCTGGTCATCGCGACGGGCGGCATCGACCTGTCGGTCGGCTCGGTGGTGGCGATCTCGGGCGCGCTGGCGTGCCTGCAGATCAGCCAGGACGCCGGCGTGTTCACCGCCGTGGCCGCGGCGCTCGGGCTCTGCCTGCTGCTGGGGGCGTGGAACGGGTTCCTGGTCGCGGGCGTCGGCATCCAGCCGATCATCGCCACGCTCATCCTCATGGTGGGCGGACGCGGCCTGGCCCAGCTCATCACCGGCGGCCAGATCATCACCGTCAACAGCCCGGCGTACAAGGTGATCGGCGGCGGCTACCTGCTGACCGTGCCGTTCGGCATCCTGATCGTGATCGCCGTGCTGGCCGTCACCGCCTTCCTGACGCGGCGGCTGGCGCTGGGCATGCTGATCGAGTCGGTCGGCGGCAACGCCGAGGCGAGCCGGCTGGCGGGCATCAGGGCGCGCGGGATCATCATCATGGTGTACGCCTTCGCCGCCCTGTGCGCGGGCGTCGCCGGGCTCATGATCAGCTCGAACGTCTCCAGCGCCGACGGCAACAACGCCGGCCTGTGGATCGAGCTGGACGCCATCCTGGCCGTCGTGATCGGCGGCACCTCGTTGTCCGGCGGGCGGTTCTCGCTCGGCGGGACCGTGCTGGGGGCGCTCATCATCCAGACGCTCACCACGACGATCTACTCGATCGGGGTGCCGCCGGAGACGACGCTGCTGTTCAAGGCGCTGGTGGTGACGGCGGTCTGCCTGATCCAGTCGCCGTCGTTCCGCGAAAAGCTCTTCCGCCGGCGTCCGTCGCCCCCGAACCCACCGAGTCAGAAGAAAGTCCGAGAAGAGGCGGGAGCGGCTTGTGGTGACTGAGCGCGTGAGTGCGTTCACGGTGGGGCGGGTGCCGGCCAAGTACCTGCCGGTCCTGGTGACCGGGTGCCTGTTCGTGGCGATGTTCGTGGTCGGCGGGATCCGTTATGAGGGGTTCGCCAGCGGCCAGGTGATACTCAACGTCTTCATCGACAACGCCTTCCTGCTGGTCGTGGCGGTCGGGATGACGTTCGTGATCCTCACCGGGGGCATCGACCTGTCGGTGGGTTCGGTGGTGGCGCTGTCGACGATGATCTCGGCCGGCCTCATGGCGGGGCCGGGGTGGCCGCCGTACCTGGTGATCGCTCTGGTGCTGGTCATCGGGTCGGGGCTGGGGCTGGTGATGGGGTACATCGTCCACGCCTTCGACATCCAGCCGTTCATCGTGACGCTGGCGGGCATGTTCCTGGCCAGGGGGCTGTGTTACACGATCGGGACGGACTCGATCCCGATCGAGGATCCCATGTTCACGGCGTTCGCGCAGACGCGGATCGACCTGTTCGCCGATCTGTGGATATCACCGAGCGTGATCGTCGCCGTGGTGGTCGTCCTGGTGGCGGCGTACGTGCTGCACTACACGCGCCTGGGCCGGTCGGTCTACGCGACGGGCGGCAGCGAGCAGTCGGCGCTGCTGATGGGCCTGCCCGTGGGGCGGACGAAGATCACGGTCTACACGATCAGCGGGTTCTGTTCCGCGCTCGGTGGAGTGTTGCTCTCCTTCTACATGCTCTCGGGTTACGGGCTGCACGCCGTGGGAATGGAGTTGGACGCGATCGCGGCGGTGGTGATCGGCGGCACGCTGTTGACCGGCGGCAGCGGCTTCCTGTTCGGCACCGTGCTCGGGGTGCTCGTGCTCGGACTGATCCAGACGGTCATCAGCTTTGAAGGGACATTGTCCTCATGGTGGACCAAGATCTTCATCGGAATGTTGCTCTTCGTCTTCATCCTGCTACAGCGCCTGTTCTCGGCCCGATCGCGCCGCTGAGCTGGGCGAAAGTTACGTGAAAGTTTCCGGTCGGTTATCCGCGACCGTTGACATGGAAGTTGTTAGCGATAACAATCGGCGGAAGCGAACGCGAATCTTGTTCTAGTTCATCACGTTCAGTGATCGAATCCTTCGCTATCGGCAGCAGTTCGCGTCCACGCACTGCGAGCTGTCCGCTGCGCGTTAGCGCGATCCCCATCGCAAGGAGATTGACATGAGGTTGGGACGAATCGGGGGCGTGGTGTCCGCCCTCGCGCTCGCCGCGACGATGACGGCCTGTGGTTCGAGCACGAAAACCGTCGACGCCGAGGCCTCCTCCTCGGCCGCCGCCGGTAACGCGGGCGCCCTGATCGGCGTCACCATGCCCACCAAGTCGTCGGAGCGCTGGATCCACGACGGCGACAACGTCAAGCAGCAGCTCGAGAAGCTCGGCTACAAGGTCGACCTCCAGTACGCCGAGAACGACATCCCGACGCAGGCCAACCAGATCGAGAACCAGATCACCAAGGGCGCCAAGCTCCTGATCATCGCCTCGATCGACGGCACGGCCATCACCTCCCAGCTCCAGCAGGCGGCCGACGCCAAGATCCCGGTCATCGCCTACGACCGGCTGATCCGCAAGAGCCCGAACGTCGACTACTACGCCACGTTCGACAACTTCAAGGTCGGCGTGCAGCAGGCGACCTCGCTGGTCAAGGGCCTCGGCGTCGAGGAGGGCAAGAAGGGCCCGTTCAACGTCGAGCTGTTCGGCGGCTCGCCCGACGACAACAACGCCACGTTCTTCTGGGAAGGCGCCATGTCGGTGCTGAAGCCGAAGATCGACGACGGCACCCTGGTCGTCAAGAGCGGCCAGACCGACTTCAAGACCGCCGCCATCCTTCGGTGGGACCCGGCCACCGCGCAGAAGCGCATGGAGGACATCCTCACCAAGACCTACACCGGCGGCACCAAGGTGGACGGCGTGCTCTCCCCGTACGACGGCCTGTCCATCGGCATCCTGTCGGCGCTGAAGAGCTCCGGCTACGGCACCAGCGGCCAGCCCTACCCGGTCGTGACCGGCCAGGACGCCGAGCTCGCCTCGGTCAAGTCGATCATCGCCGACGAGCAGTACTCCACGATCTTCAAGGACACCCGCAAGCTCGCCGAGCAGACCGTGAAGATGGCCGACGCCGTCCTCAAGGGCGGCCAGCCCGAGGTGAACAACACCAAGGACTACGACAACGGCAACAAGGTCGTCCCGTCGTACCTGCTCGACCCGGTGATCGTCGACAAGGGCAACTACAAGGACGTCATCATCGGCGGCAACTACTACACCGAGGACCAGCTCAAGTAACGGCACCGGCCCCGGGGATCGCCGGTCCCCGGGACTCCCGGGCAAGCACGTTCCCGGGGCCGCCGCCGGAAACCCGCGCCTGATCCGCGGATTTCTTCTTTATGAGCGAGGGGCACATGACCGAGCACATCCTGCGGATGAGCGGGATCACCAAGACCTTCCCCGGCGTCAAGGCGCTGCAGGACGTCAACCTGTCCGTACGCCGGGGCGAGATCCACGCGATCTGCGGCGAGAACGGCGCGGGCAAGTCGACGCTGATGAAGGTGCTGTCCGGGGTCTACCCGCACGGCGACTACGAGGGCGAGATCACCTTCGAGGGCAGGATCTGCGAGTTCGGCGGCATCCGCGACAGCGAGCACGCCGGCATCGTCATCATCCACCAGGAGCTGGCGCTCAGCCCGCAACTGTCGATCGCCGAGAACATCTTCCTGGGCAACGAGCGCGCCAGGCGCGGCTTCATCGACTGGAACCGCACCAACTTCGAGGCCGCCGAGCTGATGAAGCGGGTCGGCCTGCGCGAGAACCCGACCACCCCGATCGCGGACATCGGCGTGGGCAAGCAGCAGCTCGTGGAGATCGCCAAGGCGCTGTCGAAGGAGGTGCGGCTGCTCATCCTCGACGAGCCGACCGCCGCGCTCAACGACGACGACTCCGCCCACCTGCTCGACCTGCTGCGCGGGCTGCGTGACGAGGGCATCACCTGCGTGATCATCTCGCACAAGCTGAACGAGGTCATCGCGATCGCCGACTCCGTCACGATCATCCGCGACGGCCGGACGATCGAAACCCTCGATATGGCGGCCGACGCCGTCACCGAGGACCGCATCATCTCCGGCATGGTCGGGCGGGCCCTCGACAACCGTTTCCCGCCGCACGAGCCGACGATCGGTGAGGAGGTGCTGCGGATCGAGGACTGGACGGTCTACAGCCCCAGCCAGCCCGGCAGGAAGGTGGTCGACAACGCCGCGCTCTCGCTGCGCCGAGGGGAGATCGTGGGCCTGGCGGGCCTGATGGGCGCCGGGCGTACCGAGCTGGCGATGAGCGTGTTCGGGCGCACGTACGGCGTGCACATCTCCGGCAAGATCTTCAAGGACGGCAAGCCGGTCGAGATCCGCAACGTGCAGGACGCGATCAGGCACGGCATCGCCTACGCCACCGAGGACCGCAAGAGGTACGGGCTCAACCTCATCGAGGACGTCAAGCGCAACATCAGCGCGGCCGGGCTGAAGGGCCTGTCGAGCCGGGGCTGGGTCAACGAGCACGAGGAGTACCGGGTCGCCGAGCGCTTCCACAAGAGCATGAACATCAAGGCGCCCAGCGTGTCGAGCATCGTCGGCAAGCTCAGCGGCGGCAACCAGCAGAAGGTCGTGCTGTCCAAGTGGATCCTGACCGAGCCGGACGTGCTCATCCTCGACGAGCCCACCCGCGGCATCGACGTCGGCGCCAAGTACGAGATCTACACGATCATCAACCGCCTGGCCGACCAGGGCAAGGCGGTTCTGGTGATCTCCTCTGAGTTGCCTGAGCTGCTGGGCCTGTGCGACCGCATCTACACACTCTCCGAAGGTCGCATCACCGGCGAGGTGCCTCGCCGGGACGCCACGCAGGAGAACCTCATGCACCTCATGACCAAGGGACAGGAGTAGCTCTGATGAGCAGCATCACGCCCGCCGACGTGGAGGTCGGCGCCCAGGGCGACGGGGGAGCGCCACGGCAGCCGGGCCGGGTGTCGCTCGGCGGCATATCGCTCAACCTGCGATCCAGCGGCATCTACATCGCCTTCGCGCTGATCGTCGCGCTGTTCTCGGTGCTGACCGACGGCGCGATGCTCCAGCCGCAGAACATCTCGAACATCATCGTCCAGAACTCCTACGTCCTGATCCTCGCGATCGGGATGATCCTGATCATCATCGCCGGGCACATCGACCTGTCCGTCGGCTCGGTGGTCGCGGTCACGGGAGCGCTGGCCGCGGTGCTCATGGTGAACATGGGCCTGCCCTGGCCGCTCGCCCTGCTGATCACGCTGGTCGCCGGGGCGCTCATCGGGGCCTGGCAGGGGTACTGGATCGCCTACTTCGGCATCCCCGCGTTCATCGTGACGCTGGCGGGCATGCTGCTGTTCCGGGCGCTGACCCTGACCGTGCTGGGCAACCAGGGCATCGGGCCGTTCCCCGACCAGGTCCGCACGCTGGCCAACGGCTTCACCAATGGCTACCTCGGCAACATCGGCCTCGGCCCGCTCGGCGGCGCCGACCTGTTCAGCCTGCTGATCGGCATCGTCGCCATCGCCGGCATGGTCGCCACGAGCTGGCGCACCCGCAACGCGCGCCGCGGCTACGGCCAGTCGGTGGAGCCGATGGCGCTGTTCGTGCTGAAGATGGCGGCGGGGGCCGCGCTGATCCTGTTCCTGGTTGTGCAGCTGGCCAGGTTCAAGAATCTGCCGTGGGTGCTGGTGCTGCTGGCGGTGCTCGTGCTGGCGTACTCGCTGATGGCCAACAGGACCGTGTTCGGCCGGCAGGTCTACGCCATCGGCGGCAACCTGCAGGCGGCCGTCATGTCCGGCGTGAAGGTCAAGTCGGTGGTCTTCTGGATCTTCGTGAACATGGGCGTGTTGTCGGCCGTCGCCGGCATCATCTTCGCCGGCCGGCTCAACCAGGCGGGCCCCACGGCGGGCAACAGCTTCGAGCTGGACGCCATCGCCGCGGCCTTCATCGGCGGCGCGGCCGTGCAGGGCGGCGTCGGCAAGGTCGTGGGCGCGATCACCGGCGGTCTCATCATGGCGGTCATCAACAACGGCATGTCCCTGATCGGCTCGCCCAGTGAGCGGGTCATGCTCGTCAAGGGCGCCGTCCTGCTCGCGGCCGTCGCGTTCGACGTGTGGACCAAGCGCAGGGCGGGCGCCTCGCGCTGAGTCCGTTCCGTTACGATTCCGAGAGCTCAGCGGAAGGAGAGACCGTGACCACCCCCAAGCGCCGCCTGCCGGTCATGGCCGACGTGGCCAAGGAGGCGGGCGTGTCGCACCAGACGGTCTCCCGGGTGCTCAACGACCACCCGAACGTCCGGGCCGACACCCGCGCCCGGGTGGAGGCGGCGATCACCCGGCTGGGCTACAGGCGCAACCTGGTCGCCCGCGCCCTGGTCACCAAACGCTCCAGGACGCTCGGCGTGGTGAGCTTCGACACCACCCTGTACGGCCCCGCCAGCACGATCTACGGCATCGAGCAGGCGGCCAGGACCGCGGGCTACTTCGTCAGCATCGTCAGCCTCAAGTCGATCGACGCGGCGGGCGTCCGCGACGCCATCGACTACCTCGCCGAGCAGGGCGTCGACGGGGTCGTGGTCGTCGCGCCGCAGCGCTCGGCGGCCCGCGCGCTGGAGAGCCTGCCGCCGGGCATGCCGGCCGTGGCGGTCGAGGGCACCTCGCGCGAGCCCGGCGTGTCGGTCGTCTGCATCGACCAGGTCGAGGGCGCCAAACGCGCCACGCGCCACCTGCTCGAACAGGGCCACGAGACCGTCTGGCACGTCAGCGGCCCCTCCGACTGGCTGGAGAGCGAGGGCAGGCTCGAGGGCTGGCGGGCCGCGCTGGAGGAGGCGGGCCGGCCGGTGCCCGAGCCGCTGGCCGGCGACTGGAGCCCGCGCGCCGGCTACGAGGCGGGCAAGAGCCTGGCCGCGATGGACGGCGTCACGGCCGTCTTCGCCGGCAACGACCAGATGGCGCTCGGCGTGCTGCGCGCGCTCAGCGAGGCGGGCGTGCGGGTGCCCGGCCAGATCAGCGTGGTGGGATTCGACGACATCCCCGAGTCGGAGTTCTTCTCGCCGCCGCTGACCACGGTCAGGCAGGACTTCGACGTGGTGGGCCGCCACTGCATCGAGGTGCTGCTGCGGCAGATCGACGCGGGGCCCGCCTCGCACGAGCGGCTGGTCGTGAAGCCCGGCTTCGTGGTCAGATCGAGTACCGCCCCGCGACCCTGACCGGCCACGACAGTGGATGATGAGCATGCCCCCGGACAAACCCCTGGAGCTAGTGTGAACGCTAACAAATACGTTGTCGGAGTGGACTTCGGCACGCTGTCGGGGCGTGCCGTCGTCGTCCGCGTGAACGACGGCGCCGAACTGGGCAGCGCCGTCCACGAGTACACCCACCGCGTCATCGAGACCACCCTGCCCGGCACGGACGTCGGGCTCGGCCCCGACTGGGCGCTGCAGTCGCCGCAGGACTGGATCGACGTGCTCAGGACCGCCGTGCCCGAGGCGGTCGCCGCCGCCGGCGTCGCGCCCGAGGACGTCATCGGCATCGGCACCGACTTCACCGCCTGCACCGTGCTGCCGACCACCGCCGACGGCACGCCGCTGTGCTTCGAGACGCCCGCGCAGCCGCACGCCTGGCCCAAGCTGTGGAAGCACCACGCCGCCCAGCCGCACGCCGACCGCATCAACGAGCTGGCCGCGACCCGCGGCGAGAGCTGGCTGCCGCGCTACGGCGGCAAGATCTCCTCCGAGTGGGAGTTCGCCAAGGGCCTGCAGGTCCTGGAAGAGGCCCCCGAGGTGTACGCCAGGACCGAACGCTGGATCGAGGCCGCCGACTGGATCATCTGGCAGCTCACCGGCGTCGAGAGCCGCAACATCTGCACCGCCGGCTACAAGGGGATCTTCCAGGACGGCGACTACCCGTCCGAGGACTTCCTGGCCGCGCTGAACCCCGGCTTCGCCGGATTCGCCGCCAAACTCGCCACGGGAACGGTCGGCGACAAGGTCAACGGCACGACGCTGGCCCCGCTGGGCGGCCTCGCGGGCCGGCTGACCGTCCGCGCCGCCGAGTGGACCGGCCTGCCCGAGGGCGTCGCCGTGGCCGTCGGGAACGTGGACGCCCACGTCACCTCCGCCGCCGCCGACGCCGTCGCGCCCGGCCAGATGGTGGCCATCATGGGCACCTCCACCTGCCACATCATGCCCAGCGACCAGCTCGCCGAGGTGCCCGGCATGTGCGGCGTCGTCCGCGACGGCATCGTGCCGGGACTGTGGGGGTACGAGGCCGGGCAGTCGGCCGTCGGCGACATCTTCGCCTGGTTCACCGACACCTTCGCGCCCGGTTCCGACCACGAGCGCCTGACCGCGCTCGCCGAACAGCAGGCCGTCGGGCAGCACGGCCTGGTCGCACTCGACTGGTTCGGCGGCAACCGCTCGGTGCTCGTCGACCACAACCTGTCCGGGGTGATCGTCGGCCAGAGCCTGGCCACCAAGCCCGAGGACGTCTACCGGGCGCTCATCGAGTCCACCGCGTTCGGCGCCCGCATGATCGTGGAGACGTTCGAGAAGGCAGGCGTGCCCGTCGAGGAGTTCGTCGTCGCGGGCGGCCTGCTGAAGAACCGCTTCCTCATGCAGGTCTACGCCGACGTGCTGCGCCGGCCGCTGTCGGTCATCGGCTCCGACCAGGGGCCCGCGCTCGGCTCGGCCATCCACGCCGCCGTCGCCGCCGGCGCCTACCCGGGCATCGAACAGGCAGCCGCGGCCATGGGCAAGCGTACGGAGGCGGCCTACGTACCGGACGAGGCGCGCGCCGACGCCTACGACCGGCTCTACGCCGAGTACCAGAGGCTGCACGACTTCTTCGGCGACGGAAAGCTGCTGCACACCCTGCGCGCGATCAGGAACGAGGCCCACTCATGAGGAAAGCAGTCGCCGATCTGCATGCGGAGCTGGTCCGCTACAACCTGGTCGCCTGGACGGCCGGGAACGTCTCGGGCCGGATCCCCGGCGAGGACCTGTTCGTCATCAAGCCCTCCGGGGTCTCCTACGACGAGCTGACGCCGGAGAACATGGTCGTGTGCGACCTCGACGGCAACCTCGTGGAAGGTGAGCACTCGCCGTCCAGCGACACCGCCGCGCACGCCTACGTCTACCGCAACATGCCCGACGTCGGCGGCGTCGTGCACACCCACTCCACCTACGCCTCGGCCTGGGCCGCCCGAGGCGAGGCCATCCCGTGCGTGCTGACCGCGATGGCCGACGAGTTCGGCGGCGAGATCCCGATCGGGCCGTTCGCGCTGATCGGCGACGACTCCATCGGCCAAGGCATCGTCGAGACGCTCAAGGGCCACCGGTCGAAGGCCGTCCTGATGCGGAACCATGGCGTCTTCAGCATCGGCAAGGACCCGAAGGCCGCCGTGAAGGCCGCCGTCATGTGCGAGGACGTGGCGCGCACCGTGCACGTCGCCCGGCAGCTCGGCGAGCCGCTGCCCATCCCGCAGGACGACATCGACCGCCTGTACGACCGCTATCAGAACGTCTACGGACAGAGGAGCCCGCGTTGAACATCTGGTTTCTGACCGGCAGCCAGGGGCTGTACGGCGAGGACACGTTGCGCCAGGTCGCCGAGCAGTCTCAGCGCATCGCCGAGCAGCTGCCCGTGCCCGTGGAGTGGAAGCCCGTGCTCACCGACGCCGCGGCGATCAGGCGGATCATGCTTGAGGCCAACGCCGACGACTCGTGCGCCGGCGTGATCGCGTGGATGCACACCTTCTCCCCGGCCAAGATGTGGATCTCCGGGCTCGACGCGCTGCGCAAGCCGCTGCTGCACCTGCACACGCAGGCCAACGTGGAGCTGCCGTGGAGCTCCATCGACATGGACTTCATGAACCTCAACCAGGCCGCGCACGGCGACCGCGAGTTCGGCCACGTGCAGACCCGCCTGGGCGTGCCGCGCAAGACCGTGGCCGGGCACGTCAGCGACCCGTCGGTGGGCGAGCGCATCCAGACCTGGGTCCGCGCCGCCCGGGGGCTGGCCGAGGTGCGCACGCTCAAGCTGGCCAGGTTCGGTGACAACATGCGCGACGTGGCCGTCACCGAGGGCGACAAGGTCGAGGCGCAGCTCCGCTTCGGCGTCTCGGTCAACACCTACGGCGTCAACGACCTGGTCGAGGTCGTGGACGCCGCCTCCGACGCCGACGTGACGGCGCTGGTCAAGGAGTATGCCGAGCAGTACACCGTCGCCCCAGAACTGCTCGGCGAGCGCAACGAGTCGCTGCGGTACGCGGCCAGGATCGAGCTGGGCCTGCGCGCCTTCCTGGAGGCGGGCGGCTTCAAGGCGTTCACCACGAACTTCGAGGACCTCGGCGGCCTGCGTCAGCTTCCCGGTCTGGCCGTGCAGCGGCTCATGGCCGACGGCTACGGCTTCGGCGGCGAGGGCGACTGGAAGACCTCGGTGCTGCTGCGCACGCTCAAGGCCATGACGCCGGGCGGCACCTCGTTCATGGAGGACTACACCTACCACCTGACGCCCGGCGAGGAGCTCATCCTCGGCGCGCACATGCTGGAGGTCTGCCCCTCGATCGCCGCGGGCACGCCGTCGTGCGAGATCCACCCGCTGGGCATCGGCAACAGACAGGACCCGGTCAGGCTCGTGTTCGACGCCGAGCCCGGGCCCGGCATCGTGGTCGGCCTGGCCGACATGGGCGACCGGTTCCGGCTGGTGGCCAACGAGATCGACATCGTCGCGCCGCCGCACCCGTTGCCCAAGCTGCCCGTGGCCCGCGCGGTCTGGAGCCCCCGGCCGAACCTGCGGACGTCGACGGAGTCGTGGCTGACCGCCGGCGCCCCGCACCACACGGTGCTGTCCACGGCGGTGGGCAGGGAGGCGCTGACCGACCTGGCCGACATGCTCGGCGTGGAGCTGCTGGTCATCGACGCCGACACCACGACCGAGCGGTTCGCCAAGGAGCTGCGCTGGAACCAGGCGTACTACCGCCTGGCCCAGGGCTTCTAGTCCTCCTTCTTCGGGGCGTTCCTGCGCTGCTCCTCGGCCCGTTCGCGGCAGCGGCGCAGGAACTCCGCGTCGTCGTCGGGGCTGGTGGCGGCGAAGCGGCCCGGGCGGTCGTACTCGGGGAAGGCGCTGGGTTGCGTGGTCGCCTGCGTGCGTTCCGGGCGGCCGGCGATCAGCCAGATGATCGAGCCGACCAGCGGGAACAGCAGCACGATGAGCACCCAGGCGATCTTGGGCAGGTTTCTGCAGAGCACCTCTGGCGTGGTGATCGCATCGAACAGGCAGTAAAGCCAGAGTACGAGCGTCACCAGGCCGATGAGCTCGGACAAGTAGAGCACGGCACACCTCCGTCAGCGGCACATGAAACTAGCGGCACCCGGCGGAGCTGACAAGATGTGCCTATGGCAGGGTATGGGCCGTGACGCTGACCAATTGGGCGGGGAACACCGCTTTTCGGGCAAAGGTTGTCCACCATCCCACCTCGCTGAGCGAACTGCAGTCGCTCGTCGCGGGCAGCCCCCAGGTGCGGGCGCTGGGTAGCGGGCACTCGTTCAACGACGTCGCGGACGCGCCCGGAGACCTCGTCGTGCTCGACAGGATGCCGGACGCCGTGGAGATCGACAGCGCGGCGGCCTCGGTGCGCGTGCCCGCGCGCACGACGTACGCGCGGCTCGCCCCGATCCTCCACCAGGCCGGATTCGCGCTGGCGAACCTGGCCTCGCTGCCGCACATCTCCGTGGCAGGCTCCGTCGCGACCGGCACCCACGGCTCTGGCGACGCCGTGCAGGGCCTGGCCGCCGCCGTGTCGGCGCTCGACCTGGTCACCGCCGACGGTTCCGTCCTGACGCTGTCGCGAGGGGACGCCGACTTCCCCGGGGCCGTCGTGTCACTGGGCGCGCTCGGCATCGTCACCACCCTCACCCTCGACCTGGTCCCGTCGTTCGAGATCCGCCAGTACGTCCGCGAGGGCCTGAAAGTGGACGCCCTCGCCCACTTCGACGAGATCATGGGCGGCGGCTACAGCGTCAGCCTCTTCACCGACTGGCGCGACACCCGCGTCTGGGTCAAGACCACCGGCGAGCTGACCGCCGACGACTGGTACGGCACCCGCGCCGCCGACGGCCCCCGCCACCCGCTGCCCGCCATGCAGGCCGAGAGCTGCACCCTCCAGCTCGGCGTCCCCGGGCCGTGGCACGAGCGGCTGCCGCACTTCCGCCCCGACTTCGAACCCAGCGGCGCGGGCGACGAACTGCAGACCGAGCTCATCCTGCCCAGGCGGCACGCGGTCGAGGCGCTGCGCGCGCTGTTCGCGATCGGCGAGCGCATCCGCCCCGTCCTGCACATCTCAGAAGTGCGCTCGATCGCCGCCGACGACCTGTGGCTGAGCCCCTTCCGCGGGCGCGACAGCGTCGGCATCCACTTCACCTGGATCAAGGACGTGGCCGCCGTCATGCCGGTGGTCGAACTCGTGGAGCGGACGCTGGCGCCGTTCGAGCCGCTGCCGCACTGGGGCAAGCTGTTCACCCGCCGGCCCGGCTGCCCCGACGACTTCCGCGAGCTGGCCCGTCGCCTCGACCCGGCCGGCAAGTTCGCCAACGACTTCACCCGAATACTGCTGGGGGAGTAGCGCCTTTCGCGGGTGTGCTCCTGCGGATGTAGCGGTTCACCGGTCCGGCGGACGATGTGCGCCGCCCTCCGGCGCGCGATCGTGGGTCTATGACCGATCACCCGTTCAGGTTCGGCGCGGTCGCCGGACAAGCCGCTGACGCCGAGGAGTGGGCCGGCCTGGCCCGCCGGGTCGAGGGCCTCGGCTACTCGACGCTGCTGGTGCCCGACACGCTCACCACGCTGTCCCCCTTCACGGCCGCCGCCGTCGCGGCGCCGGCCACGACGACGCTGCGAGTCGGCACGTTCGTCCTGAGCGCCGCGCTCCGCACTCCCGAGGCGGTCGCCTGGGAGACCGCCACCCTGCACAAGCTCACCGGCGGCCGCTTCGAGCTGGGCCTGGGCGCGGGGCGGCCGGACGCCGAACGGGACGCCGCCGCGCTCGGACTCCCGTTCGGCACGCCGAGCGAGCGGATCGAGCGGGTGTCCCGCACCATCGACGCCGTCACGGACGTGCGCGTGCTCGTGGCCGCCTCCGGCACCAAGCTGCTCAAGGTGGCCGCGGCCAAGGCCAGCACGGTCGCGCTCGGCGTGCCGCCGCACTACTCGCAAGCGCAGCTCGCGGCCAAGCTGGACGAACTGTACGAGCTGGCCGGGGACCGCTTCCACGATCTCGAACTCAGCCTGAACCTCGTCTCCGCCGGCGCCGAACCGCCCTCCTGGCTGGCCGCCCGCCACGGGCGCACCGGCATCAGCATGCTCGCCGGCAGCCCGGCCGAGATGGCCGACACGCTGCTCAGGCGCAGGGACAAGCTCGGGATCTCGTACGTGAGCGTGAACGCCCAGTACCTCGACCACTTCGCGCCGGTCGTGGAACGCCTCGCCGGTACCTGACGTGATCTGACAGGTATGTCCAGGACCATGATCCCATGACTGCCAAGGGAACCTTCGACACCGCCGGCTGGAACGCCCAACCGGCCCTGTCCGACCGCGACGGCGTCCAGTTCGGGCTCGTGACCATGTCCAAGACCTTCCACGGAGACCTGACCGCCACTGGCGTCGTCCACCTCCTGGTGGCCTCGACCCCCGTTGAGGACTCTCGCGCTTACGTGGCCATGGAGCGCGTCGAAGGGACGCTGGACGGACGTGCGGGCTCGTTCGTGGTCCAGCACAACGCCGTCGACGACCGCGGCGAGCAGTCGCTGACCGTCACGGTGGTGCCCGATTCCGGGACGGGCGAGCTCCTCGGGCTCAGGGGCACCATGGACATCATCATCGGCCCGGACGGCGGCCACTCCTACACCTTCGACTACCACCTCTGATCAGGCCGGCTTTCGGCCCGAAGGGGGTACAACCATAAATCGGTGGTCGCACGTGTGCGATCTGTGAAACGGTCGGGTTCTGATGATCGAATGGACCGAGGCGGGGCGGGAGCGGTCGGCGCTCTGGCGTTCCGCGCTGGGCGTGCCGCCCCCTGAACGCGTGCGGGTCGCCGACGACCGGATGAAGGCCGACACCGCCTACCGGCTGGCCTGCGAGGGCACCGCGCTGCTTTGGCGCGGTGACTTCCAGAACGCCCGCCAGCTCCTGGCGGCGATGGGCCGCCGCTGCAAGCCCGCCGCCCCCGGCTCCGATTTCCACCGCTACCGCCAGGCCCAGGCGCAGCGGGCCAGGACGCTCGGCATGCTGCTCATCCCCTACGACGAGGGCCACGTGGTGGCGCTGCGCAGGGCGCCGGACGTGCGGGAGGCCTGCGCCGAGGTGTACGGCCCCGAGGCCCCCGCGGCGGTGGGCCCGCTGCGGGAGCTGCTCGGCCTGATCGGCGCCCACGAGTGGCGGACGAAGGGCGTGTGGGTCCCCGCCCTCGGCGCCCGTATCCACCCCCACCACGGCGTGTTTCCCCCGACCAGGAGCGAGTACGTCGATCTCGTCGCCGAGGCGCCGCTTCCCGGCGAACGGCTGGCCTTCGACATCGGGACCGGCACGGGGGTGCTGGCCGCCGTGCTCGCCAGGCGCGGCGTCGGCCACGTCGTGGCCACCGACCTGGACGAGCGGGCGATCGTCTGCGCCGAGGACAACCTCGCCCGGCTGGGGCTGTCGGAGCGGGTGGAGGTCGTCAAGGCCGATCTGTTCCCGCCAGGACGCGCGCAGCTCGTCGTCTGCAACCCGCCGTGGCTGCCCGCCAAGGCGGCCTCGCCGCTCGAACAGGCCGTCTACGACCCCGGTGGACGGATGTTGCGGGGCTTCCTCGACGGGCTGGCCGGGCATCTCGAACCGGGGGGCGAGGGCTGGCTCATTCTGTCGGATCTTGCGGAGCATCTCGGCCTGCGCACCAGGGCTGAGCTGCTGGAGGCGTTCGAGCGGGCCGGGTTGCGGGTGGCCGGCCGGCTGGACGTCGCGCCCCGGCACCACCGTCCGGCCGACCCGGACGATCCGTTGCACGCGGCCCGCGCCGCGGAGATCACGTCCCTGTGGCGGCTGACGGCCTGAAGGCCCGCCGCCACGGCGACGGCAGGCCCCGCATGTTAGCCGCGACCTCTCAGCGGCAGGAGAGATATATGCACATTGCGGGGGTACAGACAGTTTTGCCCGTTCACCGCTACGAGCAGGCGGAGATCACCGAGGCGTTCTCCCGGCTGACCGACTGCGACGAGGAACTGCTGCGCCGCTTCCACGAGGCCACCGGGGTACGGGGCCGCAATCTCGCACTCCCGCTGGCCGACTACGCCAAGCTGGACTCCTTCGCCCGCGCCAACGACGCCTTCGTCGAAGTCGCCCTCGACCTCGGCGAACAGGCCATGATCGGCGCCCTGGAGAAGGCGGGCGTGGCCCCGGAGAAGGTCGATCACCTGCTGTTCTGCTCCACCACGGGCCTGGCGACCCCCTCACTCGACGCCGGGCTGGCCCAGCGGGCGGGGCTGCGGCCCGACGTCAAACGGGTGCCCGTGTTCGGGCTCGGGTGCGCGGCGGGGGCCGCGGGCCTGGCGCGCCTGCACGACTACCTGCGCGGCTGGCCCGACCACGTGGCCATGCTGGTCTGCGTGGAGCTGTGCTCGCTGACGATCCAGCGCGACGACACCTCGATCGCGAACCTGGTGGCCAGCGGCCTGTTCGGGGACGGCGCGGCGGCCGTCGTGGCGACAGGGCGCGGGCGCGGCCCCGAGGTGGTCGCCACCCGCAGCAAGCTCTATCCCGGCACCGGGCACCTCATGGGCTGGGAGGTGAGCGATCACGGCTTCCGCATCGTCCTGGACGCCGACCTGACCGACTTCGTCCAGCAGGTGCTGGCCGGCGACATCAGGGCCTTCCTGGCCGACTACGGCCTGACGCCCGAGCAGGTGGCGACCTGGGTGTGCCATCCCGGCGGCCCGAAGGTCATCGAGAAGATCGTGGCGACCCTGGGCCTGCCGCCCAGGGCCCTCGAGGTGACCTGGCGGTCGCTGCGCGATCACGGCAACCTGTCGTCGGTCTCGGTTCTGCACGTGCTGCAGGAGACGCGCGGCAAGAGCGGCGCCCCCGCCGTGCTCATGGCGCTGGGACCCGGCTTCTCCGCAGAGCTGCTTCTGCTCCATTGGTGAGCTCCTACCTGGCAAGATGAGCCGCATGAACGAGACCCTTCCTCTGCTGAGGCTGGCGGCCGAGCGCACGTCCACGCTGGTGCGGAGCCTGAGCGACGACCAGCTCGCCCTGCCCACCCCGTGCTCCGAGTACGACGTCAAGGAGCTGCTCAACCACCTGGAGTGGGCGATGTCGGGGTTCGAGTCGCTCGCCGGCGGCGGCGGGTTCCCGCCGCCGAAGGAGTACACCGGCGACTTCCCCGAGCGGGCCGAGCGCGCGCTGAAGGCCTGGGACCGGCCGCAGGCGTGGGAGGGCACGAGCGAGGCCCTGCACGGGCTGCCGATGATCATGATCGCGAAGATGTTCCTGGTCGACGTCGTCGTCCACGCCTGGGACCTGTCCAAGTCCGTCGGCCGGCCCTTTGAGGTCGATGACGAGACGGTGGCCGCCATCCTGGCCTTCGCCGAGGAGTCGGCGCCGATGCGCAAGGGCTCTGCCGCCTTCGGCGATCCGGTCGAGGTGCCCGCCGACGCGCCGGCGTTCGACCGGGCGGTGGGGCTCCTCGGACGCGATCCGGCCTGGACGCCCTGATCGCCCTTCGCCACGGCGACGGCTTAGCCGGGCGCGCCCCGATCGCCTTTACCGCGCCGACACCTGAAACCGGTGGGGCACGATCCCACGTGCCCCACCGGTAACAACTGATCACGTGTCGATCGCGGTTTGTGCTCGCTTACGTCACCGGCCAGGCCAGCGCGGATCACGCTCCGTCGTATGGCGTGGAGGTGGTTGCGATGAAATTTCGGCCTTTAGCGGCAGGCGTCGGAATCGTTGCGGTCCTGGCCCTGGCAGCCTGCGGTGGCGGTGGCGGCTCGACGAGCGCCGAGCGGGCGCCCCATCCGGCCGGCGCGAACGACGGGCGGGCCAATCCGCTCCGATCGGCATCCCCTGAATCGAACGCCGACAGCGAGAAGGACACGACCACGGCGCAGATCTCCACGTTCGCGCTCGACGTGGACACGGCCTCGTACGGCTACGCCCGCCGTACCCTCCAGGAGGGCCGCTGGCCCACCCCCGGCGAGATCCGGCCGGAGGAGTGGGTCAACGCCTTCAGACAGGACTACCCGCAGCCGACGGACGACGGGTTCGCCGTGCGGGTGGACGGCGCCAGGCTGCCCGCGCGCGACGAGGCCGTGCTACGCGTGGGCCTGCAGACGCGCGCGTCCGAGGCGGCCGAGCGGCGGCCCGCCAACCTGACGTTCGTCGTGGACGTGTCCGGCTCGATGAACGAGCCGGGCCGGCTGGACCTGGTCAGATCCGCATTGCGGACCCTGATCGACCAGCTCGCGCCCGGCGACCAGGTCTCGATCGTGTCCTTCAGCGACGAGGCCAGGCTGCTGGCGTCGATGACCCCGCTGACCGCCAGGGACGAGCTGCACCGGGCGGTGGAGCAACTCGTCACCGAGGGTGGCACGAACCTGGAGGCCGGGCTGGTCACCGGCTACCAGGAGGCGTCCAAGGCGTTCCGCCCCGCCGCCACCAACCGCGTGATCCTGCTGTCCGACGGCCTGGCCAACCAGGGCAACACCAGCTGGCAGGCCATCCTGGAGCAGGCCAAGGAGTACGCGGCCAGGCAGGTCACGCTGCTGACCGTCGGCGTCGGCCGCGAGTACGGCGACGAGCTGATGGAGCAACTGGCCGACAACGGCGACGGCATGGCCGTGTACGTCAGCTCCGAGGAGGAGGCCGCCAAGGTCTTCACCACGCAACTGCCCGCCACCATCGAGCTGCGCGCACGCGACGCCAAGGCACAGGTCGTCTTCAACCCGTCGGTCGTGGAGAGCTACCGGCTCGTCGGCTACGACAATCGCGCCCTGACCGCGGAGGAGTTCCGCGACGACAGCCGCGACGGCGGCGAGATCGGCCCGGGGCACTCCGTCACCGCCCTGTACTCGCTCAAGCTCAAGCCAGGGGCGCAAGGCCAGCTCGCCGAGGCCACCGTACGCTGGCAGGACCCCGACACCAGGTCACCCTCCGAAGTGAGCGAGGCGCTGAAGGCCGGCGACCTGGCGGCGTCGATCTGGGAGAAGGCGCCCGTCAGGCTGCAGGTCGACGTGCTGGTGGCCGCGTTCGCGCTGCACATGCGCGACAAGAAGACATCCGGCGGCCCGCGCGGCACGTTCGGCATGGACCTGCCCGAACTGGGCGAACACGCGGACCGGCTGGCGCGGGCCGCCGAGGACCCCATGGTCACCGAGCTCGTCTCCCTCATCGAGAAGGCACGATCGGTGGGCTGAGCCGGGCCGGATCGGGGTGGCGCGCTCAGCCGCGCCGCCCCTCGGCCGATGGGGGGTGTGCGGACTTTTATCCGGGCGTCGATGGTCGCGAAGTCGGCTACACTCGTACATGTTGCAAGGGGCTATGGCGCAGTTGGTAGCGCGCCTCCATGGCATGGAGGAGGTCTGGGGTTCGAATCCCCATAGCTCCACCCAAGCGAATTCGATCAACGGCGGTGTCCTTCGGGGCATCGCCGTTTTTGCGCGTTCGGGTCAGGGCCTGGCCAATGAAGCCCGTGCTGAGAGTGAACAGTGCAACACAAACGGTCACGATTTTGTAGTATGGCGCGGTACCCTGCGGTGCACTTGAGCCATGGATGTTCCAAGGCCTCGTTCGATCGAGGCGAGCGTGCGCCAGTTCGTCAACGACACTGGTGGCGTCACGCGCGGCCTGCGTGAGGGAAAGCGGTACATTTTGACGCTCAACGGTGAGCCGCGCGCCGACGTAGAACCGATCATGCGTCGCCGGTTCGTTCCTACAGCTGAGGCGCAGGCCGTCTTCGCCACCGCCCCGGCTATTGACTGGGACGAGGTGCGGGTCGATCTGGACGCGATGATCGATGACGAGCTACGTGTGGGTCGCGGTGCTCCAGTATGCCGAGGCGGCGTTTGGTGATCCGCTGCCGTACGACGCACTAAGCGGCAATCAGGTCCACCCCGGCAGACGGCGGCATCCATCAGGAGCCGCCGTTTTTTCGTGCCTCTGGCGTGCACGTTCCGTTACGATCGTTTGACCCTCGGTGCCTGGACGGGAGGCTGATGCGCACCCACTCACGCGAGCTCCTTCTCGTGCTCGGCGGCGCGGTCGTGCTCAGCCCGATCTTCGGTGTCTTGGCCGGCGTCTACGTCAACTTCGCCACCGACAGCGAGCCCGAGCTCAACCCCGTCTACATCCTGCCCGCGATCCTGTTCGCCTGCGGCGGCGCCCTGCTCTCGTCGTTGGGCGCCGGGTTGCCGTGGTCGCGGCCCAAGGCCGACCTGCCGGCGTTCAAGGGGCGGCTCAAAGAGCGGCGAAAGGAGGCGGGGACACCCAAGTTCGCCACCCTCCAGCCGCGCGCCGCCCGGCGCGGGTTCGCCTTCGAGCAGGCCGACCTGAGGAAGGTCACGGGGAAGGGCGTCGGCTGGCTGAAGGAGCCCCAGACCGCCGAGCCCGTCATCCTCGCCTTCCTCTTGGTGCACGACGTGCCGGACGCCGAGGCGGAGCAGTGGCTGGAGTCCTACCGGGGCCTGGCCGGGCCGCCGCCCACCCGGCGCCGCCGCGTCAGGCTGGTCCTCGGGGTGGCGCTGCCGGTCGTGCTCGCGGCGGCGGCCTGTCTGCTGTACGTCGACACCCGCATCCCCGGCTGGCTCGCCCGTGCCGACCAGACCATCCTGTCCGCCTACGCCCACGGCAAGCCCCTGGTCGTGAACACCTCCAGCAGCGCCCCGCCGCACGCCAGGCTGGGCGAGTCGATCACCCATGAGGTCCCCGGACAGGCCCAGCGATGGGATTTCGAACCCGCCAGGCGCGACGGCGTGTTCCTCTTCCGGATCCGCAACCGCGCGAGCCGGCTCTGCCTGACCCCCGAGGCCAGCGACGTCACCGAGGGAAGCTTCGTCACCGAGGCGGCCTGCGACGCGGGCGACCAGCTCTGGCGGCTGCCGGGCGACCACGCGCTCGCCATCGCCTCACCGCGGGGCGAGATGTGCGCCGAGCCCAGCAGGGGCGTCACCACCGAGGGCACTCCGCTGATCCTGCGGGCCTGCGCCGACCGGCCCGCTCAGCGCTGGCTGATCACCACCCGCCTGCCGAACCTCGGCAGTTCGCTGGCCAGCGCCCAGAACGGCCACTGCGTCGACGCCGCAGGCCCGGCCGGCCTGCTCCTGTGGGAGTGCCACGGCGGCCTCAACCAGGCGTTCGGCTACCAGCCGAGGGCCAGGGGCGAGTACGTGATCACGAGCATGGGCAGGTGCCTGGCCGCCACCGGCCCGGTCGGCGGCCGCCGTCCCGTCCGCGAGCCGTGCACCGGCTCCGGCGGCCAGCTCTGGAGGTTCGACCCCCGCGACCACTTCAACGACTGGCAGTACTGGGAGGTCCGGAACGTCGCCACCGACCTCTGCCTCCACCTGGAGTCCGACCTGCGCTCGCTCTACCTGCGCCCCTGCACCCGGGCGAACGTCCAGCAGTGGCGCACCCCCGACTGGCTGCGCCCGCCGGACGCGCCCGCCCTCCCCTGAGGGACCACGGTCACCGCGCAACAGGGCCCCGGTACCGGTCCGAGATCATCCCGTCGACCGAAGCTCCCGACCGCGCCGGACAGCACGCTGGAAAGCACAGCGGCTACCGATCGGAGGGGTCAGTTGAGGTGGGCGGCATGGCGGACGCTGCGATGGCATCCGGGCAGCGTCATGGGGGCGTTCGTCACCCTGGTCGTCGCGGCGACCGTGGTCGGCGCGTTGTGGTTCGTCGTGGACTCCACGGACCGGCAGCAGGTCCCGGTGGAGCGGTACGCGGGTGTTCCCCTGGTCGTGGGCACGGGCGGCATCGCGGGGGCGGTCTCGTCCGAGCTGGTGGCGGCCGTCGGTGGCGCGGAGCGCGGGGCGCAGGAGAGCAATACGCCTCCGCCGGCCCCCTTCAACCTCCTGTGGTTCGCGGTGTGGCTGACGGTGCTGGTCGCGACGGGCATGGTCGCGGCCGCCATGGGGGTGTCGATCCGGCGCAGGAGCATGGAGGTCGCGGTGCTGCGGGCCATCGGGGCGCGGCCGGGCTGACGCGGCCCACGTCGGGGTCGGTCAGCGTGGGCGGGGCCGACCTGACGGGGCTGGGCGAGGCAGAGCTGGCGAGGGGTGCGTGGGCAGCGGGTCGGGTTGTCTTCCAATGGCAGTTAACTGCTGTCGATTGAGTGTCCATGAGAGCCTGCCCGTTGCCGTGGGTGTCGCAAGGTCTCGCATTGCGAACGTGAGGGAACGCGTTGCCGGTCCCCGCGGAACGGATGGGTCCGTGCACGATCCCGGTCGCCATCAACGCGAACGCCTCGCGATCTGCGACCAGTGTGCGGGATCGGAGGAGAAGGGTGAACCGCCGCCGCCCCTGTGCCTAAAAGTAATCGTTAAACCACTAAGAGTGCTGTATGGTTTTACCTTGTGAGCCTGACCGGACGAACGCATGCGCAGGCGATCGCGACACGCACCGCCTGCCGCCGGTTCCGCGGGGCACGTTACAGGACCCCGCGCAACAGGTGGGTCCGCGCATGTCAACGGCGCGTGACCCCGGTCTCCGTCGAGGCGAACATCTCGCGGTCTGCGACTGGTGGGGTGGGTCTGCACGCCCGTGTCTCATCCCACGACCGGAAATCCGATCTGGGGCGTCAGATTTCCCGGTTGGCAGGGTGGGGGGCGAAGGCTGATCACCGCTCCGCGCAGCACCGCGCCCGCAAGGCACTGGAAGCCGCGGCGGCCGCCAGTGGCTGAACCGACCGAGAAGAGCGAGCCGACCGGCAGGCAGCTTCGCGCGATCGAGGTGCCGTTCGTCGCGGACGGGCCCTCCGGGGTGGCGATTCGCGACCGCCTCAAGAACCTCACCCCCGCCGATGAGGAGGTTCTGCGCGTCGTGGGCGGGCATCTGGGCTCGCTGGCGTCCGGTGATCTCAAGCGGCGTTGTGCGGACGGCTTCGCGCACTCTGCCGACAGGTGGGCGGTCCGCAAACGGGGGCCTGACCGGGCAGTCGTCCTCCCGCTGGGCCGGGTCGATCACCAAGGCCAGCCACGACCAGTGGGCGCTGGCCCGCCGCGGCCAACTCGCCCACATCCAGAACCTTGAGGCCGGGATACGCACCCTGCAACACCGCCTGTCCCTCCCCCTCGGAGCCAAGGGGAACAAGCGGGCCCCGGGCGGATACCGCAGTCGGCACGAATGGTTCGCCAAGTCCCGCCGTCTGGCGGCGCTGACCGACCGGCTGGAGCGGGAACGCGCCGACTTCCAGGCCGGTGTTGTGCACGTGGTGCGCGGCGGTAAACGACTGCTCAACACCCGCCACCACCTCGACGAGGCGGGGCTCACCGAGCAGGAGTGGCGGGAGCGCTGGGAGGCGGAGCGGTGGTATCTGGCCGCTGACGGTGAGTCCGGCAAGCGGTACGGCAACGAGACCATCTGCGTCACCCCCGACGGCGAGGTCAGCATCAAGCTCCCCGCACCATTCGCCTATCTGGCCAACGCCGGGCACGGCCGGTACGTCCTGGCGGCGCGTGTCGTCTTCGCCCACCGGGGAGAGGAGTGGCGTGACCGTGTGGCCGCAAACCGGGCGGTGGCCTACCGCATCCACCACGACGTGCGGCGCGGCCGCTGGTACCTGACCGCCTCATGGCAACACCCCACCGTCCAGGCGATCCCGCTGCAGACCGCGCTTGCTGACGGCGTGATCGGCGTGGACACCAACGCGGGCCATTTCGCCGCCTACCGCCTCGACCGGCAAGGCAATCCGGTCGGCGACCCGCACCGCTTCCGCTACGACCTGACTGGCACGTCCGCCCATCGGGATGCGCAGCTCCGGCACGCCATCACCCGCCTGCTGCACTGGGCCAAACGCTCCGGCGTGGCCGCGATCGCCATCGAAGACCTCGACTTCGCCGCCGAGAAGACCCGCGAAAAACACGGCCGCAGGAAACGGTTCCGGAAGCTGATCTCTGGCCTCCCCACCGGAAAGCTCAAAGCGCGGCTGGTGGCGATGGCTTCTGAGGTGGGCGTGTCCATCGTGGCCGTTGATCCGGCCTACACGTCCCAGTGGGGTGCCCAGCACTGGCAGCAGCCCATGGCCGCGTCCTGCCGCACCGTCACCCGGCACGACGCTGCGAGTATCGCCATCGCACGACGCGCCCTCGGACTCCCGATCCGGCGACGGACGGCACCGCCCCCCGACGACCGGAGCGATCGTCGCGGGCATCGGACCGCCCAGGCCGGACCAGGGGACCGGGGGCGTGAGGAAACCCGCCGCCCTGTCACGGAACGTGCACACGATGCGCGCCCCCGGACAGGGAACCCCCAAAGAACGCGGGCGACCAGCGCATCCAAAACCGTTCGGGATGCGCGCAGTGCCAGGGACGTGGGTCCACGACTCACTCCTGAACACTGATCAGGAACGGTTCAACCTGCTTCCTGCGCGGGAGAACGTCGAGCTGCCGCTCCGCCTGGCGCGCCGCAGGGCGGAACCTGACTGGGTGGAGGAGCTGCTGGAGCGGACCGGGATCGCCGAGCACGCGCACCGGCGCCCGCACGAGCTGTCCGGCGGCCAGCAGCAGCGGGCGGCCATCTGCCGCGCCCTGGTGGCCAGGCCGGAGGTCGTCTTCGCCGACGAGCCCACGGGCAACCTCGACACCGCCTCGGGCCACGGCGTCCTGACCGTGCTGCGCTCGCTGGCCGACACGCTGGAGCAGACCGTCATCATGGTCACCCACGATCCGGCCGCCGCGTCGTACGCCGATCGGGTGCTCTTCCTCAGCGACGGCGAGATCGTGGCCGCCGTCGACGCCCCCACGCCCGAGACGATCGCCGCTCACGGGTCGCCGGGGGTGACCAGGCCGGCCTCGTAGGCGACGATCACGGCCTGGGCGCGGTCGCGGACGCCGAGCTTGGCGAACAGGTCGCTGACCCGGTTCTTGACCGTCGAGACCGCCAGGCCGACCTCGGCGGCGATCCGCTCGTTGGACAGGCCCCGCGCGATCAGCTCCAGCACCTGGCGCTCGCGCGGGGTCAGCTCGGACAGCGCCGCGGGGACCTCGACCGCGCGGGGCCTGGCCGGGCGCACGAACGTGCCGATCAGGCCGAGCAGCAGCCGGGGCGCCACCGTGGCCTCGCCCCTGTGCACGATCCTGATGCCCTCCATGAGCTCCTCCGGCGAGGCGTCCTTGGGCAGGAATCCCGACGCGCCCGCCCGCAGCGCCGCCACCACGTGCTCCTGCAGGTCGAACGTGCTCAACGCGAGCACCTTCGTCTCCGGCAGCTCGGCGACGATCCGCTCCGTGGCCGCCACTCCGTCCATGACCGGCAGGTGCAGGTCCATCAGCACCACGTCGGGGCGCAGGGCGTGGGCCTGGCGTACCGCCTCGGCCCCGTCGCCCGCCTCGCCCACTGCGGTCATGTCGGACCCGGTCTCCAGCAGCAGGCGCAGCCCCGCCCGGACGACCGCGTGGTCGTCCACCACCAGTACGTTGATCACGTTCGCTCCATCAGGGGGATGCGGGCGCGTACCACGAACCCGCCGGACGGCGCGGGCCCCGCCCGCAGCTCGCCGCCGCACAACGACACCCGCTCGGCCATCCCGGCCAGCCCCAGCCCCAGCCCGGCGCCGCCGGGACGCGCCCGTCCTTCGTCGGCGACCTCGACCTCCACGACGCCGGCCTCGTACGCCAGCCGCACGATGGAACGGGCCCCGGCCGCGTGCTTGCGCGTGTTGGTGAGCGCCTCCTGGACGACGCGGTAGATCGCGTGGTCCACGGTCGCCGGCAGGTCGACCGCCTCGCCCGTGACCTCCAGTTCGGCGTTGCCCGACTCCTCGAC
Source organism: Nonomuraea purpurea (assembly GCF_042650645.1). Classification (NCBI taxonomy): domain Bacteria; kingdom Bacillati; phylum Actinomycetota; class Actinomycetes; order Streptosporangiales; family Streptosporangiaceae; genus Nonomuraea; species Nonomuraea purpurea. The sequence goes on from NZ_JBHSBI010000002.1 coordinate 108,108, forward strand.
CAGGGCGGGCAGCCGGGCCACGCCGACGCCCGCGTGGTTGTCGATCGGCTCGCCGTCGGTGCGCAGCACGTTGAGCAGCACCCGCATCTCCGTCATCGCCTGCCGGGCCATGCTCTCGCCGGTGAGCAGGGTCTGCTGGGCGCGTTCCGGGTCGATGGGGATCGTCCTCCTGGCCACGCCCATGTAGAGGCCGGCCACGCTGACGTGGTGGGCGATCACGTCGTGCAGCTCGCGGGCGATGCGGCGGCGTTCCTCGCGGATCGCGCGCTCGGCCACCTGCTGCCGCGTGCGCCGGACCAGCTCGCCGCGCAGACGGACGATGTGCCCGGCCGCCACCGGCGCCGCCGGGAACAGCGCGACGGTCAGGGGCACCCAGAACTCCGGCCCCCATATCGGCCAGGCGAGGTAGACACCGCCGGCCATGGCCGCCGCGGCCACGGCGGCGGAGACGGGCGCCGAGGTGTGGCGGCCCACGGCGTAGAGCGCGATGAGCATGGCGCTGACCGGCGCGTCGTACAGGGGCGCCTGCGTGCCCGCGAGGTAGAGCAGGCCGACGAGCAGCGCCACGGCGACGGGGTGCTCGCGCCGCAGCAGCATGAGGCCGGAGGCGGCGAGCGCGATCAGCACGACCTCGACGTGGGGCGTCCTGTGGCTGAGCTCCGCCAGCAGCACCAGTAGGGCCACCGCGACGTCCCCCATGCGGGGATGGCCCACCCATCCCCGCATGATCGCGAAAGACATGTCTCTCAATGCACCACACAGGGGACCGTTGCGCAAATGTTCGCGCAATATCGAACTTGTGTTCGTATAATGGTAGGCATGGATCTCAACACGCGCGAACTTCCCGAGCTCTGGCGGCCGCCCATCGTGGAGCACGCCGCCGGCGAGAACCGCTATCTCCTGGCCTGGGGCGACGACACCGACGGGGTTCGGTGGGGATTCCTGCTCTGGCCGCCCCAGGCGCGCGGCGAGACGCGGTGGGTGCGCTGGGAGGAGATTCGCCCGGTGGCGGGCGAGGACTACAGCGCGGTGCCCGTCGCCGACCCGCTGATGTGATCTTTTGAAATGTTGCGTAGTCAGAAAAATTGCGGGATCAGAAAGTTCTGGCTAGCCTGAAGGCATGAGCGGGCTGAGAGAGCGCAAGAAACTGGCCACGCGCGAGGCGCTGATGACGGCCGCGCTCCGGCTGGCCCTGGAGCGTGGGTTGGAGAACGTGCGGGTCGAGGACATCGCCGCCGAGGTCGGCGTCTCGCCCCGGACGTTCAACAACTACTTCTCCAGCAAGTACGAGGCGATCGCCGCCCGCCACACCGACCGCACCAGGATCGCCGTGGCGGCGCTGCGCGCGCGTCCCGAGGGCGAGCCCTTGTGGGAGGCGCTGACGGAGGCGATGGCCGCGCCGTGGGAGCAGCACGGCGGGACGGGCGTCGCCCCGAGCCCCGAACTGCTGGCGAGCATCACGATGCTGACCGAGGAGCCCGCGCTGCGCGCCGAGTCGCTGAAGGTGGCCTTCGCCGCCGACGGAGAGCTGGCCGAGGCCATCGCGGCGCGCACCGGCACCGACGCCGCCCGCGACCTCTACCCCTACCTGGTCGCCGTCACCGTGACCGCCGCCGTGCAGGCCGCCGTCGGCCACTGGCTGCGTTCCGACCCGCCCGTCCCGCTGGCGCCGCTGGTGCGCGACGCGCTGCGCGCCCTGGCCGAGGGACTGCCCGCCCCTTCCACAGACGCTTGATGCGGCGCTGGAGACGTGGTTCGGCGAGTGCCTGGACGGTCAGGCGGGTACGCGGCCCACTCCGGCCAGGATGCCGGACTTGACGAAGTCGTAGGAGCCGTCGGGGGAGGCGTCGGCCGTCCAGTCGGCGACCCGGACGATGCCGGGGCCCAGCAGGTCGAGGCCGGCGAAGTAGGGGGCGATGTCGTCGTAGCCGCGCGCGGCGATGCCGCCGGAGGCGGTGCCCGAATAGACCTTGTTGCTGGCCTTGGCGGCGGCGCCGTCACTGGCGTTGCCCTCGTACAGGTGCGACAGCACCAGATGGCCGCCGGTCCCGAGCCGGGCGCGGACGCGGGCCGCGATGCGGTCGGCCTCGGCGTTGTCGGGGATGAAGTGCAGCACCGCCACCAGCAGGATCGCGAACGGCTGGGTGAGGTCGAGGTGGCCGGTGACGCGCGGGTCGTCGAGGATGGCGTCGACGTCCTTGAGGTCGCCCTCCACCGCGAGGACGTCGGGGTCCCTGGCCAGCAGCGCCCTGGCGTGGGTGAGCACGATCGGGTCGTTGTCCACGTAGACGATGCGGGAGCCGGGGGCCTGCCGCTGGGCGACCTGGTGGACGTTGTCCTGGGTGGGCAGCCCGGCGCCGATGTCGATGAACTGGCGCACGCCCGCCTCGGCGAGCATGCGTACGGCCCGGCCGAGGAAGCCGCGGTTGGCCAGGGCGATCTGCCGGGCGTCGTTGCCCATCGCCCGGCCGATCTCGATCATCTTCTCGGCGGCCTCGCGGTCGGAGGCGAAGTTGTCGCGGCCGCCGAGGTAGTAGTCGTACATGCGGGCGACGCTGGGCACGTCCGGGTTGATGCCGGCCGGTACGCGGTCAGCCTCTGCCATGTGACGACCTTTCTCTATGGAGATCTTGGCGCAGATTCTAGGGGCAAATCAGGGCAAATGCGTTCAGGTTCGGCGGAAGGTGTGCCGGTATGCCAGGGGCGCGACCCCGACGGCCGCGTGCAGGTGCTGCCGCAGCGAAACCGTCGTGCCGAACCCCGACCGCCTGGCCACCTCCTCCACGCCGAGATCCGTCGTCTCCAGCAGGTGCCTGGCGTGCTGCACCCGTTGCGCGTTGAGCCATCGGGCCGGGCTGAGGCCGGTCTCCTCGCGAAAGCGCCTGGTGAACGTGCGCACGCTCATCCTGGCGTGCTCGGCCAGCGCGCTCAGGTCGAGGGGGGCGTCGAGGCCGGCGAGCATCCACTCGCGGGTGGCCGCCGTGCCGCCGCCGTTCGGGTACGGGAGCGGCCGGTCGATGTACTGCGCCTGGCCGCCGTCCCGCCACGGCGGCATCACGCAGCGGCGGGCGGCGCGGTTGGCCACCTCGCTGCCGTGGTCGCGCCTGATCACGTGCAGGCACAGGTCCAGCCCCGCAGCCACCCCGGCCGAGGTCAGCACGTCACCGTCGTCCAGGAACAGCACGTCGGGATCCAGCTTGACCTGCGGGAACAGCCTGGCGAAGCGCGCCGCCTCACGCCAGTGGGTGGTGGCGGGACGGCCGTCGAGCAGGCCCGCCGCCGCCAGCACGAACGCCCCCGTGCAGATCGACATCGTCCGCGGCCGGCCGTGCAGCGCCTGCCGCAGCGTGTCCGAGATCGTGCCGTCCTTCATGACCCGGCCGCCGTGGATGCCGGGCACCAGGACGGTGTCGGCCGTGTCGAGCACGTCGAGGTCGTGGTCGGGCAGGACGCTGTAGCCCGCCGTGCAGCGGACGGGCGCGCGGCCTTCTGAGCAGGTCACGACCTCGTACAGCTTCTCGCCCTCCGGCGTCTCCGCCGTCCAGAACACCTGGCCGGGCACACCGAGGTCGAGCGGGGCGAAGTGGTTGAGCACCACGACGGCGATGCGGTGGGCCATGGCCCGATTCTTTCACATATTGGCTATCCGGCCACTCGTGCCCATCCAACGCGATAAATCAGGATTGGCGCATGACTGTAAGCACCCCCCGCGTGCACCGGGCCTGGTTCGTGGCGGGCGTCGCCTTCGTGGCGATCCTCGGCGCCGCCGGATTCCGCGCCACCCCCGGCGTCCTGATCATCCCGCTCCAGCGGGAGTTCGGCTGGTCGGCCGGGACGATCTCGCTGGCCGTGTCGGTCAACCTGGTGCTCTACGGTTTGACCGCCCCCTTCGCCGCCGCGCTGATGGACCGCTTCGGCATGCGCCGCGTCGTCGCCCTCGCCCTGCTGCTGATCGCCCTGGGCAGCGGGCTGACCATGCTGATGACGGCGAGCTGGCAGCTCCTGCTCTGCTGGGGCGTGCTCGTGGGGCTCGGGACGGGGTCGATGGCGCTGGTGTTCGCCGCGACGGTGGTGGATCGCTGGTTCGTCCGCCACAGGGGCCTGGTCACCGGCGTGCTCACCGCGGGCGGCGCCACCGGGCAACTCGTCTTCCTGCCCGTGCTGGCCCAGCTCGCCGAGGGGCCCGGATGGCGCTTCGCCTCGCTGACCGTCGCCGCCGGGGCGCTGGCCGTGGTGCCGTTCGTGTGGTGGCTGCTGCGCGACCGTCCCGAGGACGTGGGCACGACGGCGCTCGGCGCCGAGCCGGGCGCGGTCAGGACCAAGCCGTCCACGGTCAACGCGGCCGTCAGAGCGCTCACCGTGCTCGCCTCGGCAGCGAGGACGCGGCCGTTCTGGCTGCTCGCGGGCGGCTTCGCGATCTGCGGCGCGAGCACGAACGGGCTGGTCGGCACCCACTTCATCCCCGCGGCGCACGACCACGGCATGGCCGAGCCCGTCGCGGCCGGGCTGCTGGCGGTCATCGGGATCTTCGACATCGCCGGCACGATCGCCTCCGGCTGGCTCAGCGACAAGATCGACCCCAAGGTGCTGCTCGGCGTCTACTACGCCCTGCGCGGGCTCTCGCTGATGGTGCTGCCGAGCCTGTTCGCGGCCACGACCGAGCCCAGCATGCTGATCTTCATCGTCTTCTACGGCCTGGACTGGGTGGCGACCGTGCCGCCCACCGTCGCGCTGTGCCGGCGGATCTACGGGGCCGACGGCGCCGTGGTGTTCGGCTGGGTGTTCGGCTCCCACCAGGTCGGGGCCGCGATCGCCGCCGTCGGCGCCGGCATCACCCGCGACCAGCTGGGCGCCTACGACCTCGCCTGGTACGGGGCCGGCGCCCTCTGCCTCATCGCCGCCGCCATGTCCCTGGCCATCAGGCATGCTAAGAAGGACGAACCTGCCGCCACCCTCCACAGCAGGGCGGCAGGCTGACTGTTTGCTGAGGCCGATGAATTCCGAGCTTTTCGTTCTGCCCCTGGTCGTCAGGATCGAGCGGGCCGCGCCGCCCGAGCGTACCGACGCGCTGGAAGCGGCCGCGACGGCCGTGCTGAGCCTGCTGGACGACCCGGGGGAGTGGGCCGCCGAGCTGCACGCCTGGCAGTCCACCGGCAAGATCCGCAAGGTCGTGCGCCGGGCCAGGGGCGCCGAGTGGCGCAGGGCGGCCGCACTGCCAGGGCGCACGATCGAGCACCGCACGGCCGAGGTACGCGTGCATCCGCCCGTGCCGCTCGACGACTGGCCGCGCGACCTTGCCCGGCTCCAGGTGGGCGGCACCGAGCTGAACGACACCGCCGAGCCGCCGCCCGCCGGGCCGCCGGTCCTGTGGGCCAACCCCGAGCTGACCATGTCGGCGGGCAAGGCCATGGCCCAGGCCGGGCACGCCGCCCAGCTCGCCTGGTGGGCCAGCGAGGCGGCCGAGCGGGCGGCCTGGCGCGAGCGCGGCCTGGCGGTGTCCGTGCGCACGGCCGCCTCCCGGGACGACTTCGCCGCCATGGTCGCCGCCGGGCTGCCCGTCGTGCGGGACGCCGGGTTCACCGAGATCGAGCCAGGTTCGTGCACGTTCGTCGCGGACGCGCCCTGGCTCGCCGGCCGGGTCGCTAGATCGTGAACACGTCCGCCAGCACGCCGCCCGCCGCCGTGATCCGCCCGGGCGACGGGCTGTCGTAGACGACCATCAGGCGGCGTCCGCCCAGCAGGGCCAGCCCCTCCGGATGGTCGCAGCCCACGCCGAACGGCAGCTCCAGCACCGTCTCCAGGGCGTCCTGCGGCACGACCTGGCGCGGTTCGGGGCCGGGGCGCCAGCGCAGCACGCGTACCGGGCCGTCGAGGTCCATGGTCGGCCCGGCGAGCAGCAGCAGCGAGTCGCCGTCAGGGCACAGGTCCCGCACGCCCAGCCCGGACAGGTCCAGGAAGTGTTTGCGGTACGGCTCGCGCAGCCGCAGCTTCCCCTTGCCCGTGTCCTCGACGCGCAGTTCGAGCAGCACCGCCCAGCCCCGCAGCACGGGCCCGCGCAGCCCCAGGTAGACGCGCTCGCCCACCACGGCGATGCCCTCGACGTCGAGCCCGTTGTCCTTGCCGGGCAGCGCCAGGAACGGTGCGAGATGCCGGTCGCCGGCCAGGTGCGTCGTCAGGTTGCGCCCGCCCGCCATGATCGCCCCCGGTTCTGGGATCTCGGTGCCCTGGCTCAGCGGCAGGCGTACCAGGATGAACCGGTTCTCCTGCCTGACCACCGTGGCCAGGCGGTCGGCGGCCTTGTCCGGGTCCTTGGACTTGACCCGCCTGCGCTTGAGGCTGTGCGAGCCGACCATCCACAGGTGACCGTCGGCCCTGGCCAGGCCCTCGATGTCGGCCTCTTCTTCGCGGCCCGCGGGCAGGTCCACGTAGTCGGCCAGCGGATAGGTGCGCTGGGCGCCGAAGTGGTCGCCCACCCATGTCAGGTGCTCGAACGTCGCTGTCTCGTCGCCGGCGATCCACAGGCCGGTTGGGCTCCGTCGGATCGCGGAAAGGTTGGTATGTGTCTGGGACTCCTGGGATGCCTGGTCGAAACGCAGCTCAACCTGTTCCACGAAGCCATGATTGCACTTCGGTCGCTTCCGAGGCGCAATGGCGGGATATGTCGTACGCTCCCGTCGTGCTCGCTGGGGAAGATGGGACCGAGGGTTCCCGTGTGACGACTGCCACCCGTTTGGGAACCACTGCTTCTCCGCCCAAACGCTCCCGCATCGGAGATATCCGGATGCGGGTGGTTTACCGGGTGCTCGCCGTGATCGTCGCCGTCGTGGCCGCGGCCGTGACGCTGGTCGTGGTGCTCCCGTCGGAGCCGGACGAGGTCGTCGCGGGGCCGGTTACCGCGCCGCCGGCCGCGCCCGCCTCGTCCGGCCCCGCTTCCTCGTCCTCACCCTCGCCGTCCCCGTCCCTTTCGCCTTCGCCCGTAGTCGCGCAGGCGTCGTCGTCCGCTGCCGCGGAGCCGTCCTCGGAGGCGACCGCGCCGTCGCCCGGGGTCTCCCTGGCGCCCGGGTACACGGCCATGGAGGCCCTGTACGCCGACCCGCGCATCCCCCGGCTGACCCGCAAGGTCAAGCGGATGGCACTGCCCAGGCCGGCCAGGCGGACCGTCGCGGACGAGCGCGTGGGGCTGGCCGTGCCGAAGCTGGCCAGGCCGTGGAAGGTGTCAGGGGTGGCGCCGTTCACGTCCAAGCAGGTGCTGCCGAAGACGCGCGGCACGAGCGTGCGCGGGATGTTCGTCACCTGCCCGTTGCCGATCATGGAGCAGAAGTCGCCGCGTAACACGGCGCTGCTGGCCGCCCGCTGGACCCTCACCCACCACCCCCGGGGCGCCAAGATCCGCTGGCTGGCATCGCAGCCGGTCAAACACGGATGGATGCTTGTTTATCGCGTTAAATACGGAAAGCACACGTCACGTGCAGCCGTGGTTGTTATGGACGGGGGAATGAGCAAGCCTGGCCTGGCGTTCGTCACAGTGCCTGACACGCAGCGAAAGCGGTGGCCCGATATCGGCCGCGTGGCCTCAGGGGTGCGTGTTCTAGGCTAGAAGATCATGATGGGCGGCGACGTGGGGAGTGACGCCGTGGAACGCTCTGGACCGCCGCAGGCACCGGACAAGGGCAAGGGCAAGCCGCCCTGGCGCTCGGAGGGCCTGCCAGGCACGCCAGGGGGACGGCCCAAAATCAACTGGTGGCGGTTCGTCGTCACCCTGCTCGTCGTCTACGCGGCCTTCTTCGTGGTCTCGTCGTTCGTCGACAGCGAGTCCGTCGAGACGATCTCGTACACCGAGTTCAACAAGCAGGTGAAGGCGAAGAACGTCAAGGACATCTACGCCCAGGGCCTGTCCGTCGAGGGCGACCTCAGGGCCTCGGCCAAGAACCCCGAGACCAACGAGAATTACACCAAGTTCGCGACCGAGATCCCGGCCTTCGCCAACACCGACCAGCTCGACCAGCAGCTCGCCGCCGGCAGCGTGGAGATCACCTCGCAGCCGATCACCCGCGGCTTCCTGTCCAACCTGCTGCTGTCGCTGCTGCCCGTGCTGCTGCTGGCCGGCCTGTGGATCTGGATCATGCGCCGCGGCGCCAGCATGATGGGCGGCGGCGGCCTGGGCGGTCTCGGCAAGTCGAAGGCGGCCAAGCCGGTCGAGGCCGGGCAGGTGCGGGTCACCTTCGACGACGTCGCGGGCATCGACGAGGTCGAGAACGAGCTCGTCGAGATCGTCGACTACCTCAAGGACCCGGACAAGTACCGGCGGCTTGGGGCCAAGCTCCCCAAGGGCGTGCTGCTCGCGGGGCCTCCCGGTACCGGCAAGACGCTGCTGGCCAGGGCCGTCGCCGGCGAGGCCAAGGTGCCCTACTTCTCGGCCTCGGCCTCCGAGTTCATCGAGATGATCGTGGGCGTCGGCGCCTCGCGCGTGCGCGACCTGTTCGAGGAGGCGCGCAAGGTGGCGCCGTCGATCGTGTTCATCGACGAGATCGACGCCATCGGCCGGGCCAGAGGCGGCGCGGGCGGCGTCGGCGGCCATGACGAGCGCGAGCAGACGCTCAACCAGATCCTCACCGAGATGGACGGCTTCTCCGGGGCCGAGGGCGTGATCGTCATCGGGGCCACGAACCGTCCCGAGATCCTCGACCCGGCGCTGCTGCGTCCGGGGCGCTTCGACCGTACGGTGCAGGTGGGGCTGCCGGACGCGGCCGGCCGTACCGCGATCTTGCAGGTGCACACGCGGGGCGTGCCGCTGGACGAGGGCGTCAGCTCCGACCAGCTCGCCAAGACTACTCCCGGTATGACCGGAGCCGACCTGGCCAACCTCGTCAACGAGGCCGCCCTGCTCGCCGCCAAGCGCGGCAAGGAGAAGGTCACGATGGCCGACTTCGCCGACGCGCTGGAGAAGCTGCAGCTCGGCGCGGCCCGCAGCATCGTGATGCCGCAGGAGGAGCGGGTCAGGACCGCCTACCACGAGGCCGGGCACGCGCTGCTCGGGATGCTCCAGCCGGGTGCCGACCCGGTCAGGAAGATCTCCATCATCCCGCGCGGACGGGCGCTCGGCGTCACGCTGTCGACCCCCGACACCGACCGGTACGCCTACGACGAGCCGTACCTGCGCGGCCGCATCACCGGCGCGCTGGGCGGCATGGCGGCCGAGCAGGTCATCTTCGGCGTCATCACGACCGGCGCCGAGAACGACCTGGAACAGGTCACCATGATCGCCCGCGGCATGGTCGGTCGCTGGGGCATGTCCGACAAGGTCGGTCCGCTGACCATCCTGCCCAGCGACGGCCAGCATCCGCAGGCCTCGCCCACCACGCTCGCCACCGTCGATGAGGAGGCGCGGCGGATCGTGGACGAGTGCTACGAGCGCGCGGTCCAGGTGCTCACCGAGAACAGGGGCAAGCTCGACGCCATCGTGGAGGCCCTGCTCGAGCACGAGACCCTCGACGAGGCCGGGGCATACGCCGCCGCAGGGCTCCGTAACCGACCTAGCGGAGATTTTCCCGAGAATTAGGGCAAAACGGGCGTTGGCGCGTTTCCGTCAGGGCAGCTTTCCCTACAACGATCGGGGGACTGTCGTGACACTGAATGACGAGCTTGCCGCGCAGCTCGGAGACTCAGGACTGGAACAGATCGCCGGGATGCTCGGCACGGACGCGATCACGGCCACGACCGTGCTCCAGGCCGTGTCGGGCACCATCGTCGGAGGAATGGCGCGCAACGCCCGGCACCTGGACGGAGCCGACGCCCTGCGCAGCGCGCTCGACGACCACAAGGACACCGACCCCTTCAACGGCGATGTGGCCTCACTGACGCGCGACGGGCACAACATCCTCGGACACGTGCTGGGCGGGCAGGGCACCGAGCAGGCGGCGACGGAGCTGGCGCGCTTCGCCGGAGTCGACACCGGCACCATCATGAAACTGCTGCCCCTGGTCGCCCCCATGATCATGTCGCTGCTCGCCGACCGGGACATGGACCCCACCACCATGGCAGAAGACCTCGACCGCGAGCAGACCGCCATGGCGGGCGGGCTGGGGGACGTGCTCGGGCGGCTGCTGACCGGCATCTTCGGCGTCGTGCCCGAGCAGGGCCTGCCGTACCGGCCGTATGAGACGAAACCGCAGGTCACCAGGGGGACGTCCAACAGCGACTGGTGACGCCGGTAGGCTTGTGCGGTGATCGTTCTGGCTTCAGCGTCCCCCGCCCGCCTGGCCCTCCTGCGCAGCGCCGGTCTCGACCCCAAAGTGATCGTCAGCGGGGTCGACGAGGAGGCCTTCTCCGCGCACACCCCGGCGGCGCTCAGCCTCGTACTGGCCCGGGCCAAGGCGGCGAAGGTGGCCGCCGACCTCGAAGAGGGGCTGGTCATCGGCTGCGACTCGATCCTCGAACTCGACGGGCGCCCCTACGGCAAGCCGGCCACCCCGGAGGAGGCCGTCGAGCGCTGGCGGCTCATGCGGGGCCGCACAGGCAGGCTCGTAACCGGTCACTGCGTGATCGACGTGTCCGCGGGCAAGCAGGTGGCGGAGGTCGCCACGACCGTCGTGCGCTTCGGCCAGCCCTCCGACGACGAGATCGCCGCCTACGTCGCGACCGGCGAGCCGCTCAGCCTGGCCGGGGCGTTCAGCATCGAGGGGCGCGGCGGATGGTTCATGGAGGGCATCGAAGGCGACCACGGCAACGTGCTCGGCCTGTCCCTCCCGCTTCTTCGCGAGCTGTTCGCCGATCTGGGCTACGCGGTGACGTCGTTCTGGCGCTAGCCTGCCGGGCATGCGATCTCTGCGTGACTTCACGTCCGGTGTCGGCTTTTTCCTCCAGGGGTTCGGGTGGGTCGCCAGGAACGGGCGGTGGTGGCTGTTCGGGCTGATCCCGGCATTGATCGCGTTCGCCGTGTACGTGGTGGCGCTGGTCTTCCTCGGCACCAACGCCAGCGGCCTGGCCGAGGCGATGACGCCGTTCGCGGATTCGTGGGGCTGGCGGGAGCTGTTTCGGACACTGGTGGGGATCGCGCTGTTCCTGGGCGGGCTGGCGCTGGCGGTGCTGACGTTCGCGGCGATCACGCTCACCATCGGGGGGCCGTTCTACGAGCGGTTGTCGGCCGAGGCCGACCCGCTGTCTTCGGAGGATGAGCAGCCGTGGTGGCGGACGTTGCCGCGCTCGATCAGGGACAGCCTGGTCACGCTCTTCTACGTGCTGCTGTTCACCGTGCCGCTGTTCTTCCTGGGGTTCGTGCCCGTGGTGGGGCAGACGGTGGTGCCGGTGATCGGCGCCGTCATTTCCGGATTCTTCCTCACCATTGAGCTCACCACGCTCTCCTTGGAACGGCGTGGCATGCTCCGCAAAGACCGCTTCGCCCTGCTGCGCACGAACATGGCCAGCGCGCTGGGATTCGGGGTCGCGGCGTTCCTGTTGTTCCTGGTGCCCTTCGTCGCGGTGATCGCCATGCCGGCCGCAGTGGCCGGCGCCGCCCTCCTCGTCCGCACCCGCCTCGCCCCAACGCCCTCCTGACCTGCGGGGGCCGAGGGCCGGCTCGCACGCGTCGCCGTCCGCGTGCCGGCTGGTTGTCCACAGCCTTGGCGGCCCCCGCGCCCCCATCCACAGAATCCCGTTCGGCCCGCTGCCGTCCCCACCTCTCCGGCACCCTAACGATCCATGACGACCGCTGACACCACCCCCCAGCCCTGCCTCACCCTCACCAGTCCCCTCGACATCCTGGCCGCCGTCCCCTACCTCGTCGGCTTCCACCCCAGCCAGAGCCTCATCATCATCGGCCTGGCCGGGGGTCAGGCCAAGGTGGTGACCAGGTGGAGCCTCCCCATCCCCCCGGGCACCCTCGCCTCATTGACCCCCCTCTTCGTCCGGGAAGCCATCACCGAAATGGTCGTCGTCGGCTACGGCCCAGGCGAGGCGGTCACCCCGGCCGTCGACGAAGCCCGACTGCTGGGCGGCAACTCCGGGGTTCGCGTCGGTGAGGCGCTGAGAGCCCACGAGGGCCGCTACTGGTCGTACGTCTGCGACCTGCCCGCATGCTGTCCCCCTCAAGGCACCCCGTACGACCTGTCCACCAGTCGCATAGCCGCAGAAGCGACGGTACGCGGCCTGGTGGCCCTGCCCGACCGCGAGGCCCTGGAACGTACCATCGCCCCGGTGACGGGCCCGGTCCGGATGGCGATGCGCCGCGCCACCTCCGAGGCGATCGCGGACGTCCGGGCGGGGCTGACAAGGGCAACCGACCCCGACGCTTTCGCGCGGCAATTCATCGCCGAGGGCCTGGCCAGAGTCCGATCGGTCTTGTCCGTCCACGCCACGGGCGGCCGCCTGACCGACGCGGAGGCGGCCAGGCTGGGCCTGGACCTGACGATCACCAGGGTTCGGGACGAAGCCTGGACCCTCATGCATGAGTCCCACGCCTGCCTCTGGAAAGACCTGACCCGCAGGCTGGAACCCCGATTCATCCCACCCGCCGCGTCCCTGCTGGCCATGTCGGCCTGGCACGCGGGCAACAACGTCCAGGCCACGATCGCCCTCGAACGCGCACTGACCATCGACCCCGGCTACTCGATGGCCAATCTCCTCATGCACGCCCTTCAGCAACTGCTCTCGCCCGCGGTCCTGGGCGAGCGCATGCCCACGCCCGCCGAACTCGACGCGGCGATGGGGCAGCCGCACGCGGCCTGGCTGTCGCCTCTGGCCAACCTCCTCGACGAAGACGAACCGCCGAGCCCACCCGGCTGACCGGGCGGACTCGGCGGTCAGCCGGGTCAAAGGCCGGTGTTGCCTTCTTCCCTGCGCCGGCGCTCGTTGTAGGCACGCATGCGTTGCGGATATCCAGTGAGCTGGACGTCGTACACCGGCAACGCAAGATCGCGGGCGACCTTGTGGATCACTGCGGGGGAACCGACTCTGCGCCTTGTCCACTCGCCGTCGTCAGCCACCGCCACGGCGGTCGTGTCGGTGGCAAACGTCTCCGGCTCGACGTAGAACTCGACGCCACGCCGCGAACGGGCAAAGGCGATGAGCGCTTCGATGTCGGCGTCTGTCGCCTCTCGGTCGAACTTCGCGACCTTAGGGCCGCGGCGCCGACGAAGGCCGTAGCGGTCTCGCCATCTCATGCATCCTTTTTATACCGTCTGGAGCCGATGCGCGTCGGGGATGATCTAGGGGACACCTCCGGGATTCTCCCGATGGCACCCCGGCCCATGGCGACGCAGTATGAGAAGTGACTGCTCGATTTCTCTAAGGAGAGGCATGGCGATTATGGCTGGGGTACCGACAACCCCTGGGCCGGGACAGGTGCCGCCAGCTCATCTGCGCGTCACCACCCAGGACCGAGAGGACGTGGTCGAGCACATCAAGGCCGCCTACGCTGAGGGCCGCTTCGACAAGCTTGAGTTCGACGACCGGCTGGAACGCGCGATGACGGCGCGCACCCATGGCGAGCTGGTGCCCATCATGACCGAGCTGTACGGCTCCAAAGCCTTCCCTCGGTCGAGCCCCGCACCACGTCCGGCCGCCGTTTCCGAGCGCGCGCCGGAGAGCAACGAGCGCCTCGGCGCCGCCGTCGCGCACATGCTGCCGATCGTCGGGTTCCCCATCGTGGGCCCGCTCATCTTCTTGCTCACCGGCGGCAAGACGTCGCCCTACATCCGCAGGCAGGCCTTGGAGGCGCTCAATTTCCAGATCACCGTAGTGGGGGCCTCGGTGCTGCTGCCGCTCACGATCGTCGGCGCCATCCTCGTCCCGTTCATCTGGGTCGCGGCCATCGTCCTGTCGATCGTCGGCGGCGTCTCGGCACTCTCGGAAAGCAATTTCCGCTATCCCATGACGATCCGCTTGGTGAAATGAGCCAACCAACCACCCAGACGCGGCCCGGCGCGTGATCGACCGACCTCGCCAAGCGACGAGGATCCTCACCCCGATCAAGCAACCCTTGGCGGGCAACGGGGAGACCGCGCCAACGGAACGACAAACCTCAGTCGGCCGAACGGGGAGTCCGCCGACCGGAATGCGAGCTTCAGCCAGTTGAGTGGGGGGATCTTGCTGACGGGACCGGGCGCCCCAGTCGGCCGAACGGGGAGTCCGCCGACCGGAATGCGTGCCTCAGCCAGTTGAACGGCGGAATCTCGCTGACGGAACGATGAGCGTCCCAGCCGGTCGAACGGAGGAGTTCGCCAACGGAACCGCGAGCCTCGGCCGACTGAGCGGGGGGAATCTCGACAACGGAATTCCCCGCCCCCGGTCGGCTGAACGAGGCTGCCTGGCAACCGAACCACGAGCTTGGCAGCAGGATGGAGCAACCTCGACAGACGAATTGAGAAACCGATCCGACCATGTGCCCATCGCCGTCGTACCGTTCCGCCAGATGGGGGGTGTCGCGGCCGCCCTACGAATGTGCCACGGGAGGGATCATTTCGCGGCCAGAACCTCGTACGTGACCCTCATCACGCCGGTGCTCGTGCGTCCGATGGCGGAGAACGCGGCTGCGGAGAGATCGAGACAGCGGCCACCGACGTACGGGCCGCGGTCATTGATGCGGACCGTGACTGATTTGTCGGTGTTCGGATTGGTCACGCGGACCTTGCTGCCCAACGGAAGGGTCTTGTGGGCGGCGGTCATGGCCGAAGGATCGAAACGCTCGCCACTGGCTGTCATCTGGGGTTCGTCGTAGTACGAGGCCCCGCAGGAACCGGAGGAGATCACCCGCTGCTTGGGCTTCGTCACCTCCGTCTTGGCCCTGGGCTCGGCCGCATCCTCCGACTTGGAACCCGTCGGTCCAGAGGCGGTGCTCTTGGAGGTCGCGGACCCGTCGGCCTTCGGCGCGGAGCTGGTCGATGCGGAGGCCGTCGGCTCGGCGACGTTCGGTCCGGAACTCCTCCCTTCTGAGCCCGCGCTCGGTTGCGGCCGAGCACCCGCCGGAGGCTTGGGCGCGGCGGACGGGGTGGACTGGCGAGCGGCCTCGTTCGGGGTCTTGAACCGGTCGGCACCGTCCATGCCCGACTTGGCCGAGTCGGCCGCGTTCAGGCTGTGCTTGGGGGAGTCGTCGTTGCCCATGGCTGCCCACGCGGCGGTGGAGGCGGTGGCGATGACGGCCGCGCCTGCGGCAACGGCGGTCCAACGGCGCTTGCCTGAGGACGGCTTACGGTCCAGAGGAGACTTCTTGTACGAGTGCTGGCCCAAGGCAAACCACGGTCCTAGCTAGGGGATAGGGCAAGGAAAGGCCTGGCCAAAGGGTGTGATGTGGGGGATGTCGGCCAATCCGTAGGCGCGGGCGAGGGGCCCGGGCGGTGACGACGAACATATGCGACAAACAACAAGTAAAGACAACTTAATGGGACGTTCAGTGATATATCTCACTTAGGTCACAAGATTGCCCAGAACGCCGAGCGTACGCCGAGGATCTTCACGTTTCCGACGAACAGGAAAATGCGCATCACGCAACCGCCGGTCGCCCACCCTTGACGATCAACCGCACCCTCAGCCACCAACCGCAGGCGCCCCAACTCACCCGCAAAACCGCACAGCCGCCACCCGCCGCCGTCCAAGCTTCAAGAGGTTCCCGCGCCTCGCCGCTCAAGCTCGGGGAGATGACCCGAGCCCTCAGACGATTCGCACGACCCGAACCCGGGCGTTGGCCAAGTCCTCAGGCGGCTCGCACGCCGTGCGGTCCGAGCCTGAGCGTGCGGGAGATTTGCGGGGGCTGTGCGGTCGGAAGGTTGGGTGTTGGTCCTGGCTACGTTCTCAGGTGGTTCGCATACCGTGCAGTTCAAGCCTGGGGCGGCCCGAGCTCTCGGGTGGTTTGCGCGGCCCGCGCCTGGGTGATGGCCGCGTCTTCGAAGGCGGTTCACGGGCGTCGGCGCCCGAGCCCGAGCTCGCGGGGGGTTCGCCTGCCGTGTTGCTTGCCTCGGTGAGGGCGAGGTCGAGAATGAGGTCGGTTTGGTGTGTGACCGGGTGTCAGAGCATGAGGGAGCGAACCGTGTCGACGGTGTCGGCGTCCTCGACGCGTTTGTCCGGGCGGTAGCGCAGTACGCGGGCGAAGCGCAGGGCCATGCCGCCCGGGTAGCGGGGGGAGCGCTGGACGCCGTCGAAGGCGATCTCGACCACCAGCTCCGGCCGTAGGTTGACCATCCAGTTGTCGGTCGGGCCCTCGGCGATCTCCAGGAAGCGCTCGGTCTGCCAGGCCAGCAGTTCGTCCGTGAGTCCCTTGAACGTCTTGCCGAGCATCACGAACCCGCCCTCCGGGTTGCGCGCCCCCAGGTGCAGGTTGGAGAGCTTGCCCTGGCGGCGGCCGTGGCCCCATTCGGCGGCCAGGACGACGAGGTCGAGGGTGTGCCGGGGTTTGACCTTGATCCAGCCCGCGCCCCGGCGGCCGGCCGCGTACGGGGAGGAGAGCGACTTGACCACCAAGCCCTCATGGCCCGCCTTGACCACATCGGCGAAGAAGTTCCCCGCTTCCGTCGCATCACCCGTGACCAGCCGTGGGGTAAGGAGGGTCTGCGGGACCGTACGGGCCAGAGCCTCCTGGCGCGCGGAATAGGGCAGGTCGAGCAGGTCGGCGCCGTCCACGCGCAGAGCGTCGAAGAAGAAGACGCTCAGCGGCGTCCGTTCGCGGAGCTGGGGGACGTTGATCTTGCTGGTCACGCGGCTCGCCGTCACCTGGAACGGATGCGGCCGTCCGTCGGGACGCAGCGCGATCACCTCGCCGTCCAGCACCAGATCCTCTGACGGCATCTCCAGCACGGCCTCGACCAGCTCGGGCACCTGCGGGGTGATGTCGTCGAGCGTACGGGTGAAGACCCGGACCTCCGAGCCCGAACGGTGGGTCTGCACGCGGACGCCGTCGAGCTTCCACTCCAGCGCCGCCGGCGTGCCCGCCTTGTCCAGCGCGGCGGCGACATTGGGCGCGCTGCCCGCCAGCATCGGCGCGACCGCCCTGCCCACCTCCAGCCGGAACTCGTGCAGCGCCGCCACCCCACCCGACAACGCGGCGGCCCCGACGGCGGGCAGCCAGCCGCGGAGCGTGAGCGCACGCCGTACGTCGGCCGACGGCGCCCCGGACGCCTTGGCCACCGCCTCGATCATGACGCCGTCGAGGGCGCCCTGGCGCAGCTCGCCGTGGAGCAGCCGCCGCATGAACTGCTGCTCCTGGCTCGTCAGCCCCGCGAACAGCTCGGCCACCAAAGCCTTGCGCGCCGCCTGCGACCCCTGTCCGGAAACCGCCTTGATCCTGGACAGCAGCTCGTCGACCATGGTCAGCGTGGCGGTGGCGGCCAGCTTGGGCTGGGGGAGGTCCTCCAGCGTGCGCCAGCCCACACCCACCTGCCGCTGGGGCAGCTCGCCCGAGAGGTAGGAGATCGCGATCCCCGCCTCGTCCGGGCCGACCCGGCCCAGCAGCTCTGCCAGATGGCCGATCTTGCCCAGCCTGGCGGAGGTGCGGGTCACCGCGTCGGAAACTCGGACCACGTCGATCAGAAGCACACGCCTATGGTGCCTCACACTGCCGACATTTCCCCAGCCGATATCTGGTGTTGGTGTTGGTGTTGGGCTGCGTTTGATGGTTGGTTTCGGGGCTGATGTCGGTATCGCGGGCGGTGTGGTGAAAGGGGACTCGCACAACGTGTCTGAGGTTTTGGGGAGATTTGGGAGACTTAGTGCCGACGTGCGCCGTTTCTGGCGGACGCCGACACCCCAGCGGGGTAGTCGACTGCTGGCGGGCGGTGACGGCTTGAAGGCAGTTGTAGGCCGCCAGCTCGCGCCGTACGACCAGAGCGCATACCGTACGGCCAGCTCGTGTCCGTGCGACAAACCCGTGCCCGTGCGACCAACTCATGTCGCACAGTCCGGGTCGGTATGGCGATCGACCGTGTTGGCGAGTTTGCGGCGGCCGTCCAATCGGACCGTGTGGTGGTCGTGCTGGCCGACCGCCGACCGTGCGGTGGTGCAGGCGGACCGTGCGGCAGCCGCCCGACTGGAGCGTGCGGCTGCCCCGCTGGCCGACCGTGCGGTAGTCGCCTGACCGGACCGCATCATGGCCACGTGAGCGACCGTGCGGCAGTTGTCGGCATCGACCGCGTGATGGTCGTGTCAACGGCCGTGCGACGGCTGCCTGATCGGACCGTGTGGCGGTCGTGTTCGGCGACCGTGTGAAGTCCGCGTTGGCGGACGTGCGCAGGCCGTGTTGGCCGGCCGGGTTAGCGGACGGCGAGGAGGTCGACGACGAAGATGAGCGTCTCGTTGGGCTTGATGCGGGCACCGGCGCCGCGGCTGCCGTAGCCGAGGTGCGGCGGGATGACCAGCTTGCGGCGGCCGCCCACCTTCATGCCCGCGACGCCCTGGTCCCAGCCGGCGATGACACGGCCGCCACCGAGCGGGAACTCGAACGGCTTGCCGTGGTTCCACGACGCGTCGAACTCCTCCCCGGTCGAGAAGGCGACACCGACGTAGTGGACCTGGACGTTCTGACCCGGCTTGGCCTCGGAGCCCTCGCCGACGACCATGTCGGTGATTTCGAGGTCCTTGGGCGGGGTGCCCCCGGGGAAGTCGATCTCGGGCTTTTCGAGTGCCACTATGTGCTCCCTGGTTATCAGCTACTGGCAATGAGAACGGACCCGACGACTCTATGCGGTCGGGATATCGTCATCGTCCATGGCCGCCCTTTCTCCCGACGCGATTCTGCTCACCGGCCGTGTCGCCGTCGTCACGGGGGCGGCCAGGGGCATCGGGCTGGCGATCGCGGAGGCGTTCGCCGCGTTCGGCGCTCATGTGGCCGTTTGCGACCGTGACAAGCCGAGCGCCGAGCTGGCGATGACGCTCGACGTGCGTGATCACGCGGCGGTCGAGGTGTTCGCCCGGGCCGTACGCGAGCGCTGGGGGCGCGTCGACGTGCTGGTCAACAATGCGGGCGGGACCTTTCACGCCGGGTTCGGCGACACCTCGGCGCGCGGTGAGCAGATCCTGATCGAGGAGAACTTCACACAGGTCACCGGGATGATCCGGCAGTTGCTGCCGATGATGCCTCCGGGATCCTCGATCATCAACGTGACCTCCAGCGAGGCGCATCAGGCGGCGCCGGGGTTCGCGGTGTACGCGGCGATGAAGGCCGGGCTGGAGAGTCTGACGAAGACGCTGGCGCTGGAGTTGGCGCCGCGCGGCATCAGGGTGAACGCGATCGCTCCCGACGCGCTGCGCACCGAGGGGGAGGAGGGGGTGCGCGAGCGGATGCTGGCTCGGCCGCTGCCCTACGATCCCGTACGCGTGCCGCCCCTCGGACGCCTCGGCGACCCGAAGGACGCGGCGGGGGCGGCGGTGTTCCTGGCCAGTGAGCTGGCGAGCTTTGTCACGGGGACGACGGTGCACGTGGACGGGGGGATCGTGGCCGCTGGGGGTTGGCGGCGCACATGAGCCCCTGGGGTTCTTGGCCCCAGGGGCCCTGGGGTGCCGTGCTTCCGGGTTCTTGGGGCGCGGCGCTCCTGGGGTCCGGTGTTGCAGCGCTCCCAGGGCACCGGGGCCCCGGGGCGGCGAGTCGGGCTGGTGGGCCGGGTGGTTCTGGGGATTGGCCCAAGGTGGGCTTGGAGGGCTCCTTTGGTGGCCTGGGGGGAACTGGTGACTCTTGGGGGTGGAGGACCCCGGTTAGGGGTGTGAGTGAGCGGGTGGTTTTCGGGGGTGGAGGGCCCTGGGTTGGGGGTGTGAGTGAGCGGATGGTTCTCGGGTGACGTTGTGTGGCCGAGCAAAAGCGGGGCTGGTGGGGGCGGGGAGTTCGGTTCGGGGTGGGTACGCCCGTGTGGCCGGACGTCCCCTCGGGTCACCAGCTCTGGTGGAGTGGCATGCCCTCGGCGTAGCCCGATGAGCTCTGGACCCCGATGACGGCCTGCTCGTGGAACTCCTCCAGGTTCGCCGCCCCTGCGTACGTGCACGACGACCGCAACCCGGCCACGATGGCGTCGATCTGGTCCTCGACGCTGGGCCGCTTCGGGTCCAGGTACATCCTGGAGGTCGAGATGCCCTCTTCGAAGAGCGCTTTCCTGGCCCGTTCGAATGCCGAGTCCTCGACCGTCCTGAGCCGTACGGCCCGTGCCGAGGCCATGCCGAAGTTCTCCTTGTACTTGCGCCCGTTGGCGTCGGTGTGGGTGTCGCCGGGCGATTCGTAGGTTCCGGCGAACCAGGAGCCGATCATCACGTTGGCGGCCCCCGCGGCCAGGGCCAGGGCGACGTCACGCGGGTGGCGGACGCCGCCGTCCGCCCACACGTGCCGTCCCAGGCGGCGTGCCTCGGCGGAGCATTCCAGCACGGCCGAGAACTGCGGACGCCCCACCCCGGTCATCATGCGGGTGGTGCACATGGCGCCGGGCCCCACTCCGACCTTGACGATGTCGGCCCCCGCCTCGATCAGGTCGCGTACGCCGGCGGCGGTCACCACGTTGCCGGCCGCGACGGGCACGCCGGGCCCGAGGGCCTTGACGGCGTTCAGTGCGGAGATCATCTTCTCCTGGTGGCCGTGCGCGGTGTCCACGACCAGGCAGTCGATCCCGGCTTCCAGGAGTTCCTTGGCCTTGGCGGCGACGTCGCCGTTCACGCCGACCGCCGCCGCGATGCGCAGCCGGCCCCCGGCGTCGACCGCCGGCTGGTAGAGGGTGGCGCGCAGCGCGCCCGTACGGGTGAGGATGCCGACCAGCCGCCCTGACTCGTCCACGATGGGCGCGAGGCGGTGGCGGCCCTCGTGCAGCCGGTCGAAGGCGTCCCGAGGGTCGAGCCCGGCGGGCAACGTCAGCAGTTCGCTGGACATGACGTGCGAGAGCTGCGTGAACATGTCGACGCCCTGGCAGTCGGCGTCGGTCACGACGCCGACGGGCCGGTTCTCCCAGTCGACCACGATGATCGCGCCGTGGGCCCGCTTGGGCAGCAGTTGCAGCGCCTCGCCGACGGTTTCGTGCGGTGTGAGGGTGAGTGGGGTGTCGTGGACGAGGTCGCGCTTCTTGACCCAGTCGACGACGTTCGCCACGACGTCGAGGGGGATGTCCTGCGGGATCACGGTGATGCCGCCCCGCCGTGCCACGGTCTCGGCCATGCGCCGGCCTGCGACCGCGGTCATGTTCGCCACGACGACCGGGATGGTGGTGCCCGTGCCGTCGTGAGTCGAAAGATCGACTGCGAGCCGGGAACCGATCGAGGAACGCGACGGCACCATGAACACGTCGCTGTAGGTCAAATCGTGAGATGGCTCGAGGTCGTTAAGAAACTTCACGTTCATCCATCATATGTGCTGACACGGTCACCCAGGAGTTTCCCCTTTCTCCCGGCCTTATGATCGGCCGGGATACTTTTGGGGGAGGGAGGGCCTGTGAACGTCACCGATCGAGCCGAGTTGATTGTGGTCGGCTTGGCCGTACGCACCACGAATGCCGATGAGATGGACCCTGAGCGGGCCAAACTGCCGGTGTTGTGGGGGCGGGCGGGCGCGCCGGGTGCTTTCGCGCACGTGCCCGGACGGGCTGACGAGAACCTCTACGCGGTGCTGACCGACTATGAGAACGATCACAATGGCGCCTACACGCAGATCGTCGGCATCGCCGTGCGCACCGTGCCACGGCTGCCGGAGGGGATGGTGGCCGTGCGCGTCCCGGCCGCCCAGACGCTGATGTGGGAGGCGCGCGGCCCGATGCCGCAGTCGCTCGTCGACGTCTGGCAGCAGGTGTGGAAGCACACGGAGTCGGGCGGTACGCCGGCGCGCGCGTTCACCACGGATCTGGAAGTCCACCACCCCGGCGGCGTCAACCTCTACGTCGCCGTCTGAGTCGTCAAGCCGGCGCTCTGTGGCCGAGGGTGGGGATGGGCGCGGTCAGCGGCCGTCCAACGGAGGGGCCGCGCCCGCGTTGTCCGGCAAAGGGCCAGGGCGCGTCATACGGCTAAGCCGGGCACGTTTGGAGCGGGCCCGGCGAAGGGGGCGGGTGGTCAGGGGAGGGCGAGGGCGGCGGCGGCGGCTTCGACGGCCGTCGGTTTGACCTCGTTCAGCGGCAGATCCGCAAATTCGACGGCGCAGTCTGACATCCCGCCCAGCGCCACCGTGGCCCTGATCCGCTGTGCCGTCGTCGGCTCGTCCCCGAACAGCAGGGCGATGATCTGCCGCCGCCACCCGAACATGCGCTCGCCCAGATCGAGGTACCCCAGCGCGGACAGGTCCCGCACCATCATGACGATCACCTCGCGATGCCGCCAGATCAGCTCGAAGTAGTCTTCGAGCAGCACGCGGGCGTCGCCGGGCCCCCGTGTGGCGGCGAACCGCTCGATGTCCTCCACCAGCGGTTCCACGATGCTGCGCACCAGGTCGTCCCGTGAGGCGAAGTGGTAGTAGAGCGCGGGCTTGGTGATGCCCAGCCGGTCTGAGATCTGGCGCAGGCTGGTGTTCTGCACGCCTTGCTGGACGAACAGTTCGCGGGCCACCGCCTGGATGCGTGACTTGGTGTCGCTGGGCATGGTCCAAGAATAGTCCTTACCTTCCGTTAAGTAAGCCCCGCGTGCTAGCCTGAACTTACCTTCCGTTAAGTAAGGAGTGCGTCATGAGAATCCTCATCTCGGGAGCGAGCATCGCGGGCCCGGCGCTGGCGTACTGGCTCACCAGGTACGGCTGCGCCGTCACGGTCGTCGAGCGCGCCCCCGCGCCGCGCAAGACGGGCGGCCACGCGATCGACCTGTTCAGACCGGCGATGGACATCGTCGAGCGGATGGGCGTGCTGGAGCCGGTCCTGGCGAGGAAGACCGGCACGGAACACCTGTCGATGTACCGCGAGGGCCGCAACAAGCCCGTCGAGCTGGAGCTGCGCCGCGTGATGACCGCCATGTCCGACCGGCACGTCGAGATCATGCGCGACGACCTGAGCGAGATCTTCTACGACGCCACCCGTCACGACGCCGACTACGTCTTCGGCGACTCCATCACCTCGATCTCCGACGACGGCGAGGTGACGTTCGAGCGGGGAAAACCGGCCACGTTCGACCTGGTGATCGGCGCCGACGGCCTGCACTCCAACGTGCGCCGCCTGGTCTTCGGCCCGGAGGAGCGCTACACCCACTGGATCGGCGCGTACCTGGCCGTCGCCTCGGTCCCCAACTACCTGGGCCTCGACGGCCGCATGGAGATCGTCGCGGGCATCGGCAGGATGGCCGGCATGTACGGCGCCGCCCACCTGCCCGACGCGCGGGCGGTGTTCCTGTTCAGGACGGAACGGGAGCTCGACTACCACCACAGGGACGTCGCCCGGCAGAAGGAACTGCTCAAGGAGCGCTTCGACGGCCTGGGCCGGCAGGTGCCCAGGCTCATGGCGGAGCTGGAGCACACGCCCGCCTTCTACTTCGACTCCATCACCCAGCTCCGCCTCGACTCCTGGTCACGCGGCCGGGTGACGCTCGTCGGCGACGCCGGCTACTGCCCGGGTCCGGCCGTCGGCGGCAGCACGAGCCTGGCGGTCGTGGGGGCGTACATCCTGGCGGGTGAGCTGGCCGCGCACGGCGGCGACCACACGCGGGCCTTCCCCGCCTACGAGGCCGAGATCGGGGACTACGTCCGGCGCGGCCGCACGTTCGCCGTCAACGCCGCCAAGAGCCTCGTGCCCGGCACCCGGTTCGACCTGTGGGCGCTCACCCAGGGCGTGCGGCTGGTCGGCCGCCTGCCCGCGGGGCTGACCAGGGCGGCGGTCAAGCTGGGCAGCAAGGGCGTGCGTCTGCACGACTCGATCACGCCGAAGGACTATCCGGCGACCGTGATCGGGAACGACGTCACGCCCCTGACGAACGCGTTGGGCAGGATGCGCGGCCCCTCCTGATCGGCCCACCCGGCCGAGCCCACCCGGTCGAGCCACTCCTCGAAGAAGATCCGCAGCTCCAGCCTGGCCAGCGCCGCCCCCAGACAGAAGTGTGTGCCCAGCCCGAACGCGATGTGCCCGCCCGGCTTCCTGGTCACGTCGAAGACGCCGGGATCGGCGAACACCTCGGGGTCCCGGTTGGCCGACCCGTACATGAGCAGCACCTGCTGCCCCGTGGAGATCCGCTGCCCGTGCAGGGAGGTGTCGCGGGTGGCCGCGCGGCACATGTTGAGAATCGGTGTGGTCCACCTGATGAACTCCTCCACCGCCCCCTCCATCAGCTCACGGTTCTCGCGCAGCATCCGCCACTGCGCCGGGTGGCGGATGAGGGCGTCGATCGCGGTGGCGATGACCGTCCTGGTGGTCTCGGCGCCGCCGTCGAGCAGCAGCAGGGCCTCGTTGGCGAGCTGGTCGTCGTCGTAGCCCCCGGCGCACCACAGGGACACCAGGTCGTCCCTGGGCCGGGCCCGGCGTTCTGCGGCCAGCTCAAGCACCGCCGCGCCGTACTCGACGGCGGCCACGGCGGCCTCGTGGGTGACGTAGCGCAGCCCGCCGCCGGCCACGATCGTGCTCTCCGACCAGTGCTTGAGCCGCGGCCAGTCCTCGTCGGGGAAGCCGAGCAGCCGGCCGATCACGCGGGCGGGAAGCGGCGCGGCCAGGTCGGCCACCGCGTCCACGGTGCCGTGCTCCAGCGCCCGGTCGATCAGCTCGACGACAAACTCGCGGATGTGGCCGGAATGGCGCTCACGTACGTGGCGGGGCGTGAAACGGCGGTAGAGGAGGCGGCGGCGCTCGGCGTGCTCGGGATCGTCCAGGCCGATCATCGACGGCTCGGAGGGCAACTGGGGACGGTAACCGACGGTGCTGGTCCACAGCTTGGGGTCGCGCTCGATGGCCGCGATGTCGGCGTGGCGGGAGATGCCCCACAGGCCGTTGCCCACGTCGTGATAGGCGGGGGCGTGCTCGCGCAGCCAGGCGTAGACGGGGTCGGGGTCGCCCGCGTACAGGTCGCCGTCGAGTAAGTCGAGTGAGCCGGTCACGCCAGCACCCCCTGCGCGCGCAGCTTGTCGGCCTCCTCCCGCGACAGGCCCCACTCCGACAGGTCGTCCAGGCGGGTGGCGGGGGACAGGTCCCGCTCGGGGACGCCGAGCAGGCGGGGCGCGGGGCGCGGCTGGGTGACGCCGCCGACGTCGGCGAACAGGCCCCTGGCCACGTTGTGGGGGTGGGCGGCGGCCTCGCCCATGGACAGCACGGGCGAGACGCAGGCGTCCGAGCCGTCGAAGACGGTCTCCCACTCGGCCCGCGTCCTGGTCTTGAACGCCTCGGCCAGGCGGGCCTTCAGCGCGGGCCACTGCGTCCTGTCGTTCCTGTCGGGCAGGTCGGTCAGTCCCATGCGGGTCACCATCGCCTCCCAGAACTGCGGTTCCAGCGATCCGACGGCCACGTGCAGGCCGTCGGCGGTCTCGTAGGTGTCGTACTGGGGCGCGCCGGTGTCGAGCAGGTTGGTGCCCTGCGGGCCCCACGCGCCGCTCTGCACGGCCTGGTAGAACATCGAGAACAGGATCGCGGCCCCGTCCACCATGGCCGCGTCGATCACCCGGCCCCGCCCGGTGCGCTCCCGCTCGAACAGCGCCAGCAGCACGCCGTAGGCGAGCATGAGCCCGCCGCCGGCGAAGTCGCCGAGGATGTTGATCGGCGGCGTCGGCTTGTCGCCCTGCCTGCCCAGCATCGACAGCACGCCGGAGATCGCGATGTAGTCGATGTCGTGCCCGGCCGTGGGGGCGAGCGGCCCGTCCTGGCCCCAGCCGGTCATCCGGCCGTAGACCAGTCGCTCGTTGACGGCGTGCAGGTCCTCGGGGCCGATGCCGAGCCGTTCGGCCACGCCGGGCCGGAACACCTCGATCACGACGTCCGCGTGGCGTGCCAGTTCCTTGAACGCGCGAACGCCTTCCGGGGACTTCAGGTCCAGGCCGATCGTGTGTTTGCCGCGGTCCATGACGTCCCTGCGCGGCTTGTCGGAGACCGCCTTGACGCGGTCCACCCGCAGCACCTCGGCACCGTGGTCGGCCAGCATCATCCCGGCGAACGGCCCAGGTGCGAGGCCGGCCAGTTCCAGCACGCGTACCCCGTCGA
The DNA here is from genome assembly GCF_042650645.1 of Nonomuraea purpurea. Taxonomy (NCBI): domain Bacteria; kingdom Bacillati; phylum Actinomycetota; class Actinomycetes; order Streptosporangiales; family Streptosporangiaceae; genus Nonomuraea; species Nonomuraea purpurea. Next base: position 134,138 of record NZ_JBHSBI010000002.1, read on the forward strand.
GCGGACCCGCCATTAGGATCTCCTTTGGTGTGGACTCCGCCTCAGTAGAACAACATTCGGTGAGCTGTGGCAAGCCGCCTTCCCGTCCTTCCGGCGAAGACCTGGGAGGTGTGGGAAACTTGCCCACTGATCGGGTGGTCTACAGGGGTAGGACATGGTTTCGGATAGCAACCAGCTCATCGCAGGGCGCTACCAGTTACTGCGCGAACTGGGCCGCGGCGGCATGGGCGTGGTCTGGGAAGGCCGCGACACCTTGCTCAACCGGCAGGTGGCCATCAAGGAAGTGCTGCTGCCGGACACTCTGTCGCCCGGCGACCAGGAGCGCCAGCTCTTAAGAACCGCACGTGAGGCGCGCACCGCGGCCAAGCTCAACCATCCGTCCGTCGTCGCGGTCTACGACGTGGTCGAGGAGGGCGGGCGGCCGTGGGTGGTGATGGAGCTGATCCGTCACCCCTCGATCGAGCAGATCGTGCTCACCTTGGGCGCGCTGCCGGTGCGGGAGGCGGCCGACGTGGGCCGGCAGGTGCTGTCCGCGCTGCGGGCCGCCCACGAGGCCGGGATCCTGCACCGGGACGTCAAGCCCAGCAACATCCTGATGACCGACGACGGCCGGGCCGTGCTGACCGACTTCGGCATCGCCACGCTCGAGGGCGACCCGTCGCTGACCAGCACCGGCATGGTGACGGGCTCGCCGAGCTTCCTCGCGCCGGAACGGGTCCGCGCGGCCGACTCCGGCCCCGCCTCCGACCTGTGGTCGCTGGGCGCCACGCTGTACGCCTGCATGGTCGGACGCTCGCCGTTCGACCGGGGCGACCCGATGGCGACGCTCAACGCGCTGCTCACCGAGGAGCCCGACTACCGCAGGATCCCGCCGGCCATGCACCCGGTGCTGAAGGGCCTGCTGCAGAAGGAGCCGGAGGACCGCATCGGCGCCGAGGAGGCCGACCGGCTGCTGGCCGCCATCGTCGCCTCCAGGCCCGCGCACGCCGACCGGGACGTGCCGGAGAAGAAACCGCGCCGGGGGCGGGGCAGAGCCCTGCTCGCGGCGGCCACGGCGGCGATCGTGGTGGTCGCGGGCGGCACGGTCGCCTACTTCAGGCTCGCCTCCCCCGCGGAGGGCGCCCCGCGCGCCACCGCCCAGCCCGCCGCCGCGACCAGCCCGCTTATGCCGGTCACCGCCTCCGCCACGCCGAGCGCGACGCCCACACCCACGCCGACGCCGAGCGTGACCAGGATCGTCCCCGCGGTACGCGCGTGGAAGTCGCGCGACGGCTGGTCGATCCTGCGGCCGACCGGCTGGAAGGGCGCCCTCCAAGAGGCCAACACCGAGTGGACGCGCAGGGACAGGAACGCCCACCTCGGCGTCGAGGCCAGCTACTCCGTGGTGGATCCCAATGAGCTCATGCGCAGCTCGGAGGAGACGCTCCGGCAGAACGCCCAGAACGTCGTCGACCGCGGCCGCAGAAGCGTCGTGCACCAGGGCGCCAAGGCCGTGGAATGGGAGTTCTCCTGGACGGCGGGCCAGGCGGGCGACCCGCGCTGGGCCACGCCGGGCACCCGCTACCGCGAGATACGCCGCGCGGTGACCGCCGGCAACACCGCCTACATCGTGTCGTGGACGGTCAGCGAGGCCCAATGGCTGCGTAACAGGGCACTCATGCGACAGGTGATCAGTAGCTTTACTGTGAGGGCATGACCGAGCTTGTCGAGGGCATCAGTAAGCAACCAATCATGAGGCCGACGAAGGAGGGCTCATGAGTCCCTGGAACCTTCTCGCCCTGCCTCCGCTGCCCGAAGAGCTCATCCGCCACCTGCTCGCCCCGCTCGGCGATCAGGTGGCGGTGTGCGTGCCGGCGGAGCGTGACAGGGACGCGCTGCTCGCGGCGCTGCCGAAGGCGGAGATCGTGCTCGGCGACTGGACGGGCACGCTCGTCATGGACGCCGAGGCGGTCGCCGCCGCGCCGCTGCTGGCGTTCGTGCAGCAGCCGTCGGTGGGCGTGGACGGCCACGACCTCGACGCCCTGGCGGCCGCCGGGGTGCCGCTGGCCAACACGCCGGGCGTCAGCGCCGCCGCGGTCTCCGAGTGGTGCCTGGCCGCCGCGTTGTCGTTGTCGCGCAAGCTGGGCGCCGCCGATGCGGCCGTACGCGCGGGCGAGTGGCCCCAGCAGGGGCTGCAGCCGTACGAACTGCACGGTCGCCGCGTCGGCGTCGTCGGATACGGCTCGATCGGCGCCTCGTGCGCCAGGATCTTCCGCGCCCTGGGCTGCGAGGTCTCCTACTGGACCCGCACGCCCCGCGCCGACGCCGGCTTCGAGGACCTGGACACCCTGATCGCCGGCAGCGACGTCGTGGTCGTCGTGATCGCCCTGTCCGAGGAGACCCGCGGCCTGGTCGACCCGCGCAGGATGAAGCAGGGCGCCCTGCTCGTCAACGCGGCCAGGGGCGGCGTGGTCGACCAGGCGGCGCTGGCCGAGAGCCTGCGCGCGGGCCGGCTCGGCGGAGCGGCGCTCGACGTGTTCGACGTCGAGCCGCTGCCGGCCGACGACCCGCTGCGCGATCTGCCGGGTGTCCTGCTCTCGCCGCACGTGGCCGGCGTCACGCCGGAATCCACAAGTCGCCTGCTCACGGCCACTTTGGACAATCTCGCCGCCGCGATAGAAGGCCGCGAGGTCAACTCTGTACTTAACGGATTAATGTCTACGATCCGTAGAAAGTTTCCGTAATCACCTTCCAGGTGCGCGTTTCACCTGGCACTATGAACAGTTTTCGTGTCTTTAACGACCCCGCTCTATTCCGGGTCGCCCGAGGGAGATACGGTCTTACGGACGATCTCTGCCAGCTCAAGGGGGTGCTTTCGTGACGACGACGATGTCGACACACCAGAGGGCCGTAGAGCAGATCCGGCAGTCCTACGCCGAGATCCCCGGTGACGCCGCGCCCCGCCTGGCCAAAGCCACGTCCAACCTGTTCAGGTTCCGCGACTCGGGCAAGAGCGCCAAGCTGTCGGCCAGAGACCTCGACGAGGTCATCAGCGTCGACCCCGAGACCATGACCGCCGAGGTCCAGGGCATGACCACCTACGAGCACCTGGTGGACGCCACGCTGCCGTACGGGCTGATGCCCTACGTGGTGCCGCAGCTCAAGACCATCACCCTCGGCGGCGCCGTGACCGGGCTCGGCATCGAGTCCACCAGCTTCAGGGACGGCCTGCCGCACGAGTCGGTCGAGGAACTGGAGATCCTCACCGGCGACGGGCGCGTCGTCGTGGCCCGCGACGACAACGAGCACCGCGACCTCTTCCGCGCCTTCCCCAATTCCTACGGCACGCTCGGCTACGCCCTGCGCATCAGGATCAGGCTCCGCCAGGTGCAGCCGTACGTGCACCTCACGCACGTCAGGTTCACCGACGCCGCCAAGTGCATGCTGGCCATGCAGGAGATCTGCGACAGCATGGTGCACGACGGCGAGAACGTCGACTTCGTGGACGGCGTCTACTTCGCCCCGGGCGAGATGTACATCACGCTCGGCCGCTTCGCCGACCGCGCCCCCTACGTCTCCGACTACACCGGCATGCGCATCTACTACCAGTCGATCAGGCAGCGCAACCGCGACTGGCTGACCATCCGCGACTACCTGTGGCGATGGGACACCGACTGGTTCTGGTGCTCGCGCGCGTTCGGCGTGCAGCAGCCGGTGGTGCGCTCGCTGATGCCGCGCCGCTGGATGCGCTCCGACGTCTACCGCCGCCTGGTGGCACTCGACCGCAGGTACGGCGTGACCGCCCGCGTCGACCGGTGGCGCGGCCAGCCCGTGCAGGAGTCCGTCATCCAGGACGTCGAGGCGCCGATCGAGCGCGGCGCCGAGTTCCTGGAGTTCTTCCATGACAAGGTCGGCATGACGCCGGTGTGGATGTGCCCCCTGCGCGCGAGCTCGCGCTGGCCGCTCTATCCGCTGGAGCCCAAAAAGCTGTATGTCAACTTCGGTTTCTGGGGTATGGTGCCGCTGCCGCGGGGGCAGTTCGACGGCTACTACAACCAGCTCATCGAGAACGAGGTGCACGAGCTCGACGGCCACAAGTCGCTCTACTCGACCTCGTTCTACGCCCGCGAGCAGTTCTGGCGCCTGTACAACGGCGACGCTTATTGGCCGGTCAAGCGGGAATACGATCGAAAGGGTCGCCTGCTGGACCTGTACGAAAAGTGTGTACGGGGAAGGTGAGTCGATGGCTCTCGCATCCATCTTTGAGAAGATCGTCAGTGCCGACGCCAACATCTCGTTCATGGCGTACGACGGCAGCAAGGCCGGACCCGACGGGGCCGACGTGACCCTTGAGGTCAAGTCCCCCATCGCGGTGGCCTACCTGGCACACGCCCCTGGAGAGCTCGGCCTGGCCAGGGCCTACATCGCCGGGCACATCGACGTGCACGGCGACATCTACACGCTGCTCGACCGCATGTGGAACATCACCACGAACGACCTGAGCACGACCGAGAAGCTCGCCGCCGTGCGCTCGCTCGGCGTCAAACCGCTCCTCATGCGCGTCCCGCCGCCTCCGCAGGAGATGCGGCAGAGCGCCCTGGCCCGCCTGGGCTCCCGCCACGCCAAGCAGCGCGACGCCGAGGCCATCCACCACCACTACGACGTCTCCAACCGCTTCTACCGGTGGGTTCTCGGCCCCTCCATGGCCTACACCTGCGCCGTCTTCCCCGAGGACGGCTCGACGCTGGAGGAGGCCCAGTACACCAAGTTCGACCTGGTGGCCCGCAAGCTGGGCCTCAAACCGGGCATGCGGCTGCTCGACGTGGGCTGCGGCTGGGGCGGCATGGTCATGCACGCGGCCAAGCACTACGGCGTCAAGGCCCTGGGCGTGACGCTGAGCAAGCAGCAGGCCGAGTGGGCGCAGAAGGCCATCGTCGAGGCCGGGCTGCAGGACCTGGCCGAGGTCCGCCACATGGACTACCGCGACGTCGAGGAGGGCGACTTCGACGCGGTCAGCTCCATCGGCCTCACCGAGCACATCGGCAAGGACAACGTCCCGTCCTACTTCGCGTTCCTGTACGGCAAGCTGCGGACCGGCGGACGTCTGCTCAACCACTGCATCACCCGGCCGACCGGCAAGGAGAAGACGTTCAACAAGGGCGGCTTCATCAACCGCTACGTCTTCCCCGACGGCGAGCTCGAGTCGGTGGGCTGGCTGGTCCGGCAGATGGAGGACCTCGGCTTCGAGATCAGGCACGAGGAGAACCTGCGCGAGCACTACGCCAGGACGCTGCGGTTCTGGTGCGACAACCTGGACGCCAACTGGGATGAGGCCGTCCAGGAGGTCGGCATGGGCACGGCCCGGGTGTGGGCTCTGTACATGGCGGGCTGCATCGTCGGCTTCGAGCGCAACAAGGTCCAGCTCCACCAGGTGCTGGGTGTCAAGCTGGACCGGGCGGGCCACTCCGGGGTGCCGCTGCGGCCGGCTCGCGCGTGGCCGTGACCCGTTAGGGTTCCCAGGGTGCTTCGTGATCTGCGAGGCGTCCGGGTGCCCACCGCGCCGGGCTCGGACCAGCCGATGCTCCGCCGCCGGCCGTTCGTCGTGCTGGCCTGCGGGCTGCTGATCTGGCAGGCGCTGTTCTTCGCCGTCAGCGGCGGGTTCGGCATCCTGGCCGTGCCCGTCGCCGCGCTGGTGGCGGGGCCGGTGTTGTGGGCCTGGCACCGGCCCGTGGCCGCGTGGGCGGCCATGACCGCCGCGGCCGTCGTGCCCACCGGCCTGGGGCTGGTGCTCGACAGCCTGATCGTGCCGCTGCCGTGGTATTTCGACCAGATGCTGGCCCAGTTGCCGGTGATGTACGTGCTGGCGCTGTCGGCCGGCGTGCGCGTGACGGCCGCCGCATTCGTCCTCACGCTCGCCGCCGGGGCCGCCGTGGCCCTGCCGCAGGACATGGAGCCGGACCGGCTGGCCAGAGGGCTGTTGTCCTGGGCGCTGGCCCTGCTGACGGCGGTGATTCTCGGCTACGCCAGGCGGGTGCGGCGGCTGGCCACCTTACGCGTCGCCGAGGAGGTCGGGCGGCTGCGCATCCTGGAGGAGCGGGCGCGCATCGCCAGGGAACTGCACGACGTGGTGGCCCACCACATGTCGGTGATCGCGGTGCGGGCAGCGAGCGCGCCGTACCGCATCCCGGGCGGGGTGAACGAGGAGGTGGCGCGGGAGTTCGCCGACCTCAACGCCGCCGCCCGCGCCTCCATCCAGGACATGCGCCACCTGCTCGGCGCGCTGCGCGGCTCCGGCGACGCGCCTCGGTCGCAGGGGCCTCAGACCGAGCCACAGCCGGGGCTGGACGACCTCGGCAAGCTCGTGGAGTCGGTGCGCCGCGCGGGCGTGCCCGTCCGGTTGTCGGCCGCCGACCTGGAGCTGTCGCCGGTCCAGTCCGTCACCGTGTACCGGGTCGTCCAGGAGGCGCTGAGCAACGTCGTCCGTCACGCGCCGGCCGCCGAGACCACGGTCACCGTCGCCGCCGCCGATGACCGCGTCACGGTGGAGGTGGAGAACCGGCCCCCGCGCCGTCCGGCCGCCCCCGCGCCCGCGGGATCGGGGCTGGGGCTGATCGGCATGCGCGAGCGGGTGGCGGCGCTGGGCGGGCGGCTCACGACGGGAGCGACGGACGAGGGCGGCTTCGCCGTACGCGCGGAACTGCCGAGGGGAGACGGTGGATGATCACGGTGCTCGTCGTCGACGACCAGGCGATGATCAGGGCCGGGTTCGCGGCGCTGCTCGGCGCCCAGCCGGACCTGACGGTGGCAGGGCAGGCCGCGGACGGCCTGGAGGCGGTGGCGGCGGCCCGCGACCTGCGCCCCGACGTCGTCCTCATGGACGTGCGCATGCCCAACCTCGACGGCCTGGAGGCCACCCGCCGCATCACCGAGGCGGGCCGCCGGACCAAGGTGCTGATCCTGACCACCTTCGACATCGACGACTACGTCTACGCGGCGTTGCGCGGCGGCGCCAGCGGCTTCCTGCTCAAGGACGCGCCGCCGGAGGACCTCATCACCGCCGTCCGCGTCGTCGCCGCCGGCGAGGCCCTGCTCGCGCCCTCGGTCACCCGCAGGCTCATCGAGGAGTTCGCCGCCAGACGGCCCATCGACGAACGGGAGGCGCTGCGGCTGAACGCGCTGACCGCCCGCGAAAGGGACGTGCTCAGGCTGGTGGCCTCAGGCCAGGCCAACGCCGAGATCGCCGTGGAGCTGACGATCGCGGAGGAGACCGTGAAGTCCCACGTCGGCCGCATCTTCGCCAAGCTGGGCCTGCGCGACCGGGCGCAGGCGGTGGTGCTGGCCTACGAGAGCGGCCTGGTCGTGCCGGGCACTCCCTCCCCGGGGGCACGTCGCGGGCCGGAACTGCGCTCCTGAGGGTGATCCGTCCGGCCCTGTCCTGTTCCTACCGTCGTCGGCATGAACAGAGTGAGAGCCGCGGCGGCGATGCTGCGGGCGGGGGCGACCGTGTCGCTCAGCGAACCCGAACTGCTTGGCCTGTCCCGCTACGTCCGGCCTGGGGCGATCTGCTTGGACATCGGGGCCGCCTACGGGATGTACACCTATCCGCTGGCCCGCCTCGCCGGCCCGGCCGGGCGGGTGCACAGCTTCGAACCGCTGCCGGTGCCGTACCGGATCCTTTCGGCGGGCCGGCGCGCGACGGGCGCACACAACGTCGTGGTCACCAACGCCGCGCTCGGATCGACGACCGGGTATCAGCGGCTGCGGCTGCCCTACCGGTTCGGCCTGCCCATCCACGGCTGGGCGCACCTGGGACACGGGCTGAAACACCCGGGCAGGTTCACCTCGGGCAAGACGCTGGAGGTGCCGGTGTACACCGTGGACCGCGTCTGCGAACTGCGCGAGATCCCGCGCGTGGACTTCATCAAGATGGACGTCGAAGGCGCCGAGGCGCAGGTGCTGCGCGGCGCCGCCTGGACCATCGAACAACACCGGCCGACGCTGCTGCTGGAGATCGAAGACCGCCACCTCGACAAGTACGGCATGAACTCATCGGAGGTGGCGGGTTCGCTGATCGGGCTCGGCTACCGCATGCACGTCTGGCACAGCCATCGATGGCACAGAACGGACGCGGTGCGCCCACGACGGCGCAATTACCTGTTCACCGCCGCCACCTGAACGCCTACTTCTCGTCCTTGGAAGCCGCGGCGTGCTTGCCGCGGCTCTGATGGACCTCGTCCTGGTTGGAGCCTTCTTGGGCGTCGTCCGGCTGGTCCTTGGCAGTGTGGGGCTTCTCATGCCGTCCCACGGGATCTCCTTTGCCTCGCCTGACTGCTTAATGTGATCGTAAGATTACAATCAGCATCCGTCGAGTGCGAATCAGTTTCTCATTCTGTTATGCCGCTCTTTCTGAGAAACGCAGCGGAGCGGTCAGCGGTTCAGCGCAGGGCTTCGAGGGTCTGGCTCAGGTAGGTGAAACTGTCCTCGGCGTCCGGCGTGCGCCCATGCGGTGCGCGGAACCAGGCCACGAACTCCGCCACGTCGTTCAGCGCCCACCGCAGCCGGTAGAGGTCCATGACGGCCGGGTCGGGGGCGCGGCCGGTGGCCTCGGCGTACCTGGCCAGGTCATCGGGCCCCCGTGCGACCAGCCACAGGTCGCGTTCCGGCGCGGCCAGCCCGACCGTGTCCCAGTCGACCAGCAGCGGCCGCCCGTCCGCCCGCAGCACGTTGCCCGGGTGCGGCTCGCCGTGCGTCACCACCGGCTGCCCGGCCTTCTCGGCCGCCCGGTCGAACTCCTCCAGCCTGCGCCGCAGCGTCCCCGCGTGTTCGGCGATCAGCTCCCTGGCGGGTTCGGCGAGCGGGCCGCCCAGCCAGGGCCGTCCCGCGTCCGCCAGCGACTGCTCAAGCCCGGCCCGCCCCTCCAGCTCCACCGGCCGGTCGGGGGTCGAGAGCGGGGCCGGGGTGCGGTGCAGTTCGGCCAGCAGGTCGATGATCTGGCCGCGGTCCTCCGCCGGCGGCTCGTGCCCGAACTCCCCGGCGACGCCGTCCATGTACGGGAAGACGCTCATGGCGTATCTGTGGCGGTCGAGCCGCAGCAGCGTCGTGCCGTCGGAGGCGCGCAGCGGCGCCACGACGAAGCCGAGGCCCGCCTCCTCCCGCAGCGCCGCCGCCGTGTCCATGGCCGGCCGCAACCCGTCGAACGACCGGCGCCGCACGTCGGCCACGGTGACGAACCACCGCCCGTCGGCGACCCAGTGGTAGTCGCCGAATCCCACCGGCGCGTAGTCGATCCGGGCGGCCTCGATGCCCCACTCGCTCAGCGCGGGCCGCAGCAACCGTTCGTCGAATCCCTCGGGTCGATCTCGCATCCGGCCACGCTATCGGCCCTGGCTGTCCGGATTCATCCTGATAAGCAGCTCGATGGCGGCGATCGCGTCGGTCACCACGTGGTCGGCCGCGCACTGCCCGCCCAGCCCGCGGTCGATCCAGACCGTCCCCAGCCCGGCAGCCCGGCCGCCGGCGATGTCCGCGTCCGGGTTGTCCCCGACCATCCACCCGCCGTCGCCCAGGACCGCGCCGCAACGCCCGGCGCCGATCTCGAACAGCCGCCGGTCCGGCTTGGACACGCCCTCCGCCCCGGAGATCGCCCACCCGTCCACCCGCCCGGCCAGCCCGCTGTGCCGGATCTTGCCGGTCTGGCTGTCCGCCGCGCCGTTCGTCACGATCCCGACCGCCCACCCGGCGGCCCGCAGCCGGTCGAGCCCAGACAGCACCTCGTCCGGGCACGACACCAGGAACGGCAGCCGGACCCGGTAGGCCCGCCACAGCTCCTCCACTGGCTCGGCCAGCCCGAACCGGTCGCGGACCCCCGAGAGGAACGTGTCCCTGGGACAGTAGCCGTCGGCGTCGAGCGCCTCCATCCAGGCGACGTCGGCCTCGTCGAGCCCACGCTCGGAGGCGAACTCGGCGGCCCAGCGGCGGAACGCGTCGAGCCGGTCGATCAGCGTGTTGTCCAGGTCGAAGAGGGCGAGCAAGCGGGTCTCCTCCAATGGCCGGGCTTGGGGCGGAGGCGCGGGACGGTCAGCGTAGTTCGCGCTTGAGGATCTTGCCGGTGGCCGTCATCGGCAGGGAGTCGCGGAACTCGATGGTCCGGGGGTATTTGTAGGCGGCCATGTTGTCCCGGCTCCAGGCGATCAGCTCGTCCTCCGTGACCTCCGAGCCGGGCGTGCGGATGACGTACGCCTTGATCTCCTCGCCGTGCGAGTCGTGGGAGACGCCCACCACGGCCGCCAGCGACACGGCCTCGTGGGTCATCAGGACCTCTTCGACCTCGCGCGGGTAGACGTTGAACCCGCCCCGGATGATCATGTCCTTGGCGCGGTCGATGATGGTGTAGTAGCCGTCGGCGTCGCGGGTGGCGATGTCGCCGGTGCGGAACCAGCCGTCCCGCATGACCTCGGCCGTCGCCTCGGCCCTGCCGTAGTAGCCCTTCATGACGTTGTGGCCGCGGACGGCGATCTCGCCGGGCCCCTCGCCGTCGACGGTCTTCCAGTCGCCGTCGACGAGCTTCATCTCCACGCCCCAGACCGGGGTGCCGATCGTGCCGGGCTTGGTGGGACGGCCCATCTGGTTGAAGCTGGCCACCGGCGAGGTCTCCGACAGCCCGTACCCCTCCAGGATGCCGATCCCGAAGGTCTGCTCGAAGTCCCTGAGCACCTCCACCGGCGAGGACGCGCCGCCGGCCACGGCCACGCGCAGGGAGCGGGGCACCTCCACACCGTCCGCGTGGATCTTGGTGAGCATGCCCCAGTACATCGTGGGCACCCCGGCGAAGAACGTGACGTTCTCCTTGGCCATCAGGGACAGGGCCTCGCCCGGGTCGAAGCGCGGCAGCAGCACCACGCAGGCGCCGCGCAGGAAGCCGGTGTTCATGACCACGCTCTGCCCGAAGGAGTGGAACAGCGGCAGCACCGCAAGGAAGGTGTCGGAGCCCTCCTCGTTCCTGGGGAACATCCGGTCGTTGACCAGGGCGTTCATCAGCATGTTCTGGTGGCTGAGCTCGGCGCCCTTGGGCTGGCCCGTCGTGCCCGAGGTGTAAAGGATCACCGCGGTGTCGTCCGGGGCGGTCTGCGCGGTCTCGAACTCGGCGGCCATCCCGCCGAGGGCGGCCCAGATCGACTCGCCGTACTCCGACTCGGTGGCCAGCGGGGTGGCAGGCAGCACGAAGAAGTGCTCGCAGCCCGCCGCCGCCTCGAACCCCGCCTTGCCGCGCTCGCCCAGCGGCAGCTCCGGCGTGCCCTCGAAGCAGAACAGCGCCTTGGCGTCGCTGTCGTCGAGGTGGTAGGCGATCTCGCGGGACTGCAGCAGCACGTTCAGCGGCACGACGGTCGCGCCGGCCTTCAGGATGCCGAAGTAGACGAACGGGAAGTAGGGCAGGTTGGGGCAGGCGACGGCCACCTTGTCGCCTTTGCCGATACCGCGGGTGACCAGCAGGTTCGCGACCTGGTTGGCGACAGTGTCGATCATGGAGTACGGCAGCCGCATGTCACCGAAGACGATGGCGGTGCCGTCGGGGTTGTTTCTGGCGCTGTCCTCCAGGACGACCGACAGATTGAGCATGACGCCTTCCTCCTCTAAGCCGACTTCGGCGCCATCTTCGCAGTAGCGGCAAACTGACCGGTAGGTAACGCAGGTTACAAGTGGATATGGACGCACCCGCCTACGTGGAGTAAGCAAAGGAGGACGTTTCTCAGCCCTCGGGGAGGGGTCATGGAGTACGACTACGTGATCGTGGGCGCGGGGTCCGCGGGGTGTGTGCTGGCGGGCCGGCTCTCGGCCGATCCCGGGACGTCGGTGGCGCTGGTCGAGGCGGGAGGCAAGGACGACAAGCTCGAGATCCGCATGCCGGCCGCCTTCGCCAAGCTGTTCAAGACCGACTACGACTGGAACTTCACCACGTCCAAACAGGGTGAGATGTCCGGCCGCGAGCTGTACTGGCCCCGGGGCAAGGTGCTCGGCGGCTCCTCCTCGCTCAACGCCCAGATGTGGGTGCGCGGCTGCCAGCGCGACTACGACCAGTGGGGGGTGCCCGGCTGGGCGTACGACGACGTCCTGCCGTACTTCGTCAGGGCCGAGCACCGCGTCGGCACCAACCAGGGCGAGGTGTACGGCACGTCCGGCCCCCTTTACATCTCCGAGTTGCGCAGCCCGAACGTCACCACCGCCGCGTTCCTGAGTGCGTGCGAGGAGCTCGGCCTGACCCGGCTCGGTGAGCTGAACGGCCGCTCGAACGAGGGCTACTGCCCCACTCCCGTCACCCAGAACCGCGGCCGCAGGTGGAGCTCGGCCGACGCCTACCTGCGCCCGGCGATCTCGCGGCCGAACCTCCACGTCATCACCGAGGCCGCCGTCGGCAGGGTCGTGTTCGAGGGCAGGCGGGCCGTCGGCGTCGAGCACAGTGGCGGCGCCCAGGTCAGGGCCAGGCGCGAGGTCATCCTGTCGGCGGGCACGATCGGCTCCCCTTGCCTGCTCATGCGCTCGGGCGTGGGCGCCGCCGACGAGTTGCGCGATGCCGGGGTGACGGTCGTGCGCGAGTCGCCGGAGGTCGGCAAGAACCTGCAGGACCACCTCTCGTCCGGCGTGTACGTGGAGTGCAGGCAGCCGGTGACGCTGACCAAGGCCGAGTCGATCGGCAACCTGCTGCGTTACATCGTGCTGCGTTCCGGCATGCTGACCACGAACGTCGGCGAGGCCGTCGCGTTCATCAGGACCTCGGCCGAGGAGCCCGCGCCCGACATCGAGCTGATCTTCGCGCCCGGCCCGTTCGTCGACCACGGCCTCACCCCTCCGACCGGCCACGGGATCACCGTCGGCGTGGTGCTGCTGCAGCCGGAGAGCCGCGGCAGGGTCGGGCTCAGCGGCAGGGACGTGGTGATCGACCCGGGTTACCTGGCCGAGGAGGCCGACGTCAGGCGGCTGGTCGCGGGGTTGAAGACGGCCAAGCGGCTCCTCGCGACCGCCGCGATGAAGCCGTTCGCGGGCGGGCCGATGGCGCCTTACTGGGCGCCGGAGAGCGATGAGGAGCTGGCCCGGTGGATCCGCGAACGTGGCGAGACCCTCTACCATCCGGTCGGCACCTGCCGGATGGGCGCCGACGAGGGCTCGGTCGTGGATCCCTCGTTGCGGGTGCGCGGCGTCGAGGGGCTGAGGGTCGCGGACGTGTCGATCATGCCGACGCTCAACCGCGGACATACCCATGCTCCCGCTACCATGATCGGAGAAAAGGCGGCAGACCTCATCAAGAACGACACTTGACGTAAGTGGTCACTTGCTTGAGTCTTTGAGAGTATGACGCTGTCAGCCGATCTCGACCTGTCGCAGCTCCCGTTCTGGGGCCTGCCGCAGGCCGAGCGCATGGAAGCCTTCCGCAAGCTGCGCGCTCTCGACCACCCCGTGTTCGTGCGGGAGCAGGCCGTGCCGTTCGTCGGCGGCGGCGACGGCTACCACGCCCTCGTGCGCCACGCCGACGTGACCGAGGCCAGCAGGAACGCGGCCGTGTTCAGCAGCGAGCCGTGCTCCAACAGCATCCCCGACATGCCGCGCTGGCTGAGCGTGTACTTCGGGTCCATGATCAACATGGACGATCCGCGGCACGCGCGGTTACGGCGCATCGTCTCCAGGGCGTTCACGCCGCGCATCCTGTCGAAGATGGAGGAGGACCTGGCCGCGGCCGCCGCGCAGATCGTGGATGAGGCGATCGAGGCGGGGCCGGGCGACTTCGTGGCGCAGGTGGCCGCCCGACTGCCCGTACGGGTCATCTGCGACATGATGGGGATTCCGCCGAAATTTCATGACCTGGTGTTGCGGCGGACCAACGTCATCCTCGGCAACGCCGACCCCGAGTACACCGGCATCAACCCCGACTTCAGCCGCGTCAACGTCGCCCGCAGCCTGGCCAAGCTGCTGCGCGCCGGCTTCTCGCTCAACCGGATGGCCGCGCGCCTGGGCGACGAACGGCGCAGGCGGCCCACGGGCGACCTGGTGAGCCTGCTGGTCAACGGCGAAGAACGGCTCACGCCGCAGGAGCTGGGCTCCTTCTTCATCCTGCTGGTGGTGGCGGGCAGCGAGACGACCCGCAACGCGATCGCCTACGGGCTCAAGCTGTTCACCGACCATCCGGAGCAGCGCGCGTCCCTGCTGGAGGACTTCGACGACCGTATCGTCCGGGCCTGCGATGAGATCGTCCGCTACACGACGCCGGTGATCCAGTTCCGCCGGACGGTGACCAGGGATCACGAGATGAACGGCACCGCGTACAAGAAGGGCGACAAGGTGCTGCTCTTCTACAACTCCGCCAACCGCGACGAGTCGGTCTTCACCGACCCCGACGTCTTCGACATCAGCCGCGACCCCAACCCGCACGTCGGCTTCGGCGGTCCCGGGCCGCACTACTGCCTGGGCGCCCACCTGGCACGCAGGGAGATGACCGTGATGTTCAGGGAGCTGTTCACGCGCCTGCCGGACATCAAGGCCGTGGGGGAGCCCGACTTCCTGCTGTCGAACTTCATCAACGGTGTCAAACACCTGCGGTACAGCTTCTGACATGCGCTGTAAGGAGTCTGACCCTTCGCTGTAGAGGTACTCCGGAGGCGGGCCGAATGCTAGGTTTCGCAGTCATGGAGATCAGGACTATCCACGCCAACGGGGTGGAGTTCGCGTATCTGTCGTTGGGGGAGGGACCCCTGGCGCTGTGCCTGCACGGCTTCCCCGACACCGCGCACACCTGGAGGCACCTGATGCCCGCGCTGGCCGAGCGCGGCTACCGTGCGGTCGCGCCCTTCATGCGCGGCTACGCCCCCACCGAGGTCCCGGCCGACGAGGCGTACGAGGACGCCGCGCTCGTCGCCGACGTCCGCGCCCTGCACGAGGAACTCGGCGGCGACGACGACGCGGTGATCATCGGCCACGACTGGGGCGCGTTCCCCGTCTACCAGAGCGCCGGGCGCTTCCGCCGGGCCGTCACGCTCGCACTGCCGCCGCCCGGCTCGCTCGGAGCCGGATTCCTGGACTACGAGCAGCTCAAGCGTTCCTTCTACGTCTTCCTCTTCCAGACGCCGCTGGCCGAGGCCGCCGCCGCGCGCCCCGACTTCCTCGCGGGCCTGTGGCGCGAATGGTCACCCGGGTACGACGCGACCGAGGACCTGGCGTTCGTCCGGCGCAGCATCGGCGAGCCCGCCAACCTGAGCGCGGCCATCGGCTACTACCGGGCCATGCTCGGCACCACGCCGCCGTCCGGCCGCCACCCGGCCGTCGAACCCGTCGCCGGCCCCGTCCTGTACCTGCACGGCGTCCAGGACGGCGCCCTGGGCGCCGAGCTGGCCAAGGCCGCGGAGAGCATGCTGCCGGCCGGGTCGCGGGCCGAACAGGTGGCGGGAGCGGGGCACTTCCTCCACCTCGAACGGCCCGGCGAGGTCAACCGGCTCATCCTGGACTGGCTCGGCCCCGCTTCGTAGGACGCCTGCTGAGGACGGCGAGCACCGGGTGCTGTCCCGACAAGCTCACCCGGATCGCCTCCTCCACCGCGAACCCGCGCGGGATCCCGTCGTGGACCAGAGCCACGACCAGGCCGTCCGCGGCCACCACCCGGCGCACCTCCCGCCACAACGGGCCCAGGCCCCCGGCGAGCAGCCCCCGAGGCGGCACCTGACGGCCCCAGGGCGGGTTCACGAGCACGCGGTCGGCGCTCCCGCCGGCCACGGGGATCCGCCCGCCATCCGCCACCCCGAACCGCCCCACACCCGGTGGGCACGGAGTCCGGCCGCGTTCCATGGCGGTTCGGGCGTTGACGGTGGCGGCGTGGACGGCGGCCGGATCGTGGTCGAAGCCCAGCAGGCGTGCCCGAGGCGCGCTCGCGGCCGCCTCGATCAGCGTGGTTCCCGCCCCGCAGCAGGGGTCGAGCACCGTGCCCGCCCCCGGCAGCCGCGCCAGCTCCGCCATCGCCGCCGCCACCGGCGGATGCAGCGTCCCGCGTACCGAGGCCGACTTGTAGGCCCTGCGGTGCAGCGGCCGTTCGGCCAGGCGCAGCGCGATGACCGCCCGGTCGTCCTCGATGGTCACCCGCCAGGCCATCGCGCCCGCGGGCGGACGCCGTCCGTCCCGCCTGGAGTGGTAAGGCAGCCGCAGCGGCCTGGCCGGCTCGACCCCCACCGCGTCCTCGATCTCGAACCTGGTGTAGTTGCGCCGCCCGACGAACGACGCCGACACCTCCACTCCGTTGCCTGTCCTGGCCAGCGCCCCCACGTCCAGTGTCCGGGCCGCGGCGGACAGCCGGCGCAGCGCCGAGCGCCCGTGACCGATCCCGTCCACGACGGCCGCCGCCAGCAGCACGTCGTCCGCCGTTCGCAGCCCCAGCAGGTCGGCCTCTGGGCGGGCGGTCTCGAACCACACCTCGCGATGGCGCACCCCGCGCACCACGCCCAGCCCGGAACGTCGAATCTCCGTGGCCACCAGGGGTTCGATGCCATGCACCGCCCTGGCCACGGCAAAGGTATGCACCGTGGGCCGCGTCCAGCGGCCCACGGCAAGTAGCGGAGTTTGCACTTACGTGTCCTTCTCCCACGTAGCGACTCGGGACGGCGCTCGCTCGCGCGCCCGCATCGCCGGCGGTGGGTCGTCCGCGAGCCCGCCGGCGGGTCGCTACCTTCGGAAGAAGAACGTCATGGGTCCGAACCCTAGGGCATGGCCGACACAGGTTGGTGCCGGGCGTACGTACGGGGTCGAACCCATTGACGTAAGTGTCTGCTTTTCACAGGATTGCCCCATGAGTGTTCTGGACTTCGACCTGTCGGACAGCGCCTTCTGGACCAAGCCCATGGCCGAGCGAGAGCAGGCGTTCGAGCGCCTGCGCCGGCGCGAGAGCCCGGCCTTCTTCGAGGAGATGGAGCTCTCCTTCGCCGCCAAGGGCCCGGGCTACTACGCGCTGGTCAAGCACGCCGACATCCTGGAGGCCAGCCGCAACCCCGAGGTCTTCTGCTCCGGCGACGGCGGCGCGACGAGCATCCCCGACATGCCGGCGGAGTTCACCGAGTACTTCGGCTCGATGATCAACATGGACGACCCGCGCCACGCCAGGCTGCGCAGGATCGTCTCCCGCGCCTTCACCCCCAAGATGATCAAGCAGTTCGAGGCGGACGTGGAGGAGGCCGCCGTCCGCATCGTGGACGACCTCCTGGACAAGGGCCCCGGCTGCGACTTCGTGGCCGAGGTCGCCGCCCGCCTGCCCCTGAAGATCATCTGCGACATGATGGGCATCCCCGAGCGCGACTACCAGTTCGTCTTCGAGCGCTCCAACGTCATCCTCGGCGGCTTCGACCCCGAGTACGCCGGCGACGACCTCGACCAGGTCGCCGAGCGCCTGCTCACCGCCGGCATGGAGCTGCAGCAGCTCGTGCGGGACCTGGCCGCCCACCGCGCCGGCAATCCCACGAACGACCTGACGTCGTCCCTGGTCAACGCGAACATCGACGGCGAGCAGCTGACGTCGCAGGAGCTGGGCTCGTTCTTCATCCTGCTCGTCGTGGCCGGCAACGAGACGACCAGGAACGCCATCTCCTACGGCCTGCGCCTGCTCACCAACAACCCCGGCCAGCGCGCGCTCTGGCTGGAGGACCTCGAAGGACACGCCCCGGGCGCCGTGGAGGAGATCGTCCGGCTGGCCTCCCCGGTCAACTTCATGCGCCGCAAGGTCACCAGGGACTTCGAGATGAACGGCCACCTCTACCGCGCGGGCCAGAAGGCCGTCCTGTTCTACTGGGCGG
The DNA here is from genome assembly GCF_042650645.1 of Nonomuraea purpurea. NCBI lineage: Bacteria > Bacillati > Actinomycetota > Actinomycetes > Streptosporangiales > Streptosporangiaceae > Nonomuraea > Nonomuraea purpurea. The sequence continues at coordinate 151,930 of NZ_JBHSBI010000002.1, forward strand.
CCAACAGGGACGAGGCCGTGTTCGACGACCCGTACCGCTTCGACATCACCCGCCAGCCCAACCCGCACGTCGGCTTCGGCGGGCCCGGGCCGCACTTCTGCCTCGGCGCGCACCTGGCCAGGCGGGAGATCACGGTGATGTTCCGCGAACTGCTGCGCCGCGTGCCGCAGATCGAGGGCGGCAAGCCGGACCGGCTGCACTCCATGTTCATCAACGGGATCAAGCACATGGAGTGCGCCTTCTAGCCCCTACGCGGTCAGTTTGAGCTGGCCCATCACCCGGCGGATGTCGGGCAGGAGCTGCTTGCCGTCCGAGGGGATCGACATGTAGATGATGGCCGGGACCTCGCCGCCGGTGTTGACGGCCATCGTGACGATCGTGGCCTTCTCGGTCTGCGAGGTCAGCGAGTACGCGACCAGCCGTCCCGTGGAGTCGCCCACCTTGATCGGCTGCTGGGCGATCTTGCGGACCTTGTTGTCCTCAGGGAAGAAGCGCTTGCGGGCGCTGAGCACCACCTGCCTGATGACCGGCTCCAGGTTGTCCTGCTGGTAGTGCTCGGCCAGCCGCGGCGACAGCGGGCCCGACATGAGCTGGGCGTACCGGTCCGGCGCGAGCTGGACGTACTGGCGGGTGTCGAAGCCGTAGGTGCCCTTGACGGTGACGGTGCCGCGCTGGTCGAGCAGCCACTTGCCGCCCAGGCGCGGGAGGGAGATGCGGGCCTGGGCGTCGGTGACCCTGCCGATCACCGGGGACGCCTTGCCCGGGTACTGCGGCAGGGCGCCGATCGTGGTCGAGGACTTGGTGGCGGTCGGTTTGGGCGGGGTGGTCGCCTTCTCCTCCGTCGCGGCCGAGCTCGCCGCGTCCTCGGGGGCCAGCGGACCCGCCAGGAACGCCCACAGCAGCGCGCCGACCAGCGCGATCGCCACGGAACCGCCGAGCGCGTAGATCCAGACGGGCTTGCCCTGCGGCTCGTCGTCCAGCGCGCGGTCCTGGTCGGCGCGGTCCTGCTGGTCGCCGAAGACGGTGTTCCAGAGCTCCTGCTGGCGCTCCGGCGGCGGGGTGCGGGAGCCGCTGATCTGGCCGGCGGTCACGAACCGGCGGTCGGGGTCGGAGGGGTCGCGGTTGAGGTTGGAGCCGGGGCGGGGGCCCTGGTCCTCGGTGGGGGGTGTGCCGGCGTTGGCGGAGTCCATGGCCTTGGAGGGGGTCGCGCGGTCGTCGAGCAGGCCTTCTGAGTGCTGACCGTAGTTGACGGTGCGCTCGTCGGCGGGGTGCGTCTGGGGCGGCGGGTGCTGGCCGGGAGGGGCGTCGGCCTGGCCGTGCACCATCGTGCGCTCGGCGTCGGCGGAGGGGCCTGCGGGGGGCCAGACGGGGGCGTCGCCGGGGTCGCGGTCGCCCATGGGCCTGGCCGGGGCGTCGGCGGGGGCGGGGCTCGGCGGCCAGACGGGAACGCCAGGAGGGGTGCGGTCGGCCGCCGGCGAGGAGTTCTTGGCAGGACGGTCACCCCCTGAAAGCGGGTCGTCCGCGCGGCCGCCCTGGGGCCACGGCGCGGGGGAGGACAGGTTCGACCAGGCGTCGGGCGACGGGGCGGGCGGCTGCGCCCACGCCGGGACCGGATCGGGGACGGGCGGCTGCTCCGTATGGGAGGCGGCGCCGCTCGGCGGCGGCACGTCCGGCCATGACGGGCCCGTGGCGTTCTGCGAGGTCTCCGGCCAGGACGTCGGCACGTCCCGCGAGGTCTCGGGCCACGACCTCGGAACCTCTCCGACGTCCGGCCGCGTGCCCTGCGTGTCGCGCGAATCCGGCCAGGAGGTCGGCACGTCCGTTCCCCGCGCCTCTCGCGACTCGGGCCAGGAGGTCGGCACGTCCCTCCCCGGCGCGTCCGGCCACGAGGGCGAGGTGGTGCTGCTCGGCGGCGGCACCTCCGGCCACGAGGAGTTCGACCCCGGCGCGGAGCCCGCGGCGTCATCACGGGCTGAGCGGCGCGGCGGCGGCTCGGGCCAGGAGTCGTCCTTGCGCGGCGGCTCGGGCCAGGAGGGGTCATGGGCGGGCGCCGAGGACTCCGGCCACGACGTGGGGACCTCAGAGGAGCGCTGCGGTGCCTCTGGCCAGGACGATGGCAGGTGAGGTCCGGAATTCTCCGTTGCCATTGCTGCCGGCCCTCCCGAGGTTGCGTCCGGATCTGCCCTTATATCCGGATTAGACGTTCCAGGCATAATCTCATGGGATTTTCCAGGAGATGCTGGTGGTTCCGCAGCCAAACTAGCGAAGCCGCGTGGATCGGTCGGTGGATCCTGCAGCGGCAGGCCCCCGTCCGGTCGATCAGGCTCAGCTGGGTACACCACGGTGACAACTGTATGCTTATGGGACGAATGGGATCACAACGGGTACATCACCTTCAGGTCTCGCCGGACCCGAAGACTCCATTGTGCCCTTGGACCTCGATCGGCTGCCTGCATTCAGGCGAAGACGTGCGCTACCCTTGACACGTGCGTTCCGCGACCCTGCTTCTTAGCGGGCCGCGACGGCCCTAGAAGATATCGCCGTCGCGGCTCCACCCCTCGTTGTGTGCACGAGGGGTTTTCTTATGGGTCCGCATATCAAGCCAGAAGGGCAGTAGCCGTGAGTGAGTACGATCCGCAGGCGCTGCAGGCCAAGTGGCAGCAGCGATGGGAGGAGCAGGACACCTACCGGGCCGGCGAAGACCCGGCCGACCCCCGTGAGCGGCGCTACATGCTCGACATGTTCCCCTACCCGTCGGGCGACCTGCACATGGGTCACGGCGAGGTGTTCGCCATCGGCGACGTCATCGCGCGCTACTGGACGCAGAAGGGCTACAACGTCCTGCACCCGATCGGCTGGGACTCCTTCGGCCTGCCCGCCGAGAACGCGGCGATCAAGCGCAACGCCCACCCCGCCGAGTGGACCTACGCCAACATCGAGACGCAGGCCACCTCGTTCAGGCGCTACGGCATCTCCTTCGACTGGTCGCGCCGGCTGCACACCAGCGACCCCGAGTACTACCGGTGGAACCAGTGGCTGTTCAACCGCTTCTTCGAGCGCGGCCTGGCCTACCGCAAGGGCGGCCTGGTCAACTGGTGCCCCAACGACCAGACCGTGCTGGCCAACGAGCAGGTCGTGGCCGGCAAGTGCGAGCGCTGCGGCGCCGACGTCGTACGTCGTGAGCTGACGCAGTGGTACTTCAAGATCACTGACTACGCCCAGCGCCTGCTGGACGACATGGAGCAGCTGCGGGGCTGGCCCGAGCGCCTGCTGACCATGCAGCGCAACTGGATCGGCCGCTCCGAGGGCGCCGACGTGCTGTTCGAGATCGAGGGCCGCGAGGAGCCCGTCCACGTCTACACCACGCGGCCCGACACCCTGTACGGCGCCACGTTCTTCGTGGTCGCCGCCGACGCCGCGCTGGCCGACGAGATCGTCACCGACGAGCAGCGCCCGGCCTTCGAGGCCTACCGCGCCGAGGTCGCCAAGCTGAGCGACATCGAGCGGCTGTCCACCGACAAGGACAAGAGCGGCGTCTTCCTGGGCCGCCACGCGATCAACCCGGTCAACGGCGAGCGCATCCCGGTCTGGGCGGCCGACTACGTGCTGAGCGACTACGGCCACGGCGCCATCATGGCCGTGCCCGCCCACGACCAGCGCGACCTGGACTTCGCGCTGAAGTTCGGGCTGCCGGTGAAGGTCGTCGTGCACACCGGCCTGGCCGACCCGGGCGAGACCGGCGAGGCCACGCCGGGCGAGGGCACGCTGGTCAACTCAGGGCCGCTGGACGGCCTGTCCAAGACCGAGGCCATCGCCAAGATCATCGAGGTCCTGGAGGTCGAGGGCAGGGGCGCGGGCGCGGTCAACTTCCGGCTGCGCGACTGGCTGCTGTCCCGCCAGCGGTTCTGGGGCACGCCGATCCCGATCATCCACTGCCCCGACTGCGGCGAGGTGCCCGTCCCCGACGAGCTGCTGCCGGTCACGCTGCCCGACATGCGCGGCGAGGCACTGGCGCCCAAGGGCGTCTCCCCGCTGGCCAGCGCCACGGAGTGGGTCAACGTCGAGTGCCCCAAGTGCGGTGGCGCGGCCAAGCGCGACACCGACACGATGGACACCTTCGTCGACTCCTCCTGGTACTTCCTGCGCTACTGCTCGCCCGGCTACACCGACGGCCCGTTCGACGTCGAGCAGGTGCGCAAGTGGGGGCCGATCGACCAGTACGTCGGCGGCATCGAGCACGCGGTCCTGCACCTGCTGTACTCCCGCTTCTTCACCAAGGTCCTGCACGACATGGGCATGCTGGACTTCACCGAGCCGTTCGGGCGCATGCTGAACCAGGGTCAGGTGATCAACGGCGGCAAGGCCATGTCCAAGTCCCTGGGCAACGGCGTGGACCTGGGCAAGCAGATCGACGACTTCGGCGTCGACGCCGTACGTTTGACCATGATCTTCGCCGGGCCGCCAGAAGACGACATCGACTGGGCCGACCTCTCACCGGCCGCCTCGCAGAAGTTCCTGGCCCGCGCGCTGCGCGTGATGTCGGAGGTCGACTCGGCGCCCGAGGCGCCGTTCGCGGCCGGCGAGGTCGAGCTGCGCAAGGTCACGCACCGCACGATCGACGAGGTCACCAAGCTGGTCGAGTCCCAGCGGTTCAACGTGGCGGTGGCCCGCATGATGGAGCTGACCTCGGCCGCGCGCAAGGCCATCGACACCGGCCCCGGCGCGGGCGACCCGTCGGTGCGCGAGGCCGCCGAGGCGCTGGCCGTCATGCTGTCGCTGGTGGCCCCCTACACCGCGGAAGAGGGCTGGGAGCGGCTGGGCCGCACCGGCTCCGTGGCGTTCGGCGGCTGGCCGCAGGCCGATCCCGCGCTGCTGGTGCAGGAGTCGGTGACGTGCGTGGTGCAGGTCGCTGGCAAGGTGCGCGACCGCCTGGAGGTCTCGCCCGACATCGGCGAAGAGCAGCTGCGGGAGCTGGCCCTGGCCTCCGACAAGGTCGCCCCCTACCTGCAGGGGGCTCCGCGCAAGGTGATCGTCAGGGCGCCCAAGCTGGTCAACATCGTCGTCTGACTACAGGCCGCGCAGAGCCGGCAGCAGCTCCTTCTCGGCCCAGTCGAAGAAGGGCTGCTGCCGGTCGTGCCCGATCTGGACGAGCGCCACGTGCGTGTACCCCGCGGCGGCGAAGTCCGCGACGGCCCGCACGACGGCGTCGATGTCGTTGCCGCACGGCACGTTCCTGGCCACGTCCTCCGGGCGGACGGTGCCGGCCGCCGCCGCGAAGTTCACCGGGGCGGGCAGTTCGGCCATCACCTTCCAGCCGCCGGCGGCGGCCCAGCGCCACAGCCGGTGCGCGCGGTCCCTGGCGGCCTCGGGGTCGGTGTCGTAGGCGATCGGGAGCTGGCCGTAGACCGGCTTGCCCTCACCGCCGCACGCCTTGAACTGCCGCACCACGTCCGGCAAGGGCTCGTTGACGACCAGCACGTCGCCGAACTGGGCGGCGATCTCCGCCGACTGGCCGCCCGAGGCGGCGATGCCGATCGGCACCTGCCGCTCCGGCAGGTCGTACAGCTTGGCCGAGTCCACGTCGAAGAACTCACCCTGGTGGGTGACGTAGTCGCCGCTGAACAGCTTCCTGATGATCTGGACGGCCTCGGCGAACATCCGGTGCCTGGTGTCCACCGGCGGCCAGCCCTCGCCGACGACATGCTCGTTCAGGTTCTCGCCCGAGCCGAGGCCCAGCGTGAACCTGCCCTGGCTCAGCACGCCCATCGTGGCCGCCTTCTGCGCGACCACGGCCGGGTGGTAGCGCATGATCGGGCACGTCACGTAGGTCATCAGCGGCAGCCGCTCGGTGACCTGGGCCACCGCGCCGAGCACCGACCAGCAGTAGGGCGAATGCCCCATCTCCTCGATCCAGGGAAAATAGTGGTCGGAGATCACCGCGTAGTCGAAGCCGACGCGCTCGGCCGTCGCGGCGTAGTCGACGAGTTCGCGGGCCGGGGTCTGTTCGGACATCAAGGTGTAGCCGATTTGTACCATGCGCCCCGGCTACCCCACTTCTTCATCGTTAGCGGCCAAGGCCCGGAGATCATCGATGGCAGAGTTCTTCGAGGACCAGCGCCAGTCCGATGCCCAGCAGCCAGACGTCCTTGGCGATCGACAGACCCTGAGCGGTGGGGCGCAGGCTGCCCTCCTCACGCAACCCCGGCGTCTTGAGATAGAGGCCGAGCAGGCCCGCCGCGAACCCCGTCAGCCCGGCTCCGACCAGCAGTGACGGCACGAACGGGACCAGGGCCGCGGCCCCGAGGGCGATCTCGCCGCGCGAGACCAGCCGGGTGAAGACCGCCGGGTCCATCTCGCGCAGGAACGGGTAGGTGCCCGCGGCCATGCCGTGCAGGGAGGCCGCGGTCTGCTCGTCGGCGCCCGCCTTGTTGAGGCCGGAGTTCAGGATGATGGAGCCGGCGGCCAGGCGGGGTGGGATCTGGTGCATACGCGCAAGAATCCTCATATTTCACAGACTTCCCGTACATTTCCGGCGCACCCCGTACTTGACCGTTCCCGGGACGCGGCAGGTCCGCTGAAGGGAGAATTCATGGGCTGACCTTGATGTTTGGCATTACTGTGCACCTGTGACAAATGGCGCATACCTGAGATATCCGCACCTGCATGGTGACCTCGTCACCTTCGTCGCCGACGACGACGTCTGGCTGGCTCCGCTGGCCGGGGGGAGGGCCTGGCGGTTCACCGCCGACCGCGTCCCGGTGACGCATCCGAGATTCTCGCCCGACGGCGCCCGCATCGCCTGGACCTCCAACCGGGAGGGCTCCCCCGAGGTGTTCGCGGCCGGGATCGACGGGCCCGAGGGCGAGCGGCTCACGTACTGGGGAGCCGCGACCGGCGTCCGAGGCTGGAGCGACGAGGCGAACGTGCTGGCCGTCAGCACGGCGAACGAGTGCGGGTGGATGGTCAGGAACTGGGCCTACACGGTGCCGCTCGACGGCGGCCCTGCCACGCGGCTGCCGTACGGATGGGTCAGCGACCTCGCCGTCAGCGACGCGAAGGTCGCCACCGTCTCGCCGATGTGGCGCGAGCCGTCCCAGTGGAAGCGGTACCGGGGCGGCACGGCCGGCAAGATCTGGGTGGACGCCGAGGGGGACGGCGAGTTCACCCGGCTGTTCGCCGACAGCCCGGCGCAGTACTGGGCGGTGAGCTGGGTGGGCGAGCGGATCGTGTTCCTGGCCGACATCGACGGCGCGGGAAACCTGTACTCGGCCCTGCCCGACGGGTCCGACCTGCGCAAGCACAGCTCCCATGAGGAGTTCTACGCCCGTCACGCGGCCGGCGACGGGCAGCGGGTGGTCTACTCCCACGCCGGGGACCTGTGGCTGCTGGAGAGCCTGGACGCGGAGCCGTACAAGCTGGATGTGCGGCTGGGCGGGCCGAGGCCGGGCCGCGCCAGGAGGCCCGCGCCGATGCGGATCGGGGCGTACTCGCCGGACGCGAGCGGGCGCGCCAGCGCCGTGGAGATCCGCGGCACCGCGCACTGGGTGACGCACCGCGACGGGCCCGCGGGCGTGCTGCGGGCCCAGCCCGGCGTGCGCGTGCGGCTCCCGTGCGTCCTGGACGCCGACGGGCGGGCCGTGTGGGTCTCGGACGCCGGCGGCGAGGACGGGCTGGAGATCGGCACGCCCGGCGGCGAGGTGCGGACCCTGGTCGGCGGGCAACTCGGGCGGGTGCTCGAACTGGAGGCCGCGCCCGACGGCAAGCACGCGGCCGTGGCCACGCACGATGGACGGCTGCTGATCGTCGACCTTGAGTCCGGAAATATCCGGCAGCTCGACAGGACCACAGAAGGGGACGTCAGCGACCTGACCTTCTCTCCCGACTCGGGCTGGCTGGCCTGGGTCCACCCGCACCGCAGCCCGCTGTCACAGATCAAGATCGGGCGGGTGGACGGCACCTCGGTGACCGACGTGACGCCGGTGCGGTTCGCCGACTCGGGCCCGGTCTTCACCAAGGACGGCAAACACCTGGCGTTCCTGTCGGTGCGCACCTTCGACCCCGTCTACGACGCGCACGTCTTCGATCTGTCCTTCCCCGTGGGGTGCAGGCCCTACATCGTGCCGCTGCAGGCCACCACGCCCTCGCCGTTCGACCCGTCGCTGCAGGGACGCGGCTTCAACGGCGAAGACGACAAACCCGCCAAGGACGACAAGAAGGACGACGCGCCGCCGCGTACCGAGGTCGACCCCGAGGGGATCGGCTCCCGCGTGGTGCCGGTCCCGGTGCCCGCCGGGCGCTACGGCAACCTGCGCAGCGCCAAGGACGCCCTGCTCTGGCTGCGCTACCCGCTGGCCGGGCAGCTCGGCGACGGCACCGAGACGACGAACGAGATCGTGCTGGAGCGCTACGACCTGAAGAAGCGCGCCAAGGGCGAGCTGGCCAGGGAGGTGCGTTCCTTCGAGGTCAGCGGCGACGGCGCCAGGCTCGTCACCAACGGCAAGAACGGCCTGCAGACCCGCGCCGCCACCGAGGGCGACGAGGTCGTCACCATCGACATGGACCGCGTCACCGTGCAACTCGACCCGGTCGCCGAGTGGCGCCAGGGCTTCCGCGAGGCCGGGCGGCTCATGCGCGACCACTTCTGGCGCGAGGACATGAACGGCGTCGACTGGCAGGCCGTGCTCGACCGGTACGAGCCGCTGGTCGAACGCATCGGCACCCACTCCGAGCTGATCGACGTGCTCTGGGAGACCCAGGGCGAGCTGGGCACCTCGCACGCCTACGCCACCGCCTCCCACGGCGGCTACGACCCCCGCCGCCGCCAGGGTCTGCTCGGGGCGGACCTGGACAGGGACGCCGACGGGGTGTGGCGGGTGCGGCGCATCCTGCCCGGAGAGTCCTCCGACCACGACGCCCGCTCGCCCCTGCTCGCCCCGGGCGTCGCCGTCCGTCCAGGGGACGCCATCCTGGCCGTCGGAGGGCGGCCCGTCGACCCCGTACGCGGACCGCTCGCCCTGCTGGCCGGGACGGCGGGACAGCCCGTGGAGCTGACCGTGCGGCCCGCGTCCGGCGGGGAGCCGCGGCGCGTCGTGGTCAGCCCGATCTCCGACGAGACGCAACTGCGCTACCACGACTGGGTGGAGGGCCGCAGGGCGCTGGTCCGCGAGGCCTCGGGCGGCCGGCTCGGATATCTGCACGTACCCGACATGGTCGCCTCCGGATGGGCGCAGTTCCACCGCGATCTGCGGACCGAGATGGCCTACGACGGGCTCGTCGTGGACGTCAGGGAGAACGGCGGCGGGCACCTGTCGGAGCTGGTGCTGGAGAAGCTTTCCCGCAAGGTCACCGCGTGGGAGCGGGCCAGGGGGTTCGAACCGACACGGTACCCGCAGGACTCGCCCAGGGGGCCGATCGTGACCATCGCGGACGAGTTCTCGGCCTCCGACGGGGACATCGTCAGCGCCGGGATCAAGGCCCGGGGGCTCGGGCCGCTGGTCGGCACCCGGACGTGGGGCGGGGTCATCGGAATCGACTCCCGGTACACGCTGGTGGACGGGACCAGGGTCACCCAGCCCCGGTACTCCTTCTGGATCGACGGGCCCGGGTGGGGGGTGGAGAACTACGGGGTGGATCCCGACGTCGAGGTCGTGATCACCCCGCAGGACCGGACGGCGGGGCGGGACCCGCAGCTCGACAAGGCCATCGAGCTGGCGATGGCGGCCCTGGACGAACACCCGCCGGCCACCCCGCCGGAGCTGCCGCCGCTGACCTGACGCGCGGCCCGGTGTCAGGGGGTGCGGGCCAGGCGTTTGAGGATCTCGGCCAGCACGGGCTCGGTGGTGGCGAAGTTCAGCCGGACGTGGCCCGCGCCCCCGGGCCCGAAGCCGGCCCCGTCCGTCAGCCGTACCCGGGCCTCCCGCTCGATGACCTCCGCCATCCCCGGACGCCCGACCCCCAGCCACGCCAGATACGTCGCCTCGGGGAGGCGGTAGGTGAACGGTTCCGGGAGCAGCCGGGCGATCGTCCGCCGGTTGCGGTCGAGCAGGGCCCGGGTGTCCTCCAGCCACGCGTCCCCGTGCCGCCAGGCGGCCACCGTCGCCTCGACGCCGAACAGGTTCGCCGAGCCGTACAGGAAGGGCGGCTGCGCCGACAGCGCCTCGCGCATGCCCCGATGCCCGAGGTGCGCGACCGAGCAGCGGATGCCGCCCAGGTTGAACGCCTTGGTGGCCGACGTGATCGTCACGGTGCGTTCCGGGAGAATCGTGGCGAACGGGATGTGCCGGTGCGGCTCGAAGGTCAGGTCCGCGTGGATCTCGTCGGCGATGACGAGCAGGTCGTGGCGTTCGGCCTGCTCGGCCAGGTGGGTCAGCTCGTCGCGGGTGAAGACCCTGCCGGTCGGGTTGTGCGGGTTGACCAGCAGCAGGACGCGGCAGCCGGAAAGGTCGGGAGTCTCGAAGCGCCAGGAGGTCCCGTCGGGTTCGAACCTGATGGGCCGCGGCGGCCGCCCCATGGTCTCCAGGGTCGTCAGGAACGGGGGATAGGCCGGGGTGTGCACGGCGACCGCGTCCCCCTGCCGGGTCCAGACCTGCAGGAGCACCTGGAGGGCCTGGTTGAGGTCGTTGAACGAGCGTACGAGCGAGGGGTCCGCCTGCCAGCCGTACCTGGCGGCCATGCGCTCGGCGAACGCTTCGGCCAGGGGCCCGGCGTTGGGGTCCGTCAGCCAGGAGGGGTAGCCGAGATCTCCGGCGGCCCGCCGGCGCAGCGTCTCGATCACTTCGGGGGCGGTGGGCAGGTCCATGTCGGCGATCCAGGCCGGGATCACACCGGGCTCGACATCCGTCCACTTAAGCCCGTCATGTGTGGACTTGAGGTATTCCGGGGTATATGCCTCATTCACTCCGTCATTTTAGGATTTTTCAATGTGATGAGGCGGCGAGGTCGATTGTGGCAGGCTGGGCGGCCATGACGCCCCACCCGAAGATCGACGCCATCGTGGAGACCTACCTGTCGGTGGCCGACACGGAGGCTCCCGGGCTGGTGGAAGGGCTCTATCTGGAGGGCTCCGCCGCCCTGGGCGACTATCGGCCGGGGACGAGCGACGTGGACTTCGTGGCGGTGACCACGGCGGAGCCGCCGTTCGAGGTGCTGGAGCGCATTCACCTCCGGCTCGGGGCGTATCCGTTCGAGGGCGTCTACCTGACCTGGGACGACCTCAACCGCGACCCCTCAGAGCTGGGAGTACGGCCCAGGGCGCACGCCGGCCGGCTCAACCGCAGGGGCGGCGTCAACCCGATCACCTGGCACACGCTGGCCCAGCACGGCCTCACCTGCCGTGGACCCAAACCAGACGAGCTGGAGATCTGGAACGATCCGGGTGCCCTGGCCGCCTGGACGGACGACAACCTCGACCTCTACTGGCGCCGCCTGGTCGCCCGCGCCTCCCGCCTGGCCTCACCCTGGGGGCTGACCTGCCTCGGGGCGTACGGGGCGATGTGGGTGGTCACGGGCGTCGCCCGCCTGCACTACACGCTGTCCACCGGCGAGATCACCTCGAAGACGGGCGCGGGCCTGCACGCGTTGGAGGCGTTCCCCGAGCGTTGGCACCAAGTGGTGAACGAGGCGCTGCGTCTGCGCGAGGACGACAGCGCGCTGCCCTCGCTCGCGGGCGCGGTCTCGGGGCTGGCAGACCACTTCGGCACGCCCCGGCGCTCGCTGTACGCCTCGCCGTTCGAACGCCGGCGTGACGTGCTCGCCTTCGCCGACGAGGTGATCAAATCCGCCCACGCCCTCTACACCCGCCGCCCCCGGTAGCCGCGCCGTCCCAACTGCCGGGCTGCAGTAGTACTGCACAGCGGCGTCAGGCGCATTGACGGCGGATCCCGCCCTGACGAACCCGGCCACCCAGACCTCCCAGGTCCAGGGTCCGCACCCCCTGGATCTGGCTGGACAGGGAACCTCGCGGGCTTCGAGGGAGCGTGCGAGGGTTCTGCGGAGCGCGGTGTAGAGATGCCGTCAATATTCGGGCTGCGGTCGTATGAATCTCGTCAAGGGCGGTCGAAACCCTCCAATATGGGGATTTACTGGGTTTAGGCGTCCGGATTACGACGGCCGCCGCGGCTGTTGACCGAGGCGACGCTCGACGCGCCGGGGGTGATCGCGTGGAGCGGTCCGGCTTCGGCCGCTGCTGTTCCCTTCGATGAGAACGACAGGCGTCCGGATCCGCGACGTTGACAGAAACAGGCGTTGACGAGGAATAGGCGTACTGGACGGCGTTCACCGGGCCGAAGGCCACGGAGTTCGTCTCCGGCCGAACCTCACCATCCCGCTCCAGGCTTCGGCCGTGCGGGCTGGGCCTGGCGGGGGGTGGAGACCCCTGAGGCGTCTTGTCCGAACGGGCGGTCATGCCGACGGCCCGCACCTTTCGGAGAATGGACATGAACGCAATTCGCGCGGGCCCGCCTACGGAGAAGGATCTGGCTCAGCGCCGGTTCGCCGCCGCCGTCGCCCATGAACTACGTACGCCTCTCGCCGGGCTCAGGGCTGAGATCGAGGAGGCCCGGCTGCATCCCGGCGAGACCGATCTGCCACGGCTGTTGGACGCGGTGCTGCGCGGCGTCGCCCGGCTTGAGGCGATCACCGCCGATCTTTTCGTGCTCACGCAGGTCGCCGACGGTGGGCACGTGCGGCGCCGCCCGATCGACCTTTCCGCCCTGGCCCGCGCCCACGCGGCCACGCCGGACACGGGCCCGCAGATCCGGTTGCGGGCCGCGGACGAGGTCATCGTCGATGCGGTGCCCACGCTCCTCGACAGACTGGTGACGAATCTGCTCGACAACGCCCTTCGGTACGCCAAGTGCTCGATCCAGATCCAGGTCCGCCGGCACGGGGCCACGGCCGAACTCATCGTCACCGACGATGGGCCCGGCATTCCCGCCGCGGATCGCGAACGCGTCTTCGAGAGCTTCGCCCGGCTCGACAGCGCCCGCTGCCGCCGCCGCGGCGGTGCCGGCCTCGGCCTGGCCATCGCCCGCGACATCGCCCACGCGCACGACGGCACCCTTCACGTGGAGAGCGTCACCAGGGGCGGAGCCCGCTTCGTGCTCCGCCTCCCTGCCACTCGGCATGCCGACGGCCAATCATGATCATTTGCCGCAGGTTGCCAGCGGGCCTCCCACGCGTGGAGGAGGCGCGGATCCCGCTTGCCGCTATCCTAAATGACTGCATTGGCGATTTTGGTCATTTAGGAGGTTGGCTATGGTCCGCCCCAGCGTCGACACCCATGTCATCCTCGACGCGGCCGCCCTGCTCATCGCCGAACAGGGCTTCGGCCGGGTGCGGATGGACGCGATCGCCGCACGCGCCGGGGTCGCGAAAGGCGTGCTCTACCTGCGGTTCGCCGACAAGGAAGAGTTGCTGCGCGCGGTCGTCGACCGCGAGCTCGTCCTGGCGACCCGTCGCTCGATCGAACTGGTGGAGGCAGACCCCCGCGGCGGCTCGTTCTCCCGCCTCTACCTCCACGCGGTGACCGCGCTGCACTCGCGCCCGGCACTGCTGCGCCTGTACCAGGAGTCCACCTCCCCGCTGCGGGGCCTGGCACAGGACGACGAGCGTGTCCGGGCACGAGAGCTCCTCGGGGCCGAGTTCATCCGCGCTCTCCAGGCGGAGGGGATCGTGGCGGCGGACCTGGATGCCGACGTCCTCGCCGCGAACCTCACCCTGTGGAACCAGGCGCTCGTCGCGCAGGCTCCCCGCACCGGCATCGACGCCCTCATCCTCGGTATGGGCGAACTGATGGCACGCGCCGTCGACATCGGCGTGGCCGACACGAGTGCGGGCAAACGCGTCTTCGTCGCCTTCGCCGAGGCGCTGATCTCCGAACGGGAGCGACCATGACCCACCTGATCCCCTCGGGCGCACGGGAACATCACATCTCCACCGGTGCCGGACGGCTTCGCGTGCTCCACGCCGATCCGGCCCAGCCGGACGCCGTCCCACTCGTGCTCATCCACGGGGGCGGGACGGACAACGCCGCGATCTCCTGGTACCGGCTCATCGAGCCACTGTCGGCCGACCGCGAGGTGTGGGCGCCGGACCTGCCCGGATTCGGCGGCAGCATCGACGCCGCGCCCGCCGGTGGCCCGCGCGAGCTCGCCCGCGTCGTCGCCGAGGCCATGACCGCGCTCGGGATCACGCAGGCCGTGGTGGCCGGTGTCTCCATGGGCGGCGACATCGCCCTCAACCTGGCCCTGGAGCATCCTCGTCGCGTCGCGGGCCTCATACTCGTCGCCCCGGGCGGGCTCGTACCGATCTTCCGCAACCGCACCGCGCACCTCGGGGCGTGGGCGGCGGCGCAGGCCCCCGACTGGTTGCTGCGACCGGCTTCCCGTTTCGCCAACCGCTTCTCGGGCGCCGCCATCCGGGCCATCGTCAAGGACCCGGCCGCGCTCCCGGCCGAGGTCGTCGACGAGTTCGTCCGCGAGGCCCGCAAACCGCGGGCCGGCCTGGGCTACGCCCGCTACAACCAGGCCACCCTCGGACGGCGCGGCATGCGCAACGACCTCACCGACCGGGTACACGAGATCAACGCGCCCACGTTGATCTTCCACGGCCAGGACGATCCCATCGTCGACCCGACCGGCTCGCGGCGCGCCGCCGACCGCATGCCCCATGCCCGTCTCGTCACCGTCCCTGACTGCGGGCACTGGGCACAGCTGGAGGCGCACGACCGCTTCTTGGCAGAGACGCAGGTGTTCCTCGACCAGTTCGCCTGAGCCGCTCCGATCGCCGGCTCGCGCTGTTTCCGCGCGATGCCGGGATGGCTTCTTCCGCCACCGGGACGAGCCACCCAGCTCCTTCAGGGGTCCTCGTCGGGTTCCGGGTCGCCGACCTCCCGCTGCGCCTGCAGCGCGGCGGCGTAGAGCTCATCGGTGAAGTCGCGCAGCGCGGCCACGCAGTTGGAGGGGATGCGCGTCGCCGGGCTTGGTGGCCTTGACCGCGTACGCCCGACGGCCTACTGACACTTTCGTGGCGGAGTCACTGACATTCAGTGGCAACGCACGACACTCTTGTGGCACTGGGCAATCAGCCCGTTGGCGGCCGGCCGGGGGTTGCCCGGCCGGCCAATCGGTTGTCATCGGCCAGTCGGCTACAACCGGCGTAGGACCGCTACCACCTTGCCCAGCACGCTGGCCTCGTCGCCGGGGATCGGCTCGTAGTTGGCGTTGTGGGGGACCAGCCAGACGTGGCCGTCCTTGCGCTTGAAGGTCTTGACCGTGGCCTCGCCCTCGATCATGGCGGCCACGATGTCGCCGCTCTCGGCCACAGGCTGCTGGCGTACGACCACCCAGTCGCCGTCGGCGATGGCCGCGTCGATCATCGAGTCACCGGCGACCTGCAGGAGGAACAGCGTGCCCTCGCCGACAAGCTGCTTGGGCAGGGCGAAGACGTCCTCGACGCTCTCCTCGGCCAGGATCGGCCCACCGGCGGCGATGCGGCCGACGAGCGGAACGTAGGCGGCCGTGGGACGGTTCACCGTGGGTTCGACGTCGGTGGCGTCGGGGTCGACCCACATCACCGGCTCGCCGGGCAGGCGCACCTCGAGGGCGCGCGGCCGGTGCGGGTCGCGCCGTAGGTAGCCCTTGCGCTGCAGCGCCGTGAGCTGGTGCGACACGCTGGACGTGCTGGTCAGTTGAACCGCTTCGCCGATCTCGCGCATGGAGGGCGGATATCCGCGCTGTTGTACCGAGTCGCGGATCACTTCCAGGATCTTGCGCTGCCTGGGGGTGAGCCCCAGGGAGTCGCGTCGGCGCACCGCGAGGTCGCTGACCCCGTTTGCGTCATCCCGCTCGGTCATGCTCTTCCTCCTCGCCTGGCGGCCCGCCTCACCGGCGAACCTCCCGGTCCGTGGTCTCGATGTCGCACACAGCGACCGTATCGCTGTTGAAGATCATCTTCAAACAATTGTTCGAGTCTTCCTCGAAATTGTCGCCAGCGTGGTGTACAACATCGTACGGGAGTTCGATCGACACCGTGTTCGATTTGCTGATCTTTATTTGGCCTTTTCCTCGGGCCACACGGCAGGAGGTCAACCATGCGAACACCCATAAATGTGGACACAACCAGCCAAGACAGCAACCAACTCACACGTATCGACGACGCCACGCAGAGTAACGATCGACGGGGAGACAATACGCGTAAGGAGGCCGGTGTTTACGGGAAATCCGGTAAGAGGTTGGGGTTCCGTTCGAGTGGCGGAGGAAGGCGTGGGGGCTCTTCTTCCGGTGGGGGTACGGCTAACGAACGAAGAAGGTCCCATTTGCGATTGGTTCCACCACCTCGTCTGGACGCCGACACCGACCGCGACGACACGCTGCCTCAAAGGCGAACGACCGGGACGTCTCCGCCTCACCCCGACGACACGCCGACCACGACCACCAGTCGCCCCCGCATCGGAGAACTGGTAACCGGCGGCCGCACACCACCCACCTCCGACACGCCACCCACCACCCGAAAGCCCAAACCGAGCACCGCCTCCATCACGGGGACGACCACCCGCACCAACTCACGGGACAGTGCCAGTCGGTCTGGAGCCTCACGGAATGGGGCCCCGCCGGCCGGGACCTCACGGGACAGTGCCTCGCGAGAGGAGAATTCACGGGAGCGGATTTCACGGAACAGGGCCTCACGACACGGGGGCTCACGGGCCGGGGTTTCACGGGCCGGGGTTTCACGCGAGGAGAACTCGCGAGGGGAGATCTCGCGAGAAGAAGGCTCACGGGGGCAAGGATCGCGGGGGGAGAGTTCACGAGCCGGGAAGGCGACAAGGCCCCACTGGGTTCGGCGTCTGGCGAACCGGCGGCGCAACCGTCCTGCGACGAACCACCGGCATGGCGAACGCACACCCGACCCACGGCGCGCTGAACGCCCGGCGGGCCGGCGGGATGACGAGCGCATGGCGGTCCGGCCGCGTGCTGAACGTGCGGCCGATCGGCCGGCCGGATGGCCAAGGGCCGAACGACGGGGTCGGCGTGCGACTCATCGGCGGGCGAAGCGGATAGTGGCCGGCACCGGCCGTCGGACCACTCCGCCGGTGCGGTTGACACGTCGTGGGAGGGTCGTGCTGGTGGTCGCCGTGGCGCTGCTGTCGCTGGGCGGGTTCTGGCTGGGGACGCGAACGGCCGGGCATGCTGAGGTGCGGGTCGTGGTGGCCAACCACGTGGGGCTGCCGTGGGTGGAGGTTCACGAGGGGGACACGTTGTTAGAGATCGCGGACGCGCTCTCTCAAGGGGACGATCCTGGTGTCGTGATGGCGCAGATCAAGCGTCTGAACGGGCTGGCCGACTCGATCGTCCAGCCAGGTAGCCGTCTCTACGTCCCGCGCGACACCACCGCTTTGCGCTGAACGCGCACTCGGCCGGACCTCGGCCTGCACCAGGGGCAGGGAGCAGGGGCACGCTGAGGAGGCGGGAGCGGGGGCTGCGCAAGGCCCCACAGCCGGCACGTATGCCTCAATGTAGCTCGTCGATCTCCAGCCTCCGGGCTCGTTGAACCGGCCTTTGGGGCCGCTCGCAGCGCCGTGGTGCCTTCCGCCGTTCGGGGCGCCGCCCCGTCTTGCGCCATGCGGTGCCTCGCCACGGCTCATGCTGTCCCTTTAGCCGTCGTGATGGCGAGTGCCTTGGGGTGTTCCTCTTGACGGCGGGCGAAGAGCGAGTGTCGGCGCCGCTCAGGGGTGCCGTCGTCGCAAGCGCCGCACGGGACGTTGCGGCGGTCCACGCTGCTCAGAGCGTCGTAAGGGGCTTGCGTCGTACGGCTGTTGTCCCGCCTTGTGTCGGCTCGGGATGCTGTCGCCGCTTGGACCTCTGGTGAGGGGGCGTGGCGGTCGCCAAGCGGGACAGGTGCGAGGTGGGATGGTCGTGCAGGCGGGGCGTGGAGCGCACCGGGGCGACAGCGAGCGAGGAGCGGGCGTGGAGCGAGCCTAGGCGATAGGCGATAGGCGATAGGGGGCGAGGGGCGGGGGTGTGGAGCCTGCCTGGGTGATGGAAGGCGAGGGGCGGTGGTGAGGGGCGTGGCGTTCGGTACGGTTGTGAGGCTCGTTCACGAATGAGGCCGCAAGCAACCGATGTGACGCTCTCAACAGCGGGAACACCGCTCAAGCCCTCCATGTTGAACAACGACACGCCCGAGTCAGGAGGGGAGGGCGGGCTGATCAGCGACTTCAGCTCGATGGGGCCGCTCAACTTGCGTTCATGGTCCCGCGCTTCTACGGTTGGACCACAACATCTAGTAGTTACACCGATGTAGTTCACCACACCTTGTGTTTCCGTGACCGCTCCATGGTCAGCCATGGAGCGTGCGTGAGCGTCCCGTGACGAGGGTTCTGCGCGTGTGGTGGCCCGCAGGGTCAAGGAGGCGAAAGCGTGCACTGTCCGTTCTGTCGCCACCCTGACACCAGGGTCATCGACAGCCGCTCCACGGACGACGGTGCGGCGATCAGGCGACGGCGCACCTGCCCCGAGTGCGGGCGCAGGTTCACCACGCAGGAGACCGTACTGCTCATGGTGAGCAAGCGCAGCGGAGTGACAGAACCGTTTTCGCGTGACAAGGTCGTCGCGGGCGTGCGGCGGGCATGTCAGGGCAGACCGGTCAGCGAGGATTCGCTGGCGCAGCTTGGGCAGCGGGTAGAAGAGGCCATCAGGGCGAAGGGCGCGGCCGAGCTCCCCTCGAACGAGGTGGGCCTGGCCATTCTCGGCCCGCTGCGGGAGCTCGACGAGGTGGCGTATCTGCGGTTCGCATCGGTGTATCGCGGTTTCGAGAGCCTGGCGGACTTCGAGGCCGAGATCTCACAGTTGAAGGCGGAGAAGGGGGAGTCATGACGGAGACGGCCAGCGGTTCGGTGGCGCGCGGGGGAAAGCGTCCGCGTAAGGGGCTGAAGATGAAGCGGATCTTCACCAAGCCCGGCGTGCACCCGTATGACGAGATCCAGTGGGAGCGCCGCGACGTCGTCATGACGAACTGGCGCGACGGCTCGATCAACTTTGAGCAGCGGGGCGTGGAGTTCCCCGAGTTCTGGTCGGTGAACGCGGCCAACATCGTGACGACCAAGTACTTCCGCGGCGCCGTGGGCACCCCGCAGCGCGAGTGGAGTCTGAAGCAGCTGGTCGACCGGGTTGTCGGCGTCTACACCAGGACGGGGATCGAGGAGGGCTACTTCGCCGGTGACGAGGACGCCGAGATCTTCGACCACGAGCTCAAGTACGCGTTGACGCACCAGGTGTTCGCGTTCAACTCGCCGGTCTGGTTCAACGTGGGCACCAAGTCGCCGCAGCAGGTCAGCGCCTGTTTCATCCTCTCCGTGGACGACCAGATGGAGTCGATCCTGGAGTGGTACAAGGAAGAGGGCGTGATCTTCAAGGGCGGCTCGGGGTCGGGGGTGAACCTGTCCAGGATCCGTTCGTCGAAGGAGTTGCTCTCCAGCGGCGGCACGGCCAGCGGCCCGGTGAGCTTCATGCGCGGTGCCGACGCCTCCGCCGGGACGATCAAGTCCGGCGGCGCCACCCGCAGGGCGGCCAAGATGGTCGTGCTCGACGTCGATCACCCCGACATCGAGGAGTTCATCGAGACCAAGGCCCGCGAAGAGGACAAGGTGCGCGCGCTGCGTGACGCCGGGTTCGACATGGACCTGGGCGGCAAGGACATCGTCAGCGTCCAGTACCAGAACGCCAACAACTCCGTCCGCGTGTCCGACGAGTTCATGCGCGCGGTGGAGAAGGGCGGCGAGTTCGGCCTGCGCGCCCGCCTGACCGGCGAGGTGATCGAGACGGTCGACGCCAAGGGCCTGTTCCGCAAGATGGCCAAGGCCGCCTGGGAGTGCGCCGACCCGGGGCTCCAGTACGACGACACGATCAACGACTGGCACACCACCCCCGAGACGGGCCGCATCACGGCCAGCAACCCCTGCAGCGAGTACGTCCACCTGGACAACTCCTCCTGCAACCTGGCCAGCATCAACCTGCTGAAGTTCCTGAAGGACGACAACTCCTTCGACATCCAGAACTTCGTCAAGCTGACCGAGCTGATCATCACCGCGATGGACATCTCGATCACGTTCGCCGACTTCCCGACCGAGAAGATCGGCGAGACCACGCGGGCCTACCGCCAGCTCGGCATCGGCTACGCCAACCTCGGCGCGCTGCTGATGGCGACCGGCCACGCCTACGACTCCGACGGCGGCCGGGCCGTGGCCGGGGCGATCACGTCGCTGATGACCGGCGTGTCCTACCGCCGCAGCGCCGAACTGGCCGGGGTGGTGGGGGCCTACGACGGGTACGCCCGCAACGCCGAGCCGCACAAGCGCGTCATGCGCAAGCACGCGGCGGCCAACGACGACCTGCGGACGATCGGCTCGATGGACGCCAAGATCCACGCCGAGGCGTCGCGGCAGTGGTCGGAGTGCCTCAAGACCGGCGAGAAGAACGGCTACCGCAACGCCCAGGCCAGCCTCTTGGCGCCCACCGGCACCATCGGCCTGATGATGGACTGCGACACCACCGGCATCGAGCCCGACCTGGCGCTGGTCAAGTTCAAGAAGCTCGTCGGCGGCGGGTCCATGCAGATCGTCAACCAGACGATCCCGCGCGCGCTCAAGATGCTCGGCTACCAGCAGGAGCAGATCGAGGCCATCGTCGAGTACATCGCCGAGCACAGCCACGTCGTCGACGCCCCCGGCCTGCGCCAGGAGCACTACGAGGTGTTCGACTGCGCGATGGGCGAGCGGGCGATCGCGCCGATGGGGCACGTGCGGATGATGGCGGCCACCCAGCCGTTCCTGTCCGGGGCCATCTCCAAGACGGTCAACCTGCCCGAGTCGGCCACGATCGACGACATCGAGCAGGTCTACCTCGAGGGCTGGAAGCTCGGCCTCAAGGCCCTGGCCGTCTACCGCGACAACTGCAAGGTCGGCCAGCCGCTGTCGGCAGGCAACGGCTCCAAGAAGGAGGAGCCGAAGGAGCCCGAGGTCAAGGTCATCGAGGTCAACCGGCCGACCCGGCGGCGCATGCCCAACCAGCGGCCGAGCATGACCACCCGCTTCACCGTGGGCGGCGCCAAGGGTTACATGACCGCGTCGTCCTACCCTGACGACGGGCTCGGCGAGGTCTTCCTCAAGATGTCCAAGCAGGGCTCGACGCTGGCGGGCGTCATGGACGCGTTCTCCGTCGCGATCTCCATCGGCCTGCAGTACGGGGTGCCGCTGGAGACGTACATGAGCAAGTTCGTGAACATGCGGTTCGAGCCCGCCGGGATGACCGACGACCCGGACATCCGCATGGCCACCTCGGTGATGGACTACATCTTCCGCCGGGTGGCCCTCGACCACCTGCCCTTCGAGGAGCGGGCGGCCCTGGGCATCTTCTCGGCGGCGGAGCGCGCGGCGCAGCAGCGCGGCGAGGACCCGGCGGCGCTGCAGGAGACGGTGGACCGCGAGGCGCTGGCCCAGTCGGCGCCCATCGAGGAGAAGCCGAAGGGTGCCGCCGAGCCGGCGGAGAACTCGGCGGTCAAGGAGCTGACGCTGGAGAGCCACCAGCGCTTCACGGCCGACGCGCCGCTCTGCATGACCTGCGGCACCAAGATGCGCCCGGCCGGCAGCTGCTACGTCTGTGAGGGCTGCGGCTCCACCAGCGGCTGCAGCTGACATAACGCGTCAAGGCGAGAAACGCCTGGTCAGGGCAGGGAGTCTCCATCTCTTGGGCTCCCTGCCCTCCGCGTTGGCGACGGTTGTCGCATCGTGGCCGTTTGAGGTCATGGCCTGGATTGAGCGGGTTGCTGAGGCCATGCTCCTCTCATGAGGCGTGCCCTTGTCTGCGCTGTGGTGATCGGGGTCCTGGGGTATCTCTGGCACCGGCTCGGTCAGGTGGTGGTCGCCCGGCTCCTCGACAACCGCGACATGATCGTCGGGTTCGACTGCTGCCTGGACTACCACAGGGACGTGCCCGATCCCTGGGGGAACGTCCTGGTCGCGGTCTCGGGCGTGCTCTTCACGCAGGTGGTCGTGTGGGCGGCCGTCGGGCTGATGGCCGCCCGGCGCGGGCCGGCCTGGGTGATGATGACCGTGGCGGTGACCGGGTTCGTGGTGAGCCCGTTGTTGCAGCTCATCGTGTACGTGGTGTGGCATGGAGCCGAGCGCGACTACGTGGCCGTGATCGACTACGGCGTGGCCGCGAGCGGGATTCCCGAGCAGCCGATGATCGTGCTGCTGCTGGCCATGTTCGCCGGGTACACGCTGGTGTTGTGGCTGGCGCTGCGCTGGGCGTGGGATCGAGCCCAGGAGGCCCGGCGTGAGGCGATGGGGGAGGCCACGTAGCCGCGCCCGCGGGCCCAGCCCGTGGGACCCCGATGTCCCGGGCTGGGCCCGCGCTGAGGGGCTGCCCCAGGTTGTTCGACAGGGGCGGTCAGGGCCCCTGCATTCAGGAACGGACCAGGTCGGCCAGGACGTCAGGTTTGTTGGTGATGATGCCGTCGACCTTGTAGGTCATGAGGCGGCGCATGACGGCCGGGTCGTCGACCGTCCAGGTCAGGACGTCCATGCCGAGGTTGTGCACGCGTCGCACGTACGCGGAGGTGATGGAGGCGTGCGGCGGGTTGATCTGGTCGGCGAACTTCGCGAGCTCGGGCAGTTGCGCGGTCGAGGGCGTGCCGAGCAGCCCGATCGGCACGTCGGGCAGCAGTTTGTGGAACTTGCGCGTCGACTCCCAGTTGAACGACTGCACCACCAGTCGCCCCGGCGTGAGCCAGTCGGAGTTGCGGCGCAGTTCGGCGGCGATGCGGGCCTCGATGCCCGGGTAGAGCTCGGGGGACTTGATCTCAAGCAGCAGGCCCATGCCGGAGCCGCGCATCTCGCGCAGCGTCTCGCCGAGGGTGGGCACGGGCTCGTCGGCGTGTTCGCCGGACTTCCACGATCCGGCGTCCAGCTTGCCGATCTGGTCGAGGGTGAGGTCGCCGACGTTCCATGGGGACAGGCCGGGGAAAACCTTCTCGACGTCGGTCGTGCGGGACAGCGTCGTGTCGTGCATGAGGACGAGCTCGTGGTCCTTGGTCTCCTGCACGTCGACTTCGAACAGGTCGGCGCGCTGCCGGCCCGCCAGCTCGAAGGCCGCGATGGTGTTCTCGGGGGCGTAGGCGGAGGCACCCCGGTGGGCGACGTTGACCACGGTCGCCGCGTCGGCGGGAGAGGCGAGAAAGGACAGGGACAGGGCGGTCACGATGATGAGGGCGAGTCGCCTGAACATGGATCTCCTCGGGTGGGGAGAGGCATACGACTCGACGATGACCAGGTCTCATGACCGATGGTTGAGGGCAGAGTAACGTGCCGGTGCCCGGCCGGTGAGCATTCGACACGCGGGCGGATCCGGTGGCGGGCGGTGACATGCCGGGTTCTACCCTGAATCCGTGAAATTGGCTGTCCTCTTGTCGGCGTGGTTCATGGCCCAGTTCGACTTCTTCGTGGTCAACGTGGCCGCCCCGTCCATCGATCGGGACCTCCACACGGGCCCGGCGGCCCTTGAGCTGGTCGTCGCCGGATACGCCTTCACGTACGCGGCCGGCATGATCACCGGCGGGCGGCTCGGCGACCGCCACGGCTACAAGCGCATGTTCGTCTGGGGCGTGGCCGCGTTCACGATCGCGTCGGTGTTGTGCGGCATCGCCGCGAACCCCGCCCAGCTCGTGGCCGCCCGCCTGCTCCAGGGCCTGGCGGGCGCGGCCATGGTGCCGCAGGTGCTGGCCATGATCTCGGCCGGGTACCCGCCGGGGGAGCGGGGGCGCGCTCTCGGCTGGTACGGCGTGGCGGGCGGCCTGGGCTCGATCGCCGGCCAGGTGCTGGGCGGCCTGCTGCTGACCGCCGACGTGCTGGGCCTCGGCTGGCGGGTCATCTTCCTGATCAACCTGCCCGTCGGCCTGATCGTCATCCCGCTGGCCCTGTGGGTGCTGCCCGAGGTCGAGACCGCCAGGGGCGCCAGGTTCGACCTGCCGGGCGCGGTCGGCCTGGCCGCGGGCGTGGCGCTGTTGCTGGTGCCGCTCGGCCTGGGCAACAGCCTGGGCTGGCCCGTCTGGACGTGGATCTGCATGGCGGCGAGCGGGCCGATGTTCGCGCTGACGTGGCGCTGGCAGCGGGTGCTCGGCGCGCGCGGCGGGCAGCCGGTGCTGGACCTGGCGCTGCTGAAGGTGCACTCCTACCAGGCGGGCGTCGGCTCGATCGTGGCGTTCATGGCGTACTTCGCCTCGTTCATGTTCACGCTGACGCTGCTGCTGCAGGGCGGGCTGGGGCTGACGGCGTTCGAGGCGGGGCTGGCGTTCGCGCCGATGGGGGTGCTGTTCTCCGTCACCTCCCTGATGGGGCCGCGCCTGGTCAGGAGGTACGGCCTCGTCGTCGTGATCATCGGCGCCACGGTCATTCTGCTCGGCCTCGTGCTGCTCATCGTCGCGGCCGGGTTCGGCCTGCCGTACGTCATGGTCGCGCTCATGCTCGTCGGCTCGGGCAACGGGCTGGTCCTGCCGCAGCTCATCGGGGCGGCGCTGGTCGAGGTCGCGCCCCACCAGGCGGGCATCGGGTCGGGCGTGCTCAGCACGGCGCAGCAGTTCGCGGGTGCGGGTGGCGTGGCCGTGATCGGCGCGGTCTTCTTCGCGGTCGCGGAGGGCGGGCACCACCTGGCGGCCATGCGCTGGTCGGCGGCCATCGACGTGGGGCTCGTCCTGGTCGTGATCGCGTCGGTGGCCTACAACCGGCGGCGGGCTAGGCGGAGGGCATGGGCAGAGCGGTCCCGTACAACCGCGCGGCCCGAATCCTGATCACCAGCCGCCGGTCGGCCACCATCTGCCGCAGGAACGCCTCCGTGTCGGTCGGCTCGGCGAACGGCGGCCGCATGCCCAGCAGTTCCAGGCCGACTTCGTCGCCCGGTTCGCGGGTCACCGGCGACAGCTCCGCCTCGCCCTCGGCCACGGCGTAGGTCCAGAAGTCGTCGCTGGCCACATAGAGCGCGCAGCGCGGGTCCTTGTGGAGCTGGCGGACCTTGAGCCGGTCGGCCATGGTCGAGATTCGCGCCACCCGCTGGTCGGGGTCCCAGGAGTAGAGGACGGTGGACAGGTGCGGCAGGCCGCTGCTCTTGTTCGTCGCCAGCGCGCCGAACTGCTGCGCGCTCAGCAGGCGGGAAAGGTCCTCGTCGGCCAGCGACTGAGGGGCCGGGCCGGCGCCAGGCCCGTACTCCTGCGACATTCCATCATCTCCTGGGTGAATGCAGATATGTCAGCCTATCTGGGCGCAGGGCGAACATCCCCCCGAGCCGAAGCTACCCCCCCGCCCGCTAGGTTACGAGTCATGAATCTTGCCATCACCAGCGGATACGTCGTGCCGATCGACGGCGACCCCATCGACGGCGGCACCGTGCTCATCATCGACGGAAAGATCGCCGAGGTCGGCCGGGACGTGGCCGTGCCCGACGGCGTCCCCGTCGTGGACGCCGCGGGCTGCTGGGTGCTGCCCGGGTTCGTCGAGGCCCACGGCCACCTGGGCGTGTACGAGGAGGCCGAGGGCTGGGCCGGCCAGGACACCAACGAGATGACCGACCCCAACGGCGCCCGCCTGCGTGCGCTCGACGCCATCAACCCCGCCGACCTGGCCTTCGCCGACGCCCTGTCGGGCGGCGTGACCACCACCGTGATCAAGCCGGGCTCCGGCAACCCGATCGGCGGTCAGACGGTCGCGATCAAGTGCTGGGGCAGAAGCGCGGACGAGATGCTGCTCAAGGAGCCGGTGAGCGTCAAGAGCGCGCTCGGTGAGAACCCCAAGCGGGTGTACGGCGACCAGAAGAAGCTCCCCTCCACCCGGCAGGGCGTGGCCGCGGTGATCCGCGACGCGTTCATGAAGGCCCAGGACTACAAGGCCAAGCGGGAGGCCGCCGCGCAGGAGGGCAAGCCGTTCGACCGCGACGGCACGCTGGAGATCCTCGTCCGCGTGCTCGACGGCGAGCTGCCCTGGTGCCAGCACACGCACCGGGCCGACGACATCGCCACCGCGCTCAGGCTCGCCGACGAGTTCGGCTACCGCGTCGTGCTCAACCACGGCACCGAAGGGCACCTGCTGGCCGACACCCTGGCCGAAAGGAACGTGCCCGTCATCATCGGCCCGCTGTTCACCAGCCGGTCGAAGGTGGAGCTGCGGCAGCGGTCGCTGCGCAACCCGGGCATCCTGGCGCGGGCGGGCGTCGAACTGGCGATCACCACCGACCACCCCGTGGTGCCGATCCACTTCCTGGTCCACCAGGCCACGCTCGCGGTCAAGGAGGGGCTGGACCCGGTCGTGGCGCTGCGCTCCATCACGCTGAACCCGGCCCGCATCATGGGCCTCGACGACCGGGTGGGCGCGCTGCGTCCCGGGCTGGACGGCGACGTGGTGATCTGGTCGGGCGACCCGCTCGACGTGATGAGCAGGGCGATGCGGGTGTATGTGTCCGGGCGGGAGGTGTACGCCTACACCGACGGTGAGCCCGTCGTGGCCGACCCCTACTACCGCGAATCAAGTAACCGTTAAGTGACTGTAGAGACACTGAGCGCATAGTGGGCTGACCCGACGGGAAGAGAGGCAGGACCATGACAACTCCCCCGTTCGCCCAGCGGCCCAGCAAGGCTCTACTCATCGGCCTGGTCGTCTCGGGCCTGCTCGCCCTGGCGGTGCTCGCCGTGATGCTGGCCTCGGGCGGACCCGTCGGGTTCGGCCTTTCCACGCTGCTGGCCCTGGCGCCGCTGCCGGTGCTGCTGGCGGCCGTGCTCTCGCTCGACCGGCTGGAGCCCGAGCCCAAGCTGCACCTGGCCTTCGCCTTCGTGTGGGGCGCGGGGGTGGCGATCGTGCTGGGCGTCGGGCTCACGCTGCTGGGCCAGCAGTTGTTCACCCGGGCCGGCTACGACCTCAAGCTGGTCGACGACCTGGGCACCGTCCTGCTCGCCCCGCTCATCGAAGAGGCGCTCAAGGGGGCCGCGCTGGTGCTGCTCCTGCGCAGGAGGCGGGAGATCGACGGGCTGACCGACGGCATCGTGTACGCCTCCATGGCGGGCCTCGGCTTCGCCGCCGTCGAGAACGTCGGCTACTACCTGCTCGCCTTCCAGGCGGACGGCCCCCAGGCCGCGGTTCAGCTCTTCGTGGTGCGCGGGCTGATCGACCCGCTCGGCCACCCCATCTACACCTCGCTGATCGGCGTCGGCGTCGCCTACGCCCTGACCCGGCGCTCCCCGGTCAGGTACGCCGCGATCCCGCTCGGCTACCTCGGCGCCGTCTTCCTGCACGGCCTCTGGAACGGCGCCGCCACGACGGGCTCGCTGCACCTGCTGGGCCTCGCCTACCTCGTGATCATGGTGGCCCTCATCGGCCTGATCGTCGTGACCGTGGCAGAACGCCGCCAGCTCGTCGCCAAGATGGGCTTCTACCTGCCCGCCTACCAGGAGACCGGCCTGGTCACCGCGGCCGACGTACGAATGCTCACCACGCTGCCCGCCCGTAAGGCGGCCCGCAAGTGGGCCAGGCGAGCCGGGCTCGGGCAGGCCATGAGCGACTACCAGCAGGCGGCGACCGAGCTGACCCTGCTGCACCTGCGGGCCGAACGGGAGGGCGCCGATCCGGTCAGGTTCGCGGTGGAACGTGACTCCTGCCTGGGAGCGATGGCGCACGCCCGCAGGTGGTAGCGCCCCCAGGTGAGTCTCGCTCTGCGGACGCCACATCGGATGTTGCACCCGATTCCCTGACAATATTGAGGTTGCCCATGAAGGGAGACCAGATGAGCTGGGCGGAGATCGAGTCGGAGGCTGAGCTGCGCGAGTTGCTCGGCGAGGTTCATTCGAGGGCGGCCACCAAGGAGCGGGGACGGCTGCACGAGCGGGACCGTCAATGGCTGGCGGCCGCGCCGTTCTGCCTGATCGCCACATCGGACGCCGCGGGCAACTGCGACGTCTCGCCGAAGGGTGACCCGGCGGGGTTCGTCCACGTCATCGACGACACCACGATCGCCATTCCGGACCGGCCGGGCAATCGGCGCGCGGACGGATTCCTCAACATCCTGAAAAATCCGCATGTGGGGCTGATTTTTCTCATCCCGGGGCGCAACGAGACCCTGCGCATCAACGGCCGCGCCCGGCTCGTCCGCGAGGCCCCGTTCTTCGATGAGATGATCGTCAAGGGCCACCGGCCGCATCTCGCGCTCATCGTGGAGATCGAGCAGATCTTCTTCCACTGCGCCAAGGCGTTCCTGCGTTCGTCGCTGTGGAAGCCCGACAGCTGGGGCCCAGACGATCTGCCCTCGCACGCGACGCTCGTCAAGGACGTGCAGAAGGTGGAGGAAAGTGTGGAAGAGCTGGAAACGTACTACGGAGAGAGTTACGCCAAGCGGCTCTACCGCGTCTGAGGCCGACTTCAGGCGGCCGGGGTCGGGCCGCCTGGAAAGCGGATCACGTTTCTGCCGGTGTAGGCCCGCAGGTCGACGACTTTGGGGTCGGCGGCCTGTGGCTTGCGGCGGTCTACCGAGCGAATGTCTCGGATCTTGTGCCTGGCCACATGTGGCGGCACGACCACGAGCCTGTTCATCGTGAGCCCCCCGTGACGGTCCTGTTATAGATGTTATCTACAGACACCCCCGTAAGTTCGGTGTAAGGAGCGGAATCAGCGCTATCTAGCAAGGAACCCTGGGCGTTCACGCCCCGGGAGGAATCGCTCGCCCGTCTTGCGACGTTGAGCGCGGCGATGTGGTCGGCCGGTCCGGCGAACCCGCACGACCCGCAACGAAAACTGTCCCGGCTGGGACCCTTGACCGTGCGCCACCCCACTTGGCGCGGACTCGTGACGGGCGCTTGCGGCCCGCCTTGCGCGCCAACTTAATCCGCGCCGACCGGATCGCTCAACGCATTTCTCTCCAGGGCCAACCCCTGGTAGATCACGTTTCTGGAGTGAGGGGGCGCGGTGAGCCCGATGTGGTGCCGCGCGTCGCTCTTGGCGATCTGTTCGCGGGCCTGTTGCCGCACGGCGTCCGGCGCCGCCTCGCTGCGGTCGGCTGGCCTGGTGGCCGCCTCCGCTCAGGGCGAGCGCGGCACGTTCCGCCGGAATGTACACCTCAGGCGGCCTGCTTCGGCACCGGCGGGGAGGCCGCTGCGCATTCGGGGGACGTGCTCGGCACAATGCGTCATTGTGCGCCTGCGCGGTATTCGTCCGCTACGGACAGAGACGCGGCAGGCGTGTGGATGGTGACGACGCCACCCGGTCGGTTGCCGGGGCCCTTGACCGGGCCCCGGCGCTCGCCGCGGGGGCTATCCCTTGCAGTTGCCCCAGGACGTACGGCCGCCCCATGCCTTGACCCTGTTGTCGGGGTCGCGGGTCCATCCGGAGTACCGCACGCACTTCCAGGCTCCCTCGACGTGGGGGGTCTCGGCGTAGTAGCGGTACTTCTGCACGTCCGCCGCCTTGCCGCCGCCCTTGACCTCGAGGGAGGCGCCGGTGACCGTGCGGGCGCCCACGTAGGCGCTCTTGATCGCGGCGACGCAGTTCTTGCCGCTGCGCTTGCTATACATCAGGTACACGTGCCCGAACACGGCTCCGTCGGGCGTCTTCATCGCGCGGTGACCGTCGTTGACGCGCTTGAAGTCCTTGCCGCAGACACGTTCGGGTGTGAAGGAGGCCGAGGCGGCGTACGCGGCGGAGGGGGTGGCGGCGATTCCGGCGGCGACCAGGGCGGCCGCTATGACCGTTCGCGTCAGCACGATCTTCCCTTCGGTAAGGGTATTAAGGACATTGATGATCTTTGCCGTGACTTTACCGAAATTTCACAAGGGGTGTTGGTGAATGCCGCTCATTGCGGTCTGCGCGGTCTGGGGTGTCTTCTGGGGGTCGTGGTCGGCCCTGCTTCCGGCCATCAAGCAGGATCTGGGCATCTCGGCGGGTGACCTGGGACTGGCGCTGAGCGCCGTACCGCTGGGGGCCGTGCCCGCGATGGCGCTGGCCGGGCGGCTGGTGCGGGGACGGGAGCGGACCGCGCTGATGGCGACCACGGTGCTGTTCGCACTGAGCGTGACCGGAATCGGGCTGGCCGGAACGCTCTGGCAACTCGCGCTGGCGCTGCTGGTGGTGGGCGCGGCCAGCGGCGCGCTCGACATCGCGCTGAACCTGGCCACGGGACGCGCCGAGCGCGAGACCGGCCGAAGGCTCTTCCAGCCCGTGCACGCCGCCTTCCCCGTCGCCGTCATCGTGGCCGCCCCGGCCACCGGGCTGGCGCGCTCGCTCGGCCTCGACGTCGCCACCATGCTCGTGACGATCGGGCTGCTCGTGATCGCCACCTCGCTGTCGCTGCTGACCCTCACCCTGGGGCGGGGCCTGCCCGAGACCTCCGCCGAGACGGACAAGCGGGCGCTGTGGGGGTCCGCGATCGTGATCGGCACCTTGGCGGCGTGCGTCCTGGTGATCGAGAACTCGGTCGAACAGTGGTCGGTGCTGCTGCTGGAGGAGCACCGGGGCGCCACGCCCCTGGTGTCGAGCGCCGCGCCCTCGGTCTACATGGCGGCGCTCACGGTCGGACGGCTCATCGTGCAGGCGCTGCCCCGGGTGTCGCTGCGGGTGCTGTACCTGGTGGCGGGGCTCGGGGGCGGAGGGGGGATCGTGCTGGCCGGTCTCGGCGGTTCCGTGCCGATCTCGATGATCGGGTTCGGGTTGACGGGGCTGGCGCTCGGCCCCTTGGTGCCCGCCCTCCTCAGCCGCGCCGCGGCCGACGATTCGAGCGGGACGCTGGTGTGGGGTGTGTCCACCATCTCCTACACCGGGTTCGTCGTCAGCCCGTTGCTCGTGGCCGGTTTGAGCGGCTGGCTCGGACTGCCCGCCGCCCTGGCGGCTCTCGGCCTCCTGGGCCTCCCACTCCTGGGCCGTTTTGCGGTGCAACGCCGCTCGGTGTCCTGAATATGGTGATTCTTTGGGACAAACAACCCCAGGAACCGGGTATCCCCCCGGCGGATTGACTGTAAGGGGGATCACCATGGCTGTCTGCGAGACCTGCGGAAACGACTACGACATGGCGTTCGAGGTGCACGCGCACGGAGCGGTGCACACCTTCGACTGTTTCCAGTGCGCGATCGAGGCGATGGCGCCCATCTGCGAACACTGCGGCACCAAAGTCATCGGGCATGGGGTGCAGTCGGGGGAACACTGGTACTGCTGCGCCCACTGCGCCCGCGAGGAGGGCACCCAGGGCCTCGTCGACCGCATCATGGCCGGCACCTCATCCTGACTTCGCGGGGGAGCGGGGCCATCGACGGGCCACGACTCAGGGGTTGGACGGGCCCGCCACCAGGGTTCGTGTGGCGGGACCGTCCAACGGTCCGCGGGCCGCGTCAGCGCATGAAGCCGATGTCCTCGTAGTGGAGGTCGTAGAACCCGCGCGCCCCCACATTGGCCAGCGTCTGCTTGGTGGCGACGTTCTGCGGCCGTTGATACAGCGGCAGCACGTTGACCTCCGGCCAGATGAGCTGGTCGGCCGCGTTGGTGAGGATGCGGGCCTGCGCCGGGTCCAGGCTCTGCCCGGCCCGGCTCATGGCCTCGTCGATGGCGGCCGAGCCGGTACGCCCGAAGTTGGCGTTCCAGGTCTTCCCGTCGGCCGCGTTCGCGTAGATCCCATAGCTGCTCGAAATCGGATATGGCGTCCCGATGTACGCAAAAGGCGTGATGTCGAAGTTGCCGGGAATAACGTACTTTGTAAAGAAGTCGTCGCTCGGCACCGACTTGATCGAGAGCTTGACCCCGATCTGTCCGAGCATGCTCTGCGCCAGCTCCCCTTCCGCCTTGCTGATCTGAACCCCGGATGGAACTACGAACCGCAGGTCAAGCGGCTTGCCGTTCTTGTAGCGCACCGGCCCGTTCAGCTTCCATCCGGCCGCGTCCAGCATCTGCCGCGCCTTGGCGGGGTTGTAGACGCCAAGGCTCCCGGCGTTGTCCTGGTAGCCCTCCTGCGTGTTCATGAAGAAGTGGTTGTTCAGCAGGGCGATGGGCCAGTTCAGCCCTTGGAGGTCGGATTCGGCGATGGCCTGGCGGTTGATGCCGAGTTGGATGGCCTGCCGGACGTTCCGGTCGGACAGCAGCTCGCTGGACCCGTTAAATGTGAAATGTCGGAAATCGGGTCCGGCGGCCTGCCGCACCTGCGCCCCCGACGTGGACTTGGCCCGCGCGTAGTCGGGCGCCGACGGCCCGACGTCGATGATGTCGAGTTCGCTGTTGCTGAACGCCCCGATCAACGAGTCCTGCTCGGACGCCCGATAGATGATTTTGTCCAACTTGGCCCGGTTCCCCCACCAGGAGTCGTCCCGGGCGAGCGTGATGGTCTTGGCCGTCTGGTCGAACCCCCCGAACTTGAAAGGCCCGGCCGACGCCGGGATCTTGTTCAGCCAGGCGTTGTTGAAGGCATCGGGGGTGCGGTTGGTGGCGGCGGGCAGCAGCGGCCCGAACAGCGCCTGCCAGTCACCGAACGGCCGCGCGAACGTCACCACCACCTCGTGGTCGTCCTTGCCCCGCGCCACCTTCTCGATGTCCTGGTATCCGGTGGAGGAGACGATGTGGAAGGCCGGGTCGCGCCCGTTCAGCGCCTGCCACTGCGCCTGGTAGTCGGCCCACGTGATCGGCTTCCCGTCCGACCACTTGGCCTTGGGGTTGAGCGTGTACGTCACCACCTGCTTGGGCCGCTGCTCGGTGACCTTGGCGTCGAGCACGTAGTTGCTGTCGACCGAGATGTCCGCCTTCTCGTTGGACACGAACGGCGAGGGCAGCAGCGCGTTGCTGACCACGGCGGCCATCGCCAGGTTGCCGTCGACGTGGTTCCTGTTCCACTGCGTGGGGAACTCGTTGATGCCCCAGCGCAGGATGCCGCCGTCCTTGACCTTGTCGCGCGGCTGCTGGTTGATGTCGAAGGCCCTGATCGTCCCCTCGTCGCCGGCGCCCTCCCGGCCCATCGTGCCGCGGTTCGTGCCCCCTCCACAGCCTGTCAGGCAGAGCGAGCCCGCCATGGCGGCGGCCACGACAAGACGTGATGCTTTCATCGAGCGGTTTCCTCCAGATCTAAACGACTTCGCGCCTTTCGGCGTAATGGCAGGCCGCGCCCTGGTCGGTGCCCAGAAGGCGCACCTCGGGCTCGACGTCCACGCAGAGGGCGCGCTCCGCGTCGGTCAGTTCGGCGCGGAACTTCGGGCACCTGGTGCGGAACCGGCAGCCCGTCGGAGGGTTGGCCGGGCTGGGCAGGTCGCCTTCGAGCAGGATGCGCTTGCGCGAACGTTCGTGGGCGGGGTCGGGCACCGGGATCGCCGACAGCAGCGCCTGCGTGTACGGATGCGCGGGCGCGTCGTAGACGTTGTCCACCTGGCCGATCTCGGCGATCCTGCCGAGGTACATCACCGCGATCCGGTCGGCGAGGTAGCGCACCACGGCCAGGTCGTGCGCCACGAACAGATAGGACAGGCCGAGCCCGGCCTTCAGCGAGTCGAGCAGGTTGATCACGCCGGCCTGGATCGACACGTCGAGCGCCGAGACGGGCTCGTCCAGCACCAGCAGCCTCGGCTCCAGCGCGAGTGCCCTGGCGATGCCGATGCGCTGGCGCTGCCCGCCGGAGAAGTCCTGTGGGTAGCGGGCGGCGTGCGAGACGTCGAGCCCGACCAGCCCGAGCAGCTCGGCGACGCGCCGGCCGGGACGCCGGTGCCCGTGGGTGCGCAGCGGCTCGGCCAGGATGTCGTGCACGGTCATGCGCGGGTCGAGCGAGGCCATCGGGTCCTGGAAGACGACCTGCATCTCGCGCCTGATCTCGGTGCGCTCGGTCCGGTTCAGCCGCGCCGTGTCGTGCCCGAGCACGACGACGCGGCCCTCCTGCGGCGGGGCCAGTTCGAGGATCTGCGTCAGCGTGGTCGTCTTTCCGCTGCCCGACTCGCCGACCAGCCCCAGCGTCTCGCCTTGGCGGATGTCGAAGCTGACCCCCGCCACCGCGTGCACGGTGCCGACCCTGCGCTTGAAGACCGCCCCCTTGAGCAGCGGATACTCCTTGACCAGGTTGCGCACCTCCAGCACCGTGCGCTCGCCGCGCACTGCCAGTTCGCGCGACACTCCGGGGGCCGGATGGATGCCGGGGTGCACCTCCTCCCAGCGGATGCACGCCGCCCGGTGCCCCTCGCCCACGTCGAACAGCGGCGGCTCGCGCTCGTCGCACGCCTCGATCCGCATCGGGCAGCGCGGCGCGAACGGGCACCCAGGAGGCAGGGCGGCGGGGGAGGGCGGGTTGCCCTCGATCGGCGTCAGCGGCTGCCGCCCGTCGCGGTCGACGCGCGGGATCGAGCCGAGCAGCCCCACCGTGTACGGCATCCGCGCCCGGTAGAAGATGTCGTCCACGGCGCCCACCTCGACGGGACGCCCGGCGTACATGACCAGCACCCGGTCGGCGAAGCCGGCCACCACGCCCAGATCATGCGTGATCATGATGATCGCGGCCCCGGTCTTCTGCTGCGCCCGCTTCAGCACCTCCAGCACCTGGGCCTGGATGGTGACGTCGAGCGCCGTGGTCGGCTCGTCGCAGATGATCACGTCGGGGTCGTTGGCGATGGCCATGGCGATGACCACACGCTGCCGCATGCCGCCGGAGAACTCGTGCGGGAAGGCCAGCGCCCGCTCGGAGGGGTGCGGGATGCCGACGAGGTCGAGCAGTTCGACGGCCTTGACCAGGGCGTTCTCCTTGCTCACCCGCTGGTGCACGCGGACGGCCTCGGCGATCTGGTCGCCGACCCGGTAGACCGGGGTGAGCGCCGACAGCGGGTCCTGGAACACCATGGAGATGGCCTTGCCGCGGAAGGACGTCAGCTTCCGCTCCGGGGCGCCGATCAGCTCCCTGCCGTGCAGCCGTACCGACCCGGTCACGCGCGCGCCGGGCGGCAGCAGCCCCATGACGGCGGCGGAGGTGACCGACTTGCCGGAGCCCGACTCGCCGACGATGCCGAGGACCTCTCCCGGCCGGACGGAGTAGCTCACCCCGCGCACGGCGGCCACGTCGCCGAAGGACACGTTGAGGTCGCTGACCTCCAGGACGGGGTTCATCGCGGCCTCTTGGCCGTCGGGTCGAAGGCGTCGCGCAGTGCGTCGCCCATCATGTTGACCGCGAGCACGGTGACCACCAGCAGTCCGGCCACGAACCAGAACGTCCACGGCGCGTACACCGCCGTCTTGGAGCCGTCGGCGATGAGTGTGCCGAACGACACGTCGGGCGGCTGGATGCCGAATCCGAAGTACGACAGCGAGGTCTCGGTGAGGATCGCGCTGCTGACGTTGAGCGTGGCGTCCACGATCAGCAGCGACGACAGGTTGGGGATCACGTGACGGAAGATGATCAGCACCGGCGTCACCCCCATGTAGCGGGCGGCCTGGACGAACTCCCGCTGCTTCAACGAGATCGCCATCCCCCGCACGATCTTCGAGGTGACCATCCACAGGAACAGCGCCAGCATGATCACGAACAGCGGCCACTGCCCCGACTCGAACAGCGGCGACATGATCGCCAGGATCAGGAACGCGGGCAGCACGAGCAGCAGATTGGTCACCCAGGTCAGCGCCCGGTCCGTCCACCCCAGGAAGTAGCCGGCGAACGCCCCCACGACCGCCGCCAGCGCCGTGGACACCAGCGCCGCCAGCAGCCCCACGATCAGCGACTTCTGCATGCCGCGCAGCGTCAGCGCGTACACGTCGGCGCCGGTTTGGAGCGTTCCGAACCAGTGGGAGGCCGACGGCGGCTGCAGGAACGCGGTGAAGTCCTTGTCGGTGTAGGTCCACCTGCTGAACAGCGGACCCGCGAACGCCAGCAGGAACATCAGCGCCAGCACCGCGAACCCGACGCGCCCCTGCCCGGAGCGGAAGAAGCGCCTGGCGACGACCCGCACCCGCGACG
Organism: Nonomuraea purpurea; assembly: GCF_042650645.1. Lineage (NCBI taxonomy): Bacteria > Bacillati > Actinomycetota > Actinomycetes > Streptosporangiales > Streptosporangiaceae > Nonomuraea > Nonomuraea purpurea. Next base: position 187,902 of record NZ_JBHSBI010000002.1, read on the forward strand.
GCGACCTGCTGGTGACCAGTTCCTCGGCCAGCTCCTCCTCGGCGAGCGTCATCAGGCCCGCACCCTCGGGTCGAGCGCCGCGTGCAGCAGGTCGGCGGCCAGCGAGGCGCACAACACCGCGACCGCCGCCAGCAGCGAGATGGCGGCGACGGTGTTGACGTCGTTGGTGAAGACGGAGTTGATCAGTTGCTCGCCGAGCCCGTGCCAGCCGAAGATCTTCTCGGTGAACGTCGCCCCCATCAGCAGCGCCCCGAAGGTGAACGCGAAGTAGGTCGCCACCGGGATCAGCGCGGTGCGCAGCGCGTGCTTGAAGAGCGCCTGGCGCCTGCTCAGCCCCTTGGCCCTGGCGGTGCGGACGAAGTCGGCGCCGAGCACGTCGAGCATCATGTTGCGCTGGTAGCGGCTGAAGACCGCGATGAGGCCGACCGCCAGCGAGATCGTCGGCAGGATCAGGTGCTGCAGCCGGTCGACCGCGTACCCCCACAAGTCGGTCTCCAGACCGGCGGTGTACTCGCCGGAGACCAGGAACACCTGGCGGCCGAACACCTGCTCGTTGGCCCAGGTGGCGAGCAGGATCAGCATGTTGGCCAGCACGACCACGGGGATGGCCAGCACCACGAAGGACAGGCCCGCCGAGAGCCGGTCGAACCACCCGTACTGGTTGACCGCCGCCAGCGCCCCGACCAGGACCCCCAGCAGGCTCCCGAAGACCAGCCCGAGGATGACCAGCCGGAAGGTGACGCCCATGCGGCGTTCGAGGTCGTCGTTGACCGGCGCGCCCGCGACGGACTTGCCGAAGTCGCCGTGCAGCACGCCGCCCGCCCAGGTCGCGTAGCGCTGCAGCAGCGGCGTCTTGTCGTTGAGGTTGAGCGCGGTGAGCTGAGCGTCGACGACGGAGGGCGGTGGTTTGGGCGTGCGGTCGGCGTAGTTGGAACGCGGGTCGAGAGCGGTGGCCGCCAGAAGGTAGGCGAGGCTGGCGGCCACCGCGACGAGCACGACGTAATTGAGCAGTCTGCGGGCCAGCCATCCCGCCATCGCTCCCCCTCTGACGCGCACGGCACGTGGGCGCGAACTCGCGGCCTGCGATGGACGCAGGTCCGTTGCGCACCGTAGCTATATTGCTACACCATGTGAACGTCGTGGCGGCACGGAACCGCCAAACAAGGTCAACGTCCGGAAAGTTCGTCCACCGCGGTGCGGACGTCCTCGCTGGTGATCGTGGTCAGGTCGGCGGAGCTGGCGGAGCCGCCCTTGGAGGCGTGGGCGGCCAGGCGCACGTCGCGGCGCATGGCGGCGCGCTCGAACAGGGACCTGGCGAAGCGGCCGTTGCCGAGCCCGTCGATCAGCCGCTCCTCGCACACCCAGGCGAAGACCTCGTCGAGGTCGCGCAGCGCCTCGGCGTCGAAGTTGTCGCCGGAGGACTCCGCCAGCAGCACCGCGATCTGCGACAGCTCGCCGGGGGAGTAGCTGGGGAAGGCCACGCGCTGGTTGAACCGGCTGGCCAGCCCGGGGTTGGTGGCCAGGAAGGAGTCCATTTCGCGCTCGTAGCCCGCCAGCACGATGACGAGCCTGTCGCGGTCGTCCTCGGCGCGTTTGAGCAGGGTCTGCACGGCCTCGGCGCCGAAGGCGTCGCCGCCCTGGTAGCCGGGGTTGACCAGGCTGTAGGCCTCGTCGATGAACAGCACGCCGCCCAGCGCCCGGTCGACGAGCTCGTTGGTCTTGATCGCGGTCGCGCCGAGGTGCTGGCCGACCAGGTCGGCGCGGTGCGCCTCGACCACGTCGGGCCTGGCCAGCAGGCCGAGGGCGGCGAAGACGCGGCCCAGGACCCTGGCGACCGTGGTCTTGCCGGTGCCGGGCGGGCCGACGAAGACGAAGTGGCGCATCTGCGGCGGCGTGGGCAGGCCGCGCTCCTGCCGCATGCGCGCCACCTGGAGCTGGGCCGCGATGGCGTGCACCTGCCGTTTGACCGGCGCGAGGCCGGCCATCCTGTCGAGGTCGGCCAGCGCCTCCTCCAGGGTGGGCGTGGCCACGTAGCCGCGGAAGCGCGCGGTCAGCTCCTCGAACGCCTTGGTCACGTCGGGCGTCGTGGTCGTCACCAGGTCCTGGGTGGTGGGCGTGCCGCCGGCTCCGACGACGCGGACGTCGCGGGCCTGCGCGGCGCCCTCGACCAGGCTGCGCGCGAACCGGGCGTTGCCCAGCTCGTCGACCAGCCCGCGCCGGTGGACGTCGTCGTAGAGGCCGAGCAGCACCCGCCTGGTCTCGGCGTCCATCGTGTCGCCCCTGCGCCGCTGGAGCAGCTCGGTGACCTCGACGAGCTCGGCGGGGGAGTAGCCGGGGAAGCGCACGCGGGTGGCGAAGCGGCTGGCCAGGCCGGGGTTGCTGGACAGGAACGAGCCCATCTCCTGCTCGTAGCCGGCCAGGATGATGATCAGCCTGTCGCGGTCGTCCTCGGCGCGTTTGAGCAGGGTCTGCACGGCCTCCGCGCCGAACCGGTCGGGCTGGCCGTCGGAGGAGTTGACCAGCCCGTACGCCTCGTCGATGAACAGCACGCCGCCGAGCGCCCGGTCGACCAGTTCGTTGGTCTTGATCGCGGTGGCGCCCAGGAACTCGCCGACCAGGTCGGCCCGCTGCGCCTCGACGACGTAGGGGGTCTCCAGCAGGCCGAAGGCGTAGAAGATCTTGGCGAGGGCGCGGGCCACGCTGGTCTTGCCGGTGCCGGGCGGGCCGACGAAGACGAAGTGCCTGGTGGGCCGCTCGGTGCTGTAGCCGGCCTCGGCCCGCAGCCTGGACGCCTCGATGGAGGCGGCGATCGAGCGCACCTGCTCTTTGACGGGCGCCAGGCCGACCATGCTCTCCAGTTCGCTGAGCGCCTCCTCCACCGAGATCTGCGGCGGGGCGCCCTGCTTGTCGTGCGGCGAGTCGGGCTTGCCCTCGCGCACTCTGACCCTGACCTGCTCCTCGACGGCGGCGCTGGCGGCCTTGGCCTTGCGGGCCAGCAGGAGGCGGTGGACGAGGACGGCGGCGGCGACGGCGACGGCCGTCCAGACGGAGACCTCGGCGGAGATGGGGGAGACGGCGGCGGCGATCAGGCCGGCGGGGGCCAGCGCGGTCAGCGTGGTCACCCATGGGGTGACCCAGCGGATGAGGTGGGCGGCCGCGGCGACGGGCAGGGCCAGCGCCACCATCAGGTGCAGCGCGCCGGAGCCCGGCGGGAACAGCCCGGAGAACAGCGGCAGCGTGAGCGCGATCCAGCCGGCGCACACCAGCACGGTGGCGGCGGCACGGGGGAAGCGCATGGTCAACGCGATGAACGCGAGCAGCAGCAGGACGACGGGGAAGGTCTTGAGCAGGTCCCAGCCGAGCGCGGCGCCCACGCCCATGGTGGCGACCAGCACGACCACGTACAGGACCCGGCGGGCGGCCGGCGGGATCTGGAAATAACGCAGCCGCACCTTCTCGAACAGATCCCTCGCCGCGGCCCGCCCCGCCGCCTGGGCTCTGTCGGACTCCTGCATCACGCCTCCCCGGTCCGCCCCCGGTTATACCGCACCGGACCGACTATTGGGCGGTCCTGACACGCTAGGTGAAGGTCACGAAAACGGCGATCTGACGCCCGAGTTCCGGGCCGGCGTCCTCTTGGAGGAAGTGTCCCGCGTCCTTGATCACGGGATGTCGCAGGCCGGAGGCGCCGGAGATCGATTCGCGAAGGATGGGCGCCATGCCGCCGGTGATGGGATCTCCGTCGGAGAAGGCGACCAGAAAAGGTCTGTCGAGCGTGGTGAGAATGCGCCAGGCAGCGCGGTTGGCGGGCGCGGCGGGGTCGTCGGGCGTGATGGGCACGAGCCCGGGAAGGGCCCGGGGGCCCGCCTTGTACCTCTCGTCGGGGAAGGGCGCGTCGTAGGCGGCCCGCACCTCGGGCGGCAGCTCGCTCTTGCATCCGGCCTGGACGAGCCTGGCGATGTCCAGCACCGGAGCCTTGAGCACGGTGTCCTTGAAGCGGTGCCACACCTCGGGCATGGGAATGTCACCGGTGGGCAAGCCCGTGTTGGCGGCCACGATCCCGGAGACGCGCTCGGGGTGCTCGGCCGCGATCCGCAGCCCGATCAGGCCGCCCCAGTCCTGGCCGACCAGGGTGGCGCCGCTGAGTTCGAGCGCGTCGAACAGCAGGGCGCGGGTCCACTCGACGTGCGCGGCGTAGCTGTGGTCGGCGACCGCGGCCGGTTTGTCCGAGCGGCCGAACCCGATCAGGTCGACCGCGATCGCGCGCAGCCCGGCGGCGGCGAGCACGCGCATGACGTGGCGGTAGAGGAAGGACCAGGTCGGCTCGCCGTGCAGCAGCACGACGGGCCGGCCGTCCGGGGGGCCCGCTTCGACGTAGGCCATGCGCAGGCCGTCGCCGACCTCGGCGTGGCGTGGCCGGTAGGGGAAGCCGGGCAGATCCGCGAATCGCTCTTGCGGCGTGCGCAGAGTCTCCATGGTTCACGACATTAATCAGCGGCGCTGGTGCCGCCCAGGGAATTCGCCGATGAGCACGTGCTTGGGCGTGACCCGCAGGACGCCGGAGTCGGCCAGGGCGACTCCGCGCACCTCCACCCAGGACCGCCGCTGCAGCGGATCGGCTGCGAACACGGCCACCCGGGGGTCGGCCTCGATGGCCTCCCACGCCTCCGTCTCGGCGATCACCCGCAGCTCGCCCGCGGAGGTGACGGTCGCCACCGCGCCCACGACCCGCGGGCCCAGGGGGTCGCCGCAGGCCAGCACGACGCTGCGGGCGTAGGAGAAGGTCTGGCGCACCTCGGTGTCCAGCGCGACGGACGGGTCGGCCCCCATGGGCAGGTCGCACATGATCAGGGAGGCGCGCCACGGCCCTGGGCCGCCGCGCCACCACGCGCGGGCCGCCCGCGCCGCGAACACCGCCATCGCCGCCCCGAGCGCGCCGAGCGCGATCCGCCACGCCCACGCCGCCCCCAGCAGCCCGCCCGCCGCGCAGGCCGCGGCCGACAACACGACGAGCCCGATCGCGACCGGCAGCCACGGGTCGTCGCGGTGGCGGGCGCGCAGGTAGCCGCGCACCATCGGGTACGGCACCGCCACCGCCGCCACGGCGGCCCTCGGCTCCACCGCGAGCGCCCCGCCCACCAGCGGCACCAGCACCGACCAGGTTCTGCCGAGCACGATCCACAGCAGCACGCCGGTGTTCCTCCTGGCGGTCCGCTCGGCGGCCTGGACGCGCGCGGTCTCGGCCAGCGCGAGCAGCGGCCGGCCGCGCCACGACTCCGCCACCGCCCGTACGCCGGCCAGCGCCGGCCAGCCCAGCACGACGATGCCCGCCAGCCCGGCCCAGACCGGGTCGAGCAGGGGCGGGGTGCCGGGCGCCAGGCCCAGCAGCAGCCAGGCGGCGTACGCGGCCACCGACAGGGCCGCCGAGGCGACGGACGCGCCCAGCCAGGGGTCCCTGCGCAGCATCGCCGGCACGTACCGCCACAGGCCGACCCGCCGCGCCTGGCGGACGGTCAGCGCCACCACCAGCACGAACGCGGCGAACCCGCCCGCCTGCGCCCGCGTGCCCCAGTCGAGCAGCAGCGCGCACGCCGCGACCGCCACGGTGGCCAGGGCGAGGAGGAGGCGGGACTGCCGGGTCCAGATCTCCAGCACCCGCCTGACCCGCCCGGTCTCGCGCGGGTCCACCGGCCAGGCGGGATCGTGGTGTGGTCGCGGCCGGTCCCAGCGCAGCAGCGCCAGGCCCAGGTTGACGCGGGCCTGGGGGTGGCCGGGATCCTCGGCCAGCGCGGCTCTGTAGGCGTGCTCGGCGTCGGCGTGGTCGCCGCGCAGCAGGGCCAGGTCGCCGACCAGGATCTCGGGGTCGGGCCGCTCGGGTGCGAACCTGGCCGCCAGCGCGGCGTGCCCGGCCGCCTCGTGCCAGCGCCCGGGGATCCGGCGCAGGGCCGCCGCCAGGCGCACCCGGCCCGGCCACGAGCCCCGGGACAGGTCCACGGCGTGCTCCGCGGCGGGCAGCGCGTCGGCGTCGCGGCCCAGCCGTTCGTGGGCGAGGCTGATGAGCCGGTAGGCCCATTCCGAGGCCGGATCGAGGTCGGCCGCGTGCCGGGCGGCGTCCAGCGCGGACTCGGGGCGGCCCGCGTTCAGCCTGGTCAGGGCCTCGTGGCACCACTCGCGTGAGGACCTGTCGGGTATTGTGCTGTTTCGGCCAGTTTGATCGGTCCCCACAGTCCCATGATCGGCTGGCCGTTGATTATTGGATAGATGCCGACATATGGCTGTATCTCTCTAGAGAGGTACGTGGGGGAGCCCGGATCAGTCGATACCGCTATGACAAGTACGTGGCATGGCCTAAGCTGCCACGCAAGCCGGAGCGTCGGTGGCAGGGCGGCGAAGCTCGGGAGGAGCGAGCGCGAGGCCGCGGTCGCGACGCCACGGATGACCAGCACGCGCGGGCCCTGCCAACGGATCGGCCTGCAAGGAGGGCCATGACCGTAACACAGGCCGCACCCCTCGTGAAGTCCGCCGATCGAGTACAGGGGGCCAGTCGCTGGTCCATTCTCGTGCTGCTCTGCGTGAGCCTCCTGCTGATCACGGTCGACGCCACGGTCCTGCACATCGCGGTGCCCGCGCTCACCGCCGCGCTGGAGCCGTCCGCGGTGCAGTTGTTGTGGATCATCGACATCTACTCGCTCGTGGTCGCGCCGCTGCTGATCATGTTCGGCACCCTCGGCGACAGGTACGGGCGTAAACGCCTGGTCCTCATGGGCTTCCTGCTGTTCGGCCTGGCCTCGGCCGCCGCCGCGTTCGCCCCGACCCCGCTGACCCTGATCCTGGCCAGGGCGCTGCTCGGCGTCGGCGGCGCGATGATCATGCCGGCCACGCTCTCGCTGATCCGCCAGGTGTTCACCGACAGGCGCGAGCGGGCCATCGCGCTCGGCGTCTGGAGCGCGGTCGCCGCCGCAGGCGCGGCCGTCGGGCCGCTCGTCGGAGGCGTGCTGGTCAGCCACTTCTGGTGGGGCGCGGTCTTCCTCATCAACGTGCCGATCCTGCTGGTGCTGGTGCCCGCCGCCGTGCGACTGCTGCCCGACTCGCGCCTGCTCAAGGACCGGCCATGGGACGCCGTCAGCGCCGTGCTGTCGGTGCTGGGCATCCTGGCGCTGGCGTTCGGGCTGAAGGAGGCCGGCTCGGGCAGCCTCATGCCGCTGTGGGCCTCGGTCCTGGTGTTCCTGGCCGGGCTGGGCATGCTGGTCGCGTTCTGGCGGCGCCAGCGGCGCCTGGCCGTGCCGCTGCTCGAAGTGAGCCTGTTTCGGCGGCGCGAGTTCTCGACCGGCGTCGCCGGCGTGCTGCTCGGCGTGTTCGCGCTGGTGGGCCTGCAGCTCATGCTCGCCCAATACCTGCAACTCGTCCTCGGCGACAGCCCGTTGCGTGCGGCCGTCAGGATGTTGCCGCTGGTCATCTCCGCGATCTCCGGCGGGCTGGCCGCCGCCCACATCCTGCCGCGCATCGGCATGCGGGCCACGATGAGCGGCGGGCTCGGGCTCGTCGCGCTGGCCCTGACGCCCACCCTGTCCTGGGGCGTCGAGGGGCATCCCGTGATGCTGGCGCTCTGCTTCGTCGGCATCGGGTTCGGGGTGCAGGTGGCGCTGCTCGCCGCCTCCGACACGATCATGTCCTCGGCGTCGGAGTCGCAGGCGGGCGGGGCCGCGGCTATCGAGGAGACCGCGTACGAACTGGGCGCGGGCCTCGGTGTGGCCGTGCTCGGCACGATCACCACGATCGTGTACGCACCCGGCCTGCCGGCCGTGCCCGGCGTGCCCGCGGGCGGCATGGACATCGCCAGGCAGTCGCTCGCCTCGGCCGCCCACGTCGCGCATCAGGTCGGCGGCAGCGCGGGGGCGGCGCTGCTCGACGCCGCGCGCTGGGCCTTCGTCAACGCCCTGCACACGACCGTGGTCGTGAGCGTCGTCCTGCTCAGCTTGACCGCCGTGGCGGTGGCCATGCTGCTCAGCCGTGATTGAGGTGTGCCATGTCCCGCTTCGGGCAGACAACAACCGTGAAACAGGTCCTTCGTGATCTTGCCGCATTAGTCGCCCGCATCGGTGTGGGCGGTATCTTCTTCGCCAACGGCTGGGCCAAGCTCGAAGACGGGCTGATACTCACCGGGGCGAAGTTCCTGGAGCAGGGCGCCCCCGCGCCGAGCGCCTGGGCCACGATCACCATGCTCGCCGAGCTCATCGGCGGCGCGCTGCTGATCGCCGGGCTGGCCGTCTCCACCACCGGCCTGATCCTGTTCGCCGAGGCGCTGGCCGTCTTCCTGGTGGCGCCGCCGCTCAACCCGATCAGCATGAACGAGCTGATCCTCCTCGGAGCCGCCTCCCTCCTGCTGGCCGTCGTGGGCGCGGGCCGGGTGTCGGTGGACCACATGGTCGTGATCCGGCGCAGGGAGTCGGAGGCGGCGAGCGAGTTCGCCGCCGACGACGAGGCGGACCAGGTCATCGCCTCCCTCCGCGGCCCGGACAAACCACGCGAGGTCACCGCCAAGGAGGCCGCCGCCAAGGAGACCAAGGAGAAGGACCCGACTCCGGCGCCGGACACCGAGGACACCGCGCCGCACCCGAAGCCCCGCGCCCGGGAGACCAAACAGGCCGAGGAGTCGTCGGCGACGCCCACCCCCGGCGACACGCTCGTCGCGGGACGCAAGAAGCCCGCGGCCCGCAACCGCCGCCAGAGCACCGCAGAATGACCCTGGGATCTTGTCGTGATATAGAGCTGCAATCCTGACATCATGAGGCTGACCAAGGTCATCACCCTCGCGACCCTCGCCGCGTTGGCCGCCGGCTGCCAGATGGACCGGCCGTCCGCGCCCGCCTCGCGGGAGGCCCCGCCCCAGTCGCAGCCGGTCGCCCAGACGACCGCACCCCCGACAGTCGCCCCCGACAAGGTCCTGGCCAGCAGGGAGGGGGCGCTGTCCAACACCACGTTCAGGATCGACGTCGTCCAGCTGATCCGCAGGGACCGGTTCGTCAACCTCACCTTCACCGCCACCGTCATCAAGACCGGCGAAGTGCTCGGGTGGCAGGTGCACAACGCCTTCTCCGCCGTGGCCAAGGCGAACCCCACCGTGGACGGCGTCTTCCTGGTGGACGTCAAGAACGCCAAGAAGCACCTGGTGGCCCTGGACAGCGAGGGCGGGTGCGTGTGCAGCCGCATGGAGGGGCTGTTCCTGAAGCAGGACCAGACCGCGGTGTTCTCGGCCACGTTCGCGGCCCCGCCGACGGACGTCGGCTCGGTCGACGTGCACATCCCGAACGTCGGGACGCTGGCGAATGTTGCGATCGGCTAGCGCGCTGGCCGTGCTGTTCGCGCTGCTCACGCCCGCTCCCGAGGCGCCGATCCAGGTGCCGGTGAAGGCCGGGGCGCCGGTCACCGCACCCGTCCTCGACATCGGCGGCAAGGTCCTGGACGCGAACGGCAAGGTCCTCGACATCGGCGAGCGCGTCGCCAACCTCGACGAGTCGGTGACCAACGAGACCACCGGCACGCAGCGCACGATCACGGTCGCCGCCGACGTGCTGTTCACCTTCGACAAGGCCACGCTGACGGGCAAGGCCAAGAGCCGGCTCGAAGAGGCGGCCACGCTGCTGAAGTCCGAGGCGCGGGGCAAGCCGGTGAAGATCGACGGCTACACCGACGCCAAGGGCTCCGACTCCTACAACCTGGAGCTGTCGCGGCGGCGGGCGCAGGCGGTGCGCGACGCGCTGGCGGGGCTCGTCCCGGGGACGGACTTCACGGTCGCCGGCCACGGTGAGGCTGATCCCGTCGCGCCGAACGCCCTGCCCGACGGCGGCGACAACCCCAAGGGCCGGGCCAAGAACCGCAGGGTGGAGATCGGCTTCTCGCGGTAGCGGTGACTATCCTGGCGGGGCAGGTCCGGAGCGAGGGGCGTGGATGGCCAGAGCGGGCAGGGCGCGCGCGACCGTACGCGACGTCGCCGCCGAGACCGGCCTGTCGATCGCGACCGTCTCCCGGGTGCTCAACGGCCAGTCCAACGTCGCCCCGCACACCCGTGAGGTGGTGTTGCGCGCGGTCGGCCGGCTCGGCGACCAGGCGCCCAGGCCGCGCGCCCCGCAGGAGCCGCCGGCGGGCGCGGTCTACGTGCGCTGTCCTTACGTGCTGACCGACTACTTCGGGCTCATCGTCTCCTCGGTGGGCGAGACCATAGAGCTGCACGGCAGGCAGATGATCCTGGGCGCGGGCGAGTCGGCCCAGGCCGCCCCGGTGCTGCCCGCGCTGCCCGGCCGGCAGGGGGTCGCGGGCGCGATCCTGATCCTGCCCCCTGAGCCGGGGGAGGAGCTCGTACGCCTGCGCGACCGCGGCTTCCCCTTCGTCGTGATCGACCCGAGGACCCCGCCGCCGAAGGACATGGTGGCCGTCTCGGCCGCGCACTTCGCGGGAGGGCGCGCGCTGATGGCCCACGTCGCAGGGCTGGGCCACCGCAGGGTCGGGATCATCGGCGGCCCGGTGCAGTGGCTGCCGAGCGAGGCCAGGCTGGCCGGCTACACCGCCTCGCTGGCCGACGCGGGCGTGCTGCCGGCGCCCGAGCTGCTGCGCAGCGTGCCGGAGCCGAACATCGAGCACGGCTACCGGGCGGCCTGCGAGCTGCTCGACCTGCCGGAGCGGCCGACGGCGCTGGTGGCGTTCAACGACAAGCTGGCGGTCGGGGCGCTGCGGGCGGCGGCCGAGCGCGGGCTGAGCGTGCCGGGCGAGCTGTCGGTGGCGGGCTTCGACGACATCGACGTCAGCAGGGCGACCTCGCCACCGCTCACCACGGTGCGCCAGCCCCTGCAGGAGATGGGCCGGATGGCGGTGACGCTGCTGATGCGGCTGCTGAGCAGGCACACCCTGGAGGCGCTGCACGTCTCGCTGGGCACGGAGCTGATCGTCCGCGGCTCGACCGGGCCCGCGGCGCGCTGACTGTTTCATTCGTTACATCGATTGACGCCCGTACTTGACTCGTGCTCTGCTGCAGATTGCGAAAGGCGTTACAGATTTGTTTCATCTGTTTCAAGGACATCACCCCCTGTCCGGAAGGACCTTCGCCGTGTCCAGAATCCTGCTGGCACTCGCCTGCGCCGCCGCCTTATGCCTGGCCGCGCCCCTCCCGGCCGTCGCGGCCGGCGAGCCGGTCGACGTCTGGCTGACCACCACCTCCGACGCCGGCGGCCGCACCGTCACCCGAGGGCTCCAGCGGCAGTCGCCCATCGCCTTCGGCCCCGCGGGCGGCACCGCCAACCACACGATCACCGTCAACGAGGCAACCACGTACCAGCAGTTCGAGGGCGGGGGCGCGTCGATCACCGACACGACCGCCTACCTGCTGCGCGGCGGGCCCGTCAGCGCCGCCACGCGGGACGCCGTGATGCGCAAGCTGTTCTCGCCCGCCGAAGGCATCGGCCTGTCGTTCGTCCGCAACCCGATCGGCGCCTCCGACCTGTCGCGCCCCGGCATGGTCTCGCTCGACGACACCTGCTGCGACCTGAACGACTTCGGCGCGAACGGCTACGACACCAACGTCCGCCTGCTCACCGCCCAGGCCAGGCAGCTCAACCCGGCGCTGCGGGTCAAGGGCGTGCCGTGGAGCGCGCCCGGCTGGATGAAGGACAACGGCCGGATGGACCAGATGGGCTGGCTGAAGTGGGAGTACTACGGCATGTACGCCCAGTACCTGGTCAAGTACATCCAGAGCTACCAGGCCGCCGGCGTCCCGGTGAACTACGTCTCCGTCCAGAACGAGCCCAACTGCTGCCAGGCCGGCAACCCGACCGCGATGAACTACCCGGGCATGTCCTGGAACGCCTCCGGCCTGATCGAGTTGACGAAGAACTTCGTCTTCCCGGCCTTCCGGGCCGCGGGGATCACCACGAAGGTGCTCGTCCATGACTGGAACTACGGTGACTACGGCCAGATCGGCGGGCCCATCCTGGCCGACGCGGCGCTGCGGAACGACCCGCTGTTCGGCGGCATCGCCTGGCACGGCTACTGGGGCGACCCGGCGGTCGGCACGCAGGTGCACAACCAGTACCCGCAGGTCCCGCAGTTCAGCACCGAGCACTCGGGCGGCACCTGGATCGGTAACCAGCACAACGAGGACATGGCCGACATCGTGGGATACACCCGCAACTGGAGCAGCAGCCTCGTCAAGTGGAGCCTCGCGCTCAACCAGAACATGGGCCCGCACAACGGCGGCTGCGGCACCTGCACGGGGCTGATCACCGTCCAGGAGGGCGGCGCCCGCGCCGGCCAGGTCGACTACACCATCGAGTACTACACGACCGGCCACCTCACCAAGTTCGTCAGGCCGGGGGCGTACCGGATCGACTCGACCGCCAACGCGACCGTCCAGAACGTCGCCTGGCGCAACCCCGACGGCTCCAAGGCCCTGATCGCCCACAACGGCGGCGCCTCGGCCCAGTCGATCAGGGTCGACTGGGGCGGCCAGTCCTTCGTCTACACCCTGCCCGCCCGCACCACGGCCACCTTCACCTGGTCGGGCGCCCCGGGCTCGGACGGCGGCGGCCCGATCACCGGCCTGGCGGGCAAGTGCGCCGACGTGGCCGGCGGCAGCGCCGCCGACGGCACCGCCGTGCAGCTCTACACCTGCAACGGCAGCGCCGCCCAGCGGTGGACCCGTCCGGGCGACGGCACGCTGCGCGCGCTCGGCAAGTGCCTCGACGTCGTCGACCACGGCACCGCCGACGGCAGCAAGCTGCAACTGTGGTCGTGCACCGGCACCCCCAACCAGCAGTGGACCTACACCGCGGGCAGGGACCTGGTGAACCCGGCCGCCGGCAAGTGCGCCGACGTCACCGGTAACACCAGCGCCGACGGCACCCGCCTGCAGATCTGGACCTGCACGGGCGCCGCCAACCAGAAGTGGACGCTGTCCTGAAAGGCATGGTCGCCCGGCTCACATGTCCGCCGTGAGCCGGGCGATCACCCGCATCTTGTTCATCGCGTCCAGCGCCGCCACCTTGTACGACTCCGCCAGCGTCGGATAGTTGAACACCGCGTTGACCAGGTAGTCGACGGTACCGCCGCACCCCATGACCGTCTGGCCGATGTGCACCAGCTCCGTCGCACCCGTGCCGAACACGTGCACGCCCAGCAGCCGCCGGTCCTCGGAGGAGACCAAAAGCTTCAGCATCCCGTAGGAGTCGCCGATGATCTGCCCTCTGGCCAGCTCCCTGTAGCGCGAGACGCCCACCTCGAACGGCACCTTGTCCCTGGTCAGCTCGTCCTCGGACCTGCCCACGAAGCTGATCTCGGGGATGGTGTAGATGCCGATGGGCGGCAGGTCGTTCAGCTCCTCGACGGGCTCGCCGCAGGCGTGCTGCGCGGCCAGCCGGCCCTGCTCCATGGAGGTCGCCGCCAGCGCGGGGAAGCCGATCACGTCGCCGACGGCGTAGATGTGCGGCACGGCCGTGGCGTAGTTGGCGTCCACGGAGATCCTGCCGCGGTCGTCGGCCGCCAGACCCGCGGCCTCCAGGCAGAGCTCGGCCGTCTTGCCCTGCCGGCCCGCGGAGTACATGACGCAGTCGGCGGGGATCTTCTTGCCGCTCTCCAGCAGGGTCAGCGCGCCGCGCGGGCGGCGTTCGACGGCGGCCACGCTCTCGCCGAACCTGAAGGTCACCGCCAGGTCGCGCAGGTGGTACTTCAGCGCCTCGACGATCTCCAGGTCGCAGAACTCCAGCATGCGCTCGCGCCGTTCCACCACGGTCACCTTGGTGCCGAGGGCGGCGAACATGGAGGCGTACTCGATGCCGATGACCCCGGCCCCCACCACGACGAGGGTCTCGGGGACCCGGTCGAGGTGCAGGATCGCGTCGGAGTCGATGACCGTTCTGTCGTCGAACTGCACGCTGTCCGGGCGGGCGGGCGAGGTGCCCGTGGCGATCACGATCTTCTCGGCCGTGATCTTCCGCTCGTCGTCCCCGATGATCCCGATCGTGTGCGCGTCCAGGAACCTGCCGGTGCCCTGGAAGACCGTCACGTGGTTGCGGCCGAGCTGGCTGCGGATCACCTGGATCTCGCGGCCGATCACGTGCTGGGTGCGCATGCCCAGGTCGGCGACCGTGATCTCGTCCTTGACGCGGTAGCTGGCGCCGTACAGCTCCCGCTGGTTGAGCCCCGTGAGGTAGAGGACCGCCTCACGCAGGGTCTTCGACGGGATCGTGCCCGTGTTTATGCACACGCCGCCGAGCATGTGCCGTTTCTCGACGATCGCCACGCGCCTGCCGAGTTTCGCCGCCGCGATCGCGGCCTTCTGCCCGCCTGGTCCTGAACCGAGTACCACCACATCGAAGTCCGCCACGGGCACAAGTCTGCGGGCAGGGTGTCAACGGGGGGAAGACCCGTCTGGAAGACTCCGGGACATGTTGCGCCCTTTCACACAGGTTGACGTCTTCCCCGCCGCCCCGTACCAGGGCAACGCGCTCGCGGTCGTCCTCGACGGCGAAGGACTGAGCACGGAGGAGATGCAGCGCTTCGCCCGATGGACGAACTTGGCCGAGACCACCTTCCTGCTCCCGCCCACCACCCCCGAGGCCGACTACCGGGTGCGGATCTTCACCACCGTGGCCGAGCTGCCCTTCGCCGGGCACCCGACCCTGGGCTCCTGTCACGCCTGGCTGGAGGCGGGCGGCAAGCCCGCCAAGGACGGCGAGGTCGTGCAGGAGTGCGGAGCCGGGCTGGTGCGGGTCCGCGCGACCGAGAACGGACTGGCGTTCCAGGCGCCGCCGCTGGTGCGCTCAGGGCCGGTGGAGGAGGAGCTCGTCGAACGCATCGCGGCTTCGCTCGGGATCGGGCCGGGCGACGTCGTGGCCGCCGAGTGGGCCGACAACGGCGCGGGCTGGGTGGGCCTGCTGCTGGCCGACGCCGAGTCGGTGCTGGCGCTGCGGCCGGGGGCGGTGCCGCACTACGTGGGCGTCGTGGGGCCCTACCCCGAGGGGTCGCAGAGCGCGTTTGAGGTGCGGGCCTTCCTGCCTCGTCCGGAATCCCACCTGGAGGACCCCGTGACGGGCAGCCTGAACGCCTCGCTGGCGCAGTGGCTGCTGCGCACGGGCCGCGCCCGCGCCCCCTACACCGTCACCCAGGGGAGCATGATCGGGCACGCGGGACGGATCCGCATCGACGGCTCCGCCGAGGAGGTCTGGGTGGGCGGCGCCGTCGTCACGAGCGTCACCGGCCGCGTCGAGTTGTGAAACGCACCTCGTCGCCCGGGCTGAGCTGGGCGGAGACCGGCAGGTCCGCGGCGCGTACGACGCCGATGACCGGATAGCCGCCCGTCGGCGGGTGGTCGGCCAGGAACACGATCGGCTGCCCGCTCGGCGGCACCTGGACGGCCCCGGCGACCACGCCCTCGCTGGGCAGTTCGCCCTCCTTGGCCCGCACCAGTTCGGGGCCGAGCAGGCGGACGCCGACCCGGTTGCTGTCCTGGCTCACCGTGTAGGGGCCCGCGCAGAGCTCGGCCAGCGCCTCGGGGACGAACCAGTCGTCGCGCGGCCCCGGCAGCACCCGCAGCACCGCGGGCGGCGGCCCGGGCAGCGGCGCCAGGTCCACGGAGATGACGCCCCGCGGCGGCCCGACGGGCAGCCGGGTGCCCGCGCGCAGCGGCTGCGGACCGAGCCCGGACAGCGTGTCGGTGGACCTGCTGCCGAGCACAGGGTCGACCGCGATCCCGCCGCGTACGGCCAGGTAGGTGCGCAGCCCCCACACGGGCGTGCCGAGCCGCACCTCCGTCCCCGCGGGCACCCAGACCGGCGCGCCCATGCCGGGGCCGGCGTCCAGGGGCGCGCCCGTCAGCGCGATCCACGCCCCTTCGAGGAAGCGCAGCCTGGCCAGGCCGAACGTCAGCTCGATCCCCGCCAGCCCCTCGGGGTTGCCGACGATCCTGTTGGCCAGCCGCAGGCTCGGCGCGTCGGCCGCTCCCGACGCGGGCACCCCCAGGTGGGCGTGGCCGGGCCGGCCGAGGTCCTGGACGGTCGCGTACGGGCCGGGCGCCAGCACCTCGATCATGCCGGCTCGAACCGTACGCGCATGCCGGGCCGAAACAGCGACGGCGGGTCGGCCTCGACGTCCCACACCCGCAGCGACGTGCGCCCGAGCAGCCGCCACCCGCCTGGGGAGGCCGTCGGATAGACCGCGGAGTACGGTCCCGCCACCGCGACGGACCCTGCGGGCACCGACGTGCGCGGCGTCTCCAGCCTCGGCGTCTGCAGCACCGGATCGAGGCCGGTCAGATAGGCGAACCCCGGAGCGAACCCCAGCCACCCCACCACCAGCTCGCGCCCGGCGTGCCGGGAGACGACCTCGTCCGGGGAGATCCCCGCCAGCGCCGCCACGGAATCGAGATCGGCCCCGTCATAGACCACGGGAATCGTCACCACGTCGCCCTCGGCGGCCTGGATCGCGTCCTCATGACGCCGCTCGGCCACGAGCTCCTCCAGCAGCGCGCGCAGCCTGGCCTGGTCCGCCCCCGGCGCCACCACGAGCACGGTATCGGGCCCGGGAACGATCTCCACGACCCCCGGGGGCCGCTCGGCGCGCAGCGCCGCGTCCAGCCGGTGGGACAGCGCCAGCGAGCCGGTCTCCACGAGCAGCCCGTGCTCCCCGGCGGTCCTGATCACGCGAACGCCTGCAGGACCACTCCGGCCTCCAGCAACGTGTCCCGCACTCCCTGCGCCAGCCGGACGGCGTCAGGCGTGTCTCCGTGGACGCAGATGGAACGGGCGGAAATCGGTACCGAACTCCCGTCAGAGGCCGTCACAGAGCCGTCCACGGCCATCCGGCGGGCACGGGCGGACACCGCCGCCGGGTCGTGGATGACCGCCCCCGGCTGGGTGCGCGGGACGAGCGTGCCCGCCGCCGTGTAGGCCCGGTCGGCGAACGCCTCGCTCACCGTCGGCACGCCCTCGGCCTTCGCCACCACGTGCACGACCGACCCGGGCAGCGTGAGCACCGGCAGGGACGGGTCGTAGTCGGCCACCGCGTCGATCACCGCCGCCGCCTGAACCTCGTCGCGGCAGATCCGGTTGTAGAGCGCGCCGTGCGGCTTGACGTACGACACCCGCCCGCCCATCGCCCTGGCGATGCCGTCGACGGCCGCGAGCTGGTAGAGCACCTCGGCGCACAGCTCCTCCGGTTCCATCTCCATCTCCCTGCGCCCGAAGTGGGCCAGGTCGCGGTAGGACACCTGCGCCCCGATCGTCACGCCGCGGTCGATCGCGGCCGCGCAGGTGCGCCTGATCGTCACGGGGTCGCCCGCGTGGAAGCCGCAGGCCACGTTGGCGCTCGTGACGATGTCGAGCAGTGCCAGGTCGTCGCCGAGCCGCCAGATGCCGAAACCCTCGCCCAGGTCCGCGTTGAGGTCGATCACCATGGCAATAGAGGCTATCTCGGCGCGACGAAGAGCGTCTGGGTTGCCGTGCCGAGCTCTCCGGTCTCGTCGTAGAGGGTCGAGCGGGTCAGCCCCCTGCCGGATGCGCCACGCGGTGGCCCTGACGTACTCGCGCTCGCCTGACCACACGCTCGCCGTCAGGCACTGCACGCGCTTGCCGTCGCGGGCCACCTCGGTCGTGACCCGCAGCTCGGCCAGGGGCACCGGCGCGAACACCTCGACCACCAGCCTGGCCGGCTCCAGCCCCGGGCGCGGCGCCGTCGTGGCCAGCTCGTGGACGATCAGGGCCGTGACCGGCCCCATGTGCTGGGCGCCCGGGTCCCACGGGCCCTGGGTGTGCTCGGAGGGCAGGTATCGGCCCTCGCCGAGGCCGCGGTACATCCACATGATCGCTAGAATTCGTCGGGGATGTCGGCGATGTCGTCGAGTGCGGCGGCCAGTTCGTCGGGGTCGCCGCCGATCCGCTCGGCGATCTCGATCAGTACGTGCAGCACGTCGTGGCGCTCG
Source organism: Nonomuraea purpurea (assembly GCF_042650645.1). Taxonomy (NCBI): domain Bacteria; kingdom Bacillati; phylum Actinomycetota; class Actinomycetes; order Streptosporangiales; family Streptosporangiaceae; genus Nonomuraea; species Nonomuraea purpurea. The sequence goes on from NZ_JBHSBI010000002.1 coordinate 205,864, forward strand.
TGGCCCAGGTCGAGCAGGCGCTGGGCGGCCTCCCAGAGCTGCGGCGGGTCGCCGTCCCACAGGCGGGTGGCGATCTCCTCGTGCCAGGCCAGGTGCTCCTGGTCGATGGCGCTGCCGTGGTCGAGCTCCAGGAGCGTACGGCGGTCGGCAGGGTCGGCCGGGTCGAGTTTGTCGAGCTCGACCCCGTTGTGCGTGCCCTGCAGGAACGGGAAGGCGAAGACCCGCCTGGCCAGCGCGTCCAGGTCGCCGTCCGGCAGCAGCCGCTCCAGCAGCAGCCGGTCGAGCCCGAACGACGTCGGATCGCGGTAGGCCTCGGGGAACTTGCCGATGGCCTCCCATACCGCGTCGAGCGTCGCCTTGAGCCCCTGCTCGGGCAGTTCGGTGCGGCGGGCGGCGAAGCGCACCCAGGCCGCCAGAGCGTGCGGCATCGCCTCCTGCTCGGCCACGCTCAGCAGCACCTTGCGCGGCAGCCAGTCGAGCAGGAACGTCTCGCACTTGGTCGGGCTGACCCGCAGCGGCCGGTTGAAGTCCTGTTCGCAGCCGTAGTCGATGATGTGGTCGGCGCAGCGCGAGGCCGCCGACGGGTCGGACAGGTGCTCGGCCGCGTCGGAGGCGAGGAACTCCGCCGCCAGCATGGCCCGCCGCTCCCTGCTGTAGGGGGCCTCGATGTGCAGCGGCGCGGGGCGCTTGCGCCCCGGGGGCAGCGCCTTGAGCCGGGCGCGCGCGAAGGCGTGGTAGGCGCTGTAGCTGTCGCTCACCGGCGGCGGCTTCTTGGGCTCCCTGGTGGCCTTCATCGCCGACTCCAGCAGCGCCCTGGCCTGCTCGGGCGCGATCTCCTCGAAGCGCAGCAGCGGATTGGCCGCCGCCTCGGCGCCGGCCTGCTCCAGCAACTTGTCGACCTGCGTGGACACCCACGCGTCGCGGGCCATGCCGCTCATGTTGTAGTCGACGACCAGGACCAGCGCGTGGCGGTCGGTCGACTGGGATGCCGCGTTCCATCGGTAGGCGAAGGTGCAGATGACCGTGTCCTGGTCGCCGTAGGCGTCGCGGGAGACGTAGCAGCCGGTGGGCTTGACGGCGCCGACCTTGTCGGCCCAGCCGGGCCTGGCCACCCCCGACTCCATCATCGCCAGCGCCGCGCCCTCGGCCTTGGCGCCCTGGCGGGCCGTGCCCAGATAGGCCAGGCAGATCAGCAGGGTCAGCGAGGCCGGAGTGCCGGCCTTGGCGGCGTAGTCGACCAGCCCCTCGCCGAGCACCTGCTCCACGTCGCCGCCCCTGACCCGCCGGCCCCACCAGGCCCCGATCATGTCGGAGACCATCAGTTCCGCGTCGAGAGGCGTGCGTACGGCCAGCAGCTCACGGGCCGCCTGCACCATCTCCTTGAACACGTCGTCTGGCGGGGTGCTCTCCCGGGGATCTCGTCGGTGTCGGCGCACGCCCTCACTCTCTCGTATTCCAGGCGCAAACGGTGCGTAGAACTCGGCCTGGTAACCCCGATGTTATCGGGAAACCCGAAACTATCGGGAAGATCTTGGTCGCGGCGTTTACCGGAAAGATCTTGGCGGTGGTGCAGAGTTCACGATTGCGAGCAAATGCTCGCGAGCTACGCGTTCGATGATCTCGGGCGTCGCCGAGATGCCCAGATGCTGCGCACACGCGCACACGTCGGCCACGCAGCGGTCGATCGTGTCCACGGGTACGGTCAGGAACTCTTCGGCCAGCCTGAGACTGACCGGCTCCCGCAGGAACCGTGTGGCCAAAGCGAGCATAGGAGTGAGATTCCTCTGGAGACCCAGGAGCAAACCCCCAGGAATGTCTACAGGGCGACTTGCGCTCTCATTTCACCTTTTCTCGGGCGGTTGTCAAGCCTCCGCGGAGGTTGTGTTCACTTCACCCGCCGCCCTTTCATGCGAAGCTGTCTCCATGCGCATCCAGCTCGCCCAGCGGAGCGAGGCAGACGAGCTCCTCGGCCGCAGCCCGCTCGCCCTGCTCGTCGGCATGCTGCTTGACCAGCAGATCCCCATGGAGTGGGCGTTCACGGGGCCTTACACGATCTCGCAACGCCTCGGCCACGACCTCACCGCCGAGGAGATCGCCTCCTGTGATCCTGAGGCGTTCACCGCGCTGCTGGCGGAGAAGCCCGCCGTGCACCGCTACCCCAAGTCGATGGCGGGCCGCGTCCAGCAGCTCGCGGCCTACCTCGTCGAACACTATGACGGGCGGCCGGAGAAGATCTGGGCCGACGCCGCCGACGGCAAAGAGTTGCTGGAGCGACTCATGGCCCTTCCCGGTTACGGCAAGCAGAAAGCCCAGATTTTCTTGGCATTGTTGGGGAAGCAGATGGGGGTCCAACCCCCGGGCTGGCGGGAAGCGGCCGGACTCTATGGCGAGGAGGGGTCGAACCGATCGGTGGCCGACGTGGTCGACGCCGGCAGCCTGGCCCGCGTACGCGCAGCCAAGCAGGAGGCCAAGCGCGTCGCCAAGGCCCAGTAGCCGGGTCGAAAGCCGGACCCGCCGACGGCGCTGTAACCTGATCTTGCTGCGCAACGTGGAGCGACTTTGACAGGATGCGTAGACCCTAAAGGCGACCGGGCCGCGACGGGGGCTTCCGTCCACACATGCCCATCGCCGATGATGTACTGCAGAATCCGGTCGCCCGGAGCTGCGCTACGCCGATACACAGTTATGGAGATGTGCCGCGTGGGAGACCCTGGCACGCGACGGAGGTGCCGACCATGAGCGCCGAGACCTCCGTTCCCCGTCCCCGGGAGTCGGATGTGGACATCTCAGACTCCGCCCTCTTCAAGGGCATGCTGTCGGAGGCCGAGTTCGCTTTCGCGTTCTTCGACGCCGACGCCCGTGTCCAGCGCGTCAACGACGTCTTCAGCGACGTCGTCAACGTGTCCGCCGAGCGCATGATCGGCCGGCCGCCCGTCGAAGTCCTCGCCGCCGACCTCAGCCAGATCATCACCCACGCCGTCCAGGCCGTGATCGAGACCGACGCGCCCGTCACCGAGGGCCGCGTGCGCGTCCGTTCCGCCGAGGGCGGCACCCGCCACTGGTCGTTGTCGTTCTCGCCGGTCCACGACGACGCGGGCGAGCTGCGCGCCATCGCCCTCATCGGGCTCGACGTGACCGAGAGCCGCCAGACCGAGGAGGCCCTGCGCCGCAGCGAGGAGCGCTACCGCTCGCTGGTCGAGGCGCAGTCGCAGCTCGTCTGGATCACCTCGCCCACCGGCGCGGTCGTCGAGGACGCCCCGCAGTGGCGCGCCATCACCGGCCAGGGCCTGGAGGAGTATCTCGCGGGCGGCTGGCTCGACGTCGTCCACCCCGACGAGCGCGGTCACACCGAGGAGGCCTGGAGGGAGGCGCTGCGCGGGCGCGCCATGTTCGAGTGGAACTACCGCGTGCGCACCCGGGCCAGCGGCTACCGCCACTTCGAGGTGCGCGCCGTGCCGATCATCAGGCACGGCAGGGTCGTGGAGTGGGTCGGGGCCAACACCGACGTCACCCCGCAGCGCGAGGCCGAGGAGATGCGCGGCAGGCTGACCGACCAGCTCGGCGCCGCCGCCCTGCGCACCGCCCGCCTGCAGGGCGCCACCGCCCAGCTGGCCGAGGCCCTGACGGTCGAGCAGGTCGTGCAGGTCATCATCGACGTCGGCCGCACCGCCCTGGCCGCCGACCGCTCCGCCGTGGCACTGCTCGACTCCGACCGCGCCGCGCTCAAGCTGATCAACGGCGAGGGCATCATGGAGGTCTCCGGGGTCACGGGCGATGAGATCCCGCTGTCCCACTCCAACGTGATGACCATGGCCGTCAACAGCCGAAGGCCGGTCTTCGCCGAGTCGCCCGAGTCGCTGAAGGCCCAGTTGCTGGAGGCGGGCGACGACGAGGAGGTGCTGGCGGGGTTCCTCGCCCACGGCGACGAGCGCGCCTGGGTCGGGCTGCCGCTGCTGGCAGCGGGACGTGCGCTGGGAGCGCTCCGATTCTCCTTCACCCGGCCGCAGAAGATCTCCCAGGAGGACGGCGTCTTCCTGGAGGCCCTGGCCGGTCAGTGCGCGCTGGCGGTCGAGCGGGCCACGCTGTTCGAGCGCGAGCACCGCACCGCCGAGACGCTGCAGCGCAGCCTGCTGCCCGACCGCCTGCCCGTGGTCAAGGGCCTGGTGCTGGCCCAACGCTTCCGTTCCGGCAGCCGTCACGTGCAGGTCGGCGGCGACTGGTACGACGCGTTCGTCCTGCAGGACGGGCGGGTCGCGGCCGTCGTCGGCGACGTCATGGGCAAGGGCGTCAAGGCCGCGGCGGGCATGGGCCGCATCCGCAACGCCATGCGGGCCCTGGCGCTGACCAATCCGCCGCCCGCGGCCGTCCTCACCGGGCTCGACAGGGTCTTCGAGGCGACCGAAGAGGAGGAACAGGTCACGACCCTGGCCTACATGGTCGTCGAGCCTGTCACGGGCGAGGGCACGCTGGCCCTGGCCGGCCACCCGCCGCCCGTCCTGGTCTCGCCGCAGGGCACGGCGATCCTGTGCGACGCCGAGCCCGGCACACCGCTAGGCTGGCCGACCAGCCGTCGGCAGTTCCGGTTCGTGGTGCCGCCCGGCCATACCGCCGTGCTCTACTCCGACGGTCTGGTGGAGAACAGGAAACGCGGATTGGACGGGGGCCTCGCAGAGCTTTGCAGTGTTGTGACCGAAGCGCCGCCTGAGGTCATCAACAGTCCACACATGTTGCTGGATTTCCTGGTTGACCGGATGTTGTCTGGATATGAACAGGATGATGACGTTACCGCGCTCGCAATTCACGTACCGCCTGCCACGAAGAGTGACTGAATGAAACAGTCATAACGGTTGCTTTCGGGTATCAGTGCCCCGCTTCCGTACGCACTACTGTCTTCGTCGGCCTAGGGTGGAGGTCAACCGCCGGGAGGTGGCCGTATGGAGTGCGGGGTCGTGCCACAATGCTGTGCAGGTCCGTCGCGGTCCGCACGGCCTCACCGATCTCCGAGAGAGGGAGCAGCCCCCCAGCGGGCATCTGGGTCCATTGTCGCCACGCGTTCGTTCGAGAGGTGTTCGTGTCGCCTGCAAGTTCGACTCGCTCGAAGCCACAAGAGCTGAACGAGCCCGTCATTCAGCGACTGCTCGAGCGTGGGCGCTCGCAGGGTTTCCTCGAGTCTGAGGATGTCCGTCAGGCCTTCGAGGAGGCGGACATCCCCATGTCGCACGCCGCCGCGTTCTTGCGGAACCTCAGCAAAGAGGGCGTGACCGTGGTGGTGACCGCCGCGGATTCGGCTGCGCCGAAGAAGTCTCGTGGTCCAGCAAAGCGCCGCACTGCCGCCCCCGTCAAGACCAAGACGGCGGCGGCCGCCAAAGAGCAGCAGCCCGAGACCGTGACCGCGGTCGTGGGCACCACTGAAGCCGAGCCGGCCGCCAAGAAGGCGGCCCCTGCCAAGAAGGCCGCTCCGGCGGCGAAGAAGGCCGCGGCATCCGCCGCCGCCAAGAAGGCCGAGCCGAAGAACGCTGGGCCTGCCGACACCAAGCCGAAGTCCGAGTCCAAGGCCGACTCCGACGACGACGAGGATCTCGAGCTCGACGGCGACGTGGAGCTGGAGGACCTCGAGGACATCGAGGTCGACGACGACGAGATCGTCGCCGAGGGCGATTCCGACTCCGACGACTCCGAGTCCGACTCAGACGACTCCGACGACGAGCCCAGCAAGGCCGTCGCCGAGACCGTCACGGTCCAGAAGGGCGAGGACGAGGTCCTCATCCTCTCCGACGACGACGATGACGCCCCTGTGGCGCAGGTCGCCGCCGCCGGCGCCACGGCCGACCCGGTCAAGGACTACCTCAAGCAGATCGGCAAGGTCCCCCTGCTCAACGCCGAGCAGGAGGTCGAGCTGGCCAAGCGCATCGAGGCGGGGCTGTTCGCCGAGGAGCAGCTCGGCAGCGGTGAGGCCGACGGCCTGCCCGTCGACGTCAAGGCCGAGCTGGAGTGGATCGCCGAAGACGGCCGCCGGGCCAAGAACCACCTGCTGGAGGCCAACCTCCGGCTCGTGGTCTCGCTGGCCAAGCGCTACACCGGGCGCGGCATGCTGTTCCTCGACCTGATCCAGGAAGGCAACCTGGGCCTGATCAGGGCCGTGGAGAAGTTCGACTACACCAAGGGCTACAAGTTCTCCACCTACGCCACGTGGTGGATCCGGCAGGCGATCACGCGTGCCATGGCCGACCAGGCGCGGACCATCCGCATCCCGGTCCACATGGTCGAAGTGATCAACAAGCTGGCCCGCGTCCAGCGGCAGATGCTGCAGGACCTCGGCCGCGAGCCCACGCCGGAAGAGCTGGCCCGCGAGCTGGACATGACGCCCGAGAAGGTCGTCGAGGTCCAGAAGTACGGCCGCGAGCCCATCTCCCTCCACACCCCGCTGGGCGAGGAGGGCGACAGCGAGTTCGGTGACCTCATCGAAGACTCCGAGGCCATCGTCCCGGCCGACGCCGTCAGCTTCACGCTGCTGCAGGAGCAGCTGCACTCCGTTCTCGACACGTTGTCGGAGCGGGAGGCGGGCGTCGTGTCGATGCGTTTCGGGCTCACCGACGGGCAGCCGAAGACGCTCGACGAGATCGGCAAGGTTTACGGGGTGACCCGTGAGCGCATCCGCCAGATCGAGTCGAAGACCATGTCGAAGCTGCGTCACCCGTCCCGGTCCCAGGTGCTGCGCGACTACCTGGACTGAGCCGGCCGTCCAACAGACGCAAGCGAGCCCCGCACGGGTTGTCCGTGCGGGGCTCGCGGCTTTCTGGATCGTTATTTCTTCGTGATCAGCCTCAGCGGAGGGTCACGTCGAGTGTCCACTGGCGGGTGGGGCGGGGCGGCGGAGTGAGATCGACGGCGTAGCCCAGGTCGGTCAGGTGCTTGGCCAGCTCGTCGGGGGTGGCCGGATCGGCGCCCGCGAGCAGCAGGGAACGGGCGATCTCGCCTCGGGTGGCCTTGGCCATGTGGCTGACGACCTTGCCGTCCTTGAACACGCGTACCGCCACCGCGCGTGAGCCCGGATGCCAGGCGCCGGCGTACGTGGCCGAGCGCAGATCCACCACCAGACCCGGGAGCGGGTCGAGAGCCTTGGCGATCCTGGGCCGCCAGAACGCCGCCAGCCCGCCCATGGGCGGCAGATTGACGCCCATCGACAGCCGGTACGGGGGAATCCGGTCTGTGATCTTCACCACACCCCACAGGCCCGAGAAGATCAGAATCGACTCCTCCGCGCGCCTGCTCGCCTCGGGCTCCAGAGTGGCCAGGCCGAGATTGTCGTACAGGACGCCGGTGTAGAGCTCGGCCGCGGCAAGCGTGGGGGCCTCACGCAGCGCCGCGTTCCTGGCCAGCTCACCCACCAGGCCGGGCGTGAGCCCCAGCACGTCGAGGGCGTCGCGCCGCTTCGAGGCCCGGACGAGGGCGGAGACCACCCGCTTGCGCGAGGCGGCGAGGGTGGGGAAGGACAACTCCGCCAGCGGCGGGCCGTCTCCTTCGCTCGCCTTACCCTCCGACGGAGGCAGCAACATCAGCACGCTTCCCCACCTTAGGGGACCGGCTGACCTGGGACGCTTCGGTTAGGCTGCGCGGGTGGATTTCGACCTCCTCGTCCATGAAGCATGGCCGGCCTACGAGCAGCGGCGGATCAGGGACGGGTGGGTCCTGCGGTATGCCGGGGGCGTGACGAAGCGGGCCAACTCGGTGCTCGCCACGGGCGCGCCCGCCGACCTGGCCGGGGCCATCGAGGCCGCGGAGACGTTCTACGGCGAGCGGGGCCAGCGGTGCGTCTTCTCCGTCGGGCCCGGTGCCACGGCCGGCCTGGACGAGGAGCTGGCGCGCAGAGGGTACGAGGTCGTCGATCCCACCGTCATCATGGCCGGATCGCCCCGCTCCGCGGTCGCCGCCCACGAGGTCAGGATCGAGGATCGGCCCTGGAGGGGCTGGCTGGAGACGTGGTGGGCGGTGGACGGACGGTTCGGCGGGAGCGGCCTCCCGGACGCGGAGCGCATCTGCACCGGCGTACCGGCCTGGTATGGGGCCTTTGAGGAGAATGGGGTGGCGCTGGCGGTCGGACGGGCCGTGCCGCAGGGCGGCACCCTCGGGATTTACTGCATGGCGACACGCCCGGAGGCGCGGCGGCGCGGATTCGCTCGAACGGTGCTGCGGGGGCTGGTGCGACACGCCGGGGCCCGCTCCGCCTACCTGGTCACCACCGCGCCCAACGAGGCGGCGCAGAGGCTCTATCGGAGCGAGGGATTCGAGGTCGCGGGCCGATACCACTACCGGGTGCGGTGAGCTTTCCGCGCGTGGATGTTCCGGCTTTGTCGCCGGATGCGCCGGGCGCCACTGCGTAGTCCGCGCTGAGCCGGTTCGGTGGCGTGTGCGCCCGCGATTGTGTCCGTCCGGTGCCACCGCCCCACCAGGGGCAGGGCCCTCGGGTACCTCTGTCGGCTCTCCGTTTGGGCGGAGCTGGGGCCTTCGTCCCGGACACGCCGTGAATCCACCGTAAAGACGGGAATTCAGCGCAGGACGTGGGCAGGATCCGGGCCGGGTGGCGCAGCATCGCGGGTGCCGGCTTTGGAGTGGTTGTTCCATGCGGAACGGCGGCCCCGGGCGTGCCAGGGTCGCCGTTCTCTATGCGATATATCGTTATCTCAGCACGGCAGGCGCTGGGTCAGCGCTCGTCGTTGGGGGCATTTGCAGGGGTTTCGCTGAGTCGAGCCGACTCGTCCAGGATGTCGGCACCCTTTTCGCGCAACGCTGCGACGTGCTGACGCCCGTGGTGGGCGCAGAACAGCAACTCCCCACCCACGGGCAGGGTCGCGCGAATGTAGGCCTGGGCGCCGCAGCGGTCGCAGCGGTCGAGGGCCGTCAGCGGCTTAACGGGGGCGAGAGCTCCAGTCACGTATCGCCTTTCGGGTCACCCCCGCCGAAGCGAGGATCTGGCGTCAGTCACTTGGAACAACATCTAACCGGACGTGGACGTTCCCAACCGCCCCCTCTCTACGCCCAGAGCGGAATGTGTCCGTTCGTCATGACGATCAGCCCGTTGGTAACGGCAAACGTGACGCCATGGCAAGCTTGTACGCGCGCGTATGGGAAGAACGGTAAGCTACGCACACGTGTTCGATGCCTAGACCAGGGGAGCTGGAGTGACGCTAGTGGAGGCGGGTTACACGGCTCGTCACCTGTCGGTGCTTGAAGGGCTCGAGGCCGTTCGCAAGCGCCCGGGCATGTACATCGGATCCACCGACAGCCGCGGGCTCATGCACTGCCTCTGGGAGATCGTGGACAACGGCGTCGACGAGGCGCTGGCGGGCCACTGCGACCGCATCGAGGTCGAGCTCTACCCGGACGGCTCCATCGAGGTCCGCGACAACGGCCGGGGCATCCCCGTCGACATCCATCCGAAGACCGGCCTGGCCGGGGTCGAGCTGGTCTACACCAAGCTCCACGCGGGCGGCAAGTTCGGCAGCGGCTCCTACGGCGCCTCCGGCGGTCTGCACGGTGTGGGCGCCTCCGTGGTCAACGCCCTGTCCGCGCGGCTCGACATCGAGGTCGACCTCGACGGCCGCGTACACGAGATCAGCTTCCGCCGCGGCGTGACCGGCATCTTCGACGGCGACGGGCCGACGGCCAAGTTCAAGAAGAAGTCCGGCCTGCGCATCGGCGACGAGCTCCCCAAGAACGTCACCGGCACCCGCGTGCGCTTCTGGGCCGACAAGCAGATCTTCCTGCCCGACGCCGAGGTCTCGCTCGACGAGATCCACGTGCGCATGCGGCAGACCGCGTTCCTGGTGCCGGGGCTGACCCTGGCCGTCTACGACAGCAGGCACGAGGAGCGGGTCGAGGACGTCTTCCGCTTCGACGGCGGCATCTCCGAGTTCACCGAGTTCCTGGCGCGCGACGAGGCCGTCTGCGAGGTGCTGCGCCTGCAGGGCGTCGGCCACTTCCATGAGACCGTGCCGGTCCTCGACGACCAGGGCCACATGACGCCCACCGAGGTCCAGCGCGAGCTCACCGTCGACGTGGCGGTCCGCTGGGGCAAGGGCTACGAGTCGACCGTGCGCTCGTTCGTCAACGTGATCGCCACTCCCAAGGGCGGCACGCACCTGACCGGGTTCGAGCGTGGCCTGGCCCGTACGATCAACGAGCTGCTGCGCGAGACCCGCCTGCTGAAGAACAGCGACGACCCCGTCACCAAGGACGACATCTCAGAAGGTCTGACCGGCGTGGTCACCGTCAGGGTGCCTGAGCCGCAGTTCGAGGGCCAGACCAAGGAGGTGCTCGGCACCTCCGCGGCCACCCGCATCGTCTCCCACGTGGTCTCGCGCGAGCTCAGAGAGCTGTTCGCCAACCCGCCGCGGGGCTTCAAGCAGCCGCTGCGGGCCATACTGGAGAAGATCGTCGCCGCCGCCAAAGCCCGCATCGCGGCCCGCGAGCACCGCGACAACCAGCGGCGCAAGAGCGCGCTGGAAAACTCCGCCCTGCCCGCCAAGCTGGTCGACTGCCGCAGCGACGACGTCGACCGCAGCGAGCTGTTCATCGTCGAGGGTGACTCCGCGCTCGGCACGGCCAAGCTGGCCCGCGACTCGGAGTTCCAGGCGCTGCTGCCGATCCGGGGCAAGATCCTCAACGTCCAGAAGGCGTCGGTGAGCGACATGCTCAAGAACGCCGAGTGCGCCGCCATCATCCAGGTCGTCGGGGCCGGGTCGGGGCGCTCGTTCGACATCGAGGCCGCCCGCTACGGCAAGGTCATCCTGATGGCCGACGCCGACGTCGACGGGGCCCACATCCGCTGCCTGCTGCTGACCCTCTTCCACCGCTACATGCGGCCGATGGTCGAGGCCGGGCGCGTGTTCGCCGCCGTGCCGCCGCTGCACCGCATCGAGCTGACCAACCCCGGCAGGGGCAAGGACAAGTACATCTACTGCTACTCCGACGCCGAGCTGCAGAAGGTGCTGCGGGATCTGGAACGACGCGGCAAACGCTGGAAGGACCCGGTGCAGCGTTACAAGGGTCTGGGCGAGATGGACGCCGACCAGCTCGCGGAGACCACGATGGATCCCCGGCACCGGATCCTGCGCCGGGTGCAGATCGAGGACGCCGAGGGCGCCGAGGGCATCTTCAACCTGCTGATGGGCAGCGACGTCGCGCCGCGGCGGGAGTTCATCGTAAGCAGCGCGGCCGAAGTGGACCGCGACCACATCGACGCCTGAGCGGTCAATTGACCGGCTAACCCCCTTCCACCCCGCCCAGCGCCGTCGGGCTGTCCGGTGGTTCGCCGGGCGTCGGGGTGTCTGGCGGCTGTTGGATGGGTCGGGTCGTCTGGTGGTCTGCGTGGGCTCACCCGAGCGAGCCCACGGGCGTGTCGATCTGGGATGAGAGCGCGCCCAGCGGGGGTGGCAACCCGGATGGTCGCTGTTGGGGTGTCTGCCGGAGCCCTATGGGGCTTTCGGTCCTGACCGCGGCGGCCGGAAAGGGGGCTGGGCGTGGCTGAGCGCCCCGTAGACGGCCTCCAGGGTGCCGGGCGTGGTCTTGGGAGGGAAGGGGCGGAGCGGGCTGGAGGGGCTTACTCCGCCTTCGGCCTCGGTCGGCGTCAGAAGTCGATGGGGCTCAGGCGGCCGGTGCGGACGTCGTAGATGGCCCCGGCCACCGGCATGCCCTCCGGCAGGAACGGGGTCGTCCTGATGCGGGTGAGGTCGTGGCGGAGCGCCTCGCCCTGGTCGGGCACCGTGTGGAACTCGAGGCTGCGGGTGTCCACTCCGCGGTCATGGGTGAGGGCGTGTACGTCCGAATCTGTCACCTTCGTCATGCCGCAGTCCGTGTGAGGCATGACGAGCACCCGCTCGACGCCGAGCAGGTAGACGGCCAGCACGAGGGTGCGCAACACGTCGTCCGTCACACGGGCGCCGGCGTTGCGGAGGATCTTGGCGTCCCCGGCTTTCAAGCCGAGCAGCCCGAGTGGGTCGATGCGGGAGTCCATGCAGGTCACGACGGCCAGCCCGCGCGCTGCCCGGCCCGTGAGTCCGGAGTTGCCGAACCTCTTGGCGAACTCCGCGTTGGCGGCATAAAGGTCGTCGAACGCACTCATGCCACAAATAATCCACCACCCTCAAAAGTTGGTGGTTTTCGGGGTGGCTAATGGCTGGACTTGGTAAACGCCACACGAACCTCCCTCACTTTGAGTGATGATGTCGTAGCCCTATGTACGTGATCGAAGAAGGTTGGTCGTGAGTAGGTCTGCATCGCTCGCCGCGTATCTGCGCGCTCAAGCCTGGCGCCGCCTCGACCGCGTGGAGTCCAAGGACGACGGTCGTAACGCCAGGAGCGCGCTGGCTCTCCTGGACACCGCCGCCTATGCGGGCAGCCTCCCCGACGATGATCCGCTGATCCTCATGCTGGATCAGGCGGGGTGTTACGGCCCGCTGGGGTGCGAGAACTTCGATCCGGGAGAGGTGGGCAACCGGCTGATCCGGCACTGGCAGGGTGGCGAGCCGCACGAACTCCTGCTCGCCCTGCCGACCGCCATCACCGCCGCCGCGGCCGGTTCCTGACCCGGTCTCGACGGCCGGGCCAACCAGTCCACCCTGGTCGGCCCGGCGTCTGGGATCCCGCGGTCACGGGATCCCCCTGTCTGGATGTCGCCATCCGGGGTCTCACTGTCCGGGGGTCCCGTCGGATCTCACCGTTCGAGGGCGGGTCCTATCGGGCGGGGAAGTGCCCGTTCCGTTGGCTTGCCCGGCGAGGAAGGCGCCGGGACCGCAGGGGTGGAAGGCCGAGGGGCCCGGGGTGAGGGCCCGAAAGTGCGAAGGGTTTGGGTGGAGCCCAGGAGGTCGAGGGGGTGGGATACGCGGTCAGGGCTTGTGGCCTACGCCCACGTACCACCATTCGCTGCCCGCCAGCTCCTTCTCCCAGGCCTCGTCGGGCCGCCACTCCGCCACATGCGCCACCCCGGGTTCGAGCACCCGGAACCCGTCGAACATCCGGGACACCTGGTCGTGGCTGCGGTGTACCAGGGGTGCGTCCGCCTCGTCGTACACCTCCCTGGCCGCCACCCCGACCTCCGGGTGCGCGTCGTCGGTGAGGTGGGAGACGATCAGGCCGCTGCCGGGCGCCATGCGTTCGCGGAAGGCGGCCACCACGCTCCAGGGGTCGTCGGCGTCGGTGAGGTAGTGCAGGACGCCCAGGAACACCACCCCGACGGGCTCGCGGAAGTCGATCAGCCGCGTGGTCTCGGGGGAGTCGAGGATTGTAGCGGGTTCGCGCACGTCGGCGTGGACGATGGTGATGTTGTTGTCGGTTCCGGCCAGCAGGGCGCGGGCGTGGACGATCACCACGGGGTCGTAGTCGACGTAGACGACGCGGGCGTCGGGGTGGACCGTGCGGGCGACCTCGTGGACGTTGTTCTGGTTCGGCAGGCCGGTGCCGAGGTCGATGAACTGCTTTATGCCTTCATGGGCGATATGTCGTATGGCTCTGCCGAGGAAACGCCGGTTGGCCAGGCAGATCTCCCTGCTCGGGCCCAGCGCCATGATCTTCTCGGCGGCCTCCCGATCGGCCGCGAAGTTGTCCTTACCACCGAGGTAGTAGTCGTACATGCGCGCCGCGTTGGGGACGTTGGGATTGATCCCCGTTGGGACGCGCGAGGGGTTGGTCATCGCGGCCTTTCGGATAAGCACCGTGAAATATCTCAAAGCAGATCGTAACGTGTTCGTGACGCAGTTTACGATCTTTCCAGTTCATCCCGGCGATGCCTGAGCGCGTGATCAACACTCACAGCGGTCAGGATGAGCAGCCCCTCGACGATCGGCCGGTACGTCGAGTTCCAGCCGAGCAGGTTGAAGCCGTTCCCGATGAGCGTCAGGATCAGCACGCCCACCATGCCGCGCCAGACGGCCCCCTGGCCGCCGAGGATGCTCGTGCCGCCGATCACGGCCGCGGCGATCGCGGTCAGCTCCAGCAGGGTGCCCATGTCGGCCTGGGCCGAGCCGCCCCGGGCGGCCAGCACGAGCCCGGCCAGCGCCGCGCAGACACCGCTGATCGCGAACACGCCCACGCGGACCGGACGCACGCCGATCCCCGACAACCAGGCGGCCGGGGTGAAGTGCACGACGACGGAGATCCCGGCCTGTACGGCGGAGCGGACGGCCGGCACCACCGCCGCGCCGTCGTTGGCCTGCACCACGAACACGTCGAACCGCTGGGCCGTCACCGCGTCCTGGAGCTGCCGCACCTGGGCCTGGGCGTCGATCGTGCGACCATGAGCGGGCTCCTTCGCATCAGCGGCGACTCTCGGTCAAAGGTGCGTAAGTGCCTGTGATCATAGAGAAAACGGCCGATGCGAAGGAGACCCCCGGACGTCAGGCGGGGGCGTTGCCGGGCTTCCACTTGATGCCGCACCCCAGGGAAGGGTTCTGCTCCCCGGGGACGTCGTCGCCCTCCATCACGGCGTCGATGGCCGCACGCAGGGACGCGCCGGTCACGGGCACCTTGTTGCCGGGCCTGGAGCCGTCGAACTCGCCACGGTAGACAAGCTGGAACTGCGCGTCGAACAGGAAGAAATCGGGCGTGCACGCCGCCCGGTACGCCTTGGCGACCTCCTGGGTGTCGTCGAGCAGATAAGGGAAGGCGAAATGCGCCCGCGCGACCTGCTCCGCCAGGTGCGTGGGATCATCATCGGGGTAATTGACGCTGTCGTTGCTGCAGATGGCCACGACCGACAACCGCGCGCCGTAGTCGGCGGCGAGCCGGCTGAGGCCGTCTTCGATGTGCCGCACGTACGGGCAGTGGTTGGACAGGAAAGCCACGAGGGTGGCGGGTGAGCCCTTGAGATCGGCGAGCGCGACGCTGCCGCCGCTGATGGCGGTCAGGTCGAAGGCGGGCGCGGGAGTGCCGAGCGGGACCATGAACGAGTTGGCAGCCATGACAACCATTGTCGTCGAGTCGGAGAGGTGAGTGATGAAGGGCATCGAGATCGGGGCGATCAAGCACGAGCACCAGCCGAGCGAGGACGGCAGCTTCCGTGTCTTCCTCGGCCCGGCCGGGCACCCGTTCTGCCTCTGCGTGGGCTGAGCCCCCGGTCAGCGGGCCGCCTGCGCCAGGAGGTCCACCGCCTTCCTGAGGTTGCCCGCCGCCAGCTCGTGGTCGGCCGTCGCCTGCAGGTCGGGCCGTTTGCCCGCGCTCTGCGCGACGTCCCTGGCCACCGACACCACGGCGTCGTCCAGGGTGAAGGAGTCGCTGTCCGACCGTTCGAGCAGCGACGCCGCCGCGCCCAGCGCGCCCAGGACGGCCCTGGTGTCGCGGACGGAGCCGTCGGCGTTCCAGTTGCGGCCCGCCAGAGCCGGTGTCAGTGTCGCGGCCGCCGCCCTCGACGGGCCGTCGCCGCCGGACAGCTTGTCGCGGGCCGCCTTGAGCCGGTCGCGGCCCCGGTCGGTCCGCAGGCCCCACCCGTACGGGAACAGCGGATCGTAGGCGGCGTCACCCACGTTGATCGGCACCTGCGCCGCCGAGCGGAACCACGTGTACGGCAGCCGCCCCGTGTAGGGCACCGCGCCGAACAGCGGATCCGCCACACCGTCGCCCTCGGTGCCCGGCAGCCACGCGGCCACCACGGCCTCGACGCCCGACAGGTCGCCGAGCTCCATCGGACGTCCGGAGACGACCAGGACGACGCACTTCATCGCCCCGCACACCCTCTCGACGGCGGCCCGGTCGGCGGCCGACAGGCTCAGCGTGCGGCCCGCGCGGCCCACGTCGCCCTGCCCTTCCGCGTACGGCGTCTCACCCACGACCACCACGCCCACGTCGTGCCCGGCCGGCGCGGCCGAGGCGTCGCGCGAATAGGTCACGGACGCCGCCCGCGAACGGATGGCCGCCAGGATCGTGGTTCCCGGCGTGATCGGCCCCGACGACCCCTGCCAACTGATCGTCCAGCCGCCCGTCTGGTTGCCGATGTCGTCGGCGTTGGAGCCGGCCACGTACACCTTGGCGTCGCGGCGCAGGGGCAGCAGCCCTCCGGCGTTCTTCAGCAGCACCTGAGATTTGGCCGCCGCGGTGCGGGCGACCGTGCGATGCGCCGCCGAGCCCACGTCGCCGATGCGGGAGCGGTCGGCGTACGGCCGCTCGAACAGCCCCAGCCGGAACTTCTGCGTCAGGATCCTGGCCACCGCGTCGTCCATCCGGCTGACGGGCACCCGCCCGGCCTCGACCTCGGCCTTGAGCGCGTCGGTGAACGCCGGATACGCGTACGGGACCATGATCATGTCGAGTCCGGCGTTGATCGACGTGCGCACGTCGCTCGGGTAGTCGCCGGGGATCTGGTCGATCGCCTGCCAGTCGCTGATCACGAAGCCCTTGAAGCCGAGCCGGCCCTTGAGCACGTCCGTGATCAGCTCCTTGTGCGTGTGCATCTTGAGCGGGCCGTCGCCGAAGTCGACGCTGGAGAAGGACGGCATGACGCTGCCGACGCCGCGCCTGACCGCCTCCCTGAACGGCGCCAGGTGGACCGCCTCCAACTCCTTGCGGCCGACCTTGGTGACGCCCTGGTCGATCGTGTAGTCGCCGGTCGTCGAGGAGCCGTACGCGGTGCCGCCGTCGCCGGCGTAGTGCTTGGCGGTGGCCAGCACGCCGTTGTCCTGCAGCCCGTCCACGATCGTGGCCATCCGCGTCACCAGCGCGGGGTCCTCTCCGAACGACTCGTAGGCCCGCCCCCACCGGTCGTCGCGCGAGACGCACAGGCACGGCGCGAAGTCCCACGGGACGCCGGTGGCCCTGACCTCCCTGGCCGTGATCTTGCCCGTCTGCTCGACCAGGGCCGGGTCACGGGTGGCGCCGAGGCCGACGTTGTGCGGGAAGATCGTCGCGCCGGCCACGTTGTTGTGGCCGTGGACCGCGTCCACGCCGTAGATCAGCGGCACCTGCAAACGGGTCCGCTGGGCCTGGAGCTGGAAGGCGTCGATCATGTCGGCCCACCCCCGAGGGGTGTTCTGCGCGGGCGACGAGCCGCCGCCGGACAGCAGCGAGCCCAGCAGGTACGTGGCGATGTCGCTCTGCTTGGCCAGCGCCCCGCGTTCGGCCTGCGTCATCTGGCCGACCTTCTCCTCCAGGGTCATCCTGGACAGCAGGTCGGCGACGCGCTCCTTGATCGGTTCGGCGGCGTTCAGGTAGGGCAGGCCATGGGCGTTGATCACGACGATCGGCGCTTCGGCCGGAGGCCGGGTGCCCGTGCCGGACAACTCGATCGGGATGGTCTCGGCGACCTCGTTCACGCCGTCCTGCCGCGCCCTGACCGTGAACGTCCTGGTCGAGCCGGACGCCGTGCCCGCAGGGAAGGTCAGGGTGCCTTCGACCGGGGTGTAGTCGGCGCCGGCGGTCGCGGTGCCCGTACCGGTCCTGTAGGCCACGGCCAGGTCGGAGGCCAGGGGCGTGCCCGTGGCGGTGGTGACCGTGACGGCGACCTTCGCCTCGCCCTTCTCGTTCACCGGATAGACCGGCCTGTCGGTGCTCAGCCGCACCGGGCGCGGGGGAGCGGTGCCGTACAGCTCGACCTGGTCCCACAGCAGCGTGCCGCTCGCGGTGGGCAGGCGCATCGAATAGCCCCACATGGCGACCAGGTCCAGCTCGCCGTCGGTCGGCGCGCCGCCCGGCTGGTAGTCGGCGCGGCGGGTGAAGCTCGAGAACGGCACCCTGACCTGCCGCCAGCCCGCCGTGTCGTCGGTGAACGAGGACTCGAACAGCTCCGCCGCGCCCGCTCCGCCCCCGCCGTCCTTGATCTCGAAGAAGATCTTCTGTCCTGATCCGGCGCCGTCGACCCAGAAGGAGAAGCCCTCGTACGGGGACCAGTCCTGGGTGGCGGCCAGGTCATGGGACCAGCCGCCCCATTGGCTGATGGCGTAGACGCTCCTGAGCACCCGGTTCGTCGCCGTCGCCCCCGGCCTGTCGGGGCCCTGCTCGACGGTGAGCGCCGGGGTCGAGGGCGCGTCGTTGCCCCAGGCGTACACGCCCGCGGGGACGCCGTCGGACTCGAAGTCGGTGATCGTGAGCGGGTCGGCGGCCGCCTGCGCCGGCGGCACCGCGATGAGCGGGGCGATCAGGGCCAGGGCCGCCGCCCATAACGAGGGTCTGGATCGGAACACGGTACCTCCCGGTTGGAGAGAGCGCTCTCTCCGATGAGATCGGTGCCGGTCCGCGATTCATAACATCGGCAGGACGACAAAAGTTACCCCCGCCCCACGGCGTGCTCGGCCGCCTGGGGCGGGGGCCCGGTCACTCGTCCCCGGCGTCCTCCGTGTCATCGGCCGGGAGTTGCCTGGCACCGCCCCCAGGCGCGGGTTCGGGGCCGGAGGCCAGGGCGCCGCCGATGGCGCCGATGGTGTGGGTGAGGCGGACGCCTGACCCGTCCCGGCGCCCGACCTCGTCCGGCAGCGGCACCGGCTTGCCCACCGACGAGACCGCCTTGGCGGGCGCGGGCCCGGCCCAGGCCAGCAGCAGTTCGTCCTCGCCCTTCAGGAAGCGTTGCGCCCGCACCCCGCCGGTGGCCCGGCCCTTGGCGGGGAAGTCGGCGTAGTCGGAGAGCTTGCCGCCCCCGACCTGCGTGCCCGGCAGGGCCGTGGACGACCCGGCGATCGTGATCACCTGTGCGGGACGTTCTGGATCGACGACGCCGAACCAGATCGCTCGCGCCGCGTCGTCCAGCTTGATCCCCGCCATGCCGCCAGCGGGACGGCCCTGCGGGCGCACCAGTGAGGCCTGGAAGCGCAGAAGCTGGGCGTCGGAGGAGATGAAGACCAGGTCGTGCTCCTCCGACACCAGCTCCACCGCCCCGATCACGGTGTCGCCGTCCTTCAGGGTGATCACCTCGAAGTCGTCGCGGTTGGCCGGATAGTCGGGCACCACGCGTTTGACCACGCCCTTCGCCGTGCCCAGGGCCAGGCCGGGGCCGTCGGGATCGAGCGACCCGAGCCCGACGACCTTCTCGTCGGGCTCGAGCGAGACGTACTCGGAGACGGGATGGCCGCCCGACAGCGACGGCGGGTTGGCCGAAGGAGGCAGCGTCGGCAGGTCCACGACCTGGACGCGGATCAGCCGGCCTTGGGACGTCACCACGCCGACCTCACCGCGTACGGAGGTGCGCACGGCGGAGACGAGCACGTCGTGCGCGGAGCGCTCGCCCTCGCCCGGCAGCGGCGAGGCGTCGGCGGTGCGGGCCAGCAGGCCGGTCGAGGAGAGCATGGCCAGGCACGGGTCGTCGGCCACCTGCAGGTCGACCACGGCGGTGCGGGCGGCGCCGGACGACTCCAGCAGGACCGTGCGCCGCGGCGTGGCGTACTTCTTGGCCACGTCGGCCAGCTCGGCGGAGACGACCTGGCGGAGCTTGGCCTCGGAGGAGAGGATCTCGGTGAGCTTGGCGATCTCCTCGCTCAGCGTCTCCTTCTCGCGGTCGAGTTCCAGCTTGTCGAAGCGGGTCAGGCGGCGCAGCGGCGTGTCGAGGATGTAGGCGGCCTGGATCTCGGTCAGGTCGAAGACCTCCATCAGACGCGCCCGCGCCTGTGCGGAGTCGTCGGAGGCGCGGATGACCTGGATGACCTCGTCGATGTTGAGCAGCGCGATGATGAGGCCGTCGACCAGGTGGAGGCGTTCTTCGCGCTTGCGGCGGCGGAACTCCGACCTGCGGCGCACGACCTCGATCCGGTGGTCGACGTAGACCTGCAGCATCTCGCGCAGCCCCAGCGTGCGGGGCTGGCCGTCGACGAGGGCGACGTTGTTGATGCCGAACGTCTCCTCCATCGGCGTGAGCCGGTAGAGCTCCTCGAGGACGGCCTCGGGGATGAAGCCGTTCTTGATCTCGATGACCAGCCGCAGGCCCTTGTGCCGGTCGGTGAGGTCTTTCAGGTCGGCGATGCCCTGGAGCTTCTTGCTGGTCACCAGCTCCTTCATCTTGGTGACCACACGCTCGGGGCCGACGTTGTAGGGCAGTTCGGTGACGATGATGCCCTTGCGGCGCGGCGTGATCTGCTCGACCGTGCACTTGGCCCGCATGCGGAACGTGCCACGCCCGCTCTCGTAGGCGTCGCGCACCCCCTGCAGGCCGATGATCGTGCCACCGGTCGGCAGGTCGGGGCCCGGCACGTACTTCATCAGGTCGTCGAGCGTCGCGTCGGGCTTCTTGATCAGGTGGCGGGCGGCGGCCACGACCTCGGCGAGGTTGTGCGGCGCCATGTTGGTGGCCATGCCGACCGCGATGCCGCTGGTGCCGTTGACCAGCAGGTTGGGGAAGGCCGACGGCATGACGACCGGCTCGGTCTCCTGCCCGTCGTAGTTGGGCTTGAAGTCGACGGTGTCCTCGTCGAGCGACTCGACCATGAGCATCGCCGCCGGGGCCAGCCTGGCCTCGGTGTAACGCATGGCGGCGGGAAGGTCGTCGGGGGAGCCGAAGTTGCCGTGGCCGTCGACCAGCGGCAGGCGCATGGAGAACGGCTGCGCCAGGCGGACGAGCGCGTCGTAGATGGCGGTGTCGCCGTGGGGGTGGAGCTTGCCCATGACGTCGCCGACGACGCGCGAGGACTTGACGTGGCCGCGGTCGGGGCGCAGCCCCATCTCGCTCATCGAGTAGAGGATGCGCCGCTGCACGGGCTTGAGACCGTCCCGAGCGTCGGGCAGCGCCCGCTGGTAGATCACCGAGTAGGCGTACTCGAGATAGCTCTTGCGCATCTCCGAGGAGACGTCGATGTCGACGATGCGCTCCTCGAAATCCTCGGGCGGGGGTGCAGTCGTGCGTCGGGCCATGTCGAACATTGTGCCGAAGGTATTCGGGTGCCCGCGACTCCTCCGGTTAAGAGTCCGGTATGTGTAGGCTTGACCAAGCAATTGCTTGGTCGTACGTTCGGGGTGAGGGTTCCCAGTTTCCCCGGAGGGGTCATGATCGAGTTCCATCCCGTGACCAAGCACATCGGCGCCGAGGTCACCGGGGTCGATCTGCGCAAGCCGCTGTCGCCGGAAGAGGTCGCGACCCTGCGTACGGGCTGGCTGGAACACCTCGTGCTCTTCTTCCGCGACCAGCACGTCGACGACGGGCAGCACCTGCAGTTCGCCCTGAACTTCGGCACGCTCAACCACCCCGCCTTCAAGAAGGACGCCGACAGCCCCATCCACGTGCTCGACCAGACCAACCCCAAGGGCGAGGGCGGAGACGAATGGCACAGCGACAACACCTTCGAGCCCACACCCCCGATGGGCTCCCTGCTGCGCTGCGTCCAACTGCCCGGCGTGGGCGGCGACACGTGCTGGGCGAACACGTACCTGGCCTATGAGACGCTCTCGCCGTCGATGCGGCGGCTGTGCGACGAGTTGACGGCCGTGCACGACATCACGATGTCGATGAAGAAGGCGATCGCGAAGGGCTACCCGTTCGACCTGGCCGAGGTCCAGGCGAAGTGGCCGCCGGTGGAACGTCCCGTGGTGCGCGTGCACGCCGAGACCGGACGCAAGGCGCTGTTCGTCAACCGCGCCTCCACGACCCGCCTGGTGGGGCTGAGCGAACGGGAGAACGAGGCGCTGCTGCCGTTCCTCATCGACCACATCCGCTCGGCCGAGTACCAGGTCAGGCTCCGGTGGCGGCCCGGCACGCTGGCATTCTGGGACAACCGCCCGACCCAGCACTACGCCGTGGCCGACTACACGGAACGCCGACGCATGCACCGCGTCACGATCAACGCCTTCCCCGAGCACGCCGACACCTGAGCCGTCCGGCAACCGGTTCCGCCGGATTCTTTATGCCGGTCCGTGCGGCCCGGAGGCGTCCTTTGTCGGGGAAAGCTGGTAACAAGGGGGGCATGATTGACGCCGATGCCGGGATGTTGCGCGAAGAGGCCGAGGAGCGGCTGCGGGCGCTGGCGGGTGAGCACGCCCGCCTGCGCGACGACCAGTGGGCCGCCATAAAGGCGCTCGTCCTCGACCGGCACAGGGTGCTGGTCGTCCAGCGCACCGGCTGGGGAAAGTCGGCCGTCTACTTCGTGGCCACCGCCCTGCTGCGCGAGCTGGGCGAGGGCCCCACGGTCATCGTCTCGCCGCTGCTCGCGCTGATGCGCAACCAGATCGCCGCCGCCGAGCGGGCCGGCATCAAGGCCGTCACGATCAACTCCGCCAACCCCGAGGCGTGGGAGGAGATCTACACCCAGGTCGCCGACGGCATGGTCGACGTGCTGCTGGTCAGCCCCGAACGGCTCAACAACCCCGACTTTCGCGACAACGTGCTGCCCGAGCTGGCCGAGAGCGCCGGGCTCGTCGTGGTCGACGAGGCCCACTGCATCTCCGACTGGGGCCACGACTTCAGGCCCGACTACCGCAGGCTGGCCACGCTGTTCGCGGAGCTGCCGCCGGGCATCCCCGTCCTGGCCACCACCGCCACCGCCAACGCGCGCGTCACCCGCGACGTGGCCGAGCAGCTCCGCCTGCCCCCTGAGCTGCGTTCCGAGGGCGACGACACGCTCGTGCTGCGCGGGCCGCTCGAACGCGAGAGCCTCCACCTCGGCGTCGTCCGCCTGCCGAGCGCCGAGCAGCGCCTGGCCTGGCTGGGCCAGACGCTGCGCGAACTGCCCGGCTCGGGCATCGTCTACACCCTGACCGTCGCCGCCGCCCACGAGATCGCCGGCTACCTGCGCGACCAGGGCCTCGAAGTGGCCGCCTACTCGGGCCAGACCGAGCCGTCCGAGCGGCTGGCGGCCGAAGAGGCGCTGCTCAACAACAAGATCAAGGCGCTGGTCGCCACGAGCGCGCTCGGGATGGGCTTCGACAAGCCCGACCTGGGGTTCGTGGTGCACGTGGGGGCGCCGCAGTCGCCCGTCGCCTACTACCAGCAGGTCGGCAGGGCCGGGCGTGGCGTCGAACGGGCCGAGGTGATCCTGCTGCCCGGCACAGAAGACCGCGACATCTGGGCCTATTTCGCCTCTTTGGCGTTCCCGCCCGAGCCCGTCGTCCGCGCCACGCTCCAGGCGCTCGAAGAGCGCGGCCTCATGTCCACCCAAGCTCTTGAGACCGCCGTCGACCTCAGCCGCGGCCGCCTGGAGATGATGCTCAAGGTCCTCGACGTCGACGGCGCGGTCCGGCGGGTCAAGGGCGGCTGGGAGGCCACCGGCGAGCCGTGGGCGTACGACGCCGAGCGCTACGCCCGCATCGCCGCCGAGCGCAAGGCCGAGCAGGATGCCATGCTCGCCTACCTGACCACGTCCGAGTGCCGCGAGCAGTACCTGCGCAGGCACCTCGACGACGACAGCGCCACGCCGTGCGGCCGTTGCGACAACTGCACCGGCCGGCACCGCTCGCCCGAGATCGGCGCGCAGGCCGTCGAGAGCGCCCGCGAACGGCTGAGCAGGCCCGGCGTCGAGATCGAGGCCCGCAGGCAGTGGCCGACCGGGCTGGCCGACCTGTCCGGGCGGATCAAGCCCGAACTGGGCGCGGAGCCGGGGCGGGCGCTGGGGCGGCTGACCGACATCGGCTGGGGCAACCGGCTGCGCGAGCTGTTCAACGGTGGCGACGGGCCGATGGCCGACGACATGTTCAAGGCAGTAGTGCAGGTGTTGTCGGCGTGGGACTGGACAGAGCGTCCCGTCGCCGTGGTCAGCGTGCCCTCCGCGACGCGGCCCGCGCTGGTGCGGTCGTTCGCCGAACGGCTGGCGCAGATCGGGCGGCTGTCCTACCTGGGGGAGCTCGGCTATCGGGCGGGCTCGCCCGGGCAGCAGTTCAACAGCGCCAAGCGGGTGCAGGCCATCAGGGCCACGCTGGCCATGCCGAAAGAGGTGGCCTCCGCGGTCGCCGAGTGCGGAGGTCCGGTCCTGCTCATCGACGACCGCGTCGACACGGGGTGGACGATGACGCTGGGCGCGGCGCTCATCCGCCACGCGGGCGCCCCCGCCGTGCTGCCCCTGGCCCTGGCGACGGTCAGCTGAGGCCCGTGGTGAGCAGGTCGTAGTTCGCGAACGCCGGGCTGAAGTGCACGTTCGTGACCCGCTGCCCGCGCAGCAGGAGCAAGCTCTGCCACGCCATCGGCACGAGCACGGCCTGCGCGGCCAGGCTCGACTCGACCTGCGACCACAGGCCCGCCCGCTTGCCGGCGTCGATCTCCGCCCTGGCCCGGTCCATGAGCGAGTCGAGCGCCTTGTCGCGGACGCTGACGTTGAACGAGTACTCCTCGGTGATCTGCCGGCTGTCCGCCGACAGCGTCAGGAACGAATCGGGATCGAGCCAGTCCGGCCCCCAGCTCCTGGAGATCAGCCCGATTTTTTGCTTTTTGAGGTAGGCGGGACTGCCGGCAAACGTCTTGTGGAAATCCAGGACGGACGCCCGCTGAAGGGCGACCTTGATGCCGACCCTGGCGAGGGAGGCCTGCACGGTCTGGGCCGCGCGGACCTCGTTGGGCACGTCGCGGTAGATGTATGTGGCGGTGAACCCCGTCGGGTGGCCGCACGCCGCCAGCGACCGCTTGGCCGCTTCAGGAGAGCCGTCCGGGGTGAGGTTCGGGTCGGCGTAGTGGCGGCCGGGGACCGCCGGCGGCAGCAGTGACGTGGGCAGCGGCTTCTGCTCGCTCCCGTAGGCGAGCCGGAGCCGGTTCAGGTCGAGCGCCTGGACGACGGCCCGGCGGCAGTCGACCTTGTCGAACGGCGGCACCTGCGGGTTGATCGCCAGCATCCGGACGGTGCTCGTCACGGGCGCGTCCGCACGCGCCTTGAGCTGGGGGTCGCCGAGCAGTTGTGCCGTGTTCTCGTTCGGGACGACGGGGCCGATGTCGGCGGTGCCGCTCTTGAGCCGCTGATAGGCGTCCTGGGAGGACAGACCGTACTCGATCTCGTACCGGTCGGGCAGCGGCTTGCGGTTGGGGTCGGTGGCGGCGGACCACTGGTCGTTGCGTACAAGGATGACCTTGTTGTCCGTCACGGACTCCATCTTGTACGGGCCGGAGGCGATGACGTTCTTGCCGTACTGCACCTTCGTGTCCTTCGCCGCCGGCACCGGGACGGTGTCCGGGAGCTGCACGACCTGGTCGAACGTCGAATACGGGGCCTTCAGGTGGAAGACGATCGTGCGTTCGTCGGGGGTCTCGACGGCCGCGTCGGTGTTGACGTTCGCGGACCTGTAGCCGCCCTGGTAGCCGGAGGGGAGGTCGAGCATGAGGTCGAAGTACCTGGGCCCGCTGGACAGGTCGGCGTCCATGGCGCGCAGCACCGCGTACTTGACGTCCTTGGCCGTGATCGGCGTCCCGTCCTGATATTTCAGGCCCTGTCGGAGTTTGTAGGTCCAGGTCTTGGCGCCGTCGCTCGGCACGCCGAGCGATTCGGCCAGATCCGGTACGACCTGCGTTCCCGCCTGGCCCGGGACCGGCCTGAACATCGTCAGCGAGCGGCCGTAGAGCCTCACCAGGTTGAGGGAGTCCGGCAGGTACATGTTCCCGGGGTCGGTCTCCGGGGTGGACGTCGAGACGACCCGCAGGGTGCCGCCCGTCTTGGCGGACGGCATCGCCACGGCCTCCTCCGCCGCCCCGAACCTCATCTCGGCGACGGGAGACGAGGTGGGACGGGCGACGCCCGGCTGGTTCGCCTGGGACACCAACCACACTGCCGCGCCCACCATGAGCGCGGTGGTCGCGGCGGCGACGGGGATCAGCGTCCTGCGGATCCGCTTGGAGGGGGCGGTGGTGGTGGCCTGGCGGGGCGGCATCCCTTGAGGCGGAACCTGCCAGCCCTGCGGTGGGGTCTGCCGGCCGTACGGTGGGTCGCCCACCGGGTATGGCATCCCACCGGAGGGGCCCGTGCCGGGGCCTGCGCCCCCGTTGGGCGATGATCCGAGCGCGCCGCCCATGGGTCCTGCGCCAGGCGGTCCGGCTGCGCCGCCCGAGAAGCCCGCGCCGGCCAGGGGCGGCGGGCCTCCCGAAGAGGCCGGGGCGGAGTCCGCCGGCAGGGGATGGGCCGAGCCGGGAGGCGGCCCGGAGGCGCCTTCCATCGGGACGGAATCTGCGGGCAGGGGGCGGGTCGAGCCGGGAGGCGGCGGCGGGGCGGTGCCGGCGCGGATGAGGTCGCGGATGAGTTGTTCGGCGGTGGGACGGTATCGGGCGTCCTTGGCCAGGGACGCCCACAGCAGCGGCGCCAGCTCACCCGGCACCCCGGTCAGGTCGGGATCGGCGTTGAGGATCCGGTGCATCACCACGGGCAGCGGCCCGAACCCGAACGCGCCCCGCCCCGTCGCCGCGAACACCATCGTCCCCGCCCAGGCGAACACGTCGGCCGCCGGCGAGGCTTCTCCCAAGAACTGTTCTGGCGCCATGAACGCGGGCGTCCCCACGATCCCGGTCGTCAGGCTCTGGCTGACGTCGAGCGCCCGCGCGATCCCGAAGTCGATCACCCGGGGCCCGTCAGGGCCTAACAGCACGTTGTTCGGTTTGAAGTCGCGATGCACCACCCCGGCTCCGTGGATGGCGACCAGCGCCGTGGCCGTGGTGATCGCCAGCCGCATCAGGCCGGGCCCGCGGATCGGCCCTTCCTGGGTGACGTGCTGCTGCAACGAGGGCCCGTCGACGTACTCGCCCACGATGTAGGGCTGGTTCTCGACGGTCCCGACTTCGAGCACCCGGGCGGTGCAGAACTCGGCGACCCGCCGGGCCGACTCGGCCTCGCGGCGGAAGCGGCGCACGGCCTGCTCGTCCTCGGCGAACCGGGCGTGCAGCAGCTTGATCGCGACCTGTTCGCCGGAGGGGGAGAGCCCCAGGTAGACGCTGCCCTGGCCGCCCTCCCCGAGAAAGCCGGTGAGCGCATAGGGGCCGACCGACGAGGGGTCGCTCGACCTCAGCGGGCGCACGCCCTGCATCCGGCTCCCTATGTCGCGCTATTTCAGGCTTTGACCACCATAGCGCCCCACATTCCCCTAGAACGGGGGCCGTGCGCCCAAGTGCATGATCGCCTTGGCCGCCAACCGGCAGCCGGAGGCCAGCGCCTCGGCCGGGGGCTTGCCCGCCAGCCACGACGGCAGGAACCCGGCGCTGAAGGCGTCGCCCGCGCCCGTACCGTCAACGATCTTGTCGACCGGCTCGGCGGGAACGCGCACCGGATCGGGGCGGCCGTTGCTGTACCACAGCGCGCCCTCGGCGCTCATCTTGATCACGACCTGCGGGAACCACGCGGTCAGCACCTTGGCGGCGGCCTCGGCGTCGTCGCGGCCCGTCAGCACCTTGGCCTGGTCGATGTTGGCGAACAGCAGCTTGACCCCGTTGGTCCACTCCAGGAACGGCTCGGCGCCCGTGCGCTCCAGCGGCGCCGACGAGGCGCAGTCGATGGAGATCGTCATCCCGCCGCGCCTGGCCATGTCGAGCGCCGCGAGACCGGCGTCGCGCGAGCCCTCGTTGATCAGCGTGTAGCCCGACACATGAAGGTGCGTGCCCTGCGTGAACAGGTCGCGCGGCAGGTCTTCCGGAGACAGCGCGGCGTTGGCGCCCGGGTCGGAGAGCATCGTGCGCTCGCCCTTGTGCGTGACGAGCACCACGCACGTGCCGGTGGGCCGCTCCGGGTCCATGACGAGCCGGGCGTCCACGCCATAGCCCATCAGCTCCATGTCGCGGTTTCTGCCCGTGATGTCGGCGCCTCTGCGGCCGATGTAGGCCACCTCGGCACCCTCGACGGCCAGCCAGGAGGCGATGTTCGCTCCTGATCCGCCGCCGTGCATGGTCACGATCGCCGGCGTGTCACTCGCCCTGGCGAGCGCATATTGGGCGCGCGCGACCGCGTCGGTCATGAGATCGCCCACCACGACGACCCGCGTCATGATGTCACCACCTTGCTGCCTTCAGAACGAGCCGGCCACGGCAAAACTAACAGCTTCCAGGCGGTCGGTGGGGCGGACCCAGGACACCAGACGACCTTCGATGCACAAGCGTTGCCCAACTGGGCCTCCGGTCTTGGCATATGGGATGCGGGTTTACTCTCGAGACTGTGGAGGCACCCTATCCGGCCCATTGGGAGGCCGACGTCGTTCTCGCCGACGGCGGAACCGCGCACGTTCGCCCGATCAAGCCCGCCGACGCCGACCGCCTCCGCTCCTTCTACTCGCGGCTGTCCGACGAGTCGATCTATTTCCGGTTCTTCGGGCCCAGGCCCCGGCTGTCCGACAGGGAAGTCGAACGGTTCACCAACGTCGACTACGTCAACCGCGTCGCGCTGATCGCCACCATCGGCGCCGAGATGGTGGCCGTGATCCGCTACGACCGCACAGGGCCGGGCGAGGCCGAGGTGGCCTTCCTCGTCGAGGACGCACACCAGGGCAGGGGAGTGGCCTCCGTCCTGCTGGAACACCTGGCGGCCACGGCCCGCGAACGCGGCATCGAACATTTCATCGCCGACGTGCTGCCCGCCAACATGCGCATGACGGGCCTGCTGCGCCAGGCCGGTTACACGGCGCAGAGCCAGTTCGAGGACGGCGTCGTCCGCATGACGCTCGACCTCACCCCCACCGACACCTCGGCCGAGGTCACGGCCGCCCGCGAGCACCGGGCCGAGTCCAGGTCCATCGCCAGGCTCCTCACGCCGCGCTCGGTCGCCGTCATCGGCGCCTCCCGCGAGCCGGGCGGAGTCGGCCAGACCGTCCTGCGCAACCTGCTGGCCGCCGACTTCACCGGCCCCGTCTACCCCGTGCACCGGGAGGTGCGGGCGGTGGCGGGCGTGCGGGCCCACCCGAGCGTGACGGCGATCGACGGCGACGTCGACCTGGCCGTGGTGGCCGTCCCCGCCTCGGGCGTGATCGACGTGGTCGAGGAGTGCGCGCGCAAGGGCGTGCACGGGCTGGTCGTGGTCTCATCGGGGTTCGGTGAGACGGGCGCGCAGGGGCGGGCAAGACAGGACGAACTCGCGCGCATCGCCCGCTCCTACGGCCTGCGCGTCGTCGGCCCCAACTGCCTCGGCATCGCCAACACCGACCCCGCCGTCAAGCTGAACGCCACCCTCGCCGACACCGTGCCCGGCAGGGGCAAGGTCGGCTTCTTCAGCCAGTCGGGCGCGCTCGGCACCGCCCTGCTCCAGCGGGTGGCGCAGCGCGGCATGGGCATCTCGTCGTTCGTCTCGGCCGGCAACAGGGCCGACGTGTCGGGCAACGACCTGCTGCAGTACTGGGAGGAAGACGACGCGACCGAGGTGATCCTGCTCTACCTGGAGTCCCTGGGCAATCCACGCAAGTTCACCCGGCTGGCCAGGCGCATCGCCCGCAACAAGCCGATCGTGGTGGTCAAGAGCGGCGGCACCCCCTCGGGGCACTCAGCTGAGGAGCTGGGGCTGCCCGACTCCGCGATCAGCTCGTTGTTCGCGCAGGCGGGGCTGATCAGGGTGGACGACCTCATCCAGCTCTTCGACGTGGGCCAGCTCCTGGCCTACCAGCCGTTGCCCGCCGGTCCCAGGGTCGCGCTCGTGACCAACTCCGACGCGCTCGGCCTCCTCGCCGCCGACGCCTGCCTGGCCGCGGGGCTCGAACCCCGCCCCCCGGTCAACCTGGGGCCCGCCGCGGGGGCGTCGGAGTTCGGCACGGCGCTGGCCGGCGAACTGGCCTCCTCCGACGTGGACGCCGCCGTCGTGATCTACATGCCGCCCATTCCCGGCAAGTCGGATGAGGTGGCGGCCGAGCTGCTGCGGGTCTCCAAAGACGTCAGCAAGCCGGTCCTGGCCACGTTCAGGGGACATCTGGGCATGCACCCTGCGCTGCGCGTGGAGACGCCGTGCGGGTCGGGCACGACGCCCTCGCGCGGCTCCATCCCCTCATACGCGGCGCCGGAGGAGGCGGTACGCGCGCTGGCCCAGGTGGTGCGGTACGCGACCTGGCGCGCCCACCCCGCGGTGCCGCCGCCCGAACTGGACGGCATCGACACCGCCCGCGCCCGAACCCTGGTCCACACCGCACTCCCCACCGCGACGGGAACACCCCCGCAAACCCAGTCGGGACCGAGCACGAACCACGCAACTCCCTCCAAGACCGGGCCGAACGCCGAACCCAGCGAGCCAGGCCCCGAAGAGACACCAGGGCAGCGAGGTCCAGGGAAAACAGCCGTGCAGCCGGAACCAGGAGACGCGGCCGAACAGCCAGGCCCGGAGGCGGCGGCCGAATCGAGACCGGAGACGGCGGGCCAACCGGGGTCGGAGGCAGCCGGGCAGCCGGGTCCCAGCGGGGTGGCCGGGCGGCCTGTGTCCGGTGGGGTGGCTGGGCGATCGGCGCTCAGTGCGGTGGCCGGGCAGCCGGGGGCGGAGGCGGGGGTCGGGCCCTCTGGGGTGTTCGCGGAGCCTGGGCCTCCGGTCGAGATCGATGCCGCCGAGCTCCTGTCCTGCTACGGCCTCACCGTCTGGCCCGCCGAGATCGTCCGTTCCCCCGACGAAGCCGTGGCCGCCGCGGAGCGCCTGGGCTGGCCCGTGGTGGTCAAGGTGGCAGACCCTGGCGCCTCGCGCCGCGCCGGCACCGTGCGCCTGGGACTGACGGGCCCCGAGATGGTCCGCCACGCTTACACCGAGTTCGCCGACCACCCAGGACAGAGGGTGGAGCTGGCGGTCCAGCGCATGGCGCCCCAGCCCGCCGTCCCCACGGTCATCGGCGTCATCGAGGATCCGGCGTTCGGCCCCGTCGTCTCCTTCGGGCTCGGCGAGGTGACCGCGCGCCTCCTGCTCGACCAGGGCTTCCGCCTGGCCCCGCTCACCCGTGAGGACGCCGTCGCCCTCGTCCGTTCGGTACGCGCGGCGCCGCTGCTCTTCGGCGAGTACGGCTACCCGCCCGTGGCCGTGGACGCCCTGGAGGACCTGCTCGTACGCGTCGGCCGCCTGGCCAACGACCTGCCGGAGGTCGCCCGCCTGGACCTGGACCAGGTGCTCGTGGGCGAATCGGACGTAATGATCCTCGGCGCCCGCGCCACCCTGCGCACCCCGGCAGGCCCACGCCTGGACGGAGGCCCCCGCAGGCTGGGCTGACCCACCCGGCGCAGGTTGGGCTGATCGGCCCCGCAGGCTGGGGAAGGTGGTCCGCCCGGCAGGTCAGGCTGATTCGGTCTGCGGGCTGGGGAGGTGATCCGCCCGGCAGGTCGGGCTGACCCGCTCCCGGAGGCTTGGGCTGACCCGCCCCGGCAGGTCGGGCTGATTTGCCCCGCAGGCTGGGCTGATCCGCTCTCAGCGAAGCCAGTGGCCGAAGTGGCGATCGATACCTGGATAAAGACGTTATAGAGCGTTATATCCGGCGGGTGAGTGCACTGCCCGGTCCTGGCAGGATGGAGCCATGAGGGAAACCCGAGTCTCAGCCGCGGGCCTGCGTGAAGCGATAGAGCGCAGCGGCTACTATCCCGACCTCGTCACCGATGCGGTCGAATCCGCGCTGGGCAAGGAGGCCGTGACCGCGTTCGTGGTCCATCACGAGGCCACATTCGATCCCGCGATGGAGGTCCGCAGGCACGTCACCGTCCTGGTGCTGTCGGCCACGCGACTCCTGGTCTGCCACACCGACGAGCATCCCGCGGTGGAGGGCGTCTCGACCTCCCACGCCTCCACCACCACCGAGGCCGTACGCCTGAGCCGCGTCCAGTCGGTCGCCGTCACGCGGGTGGTGCCCGATCCCGCCTCCTACGTCCCAGGCGTCCCGCCCACCGAGGTGACGCTGACGATCGGCTGGGGCGCCATCTCCCACGTCGACCTGGAGCCGGCCACCTGCGGCGACGAAAACTGCGAGGCCGACCACGGCTACACGGGCGCGATCACCGCCGACGACCTGTCACTGCGGGTCAGCGAGGCCGCCGACGGCCCCGAGGCGGTCACCCACGTCCTCTCCTTCGCCAAGGCCCTCTCAGAAGCCACAGCCCGCGCCTCCTCCTAACCCCCCCCAAGAAACTCCAGACATCCCGACTGTCTCGAGCACCCCACCCTCACGAAACACCACCCCAACACCTCCCGCCACCAGACGCAGCCACCCCACAAACACCCCCTGCCTCGAACACCCCACCGCCTTGACACCTCATGCTTCCCGGATACCTCATGCTTTCCGGACACCCCTCGGCGAACGGCAAACCCCTGGCGAAGACAGCCGTTCAACTCGTGCGAGCCCGCCAGCCAACACCTCAGCGAAGAAGCCGGCCCACTATGCGCTCGTAACGGCGCGCACCCCGTGAGCCTTCACGACCGGCCATGACGGCCGGAAAGCGATGTCGGCGCGTGCGGGTGACCCTGGGCGACCGTAAGGAACGAAACCGCACGCGCGACGCCCGCAGTCGAGATCCCACGCGCGGCACCTACGGCGACGGTCGGAAAGCGATGTCGGCGCGTGCGGGTGACCCTGGGCGGCCGTAAAGAAACGAAACCCCATGCGCGCCCGGGGAAGATGAAAGATGCGCGGGGAAAATGAAAGACGCCTGGGCGACCGTAAGAACGAAAACTCCACGCGGGGGAGAATGGAAAATCCACGGAAAGTCCAGACGCACCAGAAAGCGGGTAGGGACATGGCCGGGTTGGACGGGTTGGGGCGGTCTGTGCTGGCTGCGTTGGGGCTGGGGGAGGCCAATGAGCTCGCCCTTCCTCCCGCGGACCGGATCTGCGTGTTCCTGGTGGACGGCCTCGGCGCCGAACTCCTGCGCGCCCACCCGGAGACCGCCCCCTTCCTGTCGAGTCTGCCCGGCAGAACGCTCACCGCCGGCTTCCCCGCCACCACCGTCACGAGCCTGTGCTCCCTGGGCACCGGCCTGCAGCCGGGCGAGCACGGCATGGTCGGCCTGATGCTGGCCGTGCCCGGCACGGGACACCTGTTCAACTGCCTGCGCTGGACGCTCCCCGACGGCCTGATCATGGACCCGGAGGAGTGGCAGCCGGCCACGACGGTCTACCAGCGCGCCGCCAAGGCCGGGATCGAGCCCGTGTACGTCGCCCCGGGCGAGTTCGAGGGCACCGGGCTGACCAGGGCCGTCTACCGGGGCGTGCGCTACGCGCCCGCCGAAACCGTCGACGACCGCGTGGCCCGCGTCCACGAGGCGATGCGCGCCCGCCCCGCGCACGTCACCGTCTACTACGGCGACCTCGACGCCGCCGGGCACATGAAGGGGTGGGGCGGCGAGGAGTGGCTACGGCAGCTCGCCATCGTCGACGACATGGCCCGGCGGCTCGCCGAAGGGCTGCCTCCCGGTTCCGCCTTGTACGTCACCGCCGACCACGGCATGGTCAACGCCACCGAGAAGATCAACGCCGAGGGCGTGCCCGCGCTGACGGAAGGGGTCGCGCTGCTCGGCGGTGAGGCCCGCGCCAGACACGTCTACGTCCGGCCGGGGGCGGGGAAACAGGTGCTTGAGGCGTGGCGGGAGACCTTCCGCGACAAAGCGTGGGTAGTGTCCAGGGAGGAGGCGGTCGAGTCCGGCTGGTTCGGCCCGAGGGTGCTCGACGAGTGGCTGGGACGCATCGGCGACGTCGTGGCGGTTCCCTACACCGACCTGGCCATCACCGCTCCGACGACACACCGGATCGAGGCGCTCTTCACCGGCTACCACGGTTCGATGACGACGGCCGAGCAGCACGTTCCGCTCCTGGAAGTGCGGACGTGAAGAGACTCGAAGATCATGGAGGAAGGCACTTGACGAGCCCGCTGATCACCCCTGCCGAACTCGCCGCGCTGGACGAGGTGACGGTGCTCGACGTGCGCTGGCGGCTCGGCGGCCCGCCTGGCGAGGGCCTCTACCGCGAAGGCCACATTCCGGGCGCCGTCTTCTGCGACCTCGACGCCGACCTCGCGGCCCCTCCCGGCGCGGGCGGACGCCATCCGCTGCCGGAGGCGGGGGCGTTCCAGGCGGCGATGCGGCGGCTGGGCGTGACGGACGCTCCCGTGGTCGTCTACGACGACGCCGGATCCACGACGGCCGCCAGAGCCTGGTGGGCGCTGCGGTACTTCGGGCATCGCAACGTCCGCGTGCTCGACGGCGGGCTGCAGGCGTGGACGGCAGCGAACCTGCCGATCACCAAGGACGTCCCCGACTCCGCTGTGGGCGGCTTCACTGCGCGTCCGGGCGGGATGCCGGTGCTGACGGCCGACGAGGCCGCCGAACTGGCGACCAGGGGCGTGCTGCTCGACGCCAGGGCCGCCGAACGCTACCGGGGCGAGGTGGAGCCCGTCGATCCGGTGGCCGGGCACGTTCCGGGGGCGGTCAACGCGCCCACCACGGAGAACGTCGGCCCCGACGGCAGGTTCCTCGACCCGGCCGCACTCAGGGCCCGCTTCACTGCGCTCGGGGTCGGCGAGGGGGTCGAGGTCGGCGCGTACTGCGGCTCCGGCGTGACGGCCGCCCATGAGGTGCTGGCGCTGGAGGTGGCGGGCCTGCCAGGAGCGCTGTATGTCGGCTCATGGTCCAACTGGGTCGCCGACCCCACCCGCCCCGTCGCCACCGGCTGACCAGGGACCGCACCCGCCCCACGAAAAGACGCCTCGGACGCCCGCACAGCGCCCGATCTCCGTCAAGCGAAGCACCGGCTCGCACCACGCACGCCATCATCTACGGTGCCGGACCGCGCCAAGAATGGTGCCGGATCGCATCGAGTGCGGTGGTCAGTATGGTGTCGGAGCGCGCCGAGCGCGCCCGTCAGTGCGGTGCCGGATCGCACTAAGCACGCTGGTCAGTAACGGGGCTGGGCCGAATACTGGGCATCAGTGGGGCGGGTCAGTAGAGTGGCCGGTCGCCGGCGCCGAAGCAGGCGAAGCCCACCTCGCCCGTCTTGGCCGCGGCGGCGGCCAGGGCGGCGTCCGGTGGTTGCCCCTGCGCCAGCAGTTCGTGGAACAGGCTCATCACCGCCCGAGCCGACTCGTCGTCCACCCGCACCAGCCCCGCCACCACGCAGGCGGCCCCTTTGGCGAGGAACGTCCCTGGCAGCCCCAGGGGCGCCCCCTCCACGGGCGTCCGCGACATCCCCGAGTTGCACGCGGACAGCACCACCAGCCCCGCCGACCGTGACACGTCCAGCAGGTCGTAGGCCATCAACGACCCGTCTTCCAGCAGGATCCCCGACACCAGCGGGCTGCGCGCGTGGAACATCCCGTGCGCCGCCAGGTGCAGCACGTCGGCCGTCGCCAGGGCGTCCAGCACGGCCTGCCTGCGTCCGGCCACCTCCCGCCCGGCGGGATGGCAGTCCAGCACCTGGGCGACTTCGGCCCGCGCGTGGGCCAGCCCGGGCCCGGCCGCGGCCGCGACCACCGGCGCGAGGCCCGTTTGAGCGCGGCAGAGCGCCCGCGCCCGCATCCAGGCGCCCGCGCCGGCCGTCACGCTCACCGGCCGCCCGCGCAGGCACGGCAGCGCCCCCCACGGCAACGTGTGCAGCGCCCCGACGGGCACCACCACCAGCGGCCGATCGCCCAGATCGCCCATCAGCGGCCGGAGCAGCAGCCCTTCGAGATCCGCGCCCGCCGCCTCGACGTCGCTGCGCCGCCGCAGCGCGTATCTGAGCCGGACGATCGCCTCCTTGACCTGCCGCACCTCGCCGAGCCGCCGCAGCAGCACCCGCTGCTCGGTGATCAGCACGGCCAGCAGCGACTCTTCTTCGGCCACGAACTCGACCAGCGCCCCATGCCCCAGCTCGGCCCGCACCTCCTCGGGGGAGACCGGCGAGGAGGCGTGCGCGGGCGCGGCGACGGCCCGCCAGCGTTCCGCCCACTCGAACACCTCCTCGGCGAACCCGTCGCGCACCGCCAGCTTCAGCCCGAACGCCGCCAGTCGCTCGCCCGCCCTGGCCGCGTGGGCGCGCAGCGACGGGTCGTCGAACGTCTCCACCTGCTCGCTCACCTCCGCCAGCCCTTCGTGAACCGCGCGGAAGGCCGCCGTGACGTCCTCCTGCAGCGCCGCCTCCAGCGCGAGCGCGTGCTGACGCACCGGTGCCGGGATCTGCGACGCCTGCGCGAGCTGCCTGGCCTGCCCTTCCGAGGCCAGCGAGGTCAGGCGGGTGCCGGCCGGCACCCGCCGGGTGCTCCGCTCGGCGTGTCTGGTCAGGCGGGCGAGCTGCGTGGAGGCCGTCGGGCGGTCGTCCACGGCGAGCGCTGCCTCGGCCGCCACGAGCCGCATCGCCGCCGCCCCCGCCTGGTGGCCGAAGCCGTCCTCCAGTTCGTCCGCGCACGCGATCATCTCGCGGACGAGACTGGGCGTGACGGGCTCGAGCGCCAGGCGGGAACGCAGGACGACCTCTTTGGCCAGCGGCAGCCATGACGCGCGCTCCTGCGCCGCCAGCTCGCTGGCTGCCTGCTCGGCCACCTCCCGCGCCCGGTGCGGGTCGCCGGTGAGCAGTTCGACCTGGGCCAGCTTCAGGCGCGACTCGGCAAGCGCCACGTGCGCGCCCGACGCCTCGAGGTCGGGCACGGCCAGCGAGAGCATGGCCCTGGCCTCGCCGGGCAGGTGGGCGGCCAGCAGCGCGCCCGCGAAGTCGGCCCGCATCGTGGCCAGCCGCTCGGGGAAGCCGAACAGGGTGTCCTCGGCCTCGCGGTAGTGCTGGAACGCCCCCGCGATGTCGCCACGCCGGACCGCGAGGAAGGGCAGGTTCGCGGCCGAGAGCCGGGCCAGGTGCCGCAGGCCGGCGTGCTGGGAGATCTGCAGGCAGGCGGTGAGGTCGTGCATGGCGGCGTCCCAGTCGCCGCGGAGGGTGTGGATGAGGCCGCGGTTGAGCAGCCCGCCCGCCAGGAAACGCCGGTCGTCGATGGTGCCGGGGGCGTGTACGAGCGCGCGCAGCGCCCGGTCGCACGAGGCGATGGCCTCCTGGTGGCGGCCCAGGTGGGCCAGGGCGACCGCGCGCTGGGTGTCGAGCTTGGCGCGGTCGAGCGGCGACAGGTGGGCCCACGCCAGGGCGGCCACGCGCAGGGCCTGCAGCGGGTGGCCGCGTTCCGTGCGCACGGTCACCAGCGACAGCCGCGCCTGGGCGAGCCGTTCGGCGGGGGCGCGTTCGACGGCG
Organism: Nonomuraea purpurea; assembly: GCF_042650645.1. NCBI lineage: Bacteria > Bacillati > Actinomycetota > Actinomycetes > Streptosporangiales > Streptosporangiaceae > Nonomuraea > Nonomuraea purpurea. The sequence continues at coordinate 242,841 of NZ_JBHSBI010000002.1, forward strand.
ATGGCCTCGCGCAGGCGCAGCTCGGCCGTTTCGAGGTCGCCCAGCTCGCGGGCGGCCAGCGCCATGGCCCGCAGCGCCATGACCTCGCCCTCGGGTGAGCCGGCGCGGCGGGCCGCGGCGAGCAGGGTGCGTCCGGCGCGCATGGCGTGGTCGGGGTCGACCAGAGAACGCATCATGGCGGCCTCGGCCGCCGCGATGAGCGGGTCGAGGCCGCCGGGTGAGTCCTGTTCATCCGTTCTCATCAGGGGATCAAGGTCGGATGCGCACCCACCTGGTTTGCACGGGTGCGTGGCCGGGCCGGTGGCACACCACGCTGAGCCAGCCTGGCGCCAGGCCCGATGCGGCGAAGTAGCCGGTGCGGGCGATACGTCTCGTGAGCGTCAAATGGGGGGTTTTTACATCGACGAGTGCGCCCTCTCCTGGGTGGGGGGAAATGTGGCCGGCGACGTCGATCAGCCCGTCGCCCATGGTCACCTCCAGCTCGAAGGTGAGCCCGGCCGCGGTGAAACGCACCAGGTGCGAATCATCGTCGGCCCGTGCGCTGCGCATCGCCCGGCAGGGCGCGGGGGAGGCGGTCGCCGCCTTCGGCACCCGAAGTTTGAAGGCGTTGCGTGCGGCGGCGGACACGTGACCCGGAATCGGGTCGTTCCCGGCGGCCAGCCGGAGCGCCGCCAGGAGGTAATCATCGTTGATCATTGCGCTGTCTCCTGTAGTGAGAGCAGAGTGCGCAGTTTCTCCAGGCAGCGGGCCTTGGCTGGGCCGACGCTGCCCGCTGGCATCCCGAGCCGCGACGCCACCTGCTGGTTGCCGAGGTCGATCGCGACCAGCCGGAGCAGCGTGCGGCAGGGTTCGTGCAGGTCGGAGACCATGCGCCAGAGCAGGCGCCGATCGTCGGTCTCCAGGATGGTCGATGCCGGATCAGGGTTCTCGACGACCTCGGAGGAGGAGACGCGCGGGGTCTGCTTCCGAAGTAAGAGCAGGGCTTCGCGGCGCACGGTCGTCGTGAGCCAGCTCCCCACCCTCGCCGGGTCCCTGATGCTCTCAAGGTGCTGCAGCAGCCGCAGCCAGGCTCCCTGGACCGCGTCCGCCGCCTCGGTGCGGCTCAGGCCGCACGCGCGGGCCACGGCCCACATGCGCGGCCCGAACCGGAACTCGAGCTCGTCCCACGCCGCCTGATCGCCGTCGGCCGCCGCCACGAGCAGCTCCGCTGGATCGCGTGGATCGCGCATGCGGCCTCCTCTCGTCCAGAACGGAAGGCGATCATACCTCTTCGTGATCGCATGGGAACTGAGCGTAGACCCTACAGACCCGCCGGGACCAGAACTCCCAGATCCTCGATTTGCCGGGCCTCATCCGACTCCAGCAGCCGTCTGGCCGCCTCCTTGGCCGGCATCTCCCTGGCCGCGTCGGCGATGGCCCCCGCCACCAGGGCGGTGGCGAACGACGTGCCGCTCCACGCCGCGTAGCCGGCGAACTCGCCGTGGTCGAGAAAGCTGCTGGCCAGCCAGTCGCCGCGCGCGCAGGCGTCCACCCACGTGCCGTAGCCCGAGTAGGGCGCCCGATGTTCCTCGGCGGTGTCCAGGGCCGCCACGCCGACGGCGGAGGGCAGCGCGGCGGGCCAGAACGGCCGGTCGGACGCGGTGTTGCCGGCGCAGGCCACCGTCACCGTGTCGCTCAGCGCGGCGATGGCGTCGGCCAGCAGGGGTGGCGGGTGGTCGTCGAAGCTGTGGCAGCCGAAGGACAGGTTGAGCACGTGAGGGGGCCGCTCGCGCATGCGGTTCAGAGCGCGCACGACGGTTGCCTCGTCGCCGATGCCGTCGCCGTCCAGCACCCGCTCGACGCGCAGCCGTGAACCGGGCGCGCGGCGCGTCAGCAGGCCCGCCACGAACGTCCCGTGTCCCGCCTGCGCCCCCTCCACGGCGTCGGCCTCGTCGGGCCCCAGGTTGCCGTACCAGTCGCTGCCCGACCACCACGGATGTTTGGCCACGCCGGTGTCGAGCAGGCCGATCACCACGTCGGAGCGGGCGCGGCCCGGTTTGAAGCCGATCGGCGGGGTGGGGAAGGGCCTGGACGCGGGGCCGCCGAAGAACAGCGGCTGCCCGCGGAGCACGTGATTGGGCGATGCTCTCAGACCCTGGTCGCGAAGCTCGGCCGTGACCTCGCGGGGGTCGGCGCCGGGTGTGAGATGGATGACGCAGACGCCGTCAGCCTCCGAGACCGCCTGGGTCCAACGGGACACGGCTGACAACGCCGACCGGTCGGTCAGTACCTGACCTGCCCGGATGTACGACGCGCCGACAGATTGGATGTCCATGAGCGGGTATCTATCCCCGCTCGGGCAACTGTCACGCGCCACTCCCGCACCAACTTGGTATGGCCCCCCACTGGTGCCAGGTAGCGACCGACGGTAGTCTCTCCCTAGTCACTTGTGATCATCCCGGGAACGAGGCCGTTGGGGAAGGCGCACCTCGTACCGAAACGGGAGGTCCGGTGTCTGCTCGTGGCGTCCTTTACGTCCACTCGGCTCAGCCTGCGCTGTGCCCGCACATTGAATGGGCAGTCGCGGGTGTCCTCGGCGTGCCCGTAGACCTGACGTGGACGCCGCAACCCGCCGCGCCCAACGTCCTGCGCGCCCAGGCCGAATGGGAGGGCCGCGCGGGTATCGCGGCGGCCATCGCCTCCTCCCTCATGGGCTGGCAGCGGCTGAGATTCGAGATCACCGAGGACGCCTCGGCGGGCGTGGACGGGTCCCGGCACGCCTACACGCCGACGCTCGGCGCTTTCACGGCGGTGATCGGCGCCGCCGGCGACATCATGATCCCTGAGGACCGGCTCCGCACCGCGATGATGATGGCCACGCAGGGCCGGTGCGTGCTTGAGGACGAGCTGGACAAAATGCTTGGGCGGCCTTGGGACGAGGAACTTGAACCGTTCCGGTACGCGGGGGACGGGGCGCCTGTCCGCTGGCTCCACGCCGCCGTCTGACGCCTCCCGGGCCACGAGCAGCGCCTGACCCTGGGGAGACCTCGCACCGCCCTTGATGCCCAGGGGTGCGGGGTCTTCGCCGTACTGGCACTGGTATGCCGGTTCCGGCCAGGAAACTCGAACTTCGCGCAGTCGGGCGCGACGAGCATCGATCCAGCCTGCGCCGAGATCATCCAGAAGGCCGCCTTCCGGCTTACTGCCACATTGGTCAGGAACTGGACAGCGAATGGGCTGGTAACTGGTCAGGCGAAGAGCCGACACTCGGCGGGCTGGTCCTGCGACGGTGAACACCGTGCCGCCAGCGGTGTTGTCTCCGTGCCACTGAGGAAGGCTGATTGATCGTGGCTGAACGCTTGCGCGTGGCTGTGCTGGCGGGTGGGCCGTCCGCCGAGCATGAGGTGTCGCTGCAGTCGGCGCAGGCTGTGCTCGATGCTCTGCCCAGAGATCTGTACGAGCCCGTCGCCGTGATCATCGATCGGCGGGGCAGGTGGCCGGTGGAGCTGCGAGGTGATCTGGCAGAGGTGGTCTTTCCCGTGCTGCACGGGCCGTTCGGTGAGGACGGCGTCGTCCAGGGCCACCTGGAGACGCTGGGCATCCCGTACGTGGGCTGCGGCGTGCTGGCCTCGGCCGTGGCGATGGACAAGGTCGCGATGCGGCGCACGTTCCTGGCCGAGGACATCCCCATCACCCCACATGTGTGGTTCACCGCCCACGAATGGCGCACCACCACCGACCACTGGGGCCTGGTGAAGTCGCTGGAGTGGCCGATGTACGTCAAACCGGCCAACATGGGCTCCTCCATCGGCATCTCACGCGTCACCTCGATGCAGGAGCTGCGCGCGGGTGTGGATCTGGCGCTGACCTTCGACCGGGTGGTCGTCGTCGAGCAGGGCGTAACGGCGCGGGAGGTCATCTGCGGCGTGCTCGGCGGCTATGACGCTCCGGAGGTTTCGGTGCCCGGCGAGCTCATCGTGCCCGGCGGCTGGCTCGACTATGAGGCCAAATACCTCAGCCGGGCCGAGATCGCCGCCATCCCCGCGGTGCTGCCGCAACGGGTGGCCGAGGACGTGCGGGAGCTGGCCCTGCGCGCCTTCCGGGCGATCGGCGGCTACGGCCTGTCCCGGGTCGACTTCCTCTACGAGCGGGACACGGGACGCCTGTATGTGGGGGAGATCAACACCATGCCCGGCTTCACCACCCGTTCCGTCTACGCCCGGGCCTGGGCGGCGAGCGGTGTCGCCTACCCGGACCTGCTGCGCCGCCTCATCGATCTCGCCTTCGACAGGAGCGGCTCATGATCCCCATGACGCTGAACGAGATCGCGCACGCCGTCGGCGCGAGCCTGCATGACGTGCGCGAGGCGCGGGCGCTGGTAACGGCACCCTCGGCGGTCGACTCCCGGCAGGTGGTGCCCGGCGGCCTGTTCGCCGCGACGGCCGGCGCCCGCGTCGACGGGCACGACTACGCCGCGGCCGCGGTCGCCGGCGGCGCCGTCGCCGTGCTGGCCGCAAGGCCGGTCGGCGTGCCCGCCCTCGTGGTCGAGGACGTCCAGCTCGCGCTCGGCCTGCTGGCCAGGCACCTGCTCGGCCGCATCAGCCCGGCGGTGATCGGGCTGACCGGCTCGGTGGGCAAGACCACGACCAAGGACCTGCTGGCCCAGGTGCTGGAACGGCACGGTCCGACGGTCGCCACCGACCGGTCGTTCAACAACGAGCTCGGGCTGCCGCTCACCGTGCTGCGCGCCGATGCCGCCACCCGATACCTGGTGCTGGAAATGGGTGCGGGCCGCAAGGGCGACCTGAGGTACCTGACTGGGCTCGCACCACCCCGCCTCGGGCTGGTGCTCAATGTCGGCACCGCGCACGTGGAGCGGATGGGGGGCGGGCCGGCCGACGTGGCCGAAGCCAAAGGCGAGCTGGTCGAGGCCCTGGCCGGGGATGGGGTCGCCCTGCTCAACGCCGACGACCCGCATGTCGTGGGCATGGCCGGCCGCACCAAAGCCACGATCCTGTTGTTCGGCAGGTCGGCGCAGGCGCAGGTGCGCGCCGAACAGGTGCGGATGACCGGCCGCGCGCGACCCGCGTTCACGCTGGTGACACCTTCCGGGCGTGCCCCGGTCGAGCTTGACCTGATCGGCGAGCACCAGGTGAGCAACGCCCTGGCCGCGGCCGCCGTGGCCACCGCGCTCGGCCTGGGCGTCGCCGAGATCGCCGAGGGGCTGAACGCCGCCCGGCGGCGCTCGGCGGGCCGGCTGGAGGTCGTCGAACGAGGCGACGGCGTCACCATCGTCAACGACGCCTTCAACGCCAGCCCCGAATCCATGTGGGCCGGGCTGCGGGCGGCCAAGGCCCTGGCCGGCACCCGTCGCACCATCGCCGTGCTCGGCGCGATGGGACAGCAGGCGGACGCCTCGGCCGCCCGGCACGCCGAGATCGGCCGGCTCGTCGCCCGCCTCCGCTTCGACGTGCTGATCACGGTCGGAGCCGGGGATCCCCTCACGATGGCGCAAGCAGCGCAGTCCTCGGGCCAGGGCGTGACCGTCCACACCGTCGAAGACGTGACCGGGGCCCTCCGGCTGGCCACCGGACTGCTCGAACCGGGAGACGTGGTGTTCATCAAGGCCTCCAGCGAGATCGGGCTCAGCGCCTGCGCCCGCGCCCTGGCCGGTTAATGAGCACAAGCAAGCGAAACGGAGTTCCATGCGCACGATCGGTCTCATCGGCGGGTTGAGCTGGGAATCGACGGTGATCTACTACCAGATCATCAACCAGCGGGTACGCGAGCGACTCGGCGGCAGCCATTCCGCCGACAGCCTCATCTGGTCGGTCGACTACACGACCGTCGAAAACCTCATCTTCGCCGGCCGCTGGGAAGAGGTGAGCACGTTGCTGACCGGTGCGGGCGGGAAACTGGCCGATTGCGGCGCAGAGGTCCTGCTCATCTGCAGCAACACCTTCAGCCGGGTGAGTGATGAGGTGGCGCGGGCCGTGAGCGTGCCCGTGCTGCACATCGCCGACGCCGTGGGCGCCGAGATCCGCGCCAGGGGCATGCGCAAGGTCGGCCTGCTGGGCACCCGCTTCACCATGGAGCAGCCCTTCTACCGGGAGCGGCTGGCCGCCCACGGCTTCGACGTGGTCGTCCCGCGACGTGAGCAGCGGGAACTGGTCCATCGCGTGATCTTCGACGAACTGGTGCGCGGGGTGATCCGGGACTCCTCCAGGGACGCCTACGCCCAGATCATCGCCGATCTCGCAGCCGACGGCGCTGAAGGCGTCATCCTCGGCTGCACGGAGATCGAACTGCTGATCAGTGAGAAGGACACCGCCATCCCAGCGCTGCCGAGCGCCCGCCTGCACGCCGAAGCGGCGGCCGGCTTCGCCCTTGCCGACTGACCCCGCCCTCAGCCGCGCTCGTTCACCGGCGCGTCGGTGCCATACAGCTCCCGGCGCCACAGGCCGGCGCAGATACGTTCGATGCCGGCCGTCAGATGGCGGCGGTAGGTGGTGAAAGGGACGCCGAGCCGTTCCGCGGCCAGCTCTTGAGTGGGTGTGCCGCGCAGGAACGTGACGGACAGCGCCCGGTGGAACTTGACCGAGCGCGGATCCTCACGCAGGCCGTCGATCGCCTGGCGGAGCAGGTCACCCAGTGCCGTGGCCGGGTTCTGCCCGGCCCGCTCGGCGATCAGCCTGGTGCGCGTCAGCGGGGAGGCGGCCAGCGCGTCCGGCCGCGACAACTGGCGCAACGCCTTGCGAACCGCCTCGGCGAACTCCGCCTGGGACAGCACCGCCAGTTTCACCGCTGCGGCACTCGGGCCGCCCCGGTGGTTCATCCGTTCCAACCACGCCCGCGCCGGCACCGCGCGCCAGTCATGAACGAACAGGGTGCACGCGTCATCCCCTGGCCGTGGCTGCTCGGAGATGCCACGCATCCCGTAATGTTCCACCCACGCTTGGTCCGGATGCCGTATCTCGAGATATGACCAGGCCATCCGCTCAGACCGCAAACAATTGCCGATCGCTCGCCACTGGATCACATCCATCACCGGCGAGTTTCCGCGATACGGCGGCAGCGCCCATAGCCGGCTGACCGCCAAATGCTCACCGGCGCGCAACGGCGTGGTGGCACGCGCATGCGCCCACGCCATGGCCACGATGGGATCGGCGCTCAGCTCCTCCTCATCGAGTTCCGCCAACCGCAACCACGCGGAGAAAGCCACGGGCTCGCCGGGTTCGGTCCGTCGATACACCCGGAACGCCTCCGGCTGACGTTCCACCCAGAAGGCGGCGCTGCCCGCACCCTCCGCTGCCGCCGCCACCCGGAGCAACGTGCCGACGTCCTCCTCCCGCAACGCCTCTTCCTGGAACTCGCCCTCGTCGTGGCGGCCGTGGAAATCGGCCGGCGCCCCGTTGCCGCGATGCGGGTAGAGCAGTGCTGCCACCGCGCCGGGCACGTCCACATCGCTCGCCGTGCGCACCCTCTCCGCCAGATGAGCGTGAATGCGGTCGTGCATCACCGCGTACCCCTCGGGATCCCGCCATCGTAGGTCCGCCTCCAGCACCTCCCGCACCACGTCACGCGGAAACAGCCCGAGACTGCTCGACTCCACGAACGGCAACCGCCGCAACCATCGGAACAACGTCCCGGCGTCCTCCGGCAAGGCCGCCCGCAGCAGGTCCTCCGTCGTCCTGTACGCATGCGTGCAGATCTCCAGAGCATGCCGATGCGCCGCAGAAGGCAACTCTCCCACCAGTTGATCGAGCAACGTGGCCACCACGTCCTGATTCGGCGTCCACCGCCTGCCGTCCTTCACCGCCAGGGCCGCCCCCAACAGCAGCGCCAGCGGATGACCACCGGAGAAGGCCAGCAGCGGCTCTCGCGACTCGGCCGGCACCCCGGAGGAGTCCATCAGGGCCCGCGCGTCTGCGGCCCGCAGGTCGCGCAGCGGCAGCACCTCCAGCGCCCCCGCCCATCCCGGATCCGCCTGCCACCGCCTGTCCGGCGGGTTTCGCCCCGCGATCACCACCAGCGCCCCCATGGGCACCCGCGGCAGGAACCGCTCACGCAACCATTCCTCCAGGCCCTGAATCCGGTCGACGTCGTCAACCAGCAGCACCAGCTCGGCCTCAGCCGGCGACGGCTCCACCATGCGCCCGTCCACCATGCGCCCGTCCACCATGGACACCGGCCGCCCCGCCGCCGCGGCTTCGTGAGCGAACCGCCGCAACAAGGCCGATTTCCCGATGCCGCCGGGACCGTGCACGTACACAACGCTGCAGCCGCCGCCGTACAGCGCCGCGTTGAAAACCGCGAGCTCTTCTTCTCGCCCCACGAACGCCATCTCGCGCGCTGCTTGCAGACGCCATCCCAGCGATCCGGGCTTGTCGTCACTCCCCGATGACATACTCCTGGCCCCTCCCTCAGCCCACGCCGGGGTGGGGTCGTCGTGGTGGTGGTGTGCCGCCGCTGTCCGGGCGGTGCTCGAAGTGCCACCACTCGTTGTCATAGATGCGGTAGAGGTCGTAGCGGGCGCCGTGTTCCTCCAGCCAGCGCGCGCCTTCGTGCGGACGCACGTCCAGCGCGATGCCCTTGACGTGGCTGGATTCCGCCGATGGCAGCACGAGCATCCGTGCCAAGGCCGGGGAGCCGGCGCGGCGCACCTCTTCGTCGAACATCCGCTGCTGGACAACGGGATCGCGGTATCCCGAGGTGAGGCCGATGAGCTGGCCGTGACGCCAGAGCGCCTCGGTGCGCGCCGCCGTGAACGCCGCCAGGGCGTCGTCGGTGAGCCCGGTGAGGTTTTCGGCCGGAAATCGCATCCTCAACGCCCAGCGGCAGGCCAGTTCGCGGGCGCGGCCGGGACGGCGGGCGAACGCCGCGGGCAGCAGGAGCACGGCGAGCACCAGCGTGACCGCGGCGTACAGCCGGTCTCGGGGCCGAAGTGGGATCGTGCGTGGCTCGTCCATGACGAACCACGATCGGCGCCGAATGTGCCCGCCTCGTCCGCCGAATGTCACCGTCTCTCGACGGCTGTCACCGCCGGCGCGGCTGTGACACAACCATGACATGGCGCGGACGAGGCGAGGACACCGTCGGCCGACAGTAGATTAGGTGGACCGGCGGACGAGTTACGGAGCGTGCGGTGAAACCCGGCGGCGTGTCGCGAGTGTTGTTGATCGAGGATGACCCGGCCGTGCGGGAGGGCATGGAGCTGGCCCTGACCCGGCATGGGCACCGGGTGCGCGCGGTGGAGTCCGGCGAGCAGGGTCTGGACCGGCTGCGTATGGACCTCCCCGACGTCGTCGTGCTCGATCTGATGTTGCCCGGCATGGACGGGTTCGAGGTCTGCCGCCGCATCCGGGCCGCAGGGGAGGTGCCGATCATCATGCTGACCGCGCGCGGTGACGACATCGACGTGGTGGCCGGGTTGGAGGCGGGCGCCGACGACTACGTGGTCAAGCCGGTGCAGCCCCGGGTGCTCGAGGCGCGCATTCGCGCGGTGCTGCGGCGGATCGGCCGGGACCAGGCGGAGCTGGAGCGGCACAGGGACCTGACCATCGATCGGGCCGGGCTGGTGGTCGCCAAACGCGGCGTGCCGGTCAGCCTCGCCCCGACCGAGCTGCGCCTGCTGCTCGAGCTCTCCGGCACGCCGGGCCGGGTGCACAGCCGCCAGCAGTTGCTGGAGTCGGTGTGGGAGCACGGGTATTTCGGTGACTCGCGTCTGGTGGACGCGTGCGTACAGCGGTTGCGCGCGAAGATCGAGGACGACTCGGCGGCGCCTGTCTACGTGCAGACGGTGCGTGGGTTCGGGTACCGGTTCGGGCCGGTGTGAGCCGCCGATGACACCTCGGCTGAGCCTGGGGCTGCGTGCCCGGTTGTTGTTCGCGTTCGCGCTGCTGTGTGTGGTCACCGCGGCGGCGGTGGCCGGCGGGATGTACGTCCAGGCCCGCAACGACATCCTGCAGCGGGCCCAGGATGCCGCGGTGCAGGCGATGAAAAGCCGTCTGGAGGCGGTCTTCCCGTTGCGGAGTGCGGCGCCGGGCCTGGCCGAGCTCAACGAGATCGCCGGCACCATGGCGGACGGGAACGGCCCTGCTGTCGCCGTCTACCACGAGGTGCACTCGTCGACCGGCATGCCGCCGGGGGACTGGAGGCCGCGCGTGAACGTGCCGGTCCTGACTCCCGAGGTGATTCCGGCGGGGCTGCGGCGGGAGGTGGCCGACGGCCACGTCGCGTGGCAACGCGTGATCCGGAATGGCGCCCCCTTCCTGGTCATCGGTGCGCCGTTGCCGATCATCGAACAGGATCGGACGACGCGGCTGTCCGGCATCGAGGTCTACCTCGCGCGCAGCCTGCTTCCCGAACAGCGCAGCATCGACGAGCTCGCCGCACGTGCCTGGGCCATCGGCGGGTTGGCTCTGGCCTTCGCGGTCGTCCTGGCGTTGCTGGCCACCCGTGGCGTGTTGCGCCCGGTGCGCGAGCTCGGCCGGGCGGCCCGCCTGCTGGGCGAGGGCGAGCTGCGGACCAGGATCGCGGTGCGCGGCTCCGATGAGCTGGCCGATGTGGCACGCACGTTCAACAACACCGCCGCGGAGCTGGAACGGCACGTCAAGCAGCTGCGTGAGATGGAGGCCGACGCCCGCCGGTTCGTGGCCGACGTGTCCCACGAGCTGCGCACCCCGCTGGCCGCGCTCGCCGCGGTCGCCGACGTCCTCGACGAGGAGGCGGCCGGGCTGCCCGAGCACGCCGGCAGGGCCGCCAGGCTGGTCAGCCAGGAGACGCTCAACCTGACCGGGCTGGTGAACGACCTCATCGAGATCAGCAGGTTCGACTCCGGCGTCGCGGCCCTCGCGCTGAACGAGGTCGACGTGGCCGAACTGGTGCGCGCGACCCTGCGTACGCGGGGCTGGCCGGAGCGGGTGGACGCCGAGCTTCCACCTGCGGTGACGGCACGGCTGGACCCGCGCCGCGTGGACGTCATCCTCGCCAACCTGGTCGGCAACGCCCTGCGGCACGGCGAACCGCCGGTGTCGGTACGGCTCTGCGCCGACCAGGACTGGATCACTCTCGAGGTCCGCGACCACGGGCCGGGACTGAAGGAAGCGGTGCTGCCGCACGTGTTCGACCGCTTCTACAAGGCCAGCACGGCCAGGGCCAGGTCCGAGGGCAGCGGCCTCGGCCTGGCCATCGCGCGGGAGAACGCGCGCCTGCACGAAGGCGACATCACGGTCACCAACGCCCCGGACGGCGGCGCCGTCTTCACGCTGCGCCTGCCACGCCGGGCACCCGATCCCGATGGAGGCCCCGAGTGAGAACCGGGCTCGCCCGCCGCGTGCTCGCCGCGGGCCTCGTATCGCTTGTCGCCGTGACCGGCTGCGGCGTGCAACCCAGCGACGCCATATCCGCCGGCGACCCGCCGAGCGGACACGTCTCACCAGCCATCGCACCACCCACGATGATCACCCTCTTCCTGGTGAAGAACGGCCGGCTGAGCGCGGTGACGCGGACCAGCGATCGTCCACTGTTCAAAGCGGACAGGCTCGCGCTGCTGGCGGCCGGACCCACCAAGAGGGAACAGACGCAGGGACTCACCACCGACGTCCCGCCCGAAGCCAGTCCGTTCTCGGTGACCGTCATGCCGGACGGCCACTTGGCGGTGGGCTTGTCCACTCCGGCCCGCGAACTGTCCACACTGGCCATCGAGCAGATCGTGTGCACGGCCGCCGCCACGATGCAGGAAAGCTCTGCCCGGATCACCGTCGTCGGTGCCGGGCAGAGCGTCGGCCCCCGGAACTGCCCGCAGTAGCAACCGGACGGCCGGGGACGCGAAAGGCCCCGCACCGTGCGAACGATGCGGGGCCTCGTGAGCCGAAGGGCTACAGCGGGATGTTGCCGTGGGCGCCGCGGGCCGGGGTGGCCTGGGCCAGCACCTTGGCGATGGCGCCGCGCGTCTGCGCGGGCTGGATCACCTCGTCGATGACCCCGAGCTCCTGCGCCCTGGACAGCCCACCGGCGAGCTTCTCGTGCTCCTGGGCCAGCCGCTGCTCCAGCTCGGCCCGCTCCTCCTCGGGCGCCGCCGCCAGCTCGCGCCGCTTGAGGATGCGCACCGCGGCCACCGGGCCCATGACCGCGATCTCGGTGGTCGGCCAGGCGAAGACCTTGGTCGCGCCGAGCGCGCGGGAGTTCATGGCGATGTATGCCCCTCCGTACGCCTTGCGCGTCACCAGCGTGACCCGGGGCACCGAGGCCTCGGCGAAGGCGTGCAGCAGCTTGGCCCCGCGCCGGACCACGCCGTCGTGCTCCTGCCCGACACCCGGCAGGTAGCCGGGGACGTCCACGAGGACGACCAGCGGCACGCCGAACGCATCACACATGCGGACGAAGCGGGCGGCCTTCTCGGCGGACGTGGCGTCGAGGCAGCCGCCGAGCCGCATCGGGTTGTTGGCGATCACCCCGACCGTCCGGCCGCCGAGACGGCCCAGCGAGGTGACGATGTTCGGCGCCCACTTGGGGTGCAGTTCGATGCCCGGCTCGTCAAGCAGGCCGTTGACCAGCGGCTTGACGTCGTAGGCGCGGCGCGCGGAGTCGGGCAGCAGCGTGGTGAAGTCCACTTCCCCGACGGCTCCCGCGCGCACCCGGCCCTGGTGGCCGAGCAGGGTGGCGAGCTGGCGCGCCTTGACGTAGGCGTCGGTCTCGCTCTTGGTGACGACGTGCACGACGCCGCTGCGCTTGCTGTGGGGCTCGGGGCCCCCCAGGGCGGCGCTGTCGACGCTCTCGCCGGTGACGCTGCGGACCACGTCGGGGCCGGTGACGAAAATACGGCCCGTGTCGGCCAGGATGACCAGGTCGGTCAGCGCGGGGCCGTAGGCGGCGCCGCCGGCGGCGGGGCCGACGACCACGGAGATCTGCGGCACCACGCCGGACGCCTTGGTCATCGCGGCGAAGACCCGGCCGACGGCGTGCAGCGACTCGACGCCTTCGGCGAGTCGCGCACCGCCGGAATGCCAGATCCCGATGACCGGCACCCGTTCGCGGACGGCCACGTCGTAGGCGTGCACGATGTGCTCGCAGCCCTCGCCGCCCATCGCGCCGCCCTGGAAGCGGGCGTCGCTGCAGAAGGCGACGACGGGCACGCCTTCGACGCGGCCCATGGCGGCCAGTACGCCGCTCTTGTCCTCAGCGGTGATCAGCCGCAGCGAGCCCTCGTCGAGCAGCGCGGTCAGGCGTATGACTGGATCGCGGGGATCAGCAGGCTCCTGATCGGAACCCGGCGTCACCACCCGGTTGTCGAGGACGGTCAATTAAGCCCCCTTAAACACGACGGTCACGTTGTGGCCGCCGAACCCGAAAGAGTTGTTGACCGCGGCGATGTCGCCTTCAGGAAGCGTGCGAATCGAGTCGCGGACGATGTCCACGTCGATGCCGTCGTCGAGGTCGTCGATGTTGATGGTGGCGGGGACGATCCGCTCCTGCAGCGCCTTGATCGTGAAGACGGACTCGATGCCGCCGGCGCCGCCGAGCAGGTGACCGGTCATGGACTTGGTCGAGGTCACGAGCGGGTGGGTGCCGATGGCCTTGGCCACCGCCTGCACCTCGCCGACGTCCCCGGCGGGGGTCGAGGTGGCGTGCGCGTTGACGTGCTTGACGTCGAGGCCGCTGACGCCCGCGTCGCTCAGCGCCTGCGTCATCGCCATGATGATGCCCCGGCCCTCAGGTTCGGGCTGGGTGATGTGGTGGGAGTCGGCGGAGTAGCCGACGCCGGCGGCGTAGGCGTAGATTCGCGCTCCGCGTGCCTTGGCGTGCTCTTCGGACTCCAGCACCACGATGCCGGCGCCCTCACCGAGCACGAACCCGTCGCGGTCGCGGTCCCACGGCCGGGAGGCGCCCTGCGGGTCGTCGTTGCGGGTCGACATGGCCCGCGCGGCGGCGAAGGCGGCGATGTTGAGCCCGTGGATGGCGGCCTCGGTGCCGCCGGCGATCACCATGTCGGCGCGGCCCGCCCTGATCATGTCCATGGCGTAGCCGATCGCCTCCGCGCCCGACGCGCAGGCGGAGACGGTGGCGTGCACACCGGCCATGGCGCCCCGGTCGAGGCCGATCCAGGCGGCGGGGCCGTTGGGCATGAGCATCGGCACGGTGAACGGCGAGAGCCGGTTCCAGCCGCGCTCACGGTAGGTGTCGTAGGCGCTCAGCGTGGTCGTGATGCCGCCGATGCCGCTGGAGACCACGACGCCGAGCCGCTCCGGCGCCACCTCGGGGGCGCCGGCGTCCTGCCAGGCCTCGCGGGCGGCGACCATGGCGAACTGCTCGCTGCGGTCGAGCCTGCGGGCCTCCGGACGAGGCAGTACGTCGGCCGGATCGACGGCGGCCGTCCCCGCGAACGTCACGGGGACGGTGTCGATCCAGTCCGCGTCAAGACTTTCGACACCCGACTGACCGGCGAGGAGCGCCGTCCAGGTCGAGGTGACGTCTCCACCGACGGGCGTCGTCGCGCCGAGCCCGGTGACGACGACACGTACCCGGTTCGCACTCACGTTTTCGCGCTCCTTACTGATCAGACGGGGGTGTTTCAGTTCTGGATGAAGGTGAGGACGTCCTTGACCGTCTTCAGGTTCTTGAGCTGGTCGTCAGGGATCTCGACGCCGAACTCGTCCTGGGCGGCCACGGCGATCTCGACCATGGACAGGGAGTCGATGTCGAGGTCGTCCACGAAGCTCTTCTCGGGGGTGACCTCGGACGCCGGGATGCCCGTGATCTCGTTGATGATCTTGCCGAGGCCCTCGAGGATGTCCTGCTCGGTGGCAGCCATGTCGCTAGTTCTCCTTTGGTTTCCTGGTTCCTGTGCGGGCTCGGCCCGCACAAGCTCTTGAGTGACCGGGGCGTGGCGGGATCCCTAGGGGATCTCGATCACTTGCCCCGCGTAGGTGAGGCCCGCGCCGAAACCGAGCATCAGCGCCAGACCGCCCGAGCGGACCTCACCGCGCTCCAGCATGCGCGAGAGCGCGAGCGGGATGGACGCGGCCGAGGTGTTGCCCGCGTGGACGATGTCGCGCGCGATGACGGCCTTGTCAGCGCCCAGCTTACGGGCGATGGCCTCGATGATGCGCAGGTTCGCCTGGTGGGGCACGAACGCCGACAGCTCCGACGGGTCGACGCCCGCGCGCTCGCACGCTTCGAGCGCCACCGGGTGCAGCGCGGTGGTCGCCCACCGGAAGACCGTCTGCCCCTCCTGGCGGAGGTAGTCGTCACGGTCCTTGATCCGGATCGCGTCGGACTTGTCGCCGGAACTGCCCCACACCACCGGGCCGATGCCGGGCGTCTCGGACGGCCCCACCACGGCGGCCCCCGCGCCGTCGGCGAAGATCACGGCGGTGGACCTGTCGGTCCAGTCGATCCACTGCGACAGCTTCTCCGCGCCGATGACCAGCACGTTCCTGGCCGCGCCGCCGCGGACGGCGGCGCTGGCCGTGGCCAGGGCGTAGCAGAACCCGGCGCAGGCGGCGTTCACGTCGAACGCGCCCGGCGAGTCGATGCCGAGCCGGTGGGCCACGACGGCGGAGGCGTTGGGGATCTGGGTCTCGGCCGTGCAGGTGGCCACGATCACGAGGTCGACGTCGTCAGGCGTCAGGCCGCTGGCGGCCAGCGCCTTGCCGCCGGCGATGACGGCCATGTCCTCGAGGGACTCCTCGCGGGGCGCGATCCTGCGCTCTTTGATGCCGACGCGGGACTGGATCCACTCGTCGTTGGTGTCCATGGTCTTGGTCAGGTCGTCGTTGCTGACGACGTTGGCCGGCTGGTAGTGGCCGAGGGCGAGCACCCTGGCGGCCGGTGCGATGTCCGGGATCCTCATTTGATCAGCTCCCTGGCCGCGTCGAGGTCGTCTGGAGTCTTCAGCGCCGCCGTCCGGATGCCGCGCAGGCCGCGCTTGGCCAGGCCGGTCAGCGTGCCGCCGGGGAGGAGTTCGATCATCGTGGTGACGCCGAGACCGGCCATGGTCTGCATGCAGGCGTCCCACCTGACGGGGTTGCTGATCTGCTTGACCAGGCGCTCGACGAACTCCGCGCCGGTGGCGACCGGCTGCCCGTCGGCGTTGGACAGCAGCGTGACCCCGGGGTCGGCGGGGGTGACGGTCCTGGCGGCCTCGCGCAGGCTCTCGACCGCGGGGGCCATGTGGGCGGTGTGGAAGGCGCCCGCGACCTTCAGCGGGATGAGGCGGGCGCGGGCCGGCGCGTCGTCCTTGAACGCGGCCAGTTGCTCGATCGTGCCGCCCGCCACGATCTGCCCGGCGCCGTTGACGTTGGCGGGGGTCAGCCCGTGGCGCTCGATGGCGGCCAGCACCTCGGCCTCCTCGCCGCCGAGCACGGCGCTCATGCCGGTCTCGGTGACGGCGGCGGCCTTGGCCATGGCCTTGGCGCGCTCGCGTACGAGGGCCAGGGACTGCTCGGGGGTGAGCACCCCGGCGAGCGCGGCGGCGGCGAACTCGCCGACGCTGTGGCCCGCGAGCACGTCGGGGGCCGCGCCGAGCACCTCGGCGGAGGCCAGGGCGGCGGCCACGAGCAGCGGCTGGGCGACGGCGGTGTCGCGGATCTCGTCGGCTCCCGCGGTCGTGCCGTAGGCGATCAGGTCGAGCCCGACGACCTCGGACCAGGCGCCGAGCCTGTCGGCCACGCCGGGCAGCTCAAGCCATGGAGCCAGGAAACCTGGAGTTTGGGCACCTTGGCCCGGAGCGACGAGTACAAGCACAAAATCCACCTTGCCCTGTAGAACTCCGACACGCGGATGGAGATCCGTACGAACTTTGTCCGGGGTGATTTGTAGGAACCCTACAGTAGGGATTTCGGTGGTATTACGTTAGGGCGCGCCACGTTACGGCGCTTTCCGACAGCCGGCCGAGAATGAGCCCGACCTGCAGGGTGAAGGCGGAGCGGCCCTCGGTGGGCTGGTACCCGGTCAGCTCCGTGATCTTCTTCAGCCGGTAGCGCACGGTGTTGGGGTGCACGAAGAGCAGCCTGGCGGTCGCCTCCAGCGAGGTGCCCTGCTCCAGATACGTGGCCAGTGTGTCGAGCAGCGGCGTGCCGGCGAGCGGCAGGTAGACGTTCTCGATGAGCTGCTCCCTGGCGTCGGCGTCGCCGTCGAGCGCCCGTTCGGCCAGCAGATCCTCGGCGTGCACCGGCCTGGGCGCGTCGGGCCACCCGCAGGACGCCTTCAGCCCGGCCAGCGCCGCCCTGGCGGACCTGGCGGCGGCGTGCAGGTCGGGCACCTCGGGGCCGATGACGATGGGGCCGACGCCGAAGCGGGACACGACCTGCCTGGCCGCGTGGTCGACGCTGTCGGCGCCGCCCACGATCACGATCAGCCGGTCGGCCTGGACGCCGGCGAGCAGGTCCATGCCGATGCGGCGGCCCTTCTCGCGCAGGCCGTCGATGACCGCGCGGGGGTCGCCCTCGGGGGCGTGACCGGCGATGACGACCACGGGGGAGGAGGTCCAGCCGAGCGCGGCGGCCCAGGAGTGGAGGCCGTCGTCGACCTCGCCGCGCACCAGCGCGTCCACGATCAGCGCCTCAAGCCGGGCGTCCCACGCGCCCCTGGCCTCGGCCTCGCGGGCGTAGACCTGGGCGGCGGTGAAGGCCACGTCGCGGGTGTAGCGCAGCATGGCCTGCTGGAGCTGGTCCTCGCCGCCGGGCGCGGCCAGTTCGTGGGCCTGCGCCTCGACCACCTCGACCACGATCCTGACGATGTCGACGGTCTGCTGCAGCGAGATCGACCGCTTGAGCTCGCGCGGGGCCGTGCCGAAGAACTCGATGCTGGGAGTGTCCTTGCCCGCCTGCTGGAACCACTCGACGAAGGCGGCGATGCCGGCCTGGGCCACCAGCCCCACCCACGACCTGTCCTCGGCGCTGAGCGCGCGGAACCACGGAAGCTGCTCGTCCATGCGCGCCATCGCCGCCGTGCCGAGCGAGCCCATGGCCCGCTCGAGCCTGCGGGTGGTGTCCTCCCGGGTCCGGTCTGTCACGTCATCTAGAGTGCCAGGTCCATTCCCATGACCGCGACGGCGGTGTCAGGCCCGGCCGCGCGGACGGCCTTCAGATGACGGCGACGGCCGTGATCAGGCCGATCGCGAGGTGGGTGACCGCGAGCAGCCGCGCTCCTGGCTGCAGCTCCTGCTCCTTGACCAGATCGCGGACGGAGACGCCCACGATCTTGTCGAACACCAGCATCGCGACGGTCTGCACGATGATGCCGACCAGGCCGAACACCGCCGTGGCCGCCAGCCCCTCCGTCAACCGGCCGCCGGAGGCCCAGATGGAGGCGGCCACGATGAGGCCGATGGCGCCCAGCGCCGAGGTGGTCAGCAGCGTGGCGTTGGGGTTGCGCTGGGTGCGGATGACCTCGCTCAGCTTGCCGGGCGTCGCCCAGTCGATCACGTAGAAGCCGACGATCATGAGGACCAGGCCGACGGCGGCGTAGGCGGCGATGGCGCCGGCGCCGCGCATGAGGGTTTCGAGAAGGGTCACGTCTGTATCCATTCAGGGGAGGATGCGGGAGTGGGGGGAAGTCAGTCGGCGATGCGGTGCGGGACGAAGGAGGAGGTGTCATCGGTGATCAGGCCGGTCGTCTCCCTGATACCCAGCCCGGCGGCCTCGTCGGCGACGATCCAGGCGCCGAGCACCGGGCGTTGTCCCTCGAACACCGGCAGAGCCTCGAAGCCCTGGAAGACGTAGCCTTCCTTGCCGTAGGAGCCGGGCGTCTCCTGTGTCCCCTCCGGGGTGACGATCCGCATCGAGGCGCCCTCCCTGCCGAGCATCGGCTTGGCGATGTAGGAGGTCAGCTCCCGTGGGTCGCCGAGGTAGGCGGGCAGCAGGTTGGGGTGGCCCGGGTGGAGCTCCCACAGGAGCGCCAGCAGCGCCTTGTTCGACAGCAGCGTCTTCCACAGGGGTTCGATCCAGGTGGAGTGCCGTACGGCCTGCCGTCCGAAGTCGTCGTCCAGCATCCACTCCCACGGGTAGAGCTTGAACGCCGAGCGGATCATCTGCCCGCCGAGGTCGGCGAAGCGGCGGTTGAGCGCGTCCCAGCCGATGTCCTCCATGGCGATGGCCATGGTCCGCAGGCCGGCCTGTTCGGCGGTCTCCTGCAGGTAGGCCACCGTCATGGCCTCTTCGCCGGTCTCGTCCATGTTCGTGAACGCGAAGTGGATGGGCCCGGGCGGCAGCCGCAGCTCGCGCCAGCGCTCGACGAGCCGCTCGTGCACGGAGTTCCACTGGTCGTCGCCGGGGAAGCGGTCCTGCAGCCAGAACCACTGCACGACCGACGACTCCACCAGCGAGGTCGGGGTGTCGGCGTTGTACTCCAGCAGTTTGGCCGGGCCCGTGCCGTCGTAGCGCAGGTCGAATCGGGCGTACACGTGGGGGTCGCGCCGCTCCCACGAGCGGGCCACCTCCTCCCACGCCCACTCGGGGATGGCGAAGTCGGCGAAGCGCCCGGTGGAGATCACGTGCTCCACGACGCCCAGGCACATGCGGTGGAGCTCCTCGACCTGCTCCTCCAGCGCCTCGACCTCCTCCATCGAGAAGACGTAGTGGACGGACTCGTCCCAGTAGGGCCTGCTCAGCCCGGAGGGGTGGGCGGCCCGGTGGTAGGCCAGCCCCTGACCCTCGATGATCTTCTCCCAGTCGTCTCTGGGCGTGCCATGCTCGCGGCGCACCGTCAGCTCCCGCTGCTCGAACGGTTGCCGAACCCGCCGCGCTGGATCTCCTTGCCGGAGCGGCTGTTGATGTTCACGTCGGAGGGGCGGTAGGTGCTGCCCTTGGAGACGCGGTCACCCTGCCTGGTGCCGCCGTAGTACCAGCGGTACGCGCCGCGCGAGTCGCCGTAGTTGATCCGGTAGGAGTTGTAGCTGTTGTTGCCGCCGCCGCCGCCGTCGCCATCGCCGTCATAGCTGCGGTAGCGGTTGTCGTCATCGTCATCGCAGTTGGAGTCGTCGACGACCTGGTAGGAGCCGGGGGGCGGCGTTGACGTGCCGGGGGTGGGGGTCGCGGTCGGATCGGGGGCGGGGGTCGGCGAGTAGGCGTCCCCCTCCACGTAGAGCACACAATCTGCGGTGACGTCGTCGTCCTCGTCGTTCGCCTCCGCGACCGCCCAGATCCCGACCAGGGTCAAGGACAGAACGCCGAGCACGGACAGCGCAACGATCTTGGACGACTTGCGCTCGGACGCCTCGTCGTAATGGGGCGGTGGTGCCATCAAGCTCCTGCTTTCATGGGCCGATCAGCCTATCGGTGGCTCTCGTTCGCGTTCAATGTGTATCGCCTGCCTGTTGCTATTGGTTTGGGTATGAATCAAGGCATGGATCCGGTTGATGCCCTCCGCGAGATCGCCTTCCTGTTGGAGCGCGCGGGAGAGCCCACGTACCGCGTACGCGCCTTCCGCCGTGCCGCCGCGCTCGTTGACGACCTCCCCCGAGACGAGCTCGCGCGGCTGGCCCACACGGGTGGGCTCGGCGACCTGCCCGGCATCGGCAAGGTCACCGCACTGGTGATCAACGAAGCACTCTCCGGTGAGGTTCCTACGTATTTGCGGAGAATGCGGGCGACCGAGGGCGTGGAACTCGACGCGGCGGCGGCAGCCCTGCGCAGTGCGTTGAAAGGCGACCTGCACAGCCATTCGGACTGGTCGGACGGCGGCTCGCCGATCGAGGAGATGGCCGAGGCGGCCATCGGGCTCGGCCACGAATACTGGGCGCTGACCGACCACTCGCCGCGCCTGACCGTCGCCAAGGGCCTGACGGCCGAGCGGCTGGAACGGCAGCTCGAGGTCGTGGGCAAACTGAACGAGCGGCTGGCCCCGTTCAGGATCCTGACCGGCATCGAGGTGGACGTGAACGCGGACGGCTCCCTCGACCAGGAGCCCGCGCTGCTGGAGCGGCTGGACGTGGTGGTGGCGAGCGTGCACTCCAAGCTGCGCATGGACGCACAGGACATGACCCGCCGCATGGTCACCGCGATCGCGAACCCGCTGGTCGACGTGCTCGGGCACTGCACGGGGCGGGTGGTGCGGGCAGGGGGCGAGCGGGGGGCCAAGCGGCCGGAGTCGTCGTTCGACGCGGAACTGGTCTTCGAGGCCTGCAGGCGGTTCGGGGTGGCGGTCGAGATCAACTCCCGGCCCGACCGGCTCGATCCGCCGAAACGACTGATGCGGCTGGCCTACGAGATGGGGTGCGTGTTCGCGATCGACTCCGACGCGCACGCGCCCGGGCAGCTCGACTGGCAGCGGTTCGGGTGCGAACGGGCCGCGCAGTGCGGGATCGAGGCGGACCGGATCGTCAACACCTGGACGCTGGACCGGCTGCTCGAATGGACGGCGGCCTGATTCGGGGGAGCGGTCGCCGTGACGTGAGACCACCGTGGCCCGGCGGTGAGGCGGTGGTTGCGGGGACGGCGTGAGCCCCATGATTGTCGGTGGCGCCGCGTAACGTCTCGGCTGTGAACCGTACCGACCGGCTCTACGCACTCGTCGAAGACCTGCGCGCCATCGCGCCCCGCTGCCGCTCGGCCCGGGAGCTCGCCCAGCGGTTCGAGGTCAGCGTGCGCACGATCGAGCGCGACATCACGGCGCTGCAGGAGTCGGGGGTGCCGATCTACGCCGAGCCGGGGCGCAAGGGCGGTTACGCGATCGACAAGAAGATGTCCCTGCCGCCGCTCAACTTCACCCCCGCCGAGGCCGTGGCCATCGCGGTGGCGCTCAGCAGAGCCGGCGACCAGCCGTTCGGCAGGCAGGCGCGCAGCGCGTTACGCAAGGTGGTGGCCGCCATGCCGGGCGCCGAGGGCGATCTCGCCCGAGAGCTGGCCCGCCGCGTGCAGATGGTCCGCCCGCACTCCGAGCCCGACGACGACATCCAGCCGCTCGGCGCCGAGGGCATCTCGCGGGCCATCGAGGAGGCGCTGCTGCGCAGGCGCGTGCTCAGGCTCGAATACGCCGACGCCAAGGGCGCGCTGACCTCGCGCGACGTGGAGCCCGGGGTGTTCCTGGGCGGGCGGGGCGGGTTCTGGTACCTCGTGGCGTGGTGCCGGCTGCGCGACGACGTACGCGTCTTCCGCCTCGACCGCATCGCGGCCGCCACCGTCACCCCCGAGCGCAGCCCGGACCGGCCGCTCGAAGGCTTCGCCTCCGGGGTGCCCGAGATGATCGTCCACGGCACTTCGCTCGAGTAATCATTCGAAAACACCGACATAGGGTTGTCGCTCACGCGTTGCATCGTTGTCCTGTTCGAGAAATGAGGAGACGACGATGGACAACACGGTGACCTGGTTCGAGGTCGCGACAGACGACCCAGAAGGCGCCCAGACGTTCTATGGCGGGATGTTCGGCTGGACGTTCGCCCGTGACGACGCCCCGATCGACTACCGGTTGATCGGCTACCCGGGCGGCGCGCACCCGGCGGGCGGGCTGTACAACACCAAGGGCGAGTTCCCGGCTCACGCGATCTTCCACGTGCATGTGGCCGACGTCGAGGAGGCCTGCGCCAAGAGCGAGAAGCTGGGCGGCAAGGTCGTCACGAAGGTCATCGGCGACGCCGACGGCACCGACTTCGCCTATCTGCGCGACCCGTCGGGCAGCCTCTTCGGAGTCTTCCACCGCAGGTGAGCCACGTTCCGTCCGCCCGCGCGCCCGGGAGAGCACCTTCCCCGCCGACCCGAGGCCGCCCCGGGGGACGGATGGTTCGCCTTTCGCCCTGGGCACGCCGCCGATCGCCGAGCGGCGGCGCGTCCAGGGCCTTTCTCCGAGTGGTCAGAAGGCGGCGGCCGACAGCCAGCGGTCCAGGAAGGCGCGGTCGCCGTACACGGTGAGCCCGTCGGGGGAGCGCCGGCCGTACAGCAGGAGAAGCAGGTCGCTCACGGGGCCCCGCACGGCGACGTCGCCCTTGGCGTGCCCGCGCGCCCACGTGATCGCTCCGCCGGGCCCCTGCGTGATCGTCCACTCGCCGTCGGCGTCGGTCGCGTGGAGGTGGATCGTGGCCCCCTCCGCGCCCAGCTCGGCCAGCGGCCGGGTGACCCAGGCGGCGGACGGCAGATTGTGCAGGAACTCCTCGACGCCGTCGATCGCGGTCGGCGCCGGGACCACCGGGTCGACGCCGAGCGCGAGCTCCGCGTCGGCCCGGTGGACGACCAGCTCGAAGAGCATCCTGCGCGGCCACCAGGACGCCCGTTTGTCCGGGCCCCAGGTCCACACGGGCATCGCCGGATCGGTCACGCGCAGCGTCTCCAGCAGGGTGGCGGCGCCGGCCGTCAGCCAGGCCGCGTCCCCGCTCTCGCCCTCGGCCAGCCCGCTCGGCACCTGGCGCGACCAGATCCGCTCCTGAACCCGGTTGCGCAGCACGTGGGTGGCCCAGCGGTGGGTCTGGCCGACGTGCGTGACCAGTTCGGCGAGCGTCCATCCCGGGCACGTGGGCACCGGGACGGACAGGTCGCCCGCCAGGGAGGCCAGTCGCGCGGCCTCCGCCTCAATCGTCGATTCGTCAGTGTCGTCCGTCACGCGGCCCAGACTAGGCCGCCGGGCAGGTGCTGCCCTTGCTCGGCATGCGGCCGTCGATCAGGTACGTGTCCACGATCCCCTGGATGCACTTGCTGCCCGACAGGTACGCCCCGTGCCCCTCGCCCTCGTAGGTGACGAGCGTGGCGGTCTTGAGCTGGGCCGTCAGCCTGGGCGCCCACTCGTACGGCGTGGCGGGGTCGCCCCTGCCGCCCACGACCATGATCGGCGCCGACCCGGTGGCGTTCACGTGGCGCGCCTCGTCGCTGCCCTTGGCCGGCCAGACCCGGCACAGCCCGCCTGAGCCCTCGCTGCCGAACAGCGGCGAGATCTTCAGCGCGGCCGCCTCGGTGCGCCGCAGCTCCGCCTCCGTGGGGCGTTCCGTGGTGTCCACGCAGGTGATGGCGGGGAAGCTGGTCATCTGGGTGGAGTAGGAGCCGTCGGGGGAGCGGCCGGTGTAGGAGTCGGCCAGGTACATCAGCGCGTCGCCCTTGCCCTTGATCGCCTCGGAGAGCGCCTGCTCCAGGAACGGCCAGGTCAGCTCGGAGTAGAGCGCCGCGGCCACGCCCGTGGAGGCCAGGCCCTGGGTGAGCTCGCGGGTGCCGACCTTCAGCGGCTGGACGGTGAGCTGGTTCATCAGCTTCTCGACGTTGGCGTCCGCGGTGGTCGCGTCATTGCCGATGTCGCACGATCCGTCCTTGACGCACGAGCGCAGGAAACTCTCGTACGCCTTCTGGAACCCGCGCGTCTGGGTCAGCGTCCGCTGCTCGAAGTTGACCGTGGGGTCGAGCGGGGCGTCGAGCACCATGCGGCCCACGTTCTTGGGGAACTCGGTGGCGTAGACGCCGCCGAGCTGGGTGCCGTACGACATGCCCACGTAGTTGAGCTTGGCGTCGCCGAGGGCGGCGCGGATGCGGTCCATGTCGCGGGCCGCGTTCACGGTGCCCACGTACGGGAGGATCTTGCCGGAGTTCTGCTGGCACAGCGCCGCGAACTGCTTGTTGGCCGCCGCCGACTCGCGATGCGTCTCCTCGTTGGACGGAAGCGTGTCCAGCGAGGTGAAACGGTCCATTTCCGCGCTGTTGCCGCAGCGCACCCCGGAGCTGCGCTCGACGCCGCGCGGATCGAAGCTGATCAGGTCGTAGCGGGCGCGCAGCGCGGCGAGCGCCTTGCCCGCCTGGTCGAGCGTGTCGACCCCGGACGCCCCCGGGCCGCCGAAGTTGAAGACGACGGATCCGAGCCGCTGGCCCTTGCCCGCCGTGGTCGCCAGCTTGATCAACGCCAGGTCGAGCTGCTCGCCGCGGGGGTTGGCGTAGTCCAGAGGCACCGCGAGCTTGCCGCACTGCACCTTCGCGTCCGTGCGGGCCGGAGGCTCGCCGTCAGGACGCCTGATGTCGGTGCACGGCCCCCAGGCGATCTTGTCGGGGGCGGCGGTGGACTGCGTGGCGGGCTCGGCGGCCGGCACCGTGGAACATCCGGCGGCCGCCACGATCAGGGCCGCGGCAAGGACACGTCGCATCAGATAGTTTTCCCCTCGTCTCTCAGGGGGGAAGTAGTGCCCACAATACGTGACCGAATACCAAACCGGGTGAGGCGGCACGACCCCTCCTGACGTGCCGCCCCACCGTCCAGACGGCGCGGGCGGCCGGATATGACGGCGCTCCCGCGAAACCGGATTCGCGGGAGCGCCCCTTCCGGATGACGTCAGACGCCCATGGACTGGGTGTCGTTGCTCTCGGCGCCGCCGGCCTCGGTGACGCCGTTCTTGAGGTGGTAGCGGGCGATGGCCTCGCGCAGCACCTCGCCGTCGAGCTCGCCCCGCTTGACCAGGCTGGTCAGCACGGCCAGCGTGATCGAGGCGGCGTCGACGTGGAAGTGGCGGCGCAGCGCCGAGCGGGTGTCGGACAGGCCGAACCCGTCGGTGCCCAGCGAGGACCAGTCACCCGGCACCCACTGCGCGATCTGGTCCTGCACGGCCTTCATGTAGTCGCTGACGCCCACGAACGGCCCCTGAGCCTGCGACAGCACCTGGGTCACGTACGGGACGCGCCGCTCGGCGTCGGGGTTGAGCAGGTTGTGCTCCTCGCAGGCCAGAGCGTCGCGGCGCAGCTCGGACCACGACGTCGCCGACCACACCTCGGCCGACACGCCCCAGTCCTCCGCCAGCAGCCGCTGGGCCTCCATCGCCCACGGACCCGCCACGCCCGAGGACAGGATGTTGGCCTTCGGGCCCTGTGTCTGGGGACCGTCGGCGAACTTGTACAGGCCCTTGAGCAGCCCCTGCACGTCGATGTTCGCCGGCTGGGCGGGCTGCAGGTAGGGCTCGTTGTAGACGGTCAGGTAGAAGAAGACGTCCTCCGGCTGGTCGCCGTACATCCGGCGCAGGCCGTCCTTGACGATGTGGGCCACCTCGAACGCCCAGGACGGGTCGTAGGAGACCGAGGCCGGGTTGGTCGAGGCGATGAGCGGCGTGTGGCCGTCCTCATGCTGCAGGCCCTCGCCGTTGAGCGTGGTGCGGCCCGCGGTGGCGCCGAGCAGGAAGCCGCGGCCCATCTGGTCGCCCATCTGCCACATCTGGTCGCCGGTGCGCTGCCACCCGAACATCGAGTAGAAGATGTAGATCGGGATCATGTGCTCGCCGTGCGTGGCGTAGGAGGTGCCGGCCGCGATGGCGGAGGCCATCGAGCCCGACTCGCTGATGCCCTCGTGCAGGATCTGGCCCTGCACGGCCTCCTTGTAGGACAGCAGCAGCTCCCGGTCGACGGCCTCGTAGGTCTGGCCGTGCGGAGAGTAGATCTTCGCCGTGGGGAACATCGCGTCGAGACCGAACGTCCTGGCCTCGTCGGGGATGATCGGCACGAACCTGTGGCCGATCTCCTTGTCGCGCATGAGGTCCTTGAGCAGCCGCACGAACGCCATGGTGGTGGCGACCTGCTGCTTGCCCGAGCCCTTCTGGAAGCCGCCGTAGACCTCGTCGCCGGGCAGTTTGACCGGCTTGGCGCGCATGACCCGCTTGGGCAGCACGCCGCCGAGCGCGGCGCGGCGCTCCATCATGTACTGGATCTCGGGGTCGTTCTCGCCCGGGTGGAAGTACGGGGGAAGGTCGCCCTCCAGCGCCGAGTCGGGGATCGGCAGGTAGAGCCGGTCGCGGAACTCCTTGAGCTCGGCCTTGGTGAGCTTCTTCATCTGGTGGGTGGCGTTGCGGGCCTCGAAGTCCTTGCCCAGCGTCCAGCCCTTGATGGTCTGGGCGAGGATCACGGTCGGCTGGCCGACGTGCTCGCGGGCCGCCTTGAACGCCGCGTAGACCTTGCGGTAGTCGTGGCCGCCGCGCGACAGCTTGCGGATGTCGTCGTCGGTCAGGTGCTCGACCATCTTGCGCAGGCGCGGGTCGCCGCCGAAGAAGTGCTCGCGGATGTACTCGCCGGACTCGACCGAGTACGTCTGGTACTGGCCGTCGGGCGTGGTGTTCATCTGGTTGACCAGCACGCCGTCGACGTCGGCGGCCAGCAGCGGGTCCCAGTCGCGGCCCCACACGACCTTGATCACGTTCCAGCCGGCGCCGCGGAAGTACGACTCCAGCTCCTGGATGATCTTGCCGTTGCCGCGGACCGGGCCGTCGAGCCGCTGCAGGTTGCAGTTGATCACGAAGGTGAGGTTGTCGAGCTCCTCACGCGCGGCCAGGCCGATCGCGCCCAGCGACTCGGGCTCGTCCATCTCGCCGTCGCCCAGGAACGCCCATACGTGGCTGCGGCTGGTGTCCTTGATCTGGCGGTTGAGCAGGTAGCGGTTGAACCGCGCCTGATAGATCGCGCCGATCGGGCCCAGGCCCATGGAGACCGTGGGGAACTCCCAGAAGTCGGGCATGAGGCGCGGGTGCGGATAGGAGGGCAGGCCGTGGAAGCCGTGCGACAGCTCCTGGCGGAACGCGTCGAGCTGGGCCTCGTTGAGCCGGCCCTCAAGGAAGGCACGGGCGTAGATGCCCGGCGCGGCGTGCCCCTGGAAGAAGACCTGGTCGCCCGACTCGCCGTGGTCCTTGCCGCGGAAGAAGTGGTTGAAGCCCACCTCGTAGAGCGAGGCCGCCGAGGCGTAGGTGGCGATGTGGCCGCCGACGTTGGTACGGGCGTTGGCACGGGAGACCATGATCGCCGCGTTCCAGCGGATGTAGGCGCGGATGCGGCGTTCGACGTGCTCGTCGCCCGGGAACCAGGGCTCGCGCTCCGGCGGGATCGTGTTGATGTAGTCGGTGCTGCGCAAGCCCGGCACGCCGACCTGATGCTCGCGGGCCCGCTCGAGCATGCGGAGCATGAGGTAGCGGGCTCTGGTGCGGCCCTCGGTCTTGACGACGTTGTCGAGGGACTCGAGCCACTCGTTGGTCTCGCTGGGGTCGACATCAGGTAGCTGGCTGGGTAGGCCGTCGCTGATGATCGAGAATCGCTGGCGTCCGGAAGCCACTGGGTCTCGCCTTCCGAGATGGACTGATGTCTGGTCTGGGTCGCCTTCCATCCTGGTCGCTAGCCGTAGAAAACGCATCTCTACTCGCTGGTAACCAGGGTGTCCCTGCTGGCAGGGTCAGCTTCGATGGCCTAGACCACCGATGGTAGGACGAATCGACACCAAAGGTTACATCCCCGGTGCAATTTAACAAGACCGGAAAATGAACGAAATTTCGCTCGAATGTCCTGTTGACGACTGTCCCATGCCTCCAGCTTGCCCCGAAGAGGGGGATCTCACCCATGAGGGCGTGTGACGTGACGGGCGAGTCTAGCCACCGGCCTGTCCGTACGGCGCTGACGGGGCGGTCTGTCGCTCACATCGTCGGCGCCGCCGGTCTTTCTGCGGCCCACTCGCCCGCTCTTTGTTGGGAGGAGCCCGTGTCGTCGAGCACCGTGAGACGGGTCGGCGGTCACTCTGTGCGACCGTTCGTGACTCCCCGGCTGATCCACTCCGCAACTCACCGGGACGTGAGTCTGTCGGGCTGTCACGGTTCGGCATCGTTATGTCCAGGGATCACGCGTAGATCTTCGGAGCGGAACCGGCCAGGATCGTGGCGCGGGCCGGGACGACGTCCGCACCCGTGCCGCCGCCGGCGGGAGCGCTTACGACGTCGCCGATCGAGCACGTGTGCGGCGCCGCCGTCCCGCTGTGAAGCCCGAAACGTCGCATCTGCGCAGAGTAACGTTTTGGTCATCTTTGTACGGGCTCCAAGGCGATGCAAAACTTCCGAATCGTCCTTTTCGTGCGGCCTGCCGCGTACCAATCTGGAGGTATGAATGCGACGGTGGGCGACCGGCTCCTGGTGCACGGGAATACCGTTGGCGAAAGGGACCGGGGTGGCGTAATCATGGAGGTCCAGGGCCCGGAGGGCGGGCCTCCCTACATGGTGCGGTTCGACGACGGGCACACCGGGCTGGTGTTTCCCGGCCCCGACGCCGTCGTCGTGCCTAAGTAAGATTTCCACGTGAGATCTGAAATCATCTCTGTGACCACAGGTTCACGAGAGACGGTGCACGACATCACCGCCGAATGTGCGGAGTTCGTGCGAGCGCAGGGGGCAGACGGGCTTTTGCATGTGTTCGTGCCCCACGCGACGGCGGGTGTCGCCCTGCTCGAATTGGGCTCGGGCAGCGACGACGACCTGCTCGCCGCACTGCGTGATCTCCTGCCTGCCGACGAACGGTGGCGTCACGCCCACGGTTCGCGCGGTCACGGCAGGTCACATGTGATGCCCGCGCTGGTCCCGCCGTACGCCACCATCCCGGTGCTCGGCGGGCGCATGG
Organism: Nonomuraea purpurea; assembly: GCF_042650645.1. Lineage (NCBI taxonomy): Bacteria > Bacillati > Actinomycetota > Actinomycetes > Streptosporangiales > Streptosporangiaceae > Nonomuraea > Nonomuraea purpurea. The sequence goes on from NZ_JBHSBI010000002.1 coordinate 272,126, forward strand.
CGCTGGGTACATGGCAGTCTGTCGCACTGGTTGACCTGAACGTCGACAACGTGCAACGCCAGGTTCGCCTGTCGTTTTTGCCGGATTGATTCTGGCCGACTACGGCCGTACCCGTGGCGACCGTTGACGACTGAGGGTCACAGCGTGTGGACTGTGCCGAAGCGATAAACCGCATAAGCGGGGCCACTCAAGCAGGAGGGATAAACGTGAGCGCGACCGCGGGTCAGGCGCAGAGCGAGCGCGGCCTGGCCGAACGACTCGGCCTCAAGTCGGGTCAGGTGGTGCAGGAGATCGGTTGGGACGAGGACGTCGACGACGAGCTTCGCGAGTCCATCGAGAACCTGACCGGCAACGAGCTGTTGGACGACGATAGCGACGACGTCGTCGACGTGGTGCTGCTGTGGTGGCGCGACGACGACGGAGATCTCTTCGACGCTCTGACCAGCGCCATGCGATCACTCGCAGAAGGCGGCCAGATCTGGCTGCTCACGCCCAAGGCCGGACGCGAGGGCCACGTGGAGCCGAGTGACATCGGGGAGGACGCCACCACGGCGGGCCTCTCGCAGACCAGCAGCGTCTCCGCCGCATCCGACTGGTCCGGGACCAGGCTCGTCACGCCCAAGGGCCGACGGTAGGGAGTCTGAGCGCCTGCCATGCGGCAGGATGGTGCCTGTGAGCGCACATCCTGCCGAGGTCGGCGCCCCGGCTCCTGATTTCGAGCTGCAGGACCAGCACGGCACGCCGGTACGCCTGTCCCAGTTCCGGGGCACCAAAGTCGTGCTGGTCTTCTACCCGCTGGCCTTCAGCGGGGTCTGTCACGGCGAGCTGTCCGCCCTGCGCGACCAGCCGCTGGACGGCCAGGTGCTGACGGTGTCCGTCGACTCCGTCTTCACGCACCGTGCCTGGGCGGATATCGAGGGTTACACCTTCGCGCTGCTCTCCGATTTCTGGCCACACGGACAGGTCGCGCAGGCGTACGGTGTCTTCGATGAGGCGAAAGGGCTCGCTTCGCGGGGGACCTTCGTCATCGACGGCGAGGGCGTGATCCGGTGGTCGGTGGTCAATCCGATCTCCTCCGCACGTGACGTCGCCGACTACGTGAAGGCACTCGCCGACATTTCTTGACTTCGGAGGGAAATGATGCCCTGCTACCGGTGCGGGGCCCGGCAGACCGACCCGGTGCGTGGCGCCAGCCCGTGGCAGCGCGGGGTGCGCAACGAGTCCCAAGTGTTGATCTGCCCGGACTGTCAACGGCTGCACGACCTCGACCTCGACTCGTGCGCCGGCTGCGGGTCCACGGCGTTGATCTGCCGGCTGGGCGAGGTGGAGTGCCGGGCCTGCGGCACGGTGCGGATGGCGATGGCCCGCACCGACACCTCCCCGGCCGACCCGGTGACACCGCCGCCAGGGCTTTCCGCGGAGGTGGAGGCGGCACTCAACCGGGTGCTGGGACGGGCCTGAGGGCCGCTGAGGGCCGTCCGGGGGTCCGTGGGCTGCCCAGGGGTCGGCCGTCGCCGTATCGGGCCACTGAGGGCCGGAGAGAGCGCCTGGAGACGCTGGCCGACTCCCTCTGAGAGCTTCGGCAGGCAACTCTGCAAGATCCTTGGCGAACAGCTTCTTTCCAGACATTTCCCTGAGCTGCGCTATCGTCTCCTTCCGTGTCCGCAATAAGTTCGTTCGTCGTTGCGCTCGACGTCGGTGGCACGTCCATGAAGGGCGGGCTGGTCAGCGAGTCCGGCGCGGTGCTGTTGAGCGAGCGGCGCCCGACCCCGCGAGCGGAGGGCCCTGAGGCGGTCGTGGCCGCCATCTCCGACTTCATCAGCCACCTGGCCGGATCGGGCGACGGGAACCCCGCGGGCGTGGGGCTGGCCGTACCGGGCCTGGTGTCGGAGAACGCGGCGATCTACGCGGCGAACCTCGGCTGGCGCGACGTCCCCGCCACCGACTTCACCACCCTGGACATCCCGGTGATGCTCGGCCACGACGTACGCACCGGGGGCCTCGCGGAGAGCATCCTCGGCGCCGGCCGGGGCCTTTCCGACTTCCTCTTCCTGCCCATCGGCACGGGCATCGCGGGCGCCTCGATCATCCGCGGCGAGCCGTACGGCGGCTCATCCGGCTGGGCAGGCGAGATCGGCCACACCCCGGTCTTCCCGGACGGCGAAGAGTGCGCGTGCGGCCAGTTCGGCTGCCTCGAAACCTACGCCTCAGCCGCCTCGGTGGGCCGCCGCTACAGCCAGCGGGCGGGCGTCGAGGGCGTCAAGGCGGAGCAGGTCGTCTCCTCCGACGATCCGATCGCCATCGAGGTATGGGACGAGGCCGTGGAGGCGCTGTCCCTGGCGCTGGCCACATACACCCTGCTCCTGGACCCCTCGATGATCGTCCTCGGAGGCGGCCTCGCCGAAGCCGGCCCCGCCCTCTTCGACCCGGTACGCACCCGCCTCATCAAACGCCTCGCCTTCCGCGAAGCACCCCCACTGATCCCGGCGGCACTCGGCGTGGACGCCGGCATGCTCGGCGCGGCCCTCCTGGGCTGGCGCGCCGCGGACCGCCCCGAACTCGGCCCCGGCTGGGCGGTGGATGTGCGATCGGACCCGGTGGTGTCGTAAGGTGTAGTGCCGATCAGGGGCGGTTAGCTCAGCGGTAGAGCACTCGCCTTACAAGCGAGGGGTCACTGGTTCGAACCCAGTACCGCCCACCCAGGTCAGACCACCTTTTTAGGTCGCGGACGAAGATCCGAAACGGGCGCCTGGGAGAGATTTGGGAGATGATCTTTCTTGTCAATCTTCCGATAGGGCTCCAGTAGCTCATCCAGAAGCGGCACCGGAGAGTGCCCATCACCGATCGCTGACCGCTCTCGAAGAGACCGCTCCCAGCACCGAACCTGCAAACCTTCTGTGATCATCCGGACCATCTCTGGAGACGTGTGCGAGTACGTGCCGACGATGCCCGGCACATCGTGCCCCATCCGCTCCTCCGACGCGACCGTCGGCACACCGAGCTCGTCCAGCCACACCTTCTGACTGTGCCTCAAGCCGTGGATTTTGAGCTTGCGGCCCCGATCTTCGGGCTTTACCGGCAGCCAGGACACCACGTGATGCTGGTCCATGTCGTACCGCCAGAAGCCGCGCCGTCGCGGCGGCTTGAACTCTTCACCCGAGACAGCCGCAGGCCAGGAACGGCGAACGACGCCTGGCCACGGAGCGTCCGCGAGGTCGGCCAGCACTGGATACCCCGGGCGGTCCTTTGCATCCGCGTGCCTCCCGTCCACTGCCGGGCGGAACCTACGCCGGCCGAAGTTACTGCGCCGCTCGTGGTCGCCGCCCTCCGGCAGGAACACGTACCGGCCGCCGCCGCACCCCCTCTCCTTCTCCTCCCTCGTTCTCTTCCTCGTGCAGTCGCATGCGCCGTCGCCATGCCGCTGGATCTGGCGCGACAGCAGATCGGCAAGGAACGGCGGCAGGTGGATGTCCCGGTATGAGTCGTCCTTCGGAGGCTTCTTTATCCACCGGCCCTTGTGCTCGTACACCTGCTGCTCGATTTGGATGACCGACAAGCGCAGAAACTGCCGTTCGAGGCCGATCGATTCTGCCCACCGCATTCCGGTGTAGGCGATCGTCACCAGGTGGATGAACTCGTCGGGACGGCCGGATAGGAGAGAAGCACGTTCTGCAACGAGGAGAGCTTCCAGCGGGGTAGCCCACACCTCCTCCGGGCCGCGGGCTCGACTCTTGCCGTTCTTCCTGCCTCGGTTGCGTTGCCTGACCGCAGGGTTGGCAGGGATGAGGCCGGCCGACACGGCGTCGGACAGGATCGTGTGGAGGAGTGTGCGGGCGGACGCCGCAGACGTCTGCCCGCACACGCCGTTGCGCCACAGGGACAGCTCCCACGCGGCGATGTCGAGCGCGTTCAGTGTTCGGAGAGCATGCTCTCCGAAGTACGGCAGGATGTGGACTTCGATATGCCACCGGTAGCCCTCGAGCGTCGTCTCCTCAAGGTGCTGAGCAGGAAACCATCGGTTGACCCAGTCGTTGAGCGTGATGTCGCCAGCTCGTGGGTCACGCCACAGGTTGCGGCGGATGTCCGCTTCCTGCTCTTCGCCGTAGTTTTCGGCGGCCTGCCTGGTTTCGAACCGCTTCCCGTCATCGCCGTGAGGGGCTGACGCCCAGGTTCCATCAGCACGCTTATACCGGGCGCGCCAGAACGCGCCTCTCTTCTCGGCAAACGCCATGAGGGTCCCTTGGGAGTGGGGGGTTGGGGGTCACCGGCTAGTGAAGCATGCCGTGCTACGAGATCGTGCCGAGTCGCCGAAGCTTCAGCGGATGCAGACGTTGAGGATCGGGTCCACGTCCACCTCCAGGTAACAGTCGCTTCCCGGCTCCTCCAGGTACGGCGCACCGCTGGTCGGCGCCGTTGGAGAAGGACGTGCAACGCCTGGCGCTGACAGGGGAGCCGGCGACGGCTCCACAGCGGCCTCGGCTACCAATGGCCGTGCCTCTGGAATGACATCTGCGCGCGGTGTCGGCGACCGGGCGGGGGTCGGCCCCACCCTTGGTGGTGGCGACTTTCCAGTACTCGGCTCGGCAGGCGACGGCAAGTCAGACGTCGGTCTTCTCTCCGGCCTGCGCGGCCCGCCAGCTTCGGTGGTTGACGTTGGGCGTTGCGTGCTGCCCGCAGAAGGGGAACGGGTTGGTGTAACGGTCCATAACGTTGGCGGCGGAGAAGCCATCATCGAGGGCGAGACCGGCGGGCGGGAGGCTTGAGGCTGTTCGCGGTCGTCGAGCTGGATGACCGCAAGCACGCCCGCCACGGCCACGGCGGCGGCTGTGCCGACTGCTGCTGCTCGCCCAGGATGCCCGCTCGCCCATCGCTTGATCGGATCCCAGGCGTACACGAGGAACGCCGCGGGGAGCAGTGCGGCTGTTCCCTGCTCGTGCGCCCGCCACGCGGCGAGAACGGCGGCGGCGCGCCCCTTGCCGGTGAGCTTTTCGTCGACCTCGATCACGGTCCGGCCGTTCTCGGTGTAGGCGACAGCAGGCGACAACGGGTCTTTTACCTCGCGGATCTCTGGCCAGACGCTCATCATGCGTCTCCATACCGCTCGGTGAACCGCTTCCACCACCTCATCCACTCGGCCGGGTCGTCCATGCCCATGGACGGGACGAGGAACGTGTGGATTTTGCCGTTGAGGGTTGCGCTGACGGCGTGTGCCTTGCCGCTGCGGCTGCTCAGCGCCTGGATGACTTCCTGAGGGGGAAGTTCGGCGGCCATCGCTTCGAGTGCCCGGCTGAGCCTTTTGATCATCTTGTAGGCCAGCTCGAGTTCGGCGGCCATGTCGTCGAACCGTTGCTGTGTGAATTGGTCGTTTTGAGCTTGGGCTGCGCTGAGCCGTTTGGCGATCTCGACGCGTTCCTTAATGGTGGCGAGCATGTGGTTGATCAACTCGCGCTCGCGGACGTCGGATTGCCCGTCGGCGATCAAGATTTTCCACCCCCAGAGCGCATTACGCGCAGAAGTGTTGTTACGTGGACCCCCGCCCCAAAAAGCTGTATTGGTCATTCCACGTCCACAAACGCGCGTAGTCCACCCCAAGTTGGGGGCCGTAATGTGATCGTGACACGACCTGCCATGTCACGCCAGGGCACAGCCTGCCATCCCCGTGACCAGTGGCAATCCTGAAAGATTCCTGAGAACGTCTGTGACGGCCGACGATACAAAGTCGGCATACGTGCAGGGCTATATTTCGGTCCTGAACGCGCACGATGGGTCAGCGGCGCGGCCGAAACTCCCGGACCTCAGCGTTGATCTCAGGATCCTCGTCCTCCATCGCCTCTCGGGCGACCCGCAGCAACCCGATCAACTGCCTGCGGATCACGGGCTCGATCTCGGCGATCTCCCAGAGTCGCTGCTCGGCGTCGTCCTCGTACTTGCGCTCTGATCGCGAGAGGTCGGCGAGGATGCTCCGCATTCGTTCGGGGCTCAACTGCTGGGCCAGGTCTCGGATCGCCGCCTCGATGTCCTGTGAGGTCCGTGGTTTCTGCGTGCCAGGTTCGGTGGTCGACGCCGAAAGGTCCGCCGCTTCTCCGCCGGCGCGGATGGCGTCGATGCTGCCGGGAGCCCAGTTGAGGGCGGCTTCCAGCTTGGCAATGGTGAGGGGGCCGGCCCCCGTGCCGGAACGGATCTTGCGCAGGAAGGCCGCGGAGATGCCGGCGGCTTCGGCCACTTCGTTCCACTCGAGGCGTAGCGCGAGGCGTCGCTGCTCCATGAGGTTTGCGAGGTGCTGGGTGCGGTCTCGCTCCATGCTTGGTCTCCGGTTCAGCTCGCGGTTCTGAACGCAATGTATCGCAATGTCGCTGGTCATGGGCTGCTGAATTCCTGACTCGGGGGTCTTCTTGAAGAAATGATGAGCGCTATGTTGCGGTCATTCGAAGACTTGCGCTAAGTTGCGCTCATGAAGAAGCGACTCCAGCTTCCTTTCGATGGCAAGCGCGCCAGAGAAGTGAGGGAGCGCAAAGGGCTCACCCTGGCGGACCTGGAGGTCCGCTGCGAACGGGCGGGCATGAGGATCACGGTCAGCACCCTTTGTCGATGGGAATCCGGGGTGTTCCTGCCGACGGCACCGAGGCTGGGGGTTCTAGTCAGGGCTCTCGACGTCGACATTGACGCGTTGTTGACCAAGCCTGAGGCAACGGCTCAGGCGGAGTGTGCATGATGCGCACTAGAGCGATCTATAGCGCTCACGACACAACCGCGTACCTCCACGAGGTGAGCGGCGCATGAAACCCCTCGAACGCGTCTTCACGCTTGCTCAGACGGTCGAGTGGTTCGGTGGCGAAGACGTCGTCACCGAGTACTGGCTCAAGAAGACCGCCCGCACACTGCAGATCGGCACACGCCTCGGACGGAAGCTCGTCTTCACCGAGACGCAGCTCCAGATGCTGCTCGACGCCCACGCCCTCCAGGGGCAGGAGCCGAAGCCCGCCCGCAAGCCCGGCACCGTCAAGAAGCCGCGACCGGCGAAGCCCCAGAACATTCCGGCGGCGAACACCGCCGTCACTCCGCTGTGCGCACGCCCCGAGCGGGCCCGGTCATACAGGGGGACGGCGTGAACCCGATGCCTTCCTTCGAGCAGCGCTACCGCCTCCAGGTGATCGCGGGATGGCGGGTCGGCTGCATCGCACGTGACCTCGAAGACCGCGCCGAGTACGTCGGACGGCACCACAAGCGCTGAAAGCGCAGCGCGGGCCCAGCAGTTTCTGACCCCTGCCGGACCCGCTTGATCCCGCTCACGAGCACTGACTGATCGATAGAGAGCAGGACCGATGACAACGATAATCCAGTCCGGCGGAGCGGTTCGCCCGCTGGGGACGCTCGCCCTCTACACGTACCTGTACCGGCCGGACTCGGGCGGCGGACATCTGCGGACCGCGTTGCTGGCGCAGATCCTGACCGACCAGCACGGGATCGTCCCTGACGAGGCGATCGAACTGGCGAGGCTCGACGCGTTCGACGAGCGCGTCCGCGCGGCGGGCAGCGAGGCTGACCGGCTGATCGCCGATGCCGAACGTAAGGCGCTCGCCGCCGAGTACGGCCAGGCGGCGTCGGCATGACCGCCACCCAGATGTCTCCTCCGGCCGCCGAGTACCGGGTCCAGTTCACCGGCATGGACACGCTCGGCTCGGAGCGGCTGGTCACTCTCGCGCAGCCGGAGATCGGTGACGCCATCGAGGACCTGGCCCGAATCCGCACACACCAGGAGGACTACCGGCTGCCCGTGGACGCCTGCATCTGGTGGCGGACGGGTGAGAGCCCGTGGCAGCCGTGGGGCGACGTCATGACAGCCCACTCCATGACCACCGAGAACGGCACCTACGAGGTGGTGGAGCGGCTGCACCGCCCCGGCGGAGCTGTGGACCTGATCGTCGCCTACAGCAAGAGTAACGGCCGGTCCCGCCCCGTCTACAAGGCGTACCGGATGGAGCCGGACGGCTCCTGGAAAGCACTCAGCGGGGTGTGGGTGTCCGCCGAAATCGCGCGGCGTAAGGTGCCCTACTCCCGCCAGTACGCGCCTGTCGTGGCCGAGTGGATGGCCACGTTCCTTGGCGGCGCGATCAGCAACGACGACACCCCCAACGACGAGGGAGACGACCACTGATGGCACCGAGAACCCGCAAGCCGACCGGCGCTGTGCCGTGGCCGCTCATCCTCCTGGAGGGTGGCGAGAAGGTCGGCAAGTCATTCGCTGCCGCCGAACTGTCCGGCTCCGCGAAGGTCGGGCAGACGTACTGGCTGGACCTGAACGAGGGAGCAGCCGACGAGTACGGGGCAGTGCCCGGAGCTCGCTACCTGGTGATCGAGCACGACGGAACCTGGCAGTCGATCCTCTCCCAGGTGGTCGAGGTCCGCGATGAGGCTGCCCGGGCGGCGCAGGCCGGAGAGCCGCCGGTGGTGCTCGTGATCGACTCCATGACCGCCGAGTGGGACCTGCTGAAGGACTGGGCGGGCAACCGCGCCAAGACGTCTCGAAGCAACCAGCAGAGGCTCCAGCGGGATCCGAACGCCGAGGTCCAGGTGTCGATGAACCTGTGGAACGACGCGACGGCCCGGCACCGGAGACTCATGACCCTGCTCATGACTTTCCCTGGCATCGTGGTGATGACCGCCCGGGGCAAAGAGGTCGCGAGCCTCGACCAGTCGGGCAGGCCCATTGAAGGGTCGAAGGACTACAAGGTCGAGGGGCACAAGAACCTCGCCTACGACGCGTCGGTGTGGGTGCGGATGTCGCGCGAGCACCCGCCGATCGTCGTCGGCGCCCGCTCGGTGCACGCCGGGATCCGCCCGGGCGTCGACAAGCCGCAGCCGATGCCGGACTTCAGCTTGGAGCGGCTCGTCTTCGACGCCTTGAAGTGCGACCCGTCCGCCTCTCGCGTCCGCGAGATGACGGAGGTGAAGGCGGGCAGCGAATCGCCCGACCTGGACAGCTTGTCCGAGGCGGCGCAGCGCCTGCTGACCGAGGCCGAAGACGCATCCAACCTCGACGGCCTACAGAGCGTGTGGACGGCAATCAACCCGCTCGGCATTGCAGGCGAGATCACCGCACCCGAGGCCGACCTGGTCAGGACACGCGTGCAGGCGCTGAAGGCGCAGATGACGTCCGAGTCGAACGGAGTCGCGGCATGAGCGATCTCACCCCGAGGGAAGCGCGGACGGTGTTCGCCCTGCTGAAGATGCGCCAGTCGCAGCTCAACCGGGCGCTCAAGCACGTGACCCAGTTCATCGAGCAGGAGCCCGGCGACAAGAACGCCGCCAAGCTCGGCGCGGCCCGGCTCGGCAAGGTCGCGATGACCGAGCCGGAGGTGAAGGCGATCGTCGCCGACCGGGACAAGTTCGTCGCGTTCGTGCAGGAGACGGCGCCGACCGAGGTCGAGCACGTGCCTACGGTGCGCACCGCGTACGAGATGAAGCTGCTGGAGCAGGCTCTCGCCAACAACGCCCCGGTGGACAAGGAAGGCCGCGAGATCCCCGGCGTGGAGATCGGCCACGGGTCGTCTCCGTCGCAGCGGTTCTACGCCGACGACGGCGCCGAGCGGCTGCTGGAGGTCCTGGAGGAGACGGACCTGCCGCAGATCGACGGCATCGACCTCGCCGGCCTGCTCGGCGCGAAGCGAGGCGAGCAGGCGTGACGACTCCCATCCAGATCAAGGTGACCCGCTACGCCTGCCCGTTCTGCTCCCGCGCACGGGCGAAGAAGACCGCTACGGCGGCGCACATTGGCCGCTGCTGGCTCAACCCGGCGAACCGGACCTGCAGGACGTGCCGGCACTTCGACGCAGCCTTCGCGGGTGAGTGGTGCTTTCCGGGCCGTCCCTGCTCCTGCAACGAGGGCGGCGCTTCCTGTGAGGTGGGCGTGGACCTGCCCGGCTTCGAGGGGCTCCCGGTCGTCGACTGCCCGCTGTGGCAGACCGCGATGGCAGGTGAGCAGTCATGACGGACGTCTTCCAGCGCGGCGAGGCCGGTTTCGAGTTCATCTCCGAGGACGCCGTCCTGACCCCTGCGGACACGGACGTGTACCTGAAGCGGCTGAACAACGAGCTGGCCAAGTCACAGCTCAACCTGATGAGGGCGCGTGACGCCGAGGTCAAGGCGGAGCGGGTGTTCCTGGAAGCGCGCACCGCGTTCCTGTTCGCCTCCAGCGAGGAGCCGCCCGAGGTCGGCCGGAAGGTCGGCCAGGTATCGCAGAAGCAGGCGGACGAGTGGTACGCGGTCCGCATCTCGAAGGAGTATTGGGCGCTCCGGGCGGCGAAGGTCGTCCGGCAGAACGCCTCGGACTACGTCTGGCAGGTCAAGACGCAGGTCGAGGTGATGCGTTCGCTGAACGTCAACGCCAAGGCGCTGTACGACACGCCGGGGCGTGGCCGATGAAGACCCGCGTCGCCCGCCCCTGCTGCTCGAAAGAGACGTTCGCGAACGAGGCGGAAGCTCGCCGACGCCTGGAGCGGATGCACGCTCTCGGCCTGCGGAGCGTCCTGCCGATCGATGTGGAGCACTGCTTCAACGGCTGGCACCTGAAGTTCCCCCAGCCGGACACGGGCCCTTCGCCGAAGCTGAGGGCGCTGGTGGAGGCCCGCGACAAGGGGTGCGTCCGTTGCGGCGCGGTCGTCCCTCGTGATGAGGATTCGATCCACCACCGGATCCCGCGGGGGCGCGGCGGTGAGAACACCGCCGAGAACCTGCTGCTGCTGTGCGGGTCTGGGACGACGGGCTGTCATGGCTACGTCGAGCAGCACCGGACCGAGGCCTACAACCACGGCTACCTGGTGCGCACGGGTTTCGACCCGTTGGACGTTCCCGTGCTGCTGCTCGGCACCACGTGGGCGTACCCCTCCCCGGACGGTAAGTGGGTCATCTCGGGTGGTGAGGGCTCATGAAGGCGCTCACCGTTCGCCAGCCGTGGGCCTTCGCCATCGCCCAGCTCGGCAAGAACGTCGAGAACCGCACCTGGTCGACCACACACCGGGGCCCGCTTGCGATCCACGCAGGAGCGGGCTGGGCCGGCGAAGAAGCGCAGTGCGACGTGGCGTTCAGGGCCCGCCGGGGATACGGCAGCGTTCTGCCGGCCCGCCAGCAGAAGTCCGCGGTCGTCGCCGTGGTCGACGTGGTGGGCGTCTGCCGGATGTTGGACGGCGGCGCCTGTGACTGCGGGCCGTGGGCGATCCGGGGTCAGTCCCACTGGCGACTGGCGAATGTTCGCCCCCTCGCTCAGCCGGTGTCGTGCAATGGGCGCCTGAGCTTGTGGGACCTGCCCGCCGATGTGGAGACGGCGGTTCGCATGCAGCTCGACCCGCCTGTCCAGGCCATGGAGTTCTGCCCCTGGTGCCGCGGGCGGAAGCCCGCTGGCCACGTCTGTCCGGCGGGTGCGGTCGGCTGCACCACCAACCCGCCTGGCGGGGACTGCTGCGGCGTGTGCTCGCGATGCCAGCAGGCGCAGCTCGACGACTATGCCCGTCGCTCTATCGACGGCTCCCCATCCGACCTGATCAACCCCGAGGAGTTCCCCGATGACTCACGTCGATGACCTGTACGAACCAGGAGACGACCGAGAGCCCGAACCGTGCGAGTGGTACCCGGCGCCTGAACCGGTGGACCTGGAAGAGGTCGAAGAGCTGGTCGCCAAGCGTGACGTGGTGCACGCGGACGTGAAGGAGCAGCGCGAGACGGAACGGCGACTCCTGGACGAGTTGCTGCCCGCGATGGCGGACGAGCTGGCGGAGGCCCGCCAGCGGATCGCCGAGTTCGAGGCGCTGGAGAAGCGCGAGGAGTGGGCGGTCACTGTGGGCGGTGCCGTGCCGCCGACCGGGCCCATCCAGGACGGCGAGTACGGCGAGGCCGCCCTCGACCTCGCGCGCAAGCACAAGGGGCAGGCGTGGCGTCGCTTCCTGACGGTCCACCCGTGGGAGCCGATCTCGCCTGAGGCCCCGTTCTGACCCTCTGATCTTCCGCGCCCGCTCGGGGGCGGGCGCGGCACACAACCACATCACACTGAAAAGAGGATCATGACCGCGTTCACACCGCGCGACATGGAGAGAGAGCAGCGCGAAAAGCATCGCCAGGAGTGGGAGCACCACGTCTACGTGATTGAGTTCGCGAGCGCCACTGTGAAAGTCGGGCAGGCCAAGCAGGCGCACAAGCGCCTGTCCGAACACGCCAAGAGCGCGGCGCGACACGGCGATTCGGTGACCCGCTCGTGGTTCTCGGATCCGCACATCGGCTATCAAGAAAACGAGCGCGCGTTGATCGACTTCTGTGCCGAGCGCTGGCCGCGTACGACCGGGGTTGAGTACTTCCAGGGCGCCAACTTCGACTTGGTTATCCAGTACGCGCTCGGGCTGCCGGTGGTTCGACTCACACCAGCCGAGTTGGACGGACTCGTTGCCAGAACCAAGGCCATGTACCGCTCGTCAGAAGAGCGTCTGTCACGCTCAGCGGCTCGCGCTCGCCTGAACCAACTCGGGGACCGACTGGCGATTGTCGGGGCGCTCTACAACGACGCCAACGCCCCAGGGGCGCTGAGCATGGCACTCGATCTCGGCAAACAGATGATGGCCAACGCCATCATGCCGTGGTCGGAGACGGACCCGACCGTGGCGGAGCGCTACCTGATTGGGCGCGGGATCGCGCCCGCGGATGCCTGTCAGATGGCCAGGGCCTTCGAGATCGAGATGTGCGCGATCTACGCCTTCACGCGCGATGACGTCCCTACTGCGTTCGAAGACATTGCCCGCCTGGCTGACGAGATCGTCCAGGCACTTCCGCTCGACCCTCCCGGCTGGCCTGAGCTTCCCCTGGAAGGTGCCTGATGGCGGACAACCCGTTGACCGCGTCGGAGACGGCAGTGCTCGCCGCGATCGAAACCGCCGGGCTGCGCGTCACCTCGGACACGCTGCCCGAGATCGTGGCTGGCCTATACCGGGCCGTCGGCGTCGAGCCGCCCATGCTGCTCGCCCGCCCAGCCTGGTGGAAATCCGCGAACCCCATCCGGGAGTGGACGGACAGCAACGCGTTGACCTTCACGCGCCGGTATGACCGCATCCGCGTCTTCACCAGAACAGGTGATGGTCTCAGCTCGGCCGACGCGCTCGGCGCAGCGGCGGTGCTGGCCGCCATGGCGCTGGAGGCCGCCGACGAGCCGTCCGCCGAGGCCGTTGAGGAGGTCGCCGAGGTGATCTACCAGTCCGGCGCCATCGACGACAGCGTTTCGGCCGCTGGCAGCGCGGAGACCATCGCCCGCGCCCTGCTCAAGGCTGGCATGGCTCTCCCCCCTTCCTGACCTTCCCCGCGCTTGCCCTCTGGGGCGGGCAAGCGCACCGCTCTACCCGAACTACTGCACCAACAGGAGATCAACTTGAGCACCACCAGTAGCGTTTTCGACCAGCGTCTCGCCTACCGTCCCGCCGTCGTTGAGGCGTTCCGCCGCGTTGCCGAGCCGGAGATCCAGCGGGCCGCGAACGACATCACCCAGTGGCAGGAAGAGGTCAACCAGCTCCAGGCGAAGATCGCCGACGCGAAGACGTACATCGCCGAGTTCCGGCAGGCGGTCCGCGACGTGGAAGCATCCGCCGACCTGCCGCCGCTCGCCGTCACTGAGGAGACGCCGTGCCGCACCTGCGGCCAGGCCGTCACCCAGCGGCCGGACGGCGGGTGGACACACGCCGGCAGGGAGCTGCTGGAGTACGGCGAGCGCTGCAACCCGAAGGACAAGGAGTCGCCGACGGCGGCCCCGGCGGGCCAGAACACGGCGGCGATGCTGCTGGCGCGGATCGAGACGGCTCACGACGACCTGGAGCGGGCTGGAGGTCACTCGTGAGCGGGCTATTCGCCCGCCACAGGGGCCGCCGCTTCCGTCGCCGCTGGTCCTCTCACGGCTCCTTGACGGGCTGGTCTGGTCTGGCTCGCATCGTGCCGTCTGAGGACTTCACCCGCCGCCGCTCCACTCCGCTGGCGCTCTGCCCGGTGAGCGACGACGTCATCCCCTTCGCCGCCGACTACCGGCACCCCTACTCCCCGAAGGACGCAGCATGAGCACCGAAACCCCCGAGACGCCCGTCGCGGCCACGCCCCCCACCGTCGAGCTGGTGGCCGACCTGCTGACCGAGGCCGACAACGACTACCACGACGGCTACTACTGGAAGCTCCACATGAGCTCGGTGGGCAACGTCGTCAGCATCGGCATCGAGGCGTTCGCGGACGACGGAGGCGACGGAGACTTCGACGAGGCGACGCTGCTGCCTGAGGTTCCCTTCCGCGCCGTGGTCGTCGGGGGCGACGAAACGCCGCTCGTCCTGAAGTGGCCCGCCGAGTTGGGTCTGTCCTGGGACGACGGCGGAAAGCTGCTGACCTTCGACAACGGCATCATCCGCCTCAACCCGCGCGGCGTGGACGAGTGGGACCTGAGCCCGGAGGAGGCGCTTGAGCTGGCGGGCCAGCTCGCCGCGATGGCCGCTCTCGCTGCCCGCTCGGACGACCTCGAAGGCGTCGCGTTCGGTGGCACCGCCCTGCCTAAGACGGGCGGTGCGGAATGAGCGACATCGCCCCCGAGAAGGTCGCCCACCTGAAGCACCTGCTCGCCTCTGTCGGAGACCTCCCGTGGTTCCTGGCGGACTGCGAGGGTGACATGCAGATCTGGCGCGAGTCCGCTCTCCAGCGCGTCAGTCGGGAGTGCTCCGGCGAGATCGTCGGCTACAGCACCCCCTCCTCGTACAAGCGCAACGACCTGGTCGCCGACTGGGATCTGGGCACCTGGGACGAGGGGGAGGACGAGGACGACGACGAGCGCCGCCGCATGGCGGAACTCATCGTGGAAGGCGTCAACATGCTGCCGCTCCTGATCGGCGAGGTGGAGCGGCTCCAGGCCCGCCTGGAGGCCACAGAGGCGGCCATGCGGCAGGCGCTGTCGGCACCCACGCGTATGGAGTCCGATCACCTGCTTGGCCTGGTCCTCAGCGCATCTGAGGCCGCTCAGGCAGAGGAGCGTGCCCAGTGAGCGAGATCACCCCCGAGAAGGTCGCCGCCGCCGTCTGCTCGACCGTTGACGGGTGGCGGCACGACCTTCAGGCCGCCCTGTCTCTGGCCGCTGAGGGCAACGTCCTGCGCCTGGAGACCATCAGGTGGGTGGACGACGAGCAGGGCACAGAGATCGTCCGCCACTACCGGGCGGTGGTCGTCGAGGGCTCCGAGACGCCGGTCGTCTGGGACCCGGACGCGCTGAGGGCGGCGATCGTCGGCGAGGTCCACGCCTTCGCCGAGGCCGCATCGAACGCTCCCCGAGAGGCATTCCCTGACCATGTCGCCCGCCTGCGCGCCGCTCTGGTGGCTCTCGCCGGCGTGCCCGCCGCCAAGGAAGGTGCCCGATGAGCCTCTACACCATCCCCAACGCCCCCAGCTCGCCTGAAACCAGGCTGACCACGACCGGCTGGGACTCCATCCGCGCGACGTTCTGGGCGCAGGTGTGGGAAGACGGGAAGCCCGGGAGTACACAGCCAGTGTTGGCGTGGCAGTGCGGCTCCCGGCATCGCGAGGTGCCGACCGTGGACGCCCTCCAGCAGGCACTCGCCGGCCAAGGGATTGCTCTCCCGGCGGGAGTCCGTACGGCGCTGTCTCAGGACCAGCGACGGGACGGCGCCCAGTGATCTCCCTCGACCGGCACACCCCGCGTCCCGCCGACGTGCTGGCCGCGATCCGGAAGGAGATCGGGTCGTGAGCCTCGAAAACTTGGCCGAGTGGGCCGCCTTCTGGAACGACGCCGCCAACGGCACCTTCCTGCTGACCATCGCCCTGGTCGTGCTCATCCTCATCGCCGTCGCGGTGGTGTGGGCGCGGGACAAGTTCCGCGAGGTCGACGGCCGAGCTCGCCGCCGGCGGGAGGAGCGGGAGGACCGCTACTCGCGCGCCCAGGTGGAGGAGCTCCTCCGCGACGGGCTCGCAGTCGAGGCCGACCGAGTCCCGACCGGCGACGTCCTGGACGGCATGGTCGACGACTGGACCACTGAACAGCGTAGGAGGGGGAGATGATCGTCGCCGGAATCGCCCTCCTTGGGATCGTTCTGACTGCGCTGGTCGCACTCATGGTTGACGCCATGGGCTGGAAGGGCGCCCTCTCCACGTGGAGCCTCGCACTTCTCATGACCGCGCTCATCGTCGGCGGTCTCCTCCTGATCGAGGCAGGGATGACGTCGTGATGTTTGAGCTCCTGAAGAACGTCCTCGCTGTCATCGGCCTGCTGTCCGTGGCCGCGTTCGGGGCACTCGTGGGCTGGGTCCTGATCGACGGCCTGAACGACTGGTGGGCGCGGCGTGACCGCCGCCGGCGCGAGCTCGCAGCCCAGAAGCAGCAACTCGACACCGACATCACAGCGTTCGAGTTGCTGACGTCCCGTGACGTGGCCGGAGGCGACGATGCCCTCTGATCTCTCCGCGGATCTGACACGCATCAAGGCCCACATCCCGTGCCTGGAGGCGGCTGTGTCTGCTGCTCCTACCGCTGCCGGTCGTGCTGCCGCACGGGTGGAGCTGGCTTTGTGGCGGATGGCGTCGGAGCTCGCCGAACACGACCAATCCGCCGCCCGCGCCACCGGCGGCGACCCCACAAGCAACGAGGAGGTGAACCATGGCCACTGAACACATGATCGCTATCGCGTGCAAGACGGATGAGGACTTCGCCAAGCCCGGCATGTCCAACTCACCGCTCTACTCTGACGACCTCGCCGAAGAGGCCAACCCCGCTCTGGCGGGTCCCGCCGGCCGGTGGCTGCGCAGGAAGCGTCCTGACGGCTGGGAGACCATCCTCGCCGCCCTCGACCTGCCCGAGGGCGGCCCGCTCACCCCGTGGGATGACGACCTCGAAACGCTGGCGACCTGCCTTGCAGAGGCTCGCCAGGACCAAGAGGCGGTGGAGGTCGCCGCGGAACTCGAAGAGATCACGGCGGTGCCTGAACCGGTCCCGGTGCCACGCGCGCCTCGTAGGAGCACCCACAAGCCCGAGTGGAGTTGGCAGGACGACGCTCAGTGCCGCGGCGAAGACCTCGTGTTGTTCTTCGGCCCTGACGGCGAACGTCAGCCTGAGAGAGACATCCGCGAGCGGAAGGCGAAAGCCGTCTGCTCTCAGTGCCTCGTCCGCATCGAGTGCCTGAACTACGCGCTGTCCCAACCCGAGAAGTACGGCACATGGGGCGGCCTCAACGAGGACGAGCGCGCCTCTGAGCGTCGTCGTCGCATGCGCCGCGCGGCCACCGTCGGCGTTCCCGCCGCCTAAATCGAAACCCTCACAGATCAAGGACATGTGACATGGGATCACGAAACCCGCAGGACTACAGCCCGGAAGAGTTCGACGCCGTCGTCGCGATGATCCAGGGCGATGCAGAGCTCCGCAAAGACATCGAGGCGATCACCGGCCAGGCCGTGGCGGGCAAGTCGCCGCGGGAGCTGTTCGAGCTGTTCCGCACCATCCAGCACACGACCGAGGTTCAGGCCGTGGTCGTGAACTACGGCCGGGCCCGGCGGGCGGTGCGGGACACCCGCGCTCAGCTGGAAGCGGACGCCTCGGCTGAGGAGGCGCTGACGCTGGCCCGTAAGGAGATCGAGCGGCTGGAGGCGTCCAACGACGCCCTCAAGCGCAAGAACCAGGCGCTCGCCGCCAGCCAGGGCGCCACTCCGCTGCCTCGCGTCGCTGGGGGGAGGGCCTGATGGGCGCCGTCGACATCTTCGGAACCAAGAGCAACGTGGCCGTGTACCGGGTGCGGCTGCAGGTCCTCGACAAGATCGTGGGCGGGGTGCCGTCCTCCGAGTCCGTCATCAAGGGCTGGCTGAAGTCGCGCATGGAAGTCGGCGACCGGGACCTTCAGGAGCTCACTCAGAAGACGCTGCTGGAGCGGTTCCCGGACCGGCAGCCGACCGCGGACGAGCTCGCCGACGCGCTTCTGGAGTCGGACGCGGCGCCGTCCATCAACGGGTTCAAGCGCATCCCCGAAACGGGAGAGCTCGCTTATGAGGGCCGGTGCATGAAGGCCGCCCTCAAGGAGTGGGCGAACTCCGCCTACCCCGGCACCGACTGGGACGGCAAAACCGCCGCCGACACGACCGTGGGCCGGCCGCTGCCGAAGGGCTTCCGCAAGGGGCTCATGGCGACGATCTCCGAGCGGGCGTTCGTCGTGGAGACGTTCATCGGGCTCGGCGTGAAGGAGCCCACGGGGGTGGAGGAACGCATCAAGCACGTCATGACCCCGCAAGGGCCGCGCTCGTCGATCAACCGCGTCGAGTTCGTGCAGTCCCCGCTGCTGGAGTTCGAGCTGAAGGTCCACGACGACTTCCTCAAACCGGAGGCGTGGGGCCGCATCTGGGAGCGCGGCGAAGACATCGGCATCGGCTCCGACCGCGGCCGGTCGGACGGCAAGTTCGAGCTGCTCGCGTTCGACCGCCAGTAACGACAGCGGGCCCCGGCAAAACGCCGGGGCCCCTCAACCCACCCACGACTGTAACCGAAGAGGTGCCACATGGCTGACCGCGACGCCGTAACCGATACGGCTAGCCAAACCCCCAGCCGACAAGCCGCTCCAGTCCTTTCCAGGTCAAGGGCAAGTCGACAAACCCAGCCCCGCCTCGCGCAGGGGCAACACAACCCGCGCCATGCCGACATCCCGAGTCCAGCCCGGACATCACGGAGCCGCCCATGCCCACCCCGCCCGACAAGCCCCGCCGCAACTGACCGTCACGTGCCGATCCGACAGCCCCACTCGTGTCCCTGCCTTGCCGCGCCATGCCGACATCTCACGCCTACTCGTGTCCCACCGCAGCCAGCCAACCCACTTCGACCAGCCTTGCCGCGGCAATCCGCCCGCTCGCCGCTCCGACCAGCCATGCCTTCCCGCGTCGACACCTACCAACCCCGGCCCAGCCGACACGCCTCTCCACACCCGGGCTATCCACTGCTCTTCGACAATCCACCCCACCGCCATCCTCGCCTAGTCGACGAGCCGAGCCTTCCCACAACAACACGACTTGCCATCAGCGCGCCCGACCACACCACGCCGACATGTCAACCCGAGTCGGCCCCTCCCGACTTGCCATGCCAGGTCTAGCCGAGCACGACAATCCGGGCCCGACCCGCTCCCGGCATCAGCGACATGCCGAACCGCCGGCGTGCCACTGCCGCGCCTTGCCACCGCCGACTTGCCGGACCAGCCCCATGGCCATGCCTTCAGCTGACGCCTGAGCTGGAGCACTGACGTGATCAACACAAGGGGCCGCCCGACCAAAAGGGTGGGCGGCCCTGCAACCACAGAGAGGGGAGGCATCGTGACCGAGGTCCCGGCAGACAGAAGGTCAGGAGTCGGAGGGCTCAGACGGGTTGCGCTTGCGCCGCCCGCGGGGCCGCGCCACGCCGGCCTCACGCACGATTTTCGCCACGTAGTCCACGGAGTACGTGAAGTTGATGGCCTGGGCGATCTCTGTCGCGGTCGCGTCGCTGGTCTCGGCTGCCTTGACGATCGCGTCGCGCAGCCGCTTTGGGGCCTCGTTGTAGGCGGTCGCGGCTTCTGCCAGTTCAGCGGTCATCTCGGACTCCACTCCTTCAGCGTCTCATGTGCGCGTTACCACAACCTGATGATAAAACACGCAGCTTTTGCGTGTCCTCGTAACCTGATCGAATAACACGTACTGAGTGCGTATTATGGAATCGAACGCCTGAGTGACCAGGGGGACTGAAGTGGACCAACCCCGAAGACCGGCCCAGCTCCGGACCTGACCGAACTACTCACCAACTGGAGCAAGGCACGTGGCACGTAAAGAAGCGCGTTTCCCCTCGTCCCTGTGGGATGACGTCAGCTTCAACGGGTTGGACAGGAGCACCCAATGGCTATTCCTGACGGTGTACAGCCAGCCCGAGCTTGACCCTGCTGGCGTCCTGCCGCTTCGGGTCAGGCGATGGACGCACTACGCCGCTGACATGGACGAGAGCCGGACGCGCGCCGCTCTCGACGAGTTGCAGAAGGCGGGTTGGCTGGAGGTGGACGAGGAGACCGAAGAGGTCTACGTGCCGACCTTCTTTGAGTGGGAGCGCATCGGCGGCCAACCGCGAAGGGTTGTTGCCGCGCTCGACGCAATGGCCAACTGCTGCTCGGCGAGGTTGCGCGCCTTCGCGGCAGTGGATCTGACCGAACAGATTGAACGCCACGAACCTCCGGTGCCGCGTGGGGTTCGCGCCGCGATCCTTCTGCGCGACGGCAGTCGGTGCCGCGCATGTGGGTGGCGGCCAGGCGACCCGGTACCCCAGAAGAACGGTCGCGACCTTTATCGCGGCCTGGAGATCGACCACATCCACCCGAAGAGCATGGGCGGCACTGACGACCCGGACAACTTGCAGGTCCTGTGCACAACGTGCAACACCAGCAAGGGAGCGTCCGTCTGATGGGCTGGGGTCGCATGGATGACGCCTTCGACGATCACGAGAAGGTGCTGGCGCTCCTCGACCTCGACGAGGGAATCGCGGCCATCGGGCTGTGGACGCTGTGTTTTACGTGGGCGCACCGCAACACGCGGAAGAAGGGCAAGACGCCCGGCCTGCTGCCGAGCACGCTCCCGCGCCGGTTCGTGGGAGCCCGCGGCAAGGACTTGGCCAGGCTGCTCGTGGACGCCGGCATGTGGGATGTCGTGAGCGACGGCTGGATGATCCACGACTTCGTTGACTACCTCCCGGACAAAGAAGTGAGCGCGGCGAGGTCGGAGGCGGGGAAGAAGGGGGCCGCCGCACGCTGGGGAAACAAGAAGAGCGATAGCAATTTGCCATCCGGTGATGGCAAACCGAATGGCAAAGCAGATGGCCGCGACATGGCAGCCCCCGTTTCTGGCGAGTCAGACGATGCCGTTACGCCTGTTGAGGACCCCGTCAACTCACCCGATGGCAACCAGCCATCACGCGATAGCAATTTGCCATCCGGTAGCCATCCGGGCGATGGCAAAGCTGTAGCAAGCGATGGCTCGCGCGCGGGCGCGCGCTGGGAACGGGTTGATGTAGGTACTACGGAGCTCTTTCCCATACCCAGTCCCAGGCCTGCTCAGCCTTCGGCTGCCGAGCCTGCGGCCCGGCCGGAGCGCGACCCGCTCGACGTCATCGCCGGTCTGACCCTGACGCAGCGCTCGAAGCGGATCACCGACGCCTACGCCGAAGCTGAGCCGATGTGCAAGTGGCCCGCGATCAACGGGATCGTGCTGAAGGCGCTGAAGGCCGAGAAGTACGCCGACTCCGAGGTTCGTGACGCTCTTCTGCGGCTGGCGAAAGAGGGCCGCTCCGTCTCGGTGGAAACGCTGCGAGTCGAGCTCCAAGGCCAGCCACCCCGCAACCGGGACGCACCTACGGGTGGATCCCGTAACGCCCAAATTCTCAGCGCTGCCATGGAGCGGGCCGTCAGGGCCGAGCAGCAGCGCGTGAACGCGACCATCCCGAAAGGAGAGATCCCGGCATGACCCCAGTCGAAGCTGTGAAGTTCGTGCAGTTCGTCAGCGCTTTATGGCCGCAACAGCGCCTGGAGGACGAAACCCCCGACGCCTGGTACGCCGCCGGGCTCAAAGACGTTGAAGCCCGCGACGCGGCCGAGGCGGCGACCCGTCTCGCCAATCACAAGGTCTTCATCAGCCTTGCCGAGCTCCTCAGCGAGGTGAAGGCGCTGCGAACCGAGCGGATCAGCCGCTCTGCGCTCCCCGCGCCAGCTCCGGAGCTGGCTGATCGGCCCGTCGACTACCAGGCAGCGTTGAAGGACGCGCTGGCGGAGATGGCCCAGGGGTTCGCGCTTCCGAAGCAGATCATGGCCAAGGTCGAGCCGTCCACGGAGTACACCGAGATCCGCGGCGCCGACCACGACCCGGCCAGAATCGCCGCTATCCGTGTCCCGTGCCCATGGCCGCCCTGCAAGGCGCTGCCCGGCGCGGTGTGCGTGAACGCGGACGGGCGCCGACTTTCGGCGCCCGCGCATGAGGCGCGCCTGAAGGCTGCGGGGCTGGCTGAGATCGAAGGCTCGCCATGACCAAGACCGACGAGGTGCCCGAGATCCGCCGGGCGGTGCCCGCGCTGGTCGCCTTGTCGCTCGCTGTCCGGCCCGACTGGCAGGAGACCGACCTGCGGAGCGCGATCGTTGCTGCGGCTACCGCGGGCTGGGAATGGCCGCGCGTCCTGGTTGAGGTGGTCCGCCTGCTGGTGGACCCGGACGGCTCGCCGAGGGACCTGCGTGAGGCGTCTCGGGACCCGCTCAAGCCGTCCCGGCCGCCGACGCCGGGGACCGAGGTTCGCGGCGCCGAGCTCGTCCGGCGGGCGATGGCCGGCGAGGACGCGCCATGAGTCGCCGGCCGGTCGACGAGCTGTGGGATCGGCAGCGTCGTCTCGACGCGGAACGGCTGCGGCCGGAGCGGCCACTGCCGCCAGCTCGTGGCCCGATGTGGGAGCTGATCGAGCTTCTGGACCGGCTGCTCTCCGACCCTGGACCCCCTGACCCGAAGGAGGAGACGTGAACGGCGAAGATCTCCGCTACCTGCTGAAGGTCCGCGAGGACGTCTCGCGGGCGATGAAGGACGTCCGGTTCCCCCGCCCGAACCGGTGGGGCGGCGACTTGCGCATGTTCGTCGTCACGTCCATCTGGGTTCTCGGTGTGGAGCGCGCCCCCCGCGGTCAACGCATCAGGCGGGCGTGTGAGGTGATGGGGCTGGACAACTTCCGCTTCTGGGAGTTGATCCGCTCCGACCTGCCCCGCTACGAACCGCACGCGGAGCCGTACGACGCTGGGTGCGTGGTCGAGCTGCCGAGGGCGAAGCGCCCGTGCGGGCGCAGCGGCCAGGTCGGCTTCCAGGTGACGAACCCGGTGGACGGCACATGGCAGATGGCCCGCTTCTGCTCCCGCCACCGGGAGGAGGCCGACGCGGCGAACATGGCGGAGAACCGCCGCCGCGACGCTGGCCTCCCGACGCCCCTGCCGAACCGGGGCGGGCTGCTGCCCTGCTACCTGCCGTGGGACTGGGAGAAGAACTACCGCAAGGCGGACGGTTCGTGGACGCCGCCTGCGGTGGGGATACGCGCCGACGACTGGCCCGTCCTGGCCCGTGTCGAGATGGCGAACCCGACACCGCCCCGCTTCAAGGTCGTGCTCGGTGGTGTCGAGCACGACCCGCCCGGCCTGGAGGAGGCGGACGACTCCATACCGCCATCACTCCAACTGGTCACTCCTGACCCCCTGAACACGAGAGAGGAGAACGACACCCATGGCTGAGACCACGAAAATTCAGTGGACGGATCACACGTTCAACCCCTGGTGGGGATGCTCCCGCGTGTCCCCAGCGTGCCGGTTCTGCTACGCCGACCGGGACGCCCAGCGGTACGGCCACCAGCTCTGGCGGCGGCACGGTGAGCGTCGGATGCTGTCGGACAACAACTGGCGCCAGCCGGTGCGCTGGAACCGTCAGGCCGAACGCGACGGCAAGCCCGCGAAGGTGTTCTGCGCGTCGATGGCGGACGTGTTCGAGGACCACCCGCAGCTCGACGAGCCCCGCAAGCGGCTGTGGGATCTGATCGAGGCGACGCCGTGGCTGCGCTGGCAGCTCCTGACCAAGCGGCCGGAGAACGTGGCGGGCATGGCGCCGTGGGGCGACTCGTGGCCGGACCACGTGTGGTTGGGCGCGAGTGTGGAGACGCAGCGGTTCGCCGAGCAGCGCATCCCAGAGCTGCTCAAAAGCCGCGCCAAGACCCTGTTCCTGTCCTGTGAGCCGCTGCTCGAAGAACTGGACCTGTCACGCTGGCTGCTGCCATGGAACCGGGCAGTCCTTCACTCCAACGCCTTCCCGGACCACATCCTCGGCCCGTACGGAGATGACCTCACTCAGATCGACTGCGACTCGTGCGACTTCGACTCTGCGGACGGGATCGCCTGGATCATCTCCGGTGGAGAGTCAGGGCCGAAGTCCCGCGTCACAGAGGTGGCCTGGGTTCGCTCACTCGTTGAGCAGTGCCGGTCCGCCCGTGTCGCGCCGTTCGTCAAGCAGCTCGGCGCCGCGTGGGCGAAGGACCAGTTCGTCGGCGGCAAGAGCATCTTCGGCCACGGCGACCGCAAGGGCGGCGACTGGGAGCACTGGCCGGCGGATCTCCGGGTCCGCGAGTTCCCGCAGGAGGTGGCTCTCCATGGCTGACACCAAGACCGAGGCGACGATCAGCGAGGCGGCCATCCGCGCTGACGAGCGCGCCCGCTGCGTCGCCGAGTTGCGCGCCTACGCCAGTCCACGACTGAGTGACGCCGTCGCTGATGTCGCGGCAGGCAAGAGCGGCGGCATCGCTGCGGTCATTCAGGCTGCGGCGATGGGCCTGGCAGCGAGTCTGCTGGAGTCCGGCGGAGCGACCACGGGGGAGGCCAACCATGGCTGACACCACCGAGAAAACCGTCGCCGGCGAACTCCGAGAGGCGGCGCAAGAGCTCCGGGCGCTCGCTGCGGCGCAGTGGAGGACGGTGGTCAGTCCTGAACTGGCCGAGCCTCTCGCCTCCTGGCTGGAGCAGGTAGCCAACGAGGCGGAGCGTCACGGAGCGCAGGGCATGGGCAACTCCCAGGACGAGGTCATCTACGGCCCCTGCCTCGCTGTGGCTCGGGTCCTGAACGGGACCAGCCCGCAGGAGCGGATGCCCGGTCCGGGTGGGGATGCCCTCGCGCGGACCTCTACGGCACCCCTGGCGGCTCGGGAGTCGTCTCAGGTCTCCCAGTAGGGATCGGGCGCGCTGAGCGTCTCTCAAGGGGCTCTCAGCGCTTCCGATCAGAACTCAAGATCGTATTTCAATGTGATCCAGCACCGACTCAAGCAAGATTCGAGAGAGGAATCGAACAGATGACGATCGACCTACGCACCGCCACACGACGCGGAAGCCGCCTGTACAACGCTGACGGTGCCGCCATTCACCGCGTGCCCGACACGGACGTAGTCGCCGCTGCCATCGTGGACGGCATCGGCAACAACCCCGAGGTTGCGGCCTTCTCCGCCCTCGCGGCCGAGGTCGCCGCGCGCGTCGGCGCCCGCCGGACCGCCACCATCGGCATCCTGGCCGCCGCCGAGCTCGTCGCCGCGCCGGCTGCCACCGCAATCGAACCCGACGGGGTGGCCGTCGTTGCGGTTGCCGAGCCGGGCGAGGAAACCGCCATCGCGTGGACCGGGGACGCCCGCGCCTACGGCTGGGACGGTGAGACGCTGACACAGAGATCCACCGACCACACCGTGGGCCAGTACCTGCGCGTCAACGGCGTCCCGGTCGAGGTCGCCAAGGAGCACGACAACTGGGTCCGCACCTCTCTGGGGCGCTGCTCGATAGCCACGGTGCACTCGTGCGAGATCGGCGACCCGCTGGTGCTGCTCACCTCCGATGGGGTGCATGACCAGGTGGAGCACGCCGAACTCGAAGCGCTTGTGCGCGCTCACCAGGACGTGCCGCAGGATCTCGCCGACGCGATCGTGGCCGCTGCCCGCGCGGACGACGACGGGTACCGAGACGACGCCACAGTCGTCGTGATCAGCCGAGCTGGGAGCTTCTCGACCAGCGACGCCGACCAGGCGGGGGAGGCGTTCTGATGACGGACGAGCGCTACGTCGAGGGCGAGATCGCAGCCCGCCAGCACTGCCGGGACGTCGCGGACATCCTGGTCTCTCACCTGCGCGCGTCGGATCACCCTCAGGCCGAGACATGGGCCGAGGCTCTGAACTGGTTCCGCCAGAAGATCAAGGGCGGGCACCTGTCGATCTACGCCCAGCGGGAGTTCGACCAGCGATTCGGCGCCGTGGACTGGAGCGCGTTCCCCGCCGCAGGCGCAGCCGACGCCGAGCCCGTCGAGCAGGGCGAGGTGTCCCGGTGAGCCACGCCGCGATCGAGAAAGCCATCCGCGAGTTCCCGTTCTGGGACTACGGCATGGACAACGTGGACCCCGAGTCCGAGTACGCCGAGTGGGTGCCCGCTCTCGCGCTGGCGATCAGCGACGCTCTCGCCGCCGACCAGTCCGGGGAGGCATCCCGATGAGCGAGAAGCGGATCGTCAACCTGACGCCGCACGTCGTGCGCGTCTACCACCCGGACACCCCAGACCGTATCGACGACCTGGAGCAGGGCTTGATGTGTCTGATCCCGCCGTCTGGCGCCGTCGCCAGGCTGGCCACGGTCGACCTGGGCACCTGGTGCTTCATCGACGGCATCCCGATCGAGGGTGTCGAGTACGGGCACGCCCACGACCTGCCGCCCCAACGGGACGGCGTCCACTACGTGGTGTCACTCGCTCTGGCGCTCGGGCAGCAGGGCCGCGATGACCTGCTTGTCCCGTACTCCGAGGTTCGCAACGGAGACGGGACCGTGGTCGGTTGCCGGGTGCTGGCGCAGGTGGCGGGCTGATGGCAGCCGAGCAGCCGGGGGAGATGCCGTGATCCGCCGCTTCTGGCGCTGGCTCTTCGAGTCCGTCGAGCAGCCGTTCACCCGCAGCTTTGTCGCCTTCGTCACCGTGCTGGCCTTTGCCAGCGCGGCGGCGGGGTTCGTTTGGTACGCGCTGGAGACCGGGAACGGCCACGTCCTACCGGTCATCGCGGTGTTCCTGGCCCTCGGGCTGGCGGACCTGATCCGCCGGCTGAAGCGGTCGGGGGAGTCCCGGTGAACGGCTACTCGCCGGCGGGCTCGGGCTTGCGCCATCACTTCGGCACCTCCCGAAGTGATGGCGGGCTACTCGCCGGCGGGCTGCCTAGGAGGACGGGTCCGCCTCTCTGGCGGCCCGCTCCCTTGCCTTGCGCGCACGCTGCTTGGCCCGCTTGGCGACGTACTCCAGGAGGGCTTCCTTCACGATCGCTGAGGCGGTCGTGTCGTCTTCGTCCGCTGCTCTCTCGACCTGCTCCCAGATCTCGTCACCGACGCGGACGTTGCGCACGGGCGTCTTGCCGGTGGCGGGTCGCGGCACCTTGGGTCTCCTGCTCGTAAGTGTCTTACGCGCGATCATAGTTGGCCTCCCAAGAGCAGTTCATTTGTGTAAGACAAAAATATCCGAGAAAGCCTTGTGGGGCAATCGCTGATCGGTCTAATCTGTAAGACAGAAACGAGACGTCAGGGAGAACGAGATGACCGCCACCGAGACCAAGCGCCACCAGATCGCCGACCAGATCGTCAAGGCCGTCCAGGCCGGCCACCTCAGCCGAGTGGACGACCTGGCCGAGGCGCTCGTGGAGCTGGGTCGCCGGGACGGGATGAACGACCTCCTGTTCGACCTGTGGGACGGCAAGGAGATCAGCCCCGAGGGTGTCGAGTTCGCGGTCGAGAACAACGGCTGCAAGGACCCCCGCCGCTAGACCCCGGGCCCCGGAAGGGGCCCACCCCTCTCCCCGCATCCGATCTTGATAGCCCCACCCCGACGTAGGAGCCCACGATGACCCCGACCGAGATCGCCGCCCAGATGGCCAACCTCGCCGACCAGCTCCGCGAGTCCCTGATCGACCCGCCGGACGACTGGGACGGGGACTACGCCGCCGTCACCTCCTCGGTGAAGGAGGCGACCCACTCGCTGACCGGCGTCACCAACCTGGTCGTCAACTTCGCCGACGGCTGCGACGGCCCCGAGTGGGGCGACGTGCACGAGGCGGCGCTGAAGGCCGCCGACAAGCTGCTGGCCGCCGGCTGGTCGGTGGAGACCCTCGCGGACGAGGTGGAGCACGCCCAGTCCGCGGAGCCCGCGCCGCTCATGGAGGTGTGAACGGTGGCTCTCACTTGGCAGCAACTCCGCCGGCGGCCTGCTCGCGATCTGCGGATCGGCGACCAGTGGATAGTCCTGGACGCCTTCACCACCTACACCATCGCCCCGGACGGCACGGTTCGCGGGCACGGCTGGGAGGAGCCGTCCGGGACCGTGTGGCGGTTGCTTGCCCGCGATGGCGACATGTTGACGGCGGTCGATCAGGACGGGCGCACGCTGGCCCAGACCGCGCCCAGTGGCACGCAGCTGCTGAGAGTCGAGCGGGAGACGACTCCCTTCGACGCCGCGACGCTCGTCGTCACCGCCGACCACATCCACGCTCTCGCCCAGCCCGACGGAGACGTCCTCGCCTGGGACCACCACGCTGGCGAGGTGCGGGCCATGACCCGCGAGGAGGCGATCGCCGCCGACTTCGTGTCCTTCACCGATCGGGGCTGGCTCAACGACTGGACCCGCGAGCCCGGCTGCTGGAACGACGACCACAGCGACGTCACCGCTGAGTGCGCCAAGGCACTCGCCGACGTGCAGACCGAGTGGCTACGGCGCATCGCCTGACCATCCTCCGAGCCAACTCCCCAACGACCCACAGGAGCACCACATGATCAGCAAGCGTCACGCGCAGGGCATCCAGCACCTCCTCGGCATGCTGGCCCCCGGCCACCCCGGCACCTACCAGCTCGTCAAGAGCCGAGCCCAGGAAGTCGTCAGCGAGTTGGCGGACCTTTCCGCCGGCGTCCTCGGCAGCGGCCTGAACGGTGTGCAGTTCCTGGCGGAGTGGGACAGCCGCCCGGAGGTGACCGTCTGGCTCACCGCTCACGAAACGTTCGGAGGGTCGCTGGTGTTCGATGGCGCCCATCTTGACGAAGATGCGGCCCGCGACCAGGCGGAGGAGAAAGCCCGCGACGCCTATGCGGTGGGCACGGCGTTCGCGTGGGGGCCGGTCCACCCGGACGACCCGCACGGACCGCAGGCGCTCTTCGCTGACCCGCCCGAGGAGGAGGAGCGCCCGACGGGCTACCAGGTGCACCTCATGGCCACTCGGCTCGTCTGACGGGGCTTGGCGCTCTCCCTGCCCCGGGAGGACATCTTCCGGGGCTACCCCTCAACCTCTCGACGATCAGGAGACCCGATGCTCATGACCGCCAAGAAGCGGCTCAGGCCCGAACAGTCCAAAACGGCCCGGACGTGGCAGGCGCGAGCAGTCCACCTGTTGAACCAGGCGATCACCCAGATCCGCGACGGCGAGGACGCGATCCCCACCGTGGGCGCGGCCATGGCGGTCCTGCGGATCGAGATCGGCGAACTGCCCGCCGACGAGTTGGACTTCCTCTTCTCGGACTCGCGCCTGAACCTCTGCATCTGCCCGCCTGACCTGCTCGCCCGTGGTGGATTCCGTGGCGACTGCCCCGTTCGCGCCTCGCACTGACCCCTCTCCCCGGTCCCCGGTGCACCGCCGGGGACCGGACACACCCCAACCTCTCGACGACCAAGGAGCCTCCGATGGCGGCACGGCACCGCTGGAACCGCAAGGACGCCCACAACGCGACCTGCGAGCGCTGCGGCACGCACGCCCAGAAACGTCCCTCACCGTACGGGCGGCGCTGGTGGACGGAGTGGCGGCTGCCGGACGGGTCGTTCGTGGACAACTACAACGGCGGGCGGACGCCGCCCTGCCCGCCTGCGAGCGCCGCCAATTCCTCGACGATCAAGGACGCGAGATGAGCGACGAAGAGACGATCAAGCTCAAGGTCGACCTGAGCATCGGCCTCGCCAACGCCAAGCAGGAAGACGTCATCGACAGCGGCATCCTCAAGGCCGACTGGGACGCCATGACCAACGACAAGCGCGACGAAGCCGCCCGTGTGGCCTGGGAAGAGTGGGCCTGGGAGTACATCGAAGGCGGCTGGGACGTCGTCGGTGCCTGACCCCGTGGCCCGGTCCTTCTCTGCCGGGCCACCCCAACCCCGCCCCCTTCCCGGTCTGTGCCGGGAGGGCCAGATCCACAAGACCATCAACGACAAGGAGACCCGAGATGATCGGGAGCAAGTACTGGTCCACCGGCATCACCGTCCGCTACTCGAACGGGGCGTGGGGCGGGACGGTCGAATACCTCGACGACGGGTTCGCCAACGATGACGCCGCTACGCGCAGGATCTCGACCGAGGGCGAGTTGCGGACCCGCTACTTCGTGAAGGACTGCGAGGGTGCGGACGCGCTCACGGTGGTGATTGACGTGCTCATCTCTGACGCCGAGCGGCTCGGAATCACGTGGAACGCGAAGGCGGGCGTCTACTACCACGGCGACGGTGAGGACAGTGACTGGCCTACCCCGGACGGTTGGCGAGGTCTGGTGAACGCGCAGTCCGTGCGGCTCGGCTGGGAGACCAAGTACGTCGTTTCTGACTCCTCCACCCCCGAGGAGGGCTGACCCGTGTCCGACAAGCCCCAAGTGATCAGCGTCCACGACGGCGGAGACGGAGAGTGGGGCGTCACCACCATGGTCGGTGGCGGACGCGCCTACCAGACGCGCCCATGCCCGTCCTGCCCGTGGCGGCGAGACAGCGAGACGGGCGTGTTCCCGCCGGAGGCGTTCAGGCATTCCGCCCGTACCACCTACGACCTGGCCACCAGCAAGTTCGCCTGCCACATGTCCGGGCGAGAGAGGCCGAAAACGTGCGCCGGGTTCCTGCTGCGTGGCGCGTCCGACAACCTCGCCGTCCGCATGCGCATCGCCGACTACTCCGGCATCGACAGCCCGGTCGAGCTCTACGACGACTACCGGGAGATGGCAGTCGCCAACGGGGTGGACGAAGACGACTCGGCGCTTCGCCCATGCCGCGGCGACAGACCGATGGAGTACCGACCACGAAAGGAGGACTGACCCGATGGCTACCACGAACATCCCGTTACACCCCATCCAGGAACCGCCCAACGACGCGATCCCGTACGCGATCGGTGAGAGCTCGGCGCCGGCGAACGAGGCGGCGCTCCGCGAGGCGCTGTCTGGCCTGGAGTTGGGGACGCACGACGAGCGGATCGTCATGTGGCTGTCCATGTGGGAGACGTCCACGGTGGCCACCGTCTGCTCGTGGCTGGAGAGGACCCGGAAGGAGGCGTTGAGCCATGGCTGAGACCGCCGACTGGCCGTACGACGCCGACCGCGACGACCCGCTCACCAAGCTCCGCATCCCGGTCGTGGGCAGCCCGTGGCCCCGCTGGCACTACATCGTGGCCTTCGACTCCGGGCGGCTGGACGACGAGCAGCAGCACCGTCCCACCGACCGTGAGGCGCGGATGCTCGCCTCGTTCCTGGAGGAGTACATCCACCACTGGTACAACGCCACCTGGCAGTACAAGCTCGCGGAGCGCCCGTTCGACGTGGACGGCGGGGCGAACGGCGTCGTGTTCCGCAAGTGGGGCGAAGGCGACTGGGGCTTCCGGCGTCGCACGTGGAGCCAGGGGCCGACGTACGTGCCGACACACCCCCGCATTCGGGGCGGCAAGTCCCCTGGTCCGCTCACGCTGGTGCAGGTGATGGACCGTATCCACACGATCGGTGACGAACCGATGAAGCGCTGGACGGACTGGAAAGCCGCCCACCCCGAGGTGTTCGGAGAGGATAACCATGGTGCTTGAGATGCTCGCCGGCGGCGGCCTGGTCCTGCTCGGCATGGCGATCGACCGGTTCGTCCCTGCCCGAAGGAGAACCCCGAAGCCGCCCGCCCCACCCAAGGCCATCTGCGGATGCAAGCACGAGCTGGCCTTCCACGACCCGGCCACAAGCGAATGCCACGGCACGAACGCCGTGGACAAGCACAACCGGTTCGGGGACTGGGTCGGCGAAGAGCAGGTCCCCTGCACGTGTCGCCAGTACGTCGGCCCGACTCCACTACTGACCATCTACGCGCCGGAGGTGACCTCGTGACTGCGTCAGAGACCCGAGAGCCCTGGTACGCCTGGTGCTTCTCCTGCGGCCAGATGCACCGCTTCGTATCCGGTGACGAGACCGTGAACGGAGCGTGGTGCGGAGGCGCGTGGGTCCGCATCGGGACTGGCGCTGAGCGCGATTGCCTCGCCGCGAAGCAGGTCCGCTTCGGCATGGCACGGTTCCTCAACGAACTGCCGCTGGACGTCCAGGCCGAGATCGACAAGGAGTGGGAGGCTCGCCATGGATGAGACCCGACAGCCCCAGCGCGTCCAGAGGCGACGGGTGAAGGGCTGGCGCAAGCCAGAAAACTGCGTGATCGTGGACCGAACCTCGCGGTTCGGAAACATGTTCGCTGTCCGCCCGTGCGACAGTGGATGCTGCTGGCGAATCGAGGACCCCAAGGGGGTCGCGGAGCGCTCTGACCGGCCCAACTCGTTCCTCGCCGAGAGAGAAGCTCGCCAGTATGCGTGTGAGCTGTACGACCTGCACACCGGCCCGATGGGCGCGTACGAGTTCGACGACGTCGATCAGGTCATCCAGGCGCTGAGGGGCAAAGACCTGGCCTGCCCATGCCGGCTGCCAGATCCGGGGGAGATCGACTGGTGCCATGCAGCCCACACGCTGATCCCGCTCGCGAACGGAGGCGCCGATGCTGCTGGGCGATGAAATGGCGATTCGGCGGAGCGCCTACGAACTCGGGCTGGACCGTGGCCACTGCGACCCTGTATGTGGCGGCTTGGGCAACGGCCACTTCGTCGTGGACGCAGCCTCGTTCGTGGCGGCGGCGGGCTACGACCCAGACGAGCACCCCGACGTTGTCGAAGCGTTGGAGACGGAACTGCGTGAAGTTGTCGTGGACACCGCCGCCGACGTGATGCGCGAGCACGGCCTGCGTTCCGAGACTGACCCGCTGGCGCCCGCGAACGGAGACGCCGATGCCTGAGCCCAGGACCCCAATCCACGTCAGCCGCCTGCTGCTGAGGGCCGTGGAGACCGAGCGGGCGACGGACGGCATGTGCGAGCGCGGCGCGGCCTTGCTGAACCGGGTGGCCGCCGCTTACCGCCTGGCCGCCGAGATCTACACCTCTGACCCGACGCTGGAAAGGTGTCCTGCCGGGCGGGAACGACAGCTCGACCTCGCGGCGGAGATCTGCCGCCAGATCCTGCCACGGGTCCGCTCCGCCATCGAGGGCCGTCAGGCGGACCGGTGGCCGGTAGAGGACCGCTGGGAGGAAGCCGAAGCTCTGGCGGCCCGCCTGCCCGACATACTGGCTGAGGCTCGCGCACAGGCGCGCACCGACCATGCCACCCCGGACGGGTCGCGGGAGATCTCCCGCATGTGGCTGGCCCACTCCTCGCACCGCATCCACCTCGCGGGCGAAGGGCTGCGCGATGCGGTGGCCAAGGCCAAGAGTCTCCCGCACCCAGATCCGGAAATCGCCGAACTGGAAGCCCTCGCTGACGAGATCGTCGCGCGAGCTGAGAAGTTGGAGAAGGAAAGGACGGGCTTCTGACCATGTCCGACATCCCTCCGGACGCTCTGAGAGAGGCTGAGGAGGCGTATGCGTGCGCCTACCAGGCTGGTGTCGCGCACAGAGAGATCGCCCGCATCGTGGTGGAGGCTGCCGCTCCGTGGATCGCCGCGCAGGCGCTGATCCGGGAACGCCGCCGCGCGGTCCGCCTCGTACGCCGCGTGTTGGTCCCTCGCGGCTGTGAGCCGACCAAGGGCGCCGCGGACCTCATCGACGCCATCAAGGGAGACCTCCGTGTCTGACATCCCCCAGGAAGCCTTCCGTGCGGCGGCCGAGGCGGTCCACGATGCGCGGTGCGCGCATGCCGCAGGCCGGTGGGCTTGCTTCTCCTGCCGCGCTGAGGCCGCTGTGGAGGCTGCTGCTCCTGTCCTCACCTCCCAAGCCCGGCGAGACACCGTCACAGCCTTGCGCGCTGTTGCTGAGACCCGCGAACTGCTCCACCGCCTCACGGATCGCCATCCAGAGTTGCGCGAGGGCGTCACGGTGAAGGCCGTGCTGCTCGCGATCGCCGACGAGATCGAAGGAGAAGCCCGTGACACCCGCTGAAGTGATCGAGAAGGCGCTGCGCCAGCATTTCGAGCTCCGCCTGAAGCCGTCAGCGATCGAGCAGGCGCAGCGCGGACACCCCCTGCACCTGTCCGGGGCGGAAGCTGAAGACGCCGCCCGGATCGCTGTGGACGCTCTGGCTGGCGCTGGGCTGGTCGCCGTCTCTGCCGACCTACGCGAGGCGCTGAAACTCTGCGGCCGACTCATCGCCTGCCACTCCCGCGACTGGGGGCAGGACGCCTCAGACGCGACGCTGTGGGCCATCCTCTGCGGCTGGGAGTGCGAGGAGCACCACATCCACGACGACATCTGCGGCGGCTCCGGAGCTCTACGCCAGGTGGCAGATCGATTTGGCTGGGACGAGGCCCATGTCGAGCGGATCAGACGTCTACGCCGCGCTGTCGCCGCCCTACCCGAGGAGAAGGCCGATGCCTGAGATCGATGACCTCCGTCGCCGTGCAGCGCGGGCCCTCGCCAACCCGCAGTGGTTGGGTATCACCCGAGGACACGAGGTGCGCGAGCAGCCCGACGGGCACGGCCATGTCCAGGTGTGCTGCGAGTGCGGGACCGTCGTCATCCACCGCATGCTCCTGCCCGGAGACAGTGCAGAGTTCATGCGGGCCGTGAAGCGGCACGCCAGCCGAGACAACGTGGGATGGAGCGAATGAGCGCGACCGAACCTGCCGCCGTTTACATCGCCGAAGTGATCGGGTTTAGCGAGAACCCCGTGGACGGGCGTAAGCGCATCGCCGTGGGTGCCAGCCTCGAAGCCGCCTTGGACGCCCTCAGCAGCCACGACATCTTCGGTGGTGACCTCGCGGCCACGGAGACGACGAGCGCTCTCGGGACGGAGAACGCTCGCACATGGGCGGTACACGAGCGCGACGAGGAGCCCAGCGACGAGGGCTGCCTGTGGATCACCGAAGAGAAGGTAACCGGGGAGGCGAGCCGTGACTGACGACCTCCGCCAGCGCTACCACGACGTGCTCGCCGACGCTCTCGGTGAGTGCGTCAACTGCGGTAGCCCCACCGCGGCGAAGTGCATCTGCGGCCCGTACGGCACGGCTGCAGCCCTCGAAAGACTCACCGACGCCGCATTGGCGACTCGTGACAGCGAACTGGAGCAGATCAAGGAGATCATCATGGGTGTATTCGTCTGCGTCGGCTGCGGCCAGGCCGAGGGCCACCCCGAGTCGTGCGACCTCGGCGGCTACGCCGACCGCGAGGAGCTGGCCGCCGAGCGCCGCGCGGAGCTGGTTCACGAGCGCGACCATTGGCTGCTCGACGAGCGTGCCCCCGGCTGCGAGTACTGCCTGATCGACCCGCCAAGCCCTGGCATCCGGATTACCCGCGCCGGTTATCGTGCGCTGGACGAGGCCGCCGAACGGTACCGAACTCGCGTGACCACGCTGGAGCAATACGACGCTGAACGAGCCGCGATCATCGCCGCCCACCCGGCGACGGAGGCTGACCGTGGCTGACGACCTCCGCCAGGCCGAGTACGGCCTCTACATCGCCAAGGTCGGCACCGATGAGCGCCACCACTACCGCAAGGGAAACCGCCCGTCCGACCTGCCCGACCTGTTCGACCTCGCACGGCACGCCATCAAGGACGTTCAGGCGCGGCAAGGGCACATCTACCGCCTGCATGGCAGGTGGTCCACGGGCGTCGAAATCTGGGAGTCGCCCAACGGCGACCAGGACCCATTCCAGCCGCCGGATCGTCTCCTCGCCTACGCCCGCTGGGAAGACCGAGACCTGACCCTGACCGACCAGGAGGCCGACCGTGTCCGATGACCTTCGCCAGCGCTACGCCGAAGCGCTCGCAGCCACCAACACGCTCGACGCCACCGACCTCGAATACACCCTCGGTCTGCTGCTCACCGCGCGAGACGACGAACTGGCCGAACTCCGCGAGCAGGTCGCGTTCCAGAAGCATCGGGCCGACACCTACCAGGCCGACCTTGAGTTCCTCGAACGCCAGCACAAGTTCGCCATCAACGAGCGGGAGGCGTGGCGGGAACGCGCCGAGACCGCAGAGGAGGCGGTCAAGGACCTCGAATCGCTGATCTCCGACGAGCGAGCCATCCACGAGGAGACCATCCAACGTGCCAAGAAGGCCGCTGCGGCCGTCGCTCGCGTCCTGGAGATCCTGGACGAGCGCCGCCACTCCTACCCGTCCATGGACCACTCGGTCACGTACGTGGATCCGCTGCTTCCCGGAGGAGTCATCCGCGGCGCGCTCGCAGACCTCGGCTTCCCCGAGACTGGCCGTGGGTAGGCTGCGCCGGCCTGGTGGCCGCTGGCGCCTGCTGGTGCACGAGTGGATCGGCAAGCAGCCCGACAGCCCGGTTTTGTACGGGACCGCCCACCACGTGTCCAGCGCGCCCGGCGAGGACGGAGAGCACCGCAGACACCACCACCTGCCAGGAACCGAGTTCGACGAGCTGGTGGTGGGTTCGTGGCTGCACGTCGAACAGATGGACGCAGGCGTGTGGTGGATGAACTGCGGCGGGGTAACCCTGACCGTCCGCGTTGACCGAGACGGGAGACCGCAGAGAGTTTCCGTCTCCGGCCCCGACGACGACGCCGCGCGGGAGGATGGAGTGGAGTACGAACTGACATGGAGCATGCCGCCGGAGACGCCAGCCCTGCCCGAGGAGGAGACGACGTGACCCCGTTCGTCAAAGCGGTCCTCAGCGAGGTGGCGGACTGGTTCCGGGGCGACGGCATGGTGTACATCTCCCACGACGCGAAGGACCCGCACTGCTGGGCGACACTGGTCATCCTCGCGATCCTGGTGGTACCTGCGCTGGTAGCGGCGCGCATCGTCGAGGCATGCCTGTGAACCTCCTCAACCTCGCCGTCCCGCCCTTGTCGCCGATGCTCTGCCACTGTCTGCTGCGGAAGGATGCACGATGAGCTGGACTAAGCACTCGACCCCGGAGTTTCAGGAGATCGCCGACCGGTACACGATCCTGCGTTGCCAGGTCGGCTCGGGCGTCCACGGCACCAACATCGTGGGCACCGATGACCGTGACGAGATGGGCGTATGCGTCGAACCGCCCGAGTATGTGATGGGGCTGCGCCGCTTCGACCAGTACGTCTACCGAACCCAGCCTGAAGGCGTCCGCTCCGGCCCTGGCGACTTGGACCTGACGGTGTACTCGCTGCGGAAGTGGATGAGGCTCGCCACGACCGGCAACCCCACGGTGCTGCTGCCGCTGTTCGTCCCCGGCGAGGAGATCGTCACCGTCAACGAGATCGGCCTCGACCTTCGCGCCAACCCCGACATGATCCTCTCCCGGCAGGCCGGCTGCCGGTTCCTCGGCTACCTGCGAGCCCAGCGCGACCGCATGGTGGAGCACCCGAACGGCGCGCGCACCAACCGGCCCGAGCTGATCGCCTTGCACGGCTTCGACACCAAGTACGCGGGCCACATGGTGCGGCTCGGCGTGCAAGGGGTGGAGCTGCTGGAGACGGGCTCGATCACGCTGCCGATGCCGGAGCCGTGGCGCTCGTGGATCGTGGACCTCCGCCAGGGCAAGCACACCAAGGACGAGGCGCTGGAGGCGGCGGCAGAACTGGAGGCACGCCTTGAGGCGCTGACCGCCACCTGCGACCTTCCGGAGCGCCCGGACATGGGCCGGGTGGACGCCTGGCTGGTCGAGTCCCACAGGCGGGCGTGGGAGGGGATGTGACCCTCCTCGACCTCGACGAGCCCGCCCCAACCGTTGGCGAGAGCCCAACGGTTGGCCAGTGCCGCAGCTGCCACCACAAGCTGCAGGATCCGGTATCGCTCGCCTACGGGATCGGCCCCGACTGCCGGAAGAAGCTGGGCATCGTCCCGCGCCAGCCGGTGCGGATCACCGGCGTGGAGATGTGGCGGGACTGTGAAGGACAGACCGACCTGCTGGAGGAGACATGACCAGATGGACGATCAACCCGGACACCCTCGACCTCGACCCTGAAGACGGAGACGCCTCGATCTCCCGCATCTTCACCGGCGAGGAGTGGTGTGCACAGGAGTGGCCGCCCTGCCCGGCCTGCGGGAGGACAATCCATGTGACCTCGATCGACGCACAGACCTCGCAGGACCCCTTCCCGGTGTACGTGATGGGCCGGTGGCGGTGCCTGAACCGCTGCGACCCTCGGCCCGCACTCCAGGCGACAGGAGGGACCACGTGACCACCGACATGCTGTCCTGGACACGGCAGCAGATCGAGACCAGGAAGGCGCTCGCCGAAGAGGCACACGGCGCATCGTGGGCGCTCCAAGACCAGCTCATCGAGCGCACGGACGGTGGCGCTGACGACCGCGCTGCCCTCCTCGACGCTGAAGACCGGACCGAACTGGTGAGCGTCACGCTGCCCGGTCCCGGCTTGGACGAAGACGACCTCAAGCACATCGCCTTCAATGACCCGCGCCAGATCATCGCCGACTGCGAAGCAGACCTGGGCATCCTCGACGATCACGAGCCGGGCTGGGCGGGGCTGAAGCGCGACGTGCGGGTGTGTATGGCCTGCGACGTTAAGCGCGGCGACCGGTGGCCGTGCAGGACCGTCCGCCGTATCGCCTCCCGCTACCGTCACAGGGACGGCTACCTTCCCGAGTGGGCACCAGAAGGAACGACACCGTGAGCACCGAGCACATCCTTGACGCCATAGACGGCGCTCTCGCCTGGGACGGCGGCACCGATGAGATGCGGTGGCGACCGCCCGAGCAAGAGCCTCCACCCAAGCTGGCGCCCCCGCTCCGTCGGCGCTCATCCCGGGTCACGATCATCATCGAGGATGACGACGAGGTGACGGTCCTGGACGTACCAGACCCGCTCGACGCTGAGTACAGCATGGATGTGCGCGAGGATCCGCCCCACTGGCAGGGCCTCGCTCACTCGTTCGCCCCCGTCCGAACGGAGACGAACATCGGGCTGAAGATGCGCGTCAACCCAGATGAGGGCTTCACCACCTACCGGGGGCGAGAATACGTCAACACGGTGCTGGGAAGGATCGCCGGCGAGGGGGAATGAGACTCTCGCGCATGGGCCGCATGCGTTGATATACGTGTTCGTCTAGTCTTGAACGCGAAAGCGGCCCTCCGCCCCAACGGAGAGCCGCCTCGACCCCACTACCCACGCCACGCCTCAACCGCCACAGATCGAGGTCTTCCCGTAAGCCTACTTGGGGGAGGCCGAAATGCCGCGTTACTGGATTCACTCGGCGCCGGACAGCATCACCGAAGACGGCCAGCGGGAATGCGCCCGCGGTGACCGTTGCTCCGACCCGCGCATTGTGGCGGAGGGCGGCAAGACGCTCAGGTATCCCGCGCTCACCTACCAGACGTTCTGCCCCGCCGACCGGACCGCCATCTCTGCGGCGCTCAACGCCTTGCCTGAGCTATTCGTCCGCGTTCACCAGCGCCTCGACAAGACGTTCTCCGCGACCGCTGGCGGGCCCATCGTCTCCATGTCGAAGACCGCGCCCGTCCCGCTGTCGCTCGGCGCCGACGAGCTGCTGCGACTCGTCCTGGCGACGCTGGTCTCGTGGGAGGAGCGAGTGCGTACCGTCGCCCGGCTGAAGCCGCTCGACACGTCGACCTCCCGCCGTCGAAGGGACGGTCAGGTGCTGACGCAGGCGTACACGATCCTCTCCTACCACCTGGACGCCTTGCTCGCCCTCGACGCCGAGCCGATGCTGCGAGACGGCGAGCTCGCCGAACTGTCCGGCGCCGACGCCGGCCTCGACATCCTGTACCTGGTGCACCGGTGCCGTATGTTCCTCACCGACACCAAGCAGCCGGCCCGACACCTGTCCGGCGTGTACTGCGACTGCGGGTACCCGGAGTTGTACGAGGTCCTTGACGACGACGGGCAGCCTGCGGGCGCCCGCTGCCGCCAGTGCCGGGAGGAGTACGACCGGGACGGGTACGCCGACCTGACCAAGGACCGGGCCGAGCCGGTCAAGTCGTACCGGCGGCGCCCCCTGGTGGCAGTGTCGCAGGCCGAGCGTGAAACTCGCCGGGCCTGACGTGGGATAATGAAGGGGAGATGTCATCCTCCCCTTCACCCGCTCCCGCCGTCAGCTTCCCTTGTGAGGGAGGTGTTGACGTCGTGCCGCATGTGCTGCCCATCCGCATTCCGGAAGAGGCGTACACGATGACTGTGGCCGAGTATTTCGGCCTTGATGAGGAACGTCCGACAGGTTCCGGCGTGTCGTAATTGGCGTTTTCGCTGGTGACCTGTTATCCCGCGATTCGCCCGAAAATGTCAGCCCTGCCTGCGATAATGGACACGCATTCGAAAACCCCCGCGCCTGCTGTAACAGGCCGGGGGCCGTGGCCAACCTGGAGAAAGCAGGCTGACATGCAAGACGTTACCGTCACGTGCGGCTGTAGCCGCAAGATGGGTGTCGATACGTTACGCGGCAAGGGTGCATACCGCTGCGGGTGTGGATCCCGCGTAAAGATCGCAACTGCCGAATACGACAGGTCGACGTGCATCGCGGTCGTCGCTGGGCAGCGCTGCCTGCGAACTCCCGACTCCGAAGAGCCGTTCCCGCTCTGCAAGCCGCACATCAAAGAGATGAAGGTCCTCTTCAACCTCATCCACCCGGAGGACGCCGACGAGTACCTCTTGCGCCGATACTCGGCCGAGTGGGCGGTCATGATCGGTGGCGACGTCGAAGAGAACTATGTCGCCGACCTGGCTGCACGCCGCGCCCGGCAGGCGGCAGAGGACGCACGCCAGAGGTTCCCGGAGGAATGGAACGAGACACTCATCCC
The DNA here is from genome assembly GCF_042650645.1 of Nonomuraea purpurea. Taxonomy (NCBI): domain Bacteria; kingdom Bacillati; phylum Actinomycetota; class Actinomycetes; order Streptosporangiales; family Streptosporangiaceae; genus Nonomuraea; species Nonomuraea purpurea. Next base: position 312,693 of record NZ_JBHSBI010000002.1, read on the forward strand.
GCGCTCGTCGGTGGTCTACTACATCCAGTTCGGCGACCGCGTGAAGATCGGATTCACGACCAACCTGGAGAAGCGGCTCACCGCACTCCCGCACGACGAAGTGCTCGCCACCGAACCTGGCGGGCAGGTTACCGAGCGGCGACGCCACGAGGAGTTCGAGACCTACCGCATCACGGGCGAGTGGTTCGAGATGGGCGACGAACTCGTGGACCACATCAACGAACTGCGGCGGCGGGAGTACGCGGCCAACAGGACGCCGAAGCCGATGCGCCGATATGTGCCGCACCGCGTGTGAACTTGCCGTTTGGGAAAGGGTCGTGTAAGAATCCGAAATAGGTTCAGCAGATCTAGGCCCTCGACAACCTTCGGTGTCGGGGGTTTTCCCATGTCCGGGGAGGTGTCCGGCATGGTTGAGCGTGCCGATCCGATCACCGCTAGCCAGAGTGCTGAGCGGTTGCAGGTGCCGCCGTCTCGGATCTACGTGTGGGCTCACCGCTACAACGCGCGCAAGGTTCGCCGAGGTAGGACGGTCTACTACGACTGGCACGACCTCAAGACGATCGCCCGCTACATCCGCGTCGGGGAGCCGGTGCCAGAGACCCCTGAGGCTCGGGACGAGATGCGCCGGCAACCCGCAGCGTAGACGCCCCTAGATTTCCCTAGTCGCGCGTCCTGTCGGGGGACGCGCCTGCTCCGCGGTACGTGCCCCCATGGATCGCGTGGAGCCCCACCCTGGTCGCCTGGTTCCCGTGTCTGTGAGGGTCGCGGGGGCCAGGTGGCCAACCCCGAAGACGTGCGGCCTGCTCCCTCCGGGGGGTAGGGGCGGGCCGCACAGCTACCCCCTGCACCCCCTGTGGAGATCACTATGCAGAAGCCCTACATCGGGCAGATCGTTCACTACCAGTCGTACGGCACACCGGGCGGCGAGTACCCGAGCGTCTGCCGGGCCGCCATTGTGGCCGCTGTGGACGAGTACCAGCCTCCTGTGGGCGACACGTGGTTCGGTCACGTGAACCTCGTCGTTCTAAACCCCGAGGGGATGTTCTTCAACCGGGGCGTTCTCCAGGATCAGCACGAGTGCCGTGGCGGCACCTGGCACATGGTGCACCCGTGATGCGCCGCTACAGGAAGAAGCCCGTCGAGGTCGCTGCCGTCCAGTGGACGGGCAGCAACGAGGACGAGCTGAAGAAGTTCGCTGGCCACCTCTTCGAGGTCGTAGACCCGGAGGATCGCGGCGACGACCCGGACCAGACCGCCGCCATCAGGGACACGCTTCACAACACGTGGGTGCGGGTGTACGACGGACAGTGGATCGCCAAGGGGATCAAGGGCGAGTTCTACCCCGTGGCGGAGGACGTGTTCGCTGAGACGTACGAGCCTGTGCACGCAGCGGAGATCACCACCCATCCGGCCTACGCCCAGTGGTGCGCCACAGGGGAGCGGATCCACGCCGACCTGGGTGCCACCAACGCCAACCACGCGAGCTGGATCCCGCACCCGTTCGCGGGTGAAGGGCTGCCGGTGTGCGCGGCGTGCGAGCAGCCGGAAGGGTCACAGATCCACTGGCACGACTGCGCCGAGTCCGGGTGTGGGATCCCGGCCCGCGTCGTGGAGGGCTGATCTGATGCGCATCCAGATCTTGCCTCTTCCGTCCGTCATGGTCGGCGATGACATGGAAGAGCCATTCGCGATCGTCGTGGACCAGTGCCCCAAGGGGATCGTCTCCGAATGGTTCGCAGGGCAACTGACAGACTTCGCCAAGGATTGTGGCGGGAAAGCCGCGCTCGTCACGCCTGAGACGGTAGAGATCGTGGACCGGTACGCCGACGCCGACGCGACCGACAGCGTCCGTCTTGCGGCCTACCTGAACCAGCACTTCGGCGACGAGGTCCAAGGGCCCGCGCCTGCTGACGATGCGATACTGCTGCTCGGGGAACTGCTGCTGCGGCGCGACGCAGGCAAGATGCGGAAGACGATCAACGATGTCCTCCCGGCGATCCGGCAGGAGCGGGTGATAGCCGGGTGGCCGAAGCTCCAGCGGGACCGCTCCGAGGGCGACGAGTGATGTGCGGCTCCTGCAAGGCCGAGGATGCGGTCGTCTGCGAGGAGTGCGGGGCGCTGGTCACCTTCGAGTGGCAACCCGAGCATCGCGCCTTTCACGAGCGGATGGCTGCTCTCGCTGCACGGCTCGTACAGGCTGAAGAACTCGGCAACGACGGCTCAGACCGCCCTCTCCTCCGTTTGGGCGGTCTGACCTCGTAGACCTCCGGGCGGGCCAGGGTAGGCAAGAGGTCAGTCCTCTCTCATGCCGCCTTCGCTTGGGCTCCCTGGCCCGCCCGGACACCATCCCTTGGCACATGGTTCAACTGGTTAGAACACCCAGCCGTGGGGCTGGGCAGTCTGGGTTCGAGTCCCGGTGTGCCAGCTTCAACCCCTCACCCTGGAGACCCCTCATGGCCGACGACGAAGTGACCCTCGACGAGGACTGGGACGTCCACCTCCGAGAAGGAGAGAACTACACCGACCGCTACCGGGGCGCGGTCCTCATGCCGGGTACGTGCGGATGCTGCAGCAGGCAGCACGCGTGGGACTACACCCCGGCGAAGGCGCGGAGGATCGCTGCCCGGCTGATCGCTCTCGCCGACGAGGCGGAGAAGGTCGAGCCCGCACGGCTCCTCACCCCGGAGGAAGCCGATGCCCGATGACCTTCGCCAGCGGTACGCCGACGCGATCCGCTCCGCTGCCGATCAGTCGATCGTCGGCGAGTGGGTCTGCTGCGACCCGGTCAACCCTGACCATGACCTGTGCGTGAAGGGCGACATCGCCCGGCAGATGCTCCGCGCTGTCCTCACTGACGACCCGGAGAAGCTGTTCGTCCCGTCCAGCATCCTCGACGCGGTGATGGCGGTACGGGACGAGGAACTGGCGGAGCTGCGCCGACTCGTCGCCCACCCGCCTGGGCGATGACGTCTTGAAGTAGTCGTCGTCTCACACCTTCGGCCCGCCCTGTGCGGGCTTGCTTGCCGTTCGGGGGTGGTCATGCGCGAGGAGTACGACCCCGACCGCCACGGCTCGTACGGGGCGTGGCTGCGCTCCAAGAACCTCCAGACCCGCGCCGGCGGATGGACGAACGCCACCCACGATCAGGTGCTCACGGACACCAAGCACGAGAAGCGCGTCTTGGACCAGCTCGGCAACGAGGTCCGCCAGTACGGGCGGGACCAGCAGGACGTGACGATCAACAGCCCTCAAACCGTCGTAGCGACCATCCAGAAGGAGGGCTCCCGTGTCGAGCCTTGACCAGGCCGAAGAGCTAGAGGCTCGCGCTGCCGCGCTGCGAGCGGAACACCGCCTCGAACTCGAAAACGAGGAAGCGGTGAAGGCGTACCTCGCGAACCCGAGCGAGGAGACCAAGGACGCCAAGCAGGCCACCGCCGAAGCCCTGCACAACGCCCGCGCTCAGCGCCGCTCCAACGGTGTTCAGGTGGGCGGCGACGCGTTCGTGGACGAGGAGGCGTAACCATGGCGATCACCACAAGCGGCCTGTTCGTGGCCCCCTTCGTTGACGTCTTCGACACCACGCAGCTCGCGGTCAACCTCGACGGCGACACCATCAAGGCCGCCCTCTACCCCTCGACGATCACGCCCGACTTCAATGCGACCATCGCGAACGCCGCCTACAACGCGGGCGTCTACTCCGGCACCGAACTGTCCGGCACCGGCTACACGGCTGGCGGGGCCACGCTCGGGTCGAAGACGTTCACCGGCTCGGGCGGCATCGCCACGTTCGACGCGGCGGACACGTCGTGGACGTCCTCGACGATCACAGGCGCTCGCGGGGTGCTCATCTACGACGACACCCTGTCGGGCAAGAACGCGATCGTCCTGGTGGACCTGGGCAGCCCCTACAGCACGTCTGCGGGGACGCTCGCGATCACCTGGAGCGCCAACGGCATCTTCCGGTACACGCTGGCGGCCTAACCCCAGCCGCGTAAACCGCCTCCTGACCTTGCCACCTCCGGGCGGCTTTCGCGTTCCTGGGGGTTGGTGTGGTCGCCGCTTACCGCTCCCACACCACGGCCACGGCCGACAATAACGCCAGCTCGTACACGATCGGCCGCCCCTCCGGGGTGGTTGCCGGGGACGTCCTGGTGCTGGGCCAGTTCATCGACAGCGGCGACGTGTCGATCATCACGGCTCCGTCTGGGTGGACGCAGATCGCCTCCCAAACGTCGGGACAGACGTACACGCGCGGCCGGGCCTTCGTGAAGACTGCGACCGGGGCCGAGCCGTCCACGTATTCGCTGACGCAGACGGGCGGCGCGAGCGGCGCGGCGATCCTGATCTGCGTACAGGGCGCTTCGCTGCCCGGCGTGTACGCCTCCAACAGCGCGGGCTCCGGCAACAACGTCACCACCCCCAGCGTCACCCCGTCGTCGGCATCCGGCATCGAGATCAGGTTCGCCGCTGCGGACGGCGACGGCACGGCCCGCACGTTCACCCCGCCCAACACGTACGCGGAGCCGACAGGCGCAGACATCAACCAGGGCGGTTACACGCACGCTGAGGCCGCCTACAAGGTGCTGTCCAGCAGCGCGGCGACAGGCACGCAAAACCATGTGGCGTCCGGCGCGATCGTCAGCAGGGTCGGCATCACGGTGTTCCTGCCGTCTACTGGCGGCACGGATGCGACCGCGACCCCGACCGTGGTGTCGGCCACGGCGTCGATCCCGTCGCCGACGGTCTCCGTGGATTCGGGCACTACCGCGTCCCCATCCGTGGTGGCCGCGACTGCGTCCATCCCCGCCCCTACGGTGTCGGCGCAGGCGTCCGCCACCGCCACCCCGTCTGTGGTGGCTGCGGTCGCGTCGATTCCGACGCCGGACGTCGCCACGGTGCTGATCGAGTTCATCGACTCGACCCACGCCGAAGACCACACCGGTCTTATGCCCGCAGGCGTCCAGGAGGGCGACGTCCTGCTCGCCATCATGCAGGACTCCGCAGCCCCGGACGGGCCCGCAGGCTGGACCCAGATCGGCGCAGACCGGGAAGGCGCGCAGTATGACGCCAACGCCTGGACCACCACCGTGGGTGCGAGCCCGCCGGACTTGACGTGGACGAACGGCGGCGCCGGGCCGATCCTCGACATCCTCGCCTACCGGGGGGCCGCCGAGCCGGCCGTCTACGCGCAGAGCGCCGCCGCCAGCCCGGTCGCCCCCTCGGTGACGACCACTGTCCCGAACAGTTTGCTGGTGGTCCTGTACGCGGACGAGTCCTCCCAAGCCCTGACCACCCCGCCGGGCATGACCGACCGGACCCCGGTGAGCGGCTTCGCGTACAACGCCGAAGCCGACCAGCTCATCACCTCGCCAGGCGCTACGGGAACCCGCCAGTTCGGCGGCACCGGCAACGCCATCGGCGCCTGGACGGTCATCCTCGAACCAGCGGCCCCTGACGGCAACGCCACAGCCGCACCGAGCGTCGTCACCTCCACGACGACGATTCCGGCGCCGTCGACGAGCACAGGATCGACGGCCGCTCCTGCTGCGGTCGCCGCCGCGGCGTCCGCTCCGACCCCATCCATCTCGACGGGCTCGGCTGCGGCCCCGTCCACGGTCTCCGCCGCGGCGTCGATCCCTGCCCCGGCTGTCGCGGCGGGCTCAACCGCAACCCCTGCCGCCGTCGCCGTGTCGACTACCGCCCCCACGCCCTCGGTGAGCACTGGCGCGTCCACGACCCCTGCCGCGGTGCAGGCGACCGTCAGCGTGCCATCTCCGGCGGTCACAGCAGTCACCACCGCGTCCCCGAGTACGGTCACGGCCACCGCCGCGATCGGCGCTCCAAGCGTCTCGACGGGCAGCACGGCTTCCTCAGGCGTCGTCGAGACCACTGCCGGTGTGCCGGCGCCCACCACCAGTGCCGGGGCGACTTCGGCTCCTGGCGTGGTCTCGACGACCACCACCATCCCCACCCCACAGGCCGCGGCGGGCTCAACGGCGAGCCCCTCCGTGGTCCTGGCCACCGCGCAGATCCCGGCTCCGGCCATCAGCGCGAGTGCCACGGTCTCGGCTGCTGCGGTCACGGCTGCAGCGTCTATACCCGAGCCGATCGTGGCCACCGGGCAGGTTGCTCAGCCCGCGACCGTCACTGCGACGGCCGCCATCCCCACGCCGGCCATCTCGTACGGGCAGACCGCCACACCGGCCGTCGTTGCTGCTACCGCAACAATTCCGGCGCCCAGCGTCCAGACGGGCAGCTCCTCCACCGCGACCCCGGACACTGTCACCGCCACGGCGTCGATCCTGGGTCCGTCCGTCTCGGCTGGAGCGACCGCACAACCCGCCGTGGTCGCCGCTGACGCTTCTGCAGGCGCTCCTACGGTCTCGGCAGGCTCCACAGCCTCACCGGGCACCGTAGCGGCTTCTACGAAGATCCCAGCCCCGACCACGGGTGCGGGAGCCGCGGCGACCCCGGACACCGTCCAGGGGAGCGCCACAATCCCGGTGCCCACAGTGGCAGCGGATGGCAACGCCACAGCAACACCGCCCGTCGTCTCCGTCGCAGCGAGCGTTCCCGCGCCGGCCACGAGTACCAGCACCACCGCTCAGCCGCCCGTGGTTCTCGCCACTGCGGCGGTACCAACGCCGACGACCACGATCCTCGTCGCAGCCACACCCGCTGCGGTCCAGGCGTTCGCATCCATCCCCGCGACGCTCATCTCCACCACGGCACGACCTCCAACCGTGACCGCAGTGGCGTCCATACCGGCGCCTGCTGTGTCCACGGGCGCAGCTCCTGAGCTACCGCCTCTGGGCGGCGCTCTCGTCTCCGTGAACAGCCTCGGTGGCACGCGCGTCACCACGGACTCGCTCGGCGGAACGCACTCCACAGCAGGCCAGCTCGGCGGGCATCTCGCGTGAGGAGGTGGCCGTGCCGGACACGATCAACATCACGTTGACCGAAGACGACGACAACTCGGCCACCTTCACGATCACGTCCGGAGGCGACCCGCTCGGGCTCGCCTCCGCTGACGTGTTCGCCATCGTCAAGCCTGATCAGCACGTAGAGGATGACGCCGCCACCGCGTACGAGCTCACTGAGGGCGACGGCGTGGCGATCCTCGACGCTGCGCCCGGCTCGGTGAGGCTCGACTTCCCAGACGCGGTGGCGGAGTCGCCGGGCTCCTGGTTCTACAAGATCCGGGTCACACAGGGCGGCACGACGCGTACGGCTGTGGTCGGCTGGCTGTCTGTCTCCGATGTTTAGAGTCACGGTCTGCAGCAGGCCGGGCTGCCCGAACCTGTGCGAGGGCGGACGCTGCTCGGAGTGCCGGAGCACCGCAGAGAAGGCGCGTGGCAGCGCCTCACAACGTGGCTACGACACGGCCTGGCGGCGAACGAGGGCGGCGTATCTGAAGAACCACCCTCGCTGCGAATGCGTCGAGTGTGAGGCGCTGCCGTACGACCAGCGCTCGGCGGCGACGGACGTGGACCACATCGACGGCCTCGGCCCGAACGGACCCCGCGGACACGATCCGACCAATCTGAGGGCGCTCTCCAAGTCGCACCATTCGCGCCGGACCGCACGCGATCAGCCGGGCGGATGGAACGCCCGATAGTCACTCTCGGTACAACTCGTCACCGGCGGGGGACCCGATTTTGGTCACCTTCCGTAGTAGCCGCAGGAATCGAGAAGCCCATGAACGCCTCCGACCTGTTCACCCTGCTCGCTCTCGTCGCCTTCCTCGCGGCGTCCGTCGTGGGCTTCATCCACAAGTCGTGGGTCCCCGCCCTGTTCTGCCTCGGCGTCGCATTCCTCGTTCTTGCTGGCGCGGACTTCGTCACCACCTGAACGCATCAAGATCCTCCCGTTCGCGGCGGGAGGTAGAGGCCCCCGAGATCTCCGGGCTCGGGGGCCTCGCCACACCCGGGAGAAACCATGACCGAACGCAAACTCACCCTGTCCGGCGGCCCGCTCTCCTACGAGGTGGCCATCGACGGCCGGGACGTCAGCCGAGGAGTCCGCCGCCTCTCCATCGAGGTGGACCCACGCAACAACGGGCCGCGCGTAGAGACCGAACTCGCCATTGACGCCATCGAGGTGACCGCCCTTGGCGCTCGGGACCCCGAGTTCGTCGTGTCCATGCCGGACGAAGCACGAGACGCGCTGATCGCTCTTGGCTGGACTCCTCCGGCAGGTGACCGATGACCCGGATCTACTACGACCTGGAGTTCATCGAGTACCACACGGGCTGGTTCCGCAAGCGGTACACGATCGACCTGATCAGCATCGCCATGGTCGGCGACGATGGCCGCGAGTACTACGCCGTGAACCGAGACATGCCGGTAAGGCGCATCCGCCGCCACAAATGGCTGATGGACAACGTCGTCCCTCACCTGCCGAAGGGGCATGGCGATCAGCGGTTGAGCATGCCCAAACGGTGGCTGTTCCACTACGGCGACCGGGCGGTGAAGCCGGCGGAGCGGATCGCGGATGAGGTCGCAGCCTTCATCCAGGCCACCCCGGATGTGGAGTTGTGGGCGAACTACGGCGCATACGACCATGTCCGGCTCTGCTGGCTCTGGGGCCTCATGATCGACAAGCCATTCGGCGTGCCGATGTTCACCCACGACATCCAGCAGGAAGCCTCCCGCCTCGGACTACGAGAAGAAGACCTTCCTCGCCAAGCAGACGGCGAACACAACGCTCTGGCCGATGCCAGGCAGAACAAGGTGATATGCGACTTCCTGGCTGAACTCGCTCGGCCACGGATCCGGATCGAGAACCACGAGCCCGGCTCTCCCGAAGACCTCGCCATCCGCAAGCGGCTCGGCCTGGACGAGGAACCGTGACTGATCTCGGAGACCGCGCCGAATTCCACATGCTGGTCTACATCCCCGAGGACTTGACTGCGATGGCGGACCGGCTCATGCACCTGTCGTACGCCACTGACGCAGCGGCGGATACAGGCGCTGTTGTGGAGCACCTCCGCTCCGCCATCGACAAAGCAGCCCGGCTGGCTGACGTATGGCGTGCTGTGGAGCGGACCGACCACGGAGACGGGCTTGGCGAGGTAGAGATCCACGAAGCCCTCGCCCCCTACCGAGGTGACACCCCTCAGCAGGAGACCGCCTTCACATACCGCGCAAGGTTGGCCTTGTACTTCGCGCCACGAAGCTTCACCGCGGAGTATTCGACATGCATCCGCACAGAACACCACGCGATAATCCACGCGCTCGCGAGATCGCGGTAACTGTCCGCATCCGGACACGCGGCGGGGGTGGGGGACAACCCCTACAAACATGCTGAAATAGAGGACCGCGGGGGAGATCTCTCCTTGGGCTGCCAGGTCAGAAGGTCCTTGATCGACTTCAGATGGTGACGCAAGGTGACCATCGCCCGATGCCGCGCAACGCGGCGGAGGAGTAGTGAGTGCAATGCCGAGAGGCGGACATGCCGCATCCGGCCCGGCGCCGGATCCTGACGCGCTCAGGCGGGAACGGCCGGGAGACAAGGCGACGTGGACGACGCTTCCCGCGGAAGGGCGAGCGGGCGATCCACCCGAGTGGCCTCTGCTGGATCCCGAGGGCCGCGAATGGGAGCTGTGGGCTGAGCTGTGGGCGATGCCTCAGGCGGTCATGTGGGAGCGACTTGGTCAGCGTTACGAGGTGGCCCTGTATGTGCGGATGCTCGCCCGCGCGGAGCAGCCCAAGAGCTCGATCGAGCTGCAGAAGGTTGTCCGCCAATATCTGGACTCGCTAGGACTGTCGACGCAGGGGATGCTGCGCCACCGCTGGCGGTTGTCCGCGGCGGCCCCCGCAGAACCGGCGCCCAAGAGTTCCGGCGTGAAGGCGCCAGCGAAGCGCTCCTCTCGTGACCGATTCAAGGTCATTGACGGCGATCTAGGCGAATAGCCCCAGCTAGAGGGGCATTCCCGATATGATCAAAGCCACAACCGCATACAGAACCCCGGCGAGTGCTACCAACACTCCCGGGGCGTGGCCGATCTAACGAGGAGATCGACATGAGCAAGCGTAGCGCGCCGATGGCGGCTGCCCCAAAGTACGTCGTCAACTTCCCCACGCTGGGGATGCTCGTCGGCGATTGGATCGAAGCGCACTGCGTAGTGCCGGACGGATTCGATCGCGGCACCCCATTCATGCTGTCCGACTGGCAGTTATGGAATGTCGTCAACCACTATCGGGTGAAGCCCGAGGCGAAGGTTGGCCAGTTGGCTACGGCCTTCCACAACCGCCGCTCGCAGACCGTCCGCCCCCAGAAGGCGCTGGCTCTCGATACACCCATCGCCACGCCTGACGGCTGGACAACGATGGGCGAAGTCCAGCCGGGAGACCGGATCTTCGATGAACGCGGCGAGCCATGCACGGTGCTCTCCAAGTCCCAGGTGTGGATGTCCGACACCTACCGGGTGACCTTCTCGGATGGCGCGTCGCTCGTGGCGTGCGGGGATCATCAATGGCAGGTGGAGCGGAGGACGCCTAGCGCCACCTACGTGGCCGAGCGTGTGACCACGTCTGACATGTACGGCAACCTCCTCGACAAGCAGGGTGCACGCCGGTTCCGGATCGGGAACGCGCAGCCGCTGCGGCTCCCAGAAGCGAACCTTCCCATCGACCCCTACGTGCTCGGCGCGTGGCTGGGCGACGGCAATCATGACGATGGTCGTCTGACCGGCCTGGATCGCGAGGTGTTCGACCGCATCGTGAACGCCGGGTACGAGGTGCGGCAGATGAAGGTGACCAAACGGGTCAACGTCATCGGCCTGAGGACACACCTCCGCCTGTCGGGCCTTCTCAAGAACAAGCACATCCCGTCCGCATATCTTCGCGGATCCGAGAAGCAGCGGTGGGCGCTCCTGCAGGGCCTGATGGATACGGACGGCTTTGCCGATGCTCGGCAAGGCAAGTGCGAGTTCACGACCGTCCTGCCTGTCCTGCGTGACGGCATGCGAGAACTGCTGTATTCGCTCGGTATCAAGCACACCGTGTACGAGGGCATTGCGAGGTTGAACGGGCGCGCGACTGGTCCGAAGTGGCGCATCAACTTCGCGGCGAGGGCGGACATGCCCGTCTTCCACCTGGCGCGCAAACAGGATCGGTTGAAGCCGGAGGGCCGAAGCCATTCGCAGTTCGAGCATCGCCGGGTCGTTGCTGTTGAGAAGATTCCGACCGTTCCGACGCAGTGCATCACTGTGGATGCGCCGTCGCACATGTTCCTTGCCGGCCGGGAGATGATCCCGACGTGCAACACCGGCAAGGGTCCGTTTACCGCTGCGATCGTCTGCACGGAAGGGGTAGGACCGGCCCTGTTCGCGGGCTGGGCCGAACGCGGCGACGTGTACGACTGCCGCAACTTCGGCTGCGGCTGTGGCTGGCTCTACGAGTACAAGCTTGGCGAGCCGTTGGGGATGCCCTGGCCTACGCCCCTGATCCAGTTGACCGCGACGTCAGAGGAACAGGTCGGGAACGTCTTCGACGCGCTTCGCCCGATGATCGAGTACGGGCCGCTGGCGGACCTGATTCCGAAGACGGGCGAGGAATTTGTGCGACTCCCGGGCGGCGGACGCATCGACGTGGTCACCGCGAGTGCGATGTCCCGGCTGGGGCAGCGCGTCACATTCTGCGCCCAGGATGAGACGGGCATTTGGACGGTCACGAACAAGATGATCCGCGTTGCGGAAACGCAGCGGCGAGGACTCGCGGGCATGGGGGGCAGGGCGTGGGAGACCACGAACGCATGGGATCCGTCCGAGGACAGCGTCGCTCAGCGGACGTCCGAGGCTAAGGCCACGGACATCTTTCGCGACTTCCCGCAGGCCCCGTCGCACCTGTCCTACAAGAACAAGGTCGAGCGGCGAAAGATCCACCGAATCGTCTACGAAGGCTCCCCATGGGTTGACCTGGACGCGATCGAGGCCGAGGCGGCGGAGCTGCTGGAGCGTGACCCCGCACAGGCGGAACGCTTCTTCGGCAACCGCATCGTGTACGGCGCCGGCCATTTCATTGATGGCGACGTGTGGGACAGCCGAGCGGCACTCCGCCAGGTTCCGAACGGGACGCCGATCGTGCTGGGCTTCGACGGTTCGGACTCCGACGACTGGACGGGCATCCGGGCAGAGACCGCGGATGGCTACCAGTTCACTCCCACGTTCGGCCCAGACCGGTGTCCGACCGTATGGGATCCGGCCGCGTACGGGGGGCAGGTGCCGCGGCTTGAAGTCGCGGCGGCTTTCGACGAGCTCATGATGCGCTATCGCGTTATCCGGGCCTACATCGACCCACCCGGGTGGACGTCAGAGATTGACGCATGGGCGGAGAAGTACGGCGACAAGGTTGTGATCCGCTGGGCGACGTACCGGCCCGTACAGATGCACGCCGCCAACGAGCGGTTGCTGGTCGACGTCGGCAAAGCGGATTCGCCGTTCACCCACGACGGGTGTCCGATCACTGCGATTCACGTCCGCAACACCCGTAAGGCGCCACGCCCTGGCCAGCGGTACGTCCTGGCGAAGGCGTCCCAGACGCAGAAAATCGACCTCACCGTCTGCTCGGTGCTCGCCCACGAAGCGTACGGCGACGCTCTCGCCGCCGGCTTGTTCGTGGTCGAGAAGCCCACCGAGAACCTGATCTATACGGCGTCATCGACCAGACGGAGGTGACGCCTGGTGGCTATGCCTCTGCCGGTCCAGGAAGGGCCGAACACCGACGAGGCCCGCAGGGCAGTCACCATCTTGAATCGTCTCGCCGACGAGCTTCGCCGGCGTGAGACGGAGACGACGCGGCGGCTCGACTACTACAAGGGCAAGCACAAGCTCTGTTATGCCAGTCCCGAGTTCCGTGACTATTTCGCTGACCGGTTCAAGGGGTTCTCCGACAACTGGACTGCCCCGGTAGCGGCGGCGCCGGCCGAACGCATGAATGTGCTCGGTATCCGGCTGGATCCGGACGAGCGGACGGCGGACAAGGAACTCTCGGAGGCGTGGAAGGTTGCCGACTGTGAGCGCACCTCATCGGAAGCGTTCGTGGTCACGCTCGCTGCCGCCCGCTCGTACTGCCTGGTGTGGGGCAGCTCAGACAGCGAGGACGAGCCTCGGGTGACGTGGGAGCGTCCCGACCAGGCGATCGTCGGCTACGACTCCGACACCGGTAAGCGGTCGGCGGCGTTGAAGCTCTGGAGCGACGACACACGCGAGTACGCCACCCTGTACACGCCCACTGACGTGTGGAAGTTTTCCAGGCCGCGCTACGCCCGGACCGGGTACAGCGTCTCGGGGCTGATCGTTCCAGCCGGAAGCGACGTGGTCCGCAACGCGGGCCCGTACGGCTGGCAGCCGCGGCAGGGCGACAACGACGACACCTGGCCGATCCCGAACCCGATGGGCGTCGTCCCGATGGTGGAGCTACGGAATCAGACGCTGCTCGACGACGACCCAATCTCTGACATCTCGGGCGTGATGGCGATGCAGGACGCCATCAACCTGACGTGGGCGTACCTGATGAACGCCCTCGACTTCGCCAGCTTGCCGCAGCGGGTCGTGATGGGCGCCGACGTGCCGAAGATGCCGGTCCTTGACGACAACGGGCAAAAGGTCGGCGAGAGACCGCTCGAACTTGACACCCTCATCAACGAGCGGATCCTGTGGTTGACCGGCGACGCCAGCATCGGCAGTTGGCCGGCCGCAGACTTGGCCGCGTACAGCAATGTGATCGAGCGTGCGATCGAGCACATCGCCGCCCAGACCCGAACTCCGCCGCACTATCTGATCGGCAAGGTCGCCAACCTGAGCGCCGAAGCGCTCACCGCGGCCGAGACCGGTCTGGTGTCGAAGACGGGGGAGCGGATCGTCTACGTCAACTCCTCTATCCGAGAGATCCACGCGCTGATGGCGCTGGCCATGGACGACGAACCGAAGGCGAAGGCGTGCCGGCGCGGCACAGTCATGTGGGCGGACACCCAGTTCCGGGCGCTCGGCCAGAAGGTCGACGCTCTCATGAAGCTCAAAACGATCGGCTTCCCCCTGCCATGGATTGCCGAACAGTACGGGCTGGAACCGCACGAGGTGGAGCGAGTCATGCGCATGGCCGAGGAGCAGGCGCAGAGGGATCCCATCAACCAGGCGCTCAATGGCGCCGTCCAGCCGCCTGCCGCCGAGCTGGTCGCCGAGCAGGGCGACCCGCTCCAGGTCGAACCAGAACCGGTCGCATAGCCGATGGCCACCCCGCAAGAGATCGCCGCTGCTCACCAGCAACGCCAAAGAGGAATCATCCTCGCCCTGGTCGCGATGATTCTCGGCTGGTGGAGGCGCATCGACCGGGAACGGTTGACCGAGTCGTGGCAGGCAGGGGTCGGGCCGTCGATCGTTGAGATGATGGCCCGAGCGCAGACCGACGTCGCCGCCTTGGTGCCTCTCTATTTGCGGGACCTGGCGCGGGCGCAGGATGTTTCCCCGCCCGCGTTCGAGGTGGTGCCAGAGGCGTTCTCAGGGATCGCGTCGGATGGGCGCCCACTTGAGTCGCTGATGTACCAACCGGTGATCGCCCTGAAAAGGTTGCTCGCTGAGGGCGTGCCGATGGATGAGGCGATGCGGCGGGCGACCGCCCACATGACGATGATCGCCGCCACGCAGGCGGCCGACGCCGGGCGCGGCGCGGTCGAGGCCGGGATGACCGCCAACCGGCAGTGGGTGATGTACGTCCGGGTAGTGAACCTGCCTGCCTGCTCCAGGTGCATCATCCTGGCGGGCAAGGTTTACTCGCACTCGACCGGCTTCCAGCGCCATCCGAACTGTGACTGCACGATGCAGCCCGTAACCAGCGACGACGTGTCCATTTCTTCGCCTCGCGACCTCTTCGAGCAGATGTCCGAAGCCGACCAGGACCGCCGCTTCGGTAAGGCTGGCGCAGAAGCTGTCCGCCTTGGTGCCGACCTCGGTCAGGTGGTCAACGCGCGACGCGGCATGCAAACCGCGGGCGGGCGGATCGTCACCACGACCGGCGCCACTCGTCGCGGCGCAGCAGGCCGCCGTCTTCGCGGGCAGGTGCGGCTCATGCCTGAGCAGATCCTGAAGGACGCCGGCGGCGACCGTGACCAGGCGATCGAGATGCTGCGACGCCACGGCTTCATCACGTAGGAGGAACTCGTGGCCGACATGTCCACCGCAGACCGTGAGAAGGCCGCAAAGCAAGGACAGGCCATGAGCGGGGGCCGGTTCCCGATCCGGAACCGGCAGGACCTGCAAAACGCGATCCGCGCGGTCGGCAGAGTTCGGCCGAACACCGACGAGGCCCGCGCACTGGTCAGACGGCACATCATCAAGCGGGCCAAGGCGTTGGATCTCGCCCCGCTCATCCCTGAGGACTGGGCTGTCGACGGCAGCCTGAAGAGCTAAACCCACCGCACGCCAGCCGATCGCGCAACGCGGTCCGGGTTCTTGGGCGTGCCTGAAGAACGGAGACCTGCAACATGGCTGATCAGCAGGACGCAACGTCCGCTGACGTCGACGACGCGGCAATCGCGGACGACGACGCCCAGGCCGAAGAGATGCTCGCCTCGGCTGTTGATGACGATGCTGGCGACGCCGATGAGGACTCGGCCGACACGCCTGAGGACCGCCCGCTCGGCCCTGCGGGGGAGAAGGCGCTGCAAGCGGAGAAGGAGCGGCGGCGAGTTGCCGAGCGGCTGCGCCGGCAGCGGGAGCGGGAACGGGATGATGCCCTGGCCGAACTGGACAAGCTTCGCAAAGCGGCCGAGCAGAAGCCTTCCAACTCCGGTGATGCGCCTGTCGACCGGGGACCGGACCTGGACGCCATCCGAAAGGAGGCGCAGGAGCAGGCCAAGACCGCGCTCAAGGCGGAGGTCCTGAAGGACCGCGTCAGCGACAAGATCGAAGTGCTCGCGGCCAAGCGCGCCCAGGACCCGGACGTGGTCCGGACGCTGCTGCTGGCTGGCAACGAGATTGCGGACTTCCTCGACGGCGACAAGATCGACGCCGAGGCGATCAAGGAAGCTCTCGATGAGCTTCTCGAAAAGAAGCCCTACCTGGCTGTGGCAGCGCAAAGCGCCAAGCGATTCCAGGGCTCAGGGGATGGCGGCGCCCGCAAGGGGCCCCAGAAGCCAGCCCAGCTCACCGAGGACGACCTCCGCCGGATGTCGCCCGAGCAAATCGTCCAGGCGCAGGCAGAAGGCCGTTTCGACGGCCTTCTCGGTGTTTCGCGCTAACCATCGAAAGGAACGGCTGACATGGCCATTACCCGGTTCCGGCCGGAGATCTGGAGCGCGAACCTCCTGGTCGCGCTCCGCAAGGCTCTGGTGTACGCGGGCCCTGGGATCGTGAATCGCGACTACGAGGGTGAGATCTCTGAGGCGGGTGACACCGTTCGGATCACCTCGATCTCCGATCCGACGATCGCGACGTACACGCCCAACCAAACCTCGATCACGCCGGAGGAGTTGACCGACGCGCAGCGGACGCTGGTCATCGACCAGTGCAAGTACTTCGCGTTCAAGGTCGACGACGTCGACGCCCGTCAGGCGCGCGGGAACGTCATCCCCGAGGCGATCTCCCGGGCTGCCTACAAGCTGGCCGACGTGGTCGACCAGTACGTGGCCAGCCTGTACACGGGTGTCGCCACCGCGAACGCGCTCGGCACCGTCACGGTTGCCGCTGGCACTCCCACGGACGCCTACGACAAGATTCTTGTCCCGCTGAAGGTGAAGCTCGACGAGGCCAACGTGCCCACCATGGGCCGGTATGTCGTGATCCCGCCGTGGCTGCACGGCAGGCTGCTGCTCGACGGCCGGTTCATCAAGCTGAACGAGTCCGGTACCGAGGAGGGTCTGCGCAACGGCCAGGTCGGACGCGCCGCAGGGTTCGACATCCTCGTGTCGAACAACACCCCGGTCCCGGGAGCGAACCAGAGCATCGTCCAGGGCGGCGTCGACATGGCGATCAGCTTCGCGGAGCAGATCAACAAGACCGAGGCGTACAGGCCCGAGGCCGGTTTCAGCGACGCCATCAAGGGCCTCGCGCTCTACGGGGCGAAGCTCGTCCGGCCGGACTGCATCGTCACGGCCGTCGCCCAGTCGCAGTAAGTAGACAAGGACATCAACTATGGCGATCACTGCGATTCCGTACAGCAACCTCGTGTCCAACAGCAACCTCGCCGACCCGGCTGGTGTCTCGATCACATCCGGCGCGGCTAACCGCGGCCAGATCCCGGCTGTGCCCGCCGCGAACACGAAGGTCAACGCACTGCCCGAGCTGACGCTCCTGCGCGTCGTGAACGGCTCCTCCGCGGGCAACGTCGTCGTGAAGGCTGGCGCCACCCCGCCCGCGCTCGCCGCTGGGCAGGGTGACCTGACGGTGGCGGTCGGCGCGAACGCCACCCTGTGGGTCGGCCCGTTCGAGTCCGGCCGTTTCCTGCAGAGTGATGGTTCGCTGCTGGTGGAGACCACGCAGACGATGACCATCACGGCGTTCCGTGTGCCGAGGAACACCTGATGCATGATCGGGAAACCGGCTGGTTCCGCGGCGCGGGAGGCATCGTCTGGCAGATGGACCTCCCGCTGCCGGAGGTCATGGCCGACCAGCTCACCAAGGGCTACCTGACCCGGGTTAACCAGGACGGCAGCCCGTACGCGGAAAAGTCCGCGGACGAGCCCGAGCAGCCTCCGGCCGCGAACGCGTCCAAGGCGATATGGGTCGGGTATGCGCACCGCGTCCACGGCGTGCCCATCGACGACGCTGAGGCACTGACCAAGCATGACCTGATGGAGCTGTACGGCTCCAAGGGCTGAGGAGGTTGCCCATGCCTCCTCTTCCTCTCGCGTCTCCTGCCGACGCCGCCAGGCTCGGCTATGCCCTGCCGGAGGGGCGGGGGATGGAGATGCTCGCCCGCGCCTCCGCACGTCTACGCCGGGAGGCGGGCCGCCCCATCTCCTCCACCATCTCAACGGTGCGCCGGCGGGTGGAGGGCGGTACCGCCCTCCTCCCGGGCGGGCCCATCACCGCAGTGTCCACGGTGGCGAGGCTCCCCGAGGACGGCGGCGCCACCCTGACTGGGTGGCGGTGGGACGGCATGGAACGCGTCCACCGCATCCCGCTGTGGTGCGGCGACGTCAACGTCACCTATGCGCACGGGTTCACCTCCATGCCAGACGAACTGCTGGACCTCGTCTGCTCTGTTGCTGCCCGGTTGTCCTCCACGGAGGAGGCCGCAGGAATGGAGGCTGGGATCCGCAGCGAGTCCATCGACGACTACTCCGTCACCTACGCAGCCGAAGCGGTCGAGACGGCGTCCGGTCTGCTGCCCGGGGAAGCCGCGCAACTCGCTGCGTTCCTCGGCTCGTCGCCGGGCGCGTACGTGGTGAGGCCACGGTGAGCGTCTCCGGAGTGCTCGCCCGAGGTCGAGCAGTAGCGCTGCAGTTGATGCGCGACACCTGCACGGTGGAGCGCAAGGACGGCGAACCGGTGCTCAACGAAGAGACCGGCATGCTCGATCAGCCGTGGACGACGGTCTACAACGGGCGGTGCCGGATCAAGCCCCGCTCCAGTTCGGAGACGGAGTGGGGCGAACGCGAGGTGACCCTAGCGCAGTGCGTTGCTGTGCTGCCCTGGGACGCCACCGATCAGATCCAGCGTGAAGACCGGCTACGCGTCACCGCCTCCGACGACGCGTGGCTGATCGGACGCAACCTCGAAGTGATCGGCATCAGCCTCGCCGGGACATCCACAGCCAGGCGGCTACTTGTGGAGGACAAGGAGGGGTGACGGTGGCTGACGTCGACCTCGACTTCTCCGAACTCCTCCCGGTTGCTGCTGAGATCGAGCGTGAGGCGCACGAGGTGGCGCAAGAGGCGTACCCGGTGACCAAGAAGATGGCGGCCAAACTGCAGCGGGACTGGCGACGCAACGCCCGATCTTCTGCGGGAGCGCACGGCAAGCACTACCCGCGATCCATCACGTCTGAGCAGCGGTTCTCAACGGATGGGCCTGACTGGGAGGTCGGCCCGGACAGGGCGATGCCGCAGGGCGGCATGGGTCGCGGTTTCGAGTGGGGCAGCGTCCACCAGCCGCCGCACAACGATATGGGGCAGGCGATGGCGACACTCGAACCGCTGTTTGAGGCTGCCGCGAAGAAGATCGCCGATGGGTTCATGTCGTGACGACGCTTTCAGCGGCACCGCTCATTGAAGCGCTGCTGGCAATCATTCGGGCGCCGGTCGGGGAGGACTGCCGCATCTACTGGGGTGGTGCCGCGGCGAACGCTGCCCCTCCGTACGCGGTGGTTTACCCGGACAGTGGGATGTTGACTCCAGGCCGGCGCACGCTGGCCAACAACGGGCCCACCGAGTTGCGGTACCAGATCACGTCGGTTGGCGCCTCGCCGGCGCAGGCCCAATGGGTGGCCGACAAAACCCGCGCAGCCGTTCTGGCAGGCGTTCCGGTGGTCGTTGGGCGGCGCGTGTGGCCGACCGTCGAGGAAGGCTCCCAGCCGCTGAGACGGGATGACGTCTCCACCAATCTGTGGTTCGCCACCGCCCAATACCTGACCAGGTCAGATCCCGTCTGACCTTCCTTTCCTGAACCCCGTAGCCCGGCACGCCACGTGTGCGGGCTCTTCGGCATGCCCTGAGGAGAGCGCATGGCCAACCTTGACACCTCGCAGGCGATCAGCAGCGAGGCCGCCATCAGTTACGCCGCCGTGGGCGGGTCGGGCGACCGGGTCAAGTACGAGCCCGGAATGTTCGTGGTCATCCGGAACGGTTCTGGCAGTTCTACGACCGCGACGATCACCGTTCCCGGCAACACCCCGTACGGCGTCGCAAACCCGGTCAAGACGAAGACCATCGCCGCCGGCGCGGACGTTCCGATCCCGCTACTACCTGCGTACGTCGACTCCACCGACGGCCGGGTGGCCATCGCCTGCACGCCGACGACGACCGTCTCGATCGCGGTGATGCGGTCGTGAAGACGATCACCATCCGCAACGAGTACGGCCACGAGTTCGAGGTCGACGCCTCAGCTCGCCCCTTTTGGGAGAAGCGGCCCGGCGTCGTGATCCTCGACAACCAGCCGTCCGAGCCCGACGCCGATCCGGCGCCTGCTTCCCCTGCCGCCGGTGCGGCTTCCGACCAGCCGGACGTCTCCGGCGCTTCCTCCTCGCCGCTGCGCGGCAGCAAGAAGGGCTGATCCATGGGTCAGATTCTGACGGACGGTAACACTAGGGCCACGTTCGTGCCCTCCATCGCGTCCATCTCCGCGCCGACCGTCGCCGAGTTGACTGCTGTCGGCATTGTCGACCTGGAGAACACCCTCACCGACGACGGCCTCAGCATCGAGTTCGATGAAGGCACCATCGCCGGCCCGACGCTGGCGTCCACGCAGGACTTCGAGGCTCCGGGCCGCAGCAAGGCGAACATCGACCTGACTGGGTACCGCGACAGCATCACTGCGAACGACCGCATGTGGACCGTCATGGTCCGCGGCACGGTCGGCTTCCTGGTGGTGCGGCGTGGTCTGGTGGTGGCCACCGCGTACGCTGCCGGGCAGCACGTCGAGGTTTACGGCGTGACGTGCGGTGAGAGGCGCAAGCTCGCCCCTGAGCGGGAGTCGCAGGAGAAGTTCTCGATCAAGCTGTTCGCCTCGTCCACCTACAACATCGACGCGACGGTGGCTGCCTGACCATGGCCACATTCGCGGACGTCAAGAAGAAGGCGAAGCTGCCCGAGAAGTCGGTTCCGCTGTGCCTCGCAGGCGACCTGCAGGCGGAGTTCGAGGAACTCGAAAGGCAGTTGCAGATCGAGCGGACCAGGCCGGACAAGCCTGGCGCGACGATGGCGGCGAGCGGGCGCAGCCCGGCCGAAACGGAGCTCGCCCAGCGGATCGAGGCGCTGCGGGAGCGGATGCAAGCGGACACCACCGTGTTCCGCCTGCGTGCGCTGCCGAAGAAGAAGTGGTCAGATCTGGTGGCGGCGCACAAGCCGCGGCCGGAGGACAAGGAGAACGGCCTCGACTACAACGGGGACACGCTGCCCGTCGCTTTGGTGGCTGCCTGCTGTGTCGATCCGCAAATGTCGGTCCCGGAGGTGGAGGAACTCGTCGACGAGGTTCTGTCTCAGGGACAGTGGGACGAGCTGTACTCCGGCGCGTTCTTCCTGAACCGTCGCAAGGTGGATATCCCTTTCTCCGCGAGCGCCTCCGCGATTCTGTCGAGCACTGGCGCGAACTAGAGATCGCCGCGGCCTACCGGATACCGAGGTCGCGGTTGTTGGGGCGGGAACCGGAGACGGTTACCCGCCATCACTACAACAAGCAGGGGCGCCTGGTCCGATCGGTGACTACGAGGGAATCGGAGTGGACGGAAGAGGACCTGGCGTGGGCTATCGCCTACCAGGACGAACTCGCCGAACGGTGTCCGGCCTGCAGGCTGCCGCTGTCGGAGACGACCGCGATGGCCGGCGGGCGGCCGGTCCACACCTACCGGGCTGATGAGCCTGCACGGTGTTACGCCTGCGACGCGATCGCGAAAGCGATCGAGAAGGCAGGCGACACGCAGCGACCGCAGGCATTGCTGTACCAGGCGCGTCGCACCTGCTCCTGCTGACTAGCAGCCGTTGGTGATGATGCAGTTCACGACCTGGCGTTGATAGTCGTGGCGGGCCTGCATCTCTTTGCTGGCTTGGACGCCGACGATGAACGCGGCGATGCTGGCGATCAGCGCGAACGCCGCCACACCGCCCTGGGACGGGCGTCGCCTGGCCTTGGCGAGGGCGACGATCGACAGGATGAACGTGGCGATGCTCACCACTGGCGCGGGACTTGCTCCGTTGGGTAACGGGAGCGCCTGATAGATCGCCACCACGAGGGCGGCAAGGGCGCTGAGGAGTGCCGTTACGCCGATCCATGCCTGGGTGTTCGGCGCCGCGGGCGGTGGCGTGTGGTTGGGCGGTCCGTACTGCGGCTGGCCGTGCGTGGGCATCGGTTGGGCCCACTGTGCGGGCTGAGGGTAGGGCTGGCCGGGTTGGTGCTGCGGTGGTGGCCCGTACGAGTTCATCGGTTTCGTCTCCTTTGCTGGTGCTGGTGAGGTTCAGGACGTCTCGCGTGGACGTGTGGTTGGCAGCGTTGCACCACTCGTAATGATCATTCCCGTCTTTGGCCCCCTTTTGGGTCTCCGTGTCCGGAGGTGGTCAAGATCGCAGATCGTTCCGTCTCCGTCCGACTCCGCCTCAAGATCAAGGAATTTGAGGTTGGGGCGAACGGTGTCAAGAAGAACCTGACCGGCCTGAACAAGAAGTTCGCGGAGACGGCAGGGTTCGCCCAGGGTTTCCGCCGCAAGCTTGAGGACGCCACCAAGAAACTCCCCAAGATCGAGATTGACGCGAACTCCAAGCCCGCAGACATCAAGCTCGCAGAGCTGCGGTCGAAGCTTGAAGCGCTGTCGAAGAAGGAGATCGGCGTCGACATCGACGCCTCCCAGGCGCTCGTCGAGATGGCCGCACTCCAACGCGAGTTGGAAGCCGTTGAGCACGGGGCGTCGTTCGACGTCAAGGCCGACGTCGGCAACGCGCTCGCCGACCTCAACGCGATCAACCGCGAGGTGCAGCGGCTCGACGGCCAGAAGGTCGAGATCGACATCGAAGCGGACCGCACGTTCGCTGACCGGCTGCGGGCCCAGGTCGAGATGGCGGCGCGGTCCCTGCCGAAGATCGAACTGGACGCCAATTCGACGTCTGCGCAGGCGAAGATCACCGAACTGCGTGCGGCGCTGGTCGGACTCGCCGACAAGCGCATCGGGGTCGACCTCGACTCGGCAGCCGCGATGGCGCAGATCGCCGCCCTCGAACGCGAACTGGCCGCCCTCACCAAGTCGAACGACATCGACGTCCGAGTCAACGCCGGCAGCGCACTGGCGGAACTGCGGGCAATCTCTGCCGAAGTGAACCGGGTCGACGGCAAGACCGCCCGCGTCAACGTCAACGCCGACGTCGGCGGCGCTCTCATGGCGATCTCACTGGTGGGCGCGGCCCTGGCGTCGCTCCCCGCGGTGACGACGATCGCGGTCGGCGTGGGCGCGCTCGCCGGGGCTTTCACCGCCGCCGGCGCGGGCGCGGCCGGGTTCGCCGCGGTGGCTGTGCCGAGCTTGGGCCGGATCAACGAAGCGCTCAAGCAACAGGAGTCCGCCGCGGGTGGTGCTGGTGGGGCAACCAAGTCGGCCGCCCAGTCCGCGGCGGAGGCGGCTTCGCGCGCCCTGCAACTGGAGCAGGCGGAGCGGCGTGTCACCGATGCCCAGAAGGGCGTCAAGGCGGCCCAGGAGGACCTGACCAGGGCGAGGCAGGACGCCAAGCGGGCGATCGAGGACTACGCCCTCAGCGTCAAGGACGCGGCGTTGGCCGAGGAAGACGCCGCCCTGTCGGTCGAGGAGGCTCGCGTCAGGCTCGCGGAGGTGCAGGCCGACCCCAAGGCCACCGACTTGGAGAGGCAGCGGGCGGAGCTCAACTATCGGCAGGCTGTGCAGCGCCTGGAAGACCAGCGGGTCCGCACCAAGCGCCTCCAGGAGGACAAGGCCGCGGCCGACAAGAAGGGCATCGAAGGGTCCGACCAGGTCCGCAGCGCTCAAGACAAGCTGATCAAGGCGCAGGCAGACCTGGCCGAGGCGCAGAAGCAGTTGACCGTGCTGCAACTCCAGCAGCGGGCTGCCATGCAGCAGGCGGGCGGCGCTGCTGGCGGCGCCGCTTCGAAATTCGCTGAGCTCAGCAAGGCCGAGCAGGCGCTCGCCAAGGACATCAAGAAGTTCCAGGACTCCTATGTCGCGTGGCAGAGGAGTCTCCAGCCGGACGTGTTCCCGGTGATCCGCAGTGGCCTGGACCTGCTCAACACGGGCATGAAAACCGGCACTCCGCTGATCAAGGCCAGCGCGGGCGCGTTCAAGCAGCTCATCGACCAGACGAACAAGGGACTCCAGTCCGAGCAGTGGACGTCGTTTTTCGACGACCTGACCGAGAAGGCGCCGCGGGCGATCGAAGGGCTCGGCGCGTCCGCCGGGAACGTCGCCGGTGGTCTTGCCGGGGTGATCCAGGCGTTCCTGCCCTACACGGACGACCTGATGACGTTCCTGGAGGACGCCACCCAGGGGTTCGAGAACTGGGGACAGTCACTCAAGGGGTCGCCCGAGTTTGAGGCGTTTGTTCGATACGTGCAGGAGCAGGGGCCGAAGGTCGGCGAAGTGCTCGGCAATATCGCGGAGTTCGTCGGCAAGATCTTGTCTGTGGGTGCCGGGGCGGCTCCCGGCGTCCTCGACTTCCTGGTGAACCTGTCGGAGAAGCTGGCCAGCATGGACCCCGGCCAGATCGAGGCGGTCGCCACCGGCGTGGGTCTGATCTTCGCCGCGGCGAAGCTCGGCGCCACCCTCAAGCTGGGTGCCTTCGTGCTGCTCGCTGACGTGCTGTCCAAGATGTCGCCGGGCCAGATCCAGGCTCTGGCGGTCGCTATCGCCGCCACGGTCGCCGCCGTAAAGGGCTACCAGGCCATCTCCGGTGCGGCCGAGTGGTGGCACAGCCTGTCCGGCAGCCTCGACAAGGCGGGCGCTTCGGCGGACACCGCGAAGGGCAAACTCGGCGGGCTGAAGGGTGTGATCACTTCAGGCGGCGGCATGGCCGCGATCGTGGCCGGCGCCGCCATCGCTGTCGACCAGCTCAGTGACAACCTGGGCGGGCTGAACCCCGACGTTGAGCTGCTGGCGCAGCGCATGACGGACCTGTCAGCGAAGGGGCAGCCCACGGCGCAGATGCTGAACACGTTCGGGTCGAACCTCGACACCCTCGCAGCCGACATGAGCCGAAGCACGACGTGGTTCGCACCCACGGTGGGCCAGTTCGAGTCTCTGGGCGACACCGTTAAGCGGCTCAACAGCGACAACCCGTTCATGGAGCTGGGCAACAACATCGCCGGGCTCACCGACAGCTTCTACACGATGGACACCGGACGGCAACGGCTGGAGAACTTCGACAAGACGCTCACGCAAATGGTGCAGTCAGGCAACAGCCAGGAGGCGGCGCGGCTGGTCGCCGAACTGGGCAAGCAGTCAGGCCTGACCGGTACCGACGTCGACAAGCTCCGCGCACTGCTGCCCGGCTACAGTCAGGCGGTCAAGGCTGCCGGTAGCGCGTCGACAGAGGCGGCGTCCGGGGTCGACCAAGCCAAGCAGCGGCTCGACGGGTTCAACCAGTCGCTCACCACCTTCAGCAGCCGGACGGACGCCCTACAGGCGCTGCAGAACATGAAGACGGCCTACAACGAGGCTGAGAAGGCGATCGAGGCGGCCAGCGGGAAACTCCAGGTGAATACCCGGATGACCGACGAGCAGCGGAACGCCGTCGTGCTCGCCCGGGAGAAGTTCGCCGCGTACATCGAGTCCGTCCGGGTCGCCGCGGACGGTGCGCAGACGCTGTCTGGGCGGACGACGGACGGCACCCGCACCATCCTGGAGCAGCTTCCGCAACTGTCCGCTCTGGCGGGCAAGAACCAGGAGGCGCGCGAGCAGATCCTCAAGCTGGCGGAGGCGTACGGCATCAGCCGCGAAGACGCGAACAAGGCGATGACCAGCGCCAAGGGGCTGCGCGACATGCTGGCCCAGCTTAAAAGTAAAGAGATCGAGATCAATGCCAACACGGAGAAGGCGAAGCAGGCGCTGCGGGACCTGCTGAACATGTACATCAAGCCGTTGGAGATTCCGGTCAGCATCAGGAAGCCGCAGGCAGCGGGCGGGCTTTTCCCGTACGCGGCCGGCGGGTTCGTCGCGGCGGCGAGCGGGATGCAGGTCCGTCCTCAGCCGCCTCAGGTGGTCGGCAAGCCCACGGTCCTGTACGGCGAAGGAAGCTCCGGCCAGGGAGCGACAGAGGCGTTCATCCCGTACGAGGCCAAGTTCCGAGACAGAGCCGTCGCCCTGCTGGGCCAGGTCGCGAACGACTTCGGTCTCACCCTTAACAACCAGAGGGCGGCCGAGAACCTGTCGGCCCTGTCGGTGACGATCGACTCGTCCGGCCTGCAGATCGCGTCCGGCCTTGAGGCCACAATGGGCGCTCTGCAATCGACGATGGGTCAGGCCGGGTCTCTGACGTCCACGATCGGCAAGGTGGGGTCCAGCGCCGATCAGCTCAACGCGTCGTGGATCGCAGGCTCTCAGGTGGTCAATGGTGCGGTGTCGCTGGTGGGCCAGTCGGTGTCCGGCGCGGCAGACTCCATGTCGGCCTCGATCGGTGACCTGGCGTCCACTGTGGACGCCCTGAGCGTGGCGATCAGCCAGGCGGAGGCGGGTGCTTCTGGGTCCAAGCCGACCGCTAAGGGCAAGAGCGGCAAGGGCGGCAGCACGTCCAGTTCCAAGGGCGGCATGGTCGCCGGGTCAGGGCCCTCGCAAGGTGGGCTGATAGAGGGCCACACCTCCAGCGGCTACAGCACGGGCTCGTCCGGGTTGTCGAACTACAGCAGGATGAGCGCGCCTCAGCAGATGTCGCCGGGCCAGATCGCGGCGTTTTCGGGCTCCAGCGCAGGGGCCGGAGGTGCGCCCTCGGGCGGGACGACGGTCGTCAACAAGACGGTGACGCTCACCGGGACGACGATCCGGGAGACCGTGGACGCTGATGTCGTCACGGCCAAGATCGGCATGGTTCTCGACAGCCGCGGCTAAGCCCGCCTTTTCTTTCGATCAGACAGGAGGGCGGGCTGAGCCATGCCTGAAGACAGCGAAGACGGCCTCACCTACGGGGAGAGGCTCCGCCGCAAGGCCATCCAGGTGAGGGCAGGCGGCTGGTCCTGGAACACCCGCGACCAGGTCACCGAGTGGCGCACCGCCGACGGGGGCCACTTCAAGAAGGTCACCGATCAGGCAGGCCACGAGACCACGCAGGAGACCACGCCGGACGGCCGGGAACGGCAGCACGTCCGCATCAACCTCAGATAGGAGGCGGCGTGGCTATCACGCAGGATGCCTGGTTTGTCGACAGCTACGTGAAGCGGATGCGGAACCAGCTCAGCATCGACCTGGGCGACACCACACCGGGGCTCTTCAAAGGGGCCCTGTACACAGGCGCGGTGGTCCCGGCCTTCTCCCAGACGAACCCAGCGTGGAATGTAGCGCCCTGGAACGCCGGGGAGACCTCCGGGCCCGGATACACATCCGGCGGCCAAGACCTGACAGTGACTGGGTTCACGATGCTGGCGGCCACGAACAAGGTGGGCTGGCAGTTCGCCACCGTCACCTGGACGGCCACCACGATCAGCGCCGAAGGGCTGCTCATCTACTGTCCGAGCCTTACGGACCGGGCGTTCCTGTTCAGGTACTTCGAAGGGGCGAAGACCACCTCGGACGGCGACTTTGAGATTGCGTTCCATGCCGACGGCGCGTGGCGGACCGTGCTCCGCGATCCCGCCTGACCTGACCTCGTTCCCACCCTCAGCCCCGCCGGCGTGCGGGGCTTTCTGCTGAAAGGGGCCAGGATGCCTCTCTACTGGGCTGCCTCCGCTGCCATGGCCACGAGCGCCGCGATGGCGGACGTGAACACCGGCACGAGCATCAAGACGCTGCTGCAGGTGGCCACGCCGTCTACGCGCGGTATCAAGGTCGTCGAGTGGGGGATCTCGTTCGAGGGCTCCACCGCCGCGACCCCCGTGAACGTCGAACTGATCGACGCCAACGCGGCGGCGACTGTCACTGCTCACGTCTCGGCAGGGGTGCAACCGTACGACGATCCGAACGCGCCGGCCTCTCTGATGACGCTCGGAACGTCCGCGACGGGCTACAACGCCTCCTCGGAGGGGACGATCACAGCGACGCGGATGGGCGACGCTCAGAAGATCGCCCCGACGGCGCAGTACAAGTGGGCATGGCCCCTGGGTCGGGAGTTTCGCGTCGCCCCCTCCCGCTTTCTGCGGGCCCGCGTGCACGCGGGTACCGCTGTTGATGCGTGGACGTACATCGTGTGGGAAGAATAGGCGTTCGATATATGCTTATGAAATGACACCTCAATTAGGGGAGCGTTTCAACCGGTGGACTGTGGTTGGCGAGCGCATCCCCGGCACGCGTAACGTTCCTTGTCGGTGCGACTGCGGGACGGAACGCCCGGTCTTCATCGGCGGCCTGAAGTCGGGAGCGACCAAGTCCTGTGGCTGTCTCAGTCGAGAACTAGCGGCGGAGAGAGCGCGTGGGCGGGTGAAGCACCCCATCAAGGCGGGCGACCGCTACGGTCGATGGACGGTCATTGACCCGTCGGATCGGCTAGCGGTGAACTGCCGTTGCGACTGCGGAACAGTAAGGGCCGTGGTCGGCACGAATCTCGTCGCGGGGCTGAGCAAGTCGTGCGGTTGCCTGAAGAACGAGATCATTGCAGATAGAGGCCGCCGCAACCGTAAGCACGGACTCTCCCGAACGCGGATCTACGCGCTCTGGAAGCAGATGGTCCGGCGCTGTACGAATCCGCTCGCCTTCGACTTCCACTACTACGGTGGCCGTGGAATCAAGGTTCACACGCCATGGATGGATCCGGCGACCTTCGTACGCGACGTCGAAGCCGAGATCGGGCCATGCCCGTCAGGAATGACGCTAGATCGGATCGACAACGCTGGTGACTATGCCCCGGGAAACGTCCGCTGGGCATCGCGAGCTACGCAGTCCGCTAATCGTGGCGGCAAGCCCCAAGGTGGATCTGTTCAGAAGCGCATCCGGGTTCGGAAGAAGCTAACCGCCGAGCAGGTGCGGCAGCTAGTCGAGTTCGTGCAGTCGGGGCACTCGTATGCGGAAGCGGCGGAGATCTTCCCCGTAAGCGGTGGGCATGTGAGCCGTGTCTATCGCGAGACGGCTGGTTCCGCATTGCCCAAGCGACGCCGTCGCGTCTTCTAGTCCAACATTCTTTCTCGCCAAGGGTCGCTCTAGGGCGGCCCTTTCGCATGCCTGGAGGTGGTCATGTCCACGCTAAGAGAGCCACACCCTCGGGCAGGGGAGAGCTGAGTGGCGGCCTCGGTGCGCGCCGTTACCTCCGCCTCCTCCGCAACGCCCTCCTACACGTGTGACCGGCCGACCGTGGTGGCGTCGGACTTGATGCTGGCCTTCCAGGTCGCCGACCTGGGCACGCTTGCGGACATGTCAACTCCGACCGGTGGGACGACATGGCAACTGCTGGCTCAGCGATCGTGGAACGGCATTGCAGGCGGCAAGGTTTGGTGGAAAGTGGCGGGTGCGTCGGAGCCGAGCACATACGGGTTCGCGCAGGAAGGCACCGCCGACGGCGTGGTCATCGTCGCCTCCGTATCTGGTGCCAGGACCACGACTCCGGTAGTCGCCCAAACGGGCACAGACGGCAACTCCTTAACTGTTCCCACTCCTGGTATCACCCCGACAGGCGCTGATGACCTGGAGTTGCGGTGCGCGATCGGGCAGGGGCCAGAGGCTGCAGTCACATTCACCCAGCCTGCCGGGTACACGCTTCACACGCAGGTGCAGTCCGGCCTTTACCCTGCCGAGGCTCTGGCGTCGAAAGCATTGACAAGCGGAGCGCCCACGGGGGTGTTGAACTTCACCGTCGTCCCAGATGTCTGGGACCCCATCGGGTTCACTGTGGCTGTGGCGTCGGCCATCTATGTCGCCCCGCCGCCGCGGTTGTTTAGCCAGGCTGTTCAGCGCGCCGCCTACTACTAGGGAGGGCGTGTGGCTCGTCTCGGCAGGTCCCGCCCGATCCCGGTCCTGATCAACGGGCGTCTGCGCTACTCCCGCCAGACCGTGACGCTCGGGGCGTTCGAGTCGGCGTCGGAGTGGCCCGCGCTCGAGGTGCACACCCCGAACGTCAACCTGTTCCTGCCGCCGTTCGAGTCGGCCAGTGAATGGCCGGGGCTCGGCTTCCGGTACGAGGCGCGCTTCACGCTGCCCGCCTTCGAGTCGATCTCTGAGTGGCCTTCGCTCAGCGTCACGATCCCCGTCAAACCGGGTGACAGCCTCACCGGCGGGAATGGCGAGGTCGAATGGAACGGAACCCTCTGGGGTCCGGCAACGAACGTCAGGGTGCTGCTGCCGGTCAGCGGCTGGTACGACTCGCCCAGCATCGACAACCTCAACGTGGAACGGCCTGGAGCGCACGGGGCGTGGGATGCCCGGAAGGTGGCCCAGCAGCGGATCGTGTCGATCAAGTTGCAGCTCAACTCCGCCGACGACCCCACCCAAGTCCAGGCGCTCATCGACGACATCTGGGCCGCCACCGGCATCCCCGAAGACGAGGAACCGCTACCGCTGGTGATCAAAGCGTACGGTGCGCCGAAGCTCGCCTACGGGCAGGTGGTGGACCGGCCACTGGAGCTGGACGGCGACTACAACGCCGGGCTCCCATCGGTCGGCGTGATCATCGCGTGCGGTGACCCTCGCCTGTACAGCCTGGAACGCCAAGGCGTGACGGTACCGATAGGCACGCCGACCACGCTGGCGAACATCGGCAACGCGTCCACATACCCGCTCATCAGACTGGAAGGCCCGGTGACGAATCCGGTCCTCGTCAACCAGACACTCAACAGGACCATCCGGTTCAACATCTCGATCAATGACGGCGACCTGCTGGCGATCGACACGAAGAACGCCACCGTCACCGCTGCAGGCGAAAACCAGATGTCCACCCTGGCCGGGAACTCGGTGCCGGTGGGTGACTTCGTCCTCCAAGCCGGGCCGAACACGATTGCCTTCTCCGCCGGGTCAGGTGGTAGCGCCGGCGCGGACTTCCTTTGGCGGCACGCGGTGATCTGATCGGTGACAGGCGGGTGAGTCGTGACCGCCTTCGTCCGTTCTGTCTCGTCTGGGTCCGGCCCAAGCGGCAACTCGTTCACTGTCCCCCTCCCCGTCGGCGTGTCGGCGGGCATGACGATGCTCGCGTTTGTCTCCATCGACTCTGGCGGCACGGGCCCCATCAGCATCTCCGGCGGCTGGGAGTTGGTCGGGCGGGTCACCGGGCCGTCGACGCACCTGTCCGCGGTGGACGTGTACTGGAGGGTCGCCGCGGCGGTCGAGCCGAACACCTACCAGATCACGATGGCGTCCACATCGGACGGTATCGCGGCTATCGTCGCGATCTCTGGAGCGGTTCCGACCCGTCCGACGGTGGTCGCCAGCCCGCTCGAGGTGGCCACGTCTACGGTTTTCTCTCCGGCCGCGACCCCGTCGACGGCGTCCGGGGTGGAGTTGCGCTGGGTGGGCGCCATCCCACCTGCCGACGTGCACATCTCGTGGACACCGCCGTCCACGTACACGGAACTCGTGGATCTGCAGTCGGACGATTTCGTTACCGGCAGCCTGGTGTGGCGCGGCTACGCCAGCACGGCGTACATCAACACCCAGCCCCACATGGCGAGCTCCCGGATCGACTACGGCGCCGGGCTGACGGTGCTGGTGGCGAGCGCCGAGGTGGAGCCCCCCGAACCGCCAGTGGTGCAGCCGTACGCGCCCGGCAAGGGATCCAGCACCTACCGGTATGTGGTCACCAACCTTCTGACTCGGGAGTACCTGGGCGATCTCGATCTGGTCGGGGTGAGCTTCGACAAGCGCCTCCTGCAGCCGGGCGCTTTCAGCGCGACGCTCCCGATCCCGTCCCGCCGGATCGGAGACCAAATCGCCGAGATCATCCCGCGCGATGAAACTCAACTCGACCGCGGTCCTGGCGTCATCACCATCCAGGTGATCAGGGAGGGTGAGCCTTGGGGGGAGTACTGGATCACCTCCGCCACCCCCTCACGAAGCCGCCGCGGCACCCCCGCCATCGCGTTGAGGGGCAGCACACTGGACGCCTACTTGTCCAGGGTCGAACTCCAAGATGACCTGTTCTACGCAGGCCAAGACCAGGTGGACATCGCTCGCGGGCTGCTCAATCACCTGATGGCGCGGAATCACGCCAACATCAGCCTGGTCCTCCAGGACGGAACCAGCGGTGTTCCGAGAGACCGCACCTACCTGGAGTCGGAAGGCGGCACCTACGGGGCGCGACTCCTTGAGCTTGCCCAGGTCGACAACGGGTTCGAGTGGTCCATCAATCTCGAAGTGGTTGACGGGGCACTCGTCCGCCGCTGGGTGTGGGGCTACCCGACGCTCGGCACGTTGGACCCGCCGCCGCACCTCTTCGCTGATGGACGGTCCGGCGGTGACATCCTGGAATGGTCGGAGGAGATCGATGCGCTCCGTGGGGCCACGAGGTGGCGGGCGCGTGGTTCCAGCGCCTCCACGGACGCGTCCACGAGTGGCACGCCGCTCGTCTCTACCGTTCACGAGGCGACGGCACACCTGGCTGCCGGGTGGCCGCGCCTGGACAGGACGCTCTCCTACAGCACCGTCTCCGAGACCAGCACGCTCGAGGACTACGCCGCGTTCTGGGCGGCCCGCGCCGGCGGCGCGCTGCGCGTCGACCAGGTGACGGTGACGTTCGGGCGAGACCCGTCTCTCACCCCGAACCGCCTGGGGGACGCTGCCCGCCTGTACTTCGACAACGAATGGCACAGGAGCACGTGGCGCACGAGACGTGTCATCGGTATCGCCATCACTCCAACGTCCCGTTCAGACGGCAAAGAGCAGGCCAAACTCATCCTCGAGGGCCAGGAGGTGCCCGGTGCCTGACCTCTACCCCAACGATCTGACCGTCCGCATCCGCCAGTTGGAGCGCGACGTCGAGGAGCTCAAGGCCCTGCTGCGTGCACGTCAGCCGACGACGGCGGCCTCGCAGGGATGGCTGCTGAGCAACATGTCGATCCCCTCGGTGAGCGCGGGCACCTGCCACATCGGCTGCACCGGCGGCGACGTCTTCTCGGTCAACGCTGCAGGCAAGATCAAACGCATGTTCGAGCAAGCCCCGGCGATCGATAACCAGGCGAATTTCATCTCTGGGGACATCGGGGGCACGCCCAACGCAACGCAGTACAACAACCTGCGCGCGGACGCGGTCGCGACCCGGGCCTACGTGTTCAGCGTGGTGACGCTGCTCCGCGGTGCGGGCTTCATCAATACCTGACCGCCGCCCCTTGTCCGTGCCGCCCGTCTGTCGAGGGTGCGGGACGGGCGGCACACCCTCTTCTTCGCCGCGACGACCATGTACGGAGGTAGCCGCGTGCGAGCACGCCTGACAGCCCTGAAACGGCGTCTGAGCCAGCGGGGAGCGTTCCTGCTCCTGCTGGCCGCGTTCGACCTCACCTACGCTTCCGGGCTCGCGTGGGCGCCGGCGGAGACGCGAGCCACGCCGACGTACGCGTTTATTGCAGGCATGCTGCCGCTCTCGGTGTGGGCTGCCACCTGGGCTGCCGTAGGTGTGCTGTGCCTGGCGCAGGCGTGGACGACGCAGGACCGGGTCGCGTATACGGCTGCGACTGCTCTGAAGATCGCGTGGGCGTTGCTGCACTTGGGGGCATGGGCGTTCGACGTTCTACCGCGCGGTTACATCTCAGCGGCGATCTGGCTGCTGGCCGCTGGCGCGGTCATGATCATGGCTTCTGTTGCGAAGGGCGGTGTTCGTGACGCCTGAGATGTGGATAGCGCTCATCGCATTAGCCGGGACGGTGGCCGGAGGCGCTTTCACGTACCGGACGTCGAAGGCCACCACGACGATCGAGCAGTCCAAAGTAGACGCTGCCGCCTACGACAGGGCGAAACAGATCTACGAGAGCGCCCTCCAAACGCTGGAGGAGCAGCTAGAACGAGTCCGGACGCGCCTGGACACCGTCACCCACCAGCTCGCCCAAGAACAGGACTCAAGCGCAGGCATGCGAGCCCAGATCCAAGCCCTGCGCGGGCAGATCGCCGACCTGGAGCGCACCGTCGCCGACCTACGCCTGCAGCTCTCGCGCGCCGGCATACCTGTGGAGGAGACCTGATGCCGTACCTGACGCAACTCGCCAAGGTGGCCCGCCGTACCGGATATCCGGTGACGGAGGTGAGCGGGTGGAAGTCGAGGGGCCACGGGCCTCAGCCGGAGGTGCAAGGCGTCGTCTGCCACCACACGGCCGGACCGACGGGCGGTGGCGACTACCCGTCCCTGGGCGTGGTCAGGTCGGGCCGGCCAGGGCTGGACGGGCCGCTGTCCCAGTTCGGGCTCGGCAGGTCGGGCCGCATCTACGTCATCGCCGCTGGGCGGTGCTGGCACAACGCGCCCTCGACGAGTGCCTACCACGACAACTCCAGCTCGATCGGCATCGAGGCCGAGAACAACGGCAGCCAGCCGTGGCCGGACGACCAGTTGGACGCCTACAAGAAGCTGTGTGCGGAGCTGTGCCGCGAGTTCGGATTGAGCGCCTCGCGGGTGAAAGGCCATAAAGAGGTCAACCGGCAGAAGCCCGACCCGCACGGCATCAACATGAACGACTTCCGCGCCGACGTCGCCGCCCTGCTGCGTGGTGAGCCTGCGGCGCCTGCCCTGTCATGGACGGAGAAGCTCTTGACGGATCTACCCCTGCTGCGGCCCAAGGACGACAACTACGACGTCAAGACCGCGCGGGGGCTCCTGCTCCAGCGCGGCTATCTGCCCGAGGCGGTGTACGCCACGGGCGGGTTGAAGTCGTGGCTGGACCGGACGAAGTACGACGACGAGCTTGCGGGGCTGATCCGCGGCTATCAGCGCATCAAGAAGCTCGACGACGACGCGATCGTTGGGCCGCTCACTTGGCGAGCCCTGCTGCGGGTGTCGTGAGCGCGGGTGTGGGCATGCCCGCCCTCCTGCATCTGAACTCCTTCGGCAGAGAGATCGGCGAGGCGTTCGGCCATACGCCCTACCTGGTCGGCTCGGCCGCGCGAGGAAAGCAGTGGCGGGATGTGGATGTGCGGCTGATGCTGCCGGACGACGAGTTCGACGCGCTGTTCCCCGGCCATGCCAAGCCTGACGAGACGGACGGCCGGTGGGCGCTCGTGTGCGCCGCCATCTCCGAACTGGGCCGTGTCCGCACAGGGCTGCCCATCGACTTCCAGATCCAGCGCGTCACGCAGGCCAACGAGCGGTACGACGGCGTCCGGCACGCGCTCGGCCTGTCTCTGCAGTGGGAAGCCTGAACCGTGAGCGACGGCCTGGTCGCCCGCTGGTGGCCGATCCTTAAAACGCTTCCGCAGCATCCCGAGCTCGCGGACGACCGCACGCCTGAGCGCGTGCCCGGCCTCGAAGGCGAGGCCAACTGACGAGCCCTGTCCCGGGCTCACCTGGAGCGCCCCGCCGGATGCGGAGGCACTCTCTTTATGTCACCTCATGTAGGAGCATCCTCAAAATGCGCATCTCCAAGAGCGCGGTCCTTCTCGCTGCCGTCGTGGCCACTGCTGGCCTGACGGGCAGCCCGGCCTCGGCCACCAGTACCACCGCGCCGATCGCTGCCCTGGACATCACGGCGATCGGCTACAACGCCTATGGCGCGGACACATCGACGAACAGGAACGCCGAGTTCGTCGAGGTCAAGAACGTCACCGAGACGCCGGTCAACGTCGCGAACCTGCTGCTGCAGGACGCGTGGGCGCGCGGCCGAGACAAGACGACCGGCTGCAACACGTTCAAGCTCGCCGCCGGCGTCCTGCCCGTCGCGTCGGGTGGTGTCGCTGACGAGCTGCCCAGCGGTGCTGTTCTCCGCATCCACATGGGCGCTGGCACGCCGGGCGTCGACCGGGCGAACGTCCGCCACGTGTACGCGAACATGCGGACGGCCTGCGGTTACAACGGCCACATCTTCAACAACGGCCCGTCCGGTTCGAACAAGTGGGCCGCCTGGGACACCGCGTGGATCACGCTCGGCTCCGACAGCGAGTCGAAGTCCTACAACTTCAGCTTCGGCTACATGGCCCGGTAGGAGGTCTTCATGAAGGTCGGAAAGGTAGCAAAGAGCGTCGTCGCTGCTCTCTTCGCGGCTGCTGTGGTGGTCAACGCTGCGGTGTCGGATGACGTGTTCACCACCACGGAGCTGGTGAACAGCGTCCTGGCGGTGCTGACGGCGCTGGGCGTGTACATCACGCCGAACGCTGAGCAGTCCGAGCCGCGGCGCCTGAACTGAGCCCAGATTTCGTCGGTCGGACTCGCTAGCGTGGCGGGGTGGATCGGTGGATATGGGTGTCCCTGGACTTCGCGACGTTTGCGATCGTGGTCCGGGATGGCCGTGTCGTCGATGCCGCCCCGATCGCCCGCTGGGCTGTAGGAAAGCCTGAACAGCGGGTCGCCGACCATTTCAGAAGCAAGGGCGCGGAGTTCGTTCCGCTGCCCTGATCCCGGAGGACGGCATCGCCCGAGTCCGGTCTCTCGCAACCAGCCAGGGGCGCTTTCGGGCGTCGTCTGGATTGGGAGTCCAGTGCCCGACTGCCCGCGCTGCGGCGGGCAGGGACAGAGGGCTCAATCGTGGAGAACCCCAGGGGAGACCCTGGTTACGTAACTGGCTGGACTCTCACGGGGCCGGGTCATCCTTCGGGGTGGCCCGGCCCTTCTCCCGTTTCGGTACGGTGATCGCATGAGTGGACGCTTCACGGGCGCGGACTTCTAGGGTCACGCCAGAACGACTGGCGGGCCTAGACAGGACCCGTAATGTCCCGCACGGATAACACGATGCCGCTCCGCCTTCAGACGGAGGACGGCAAGGTCTTCATGCGTTGCGTCGGCGGCTCCTACGCCGGGGTCGGCAGAGACTGCAACATGTACGAGCGGCGGGCACGTCAGCGTGTACGGCTCGCCCTGCTGAAGGGTGTTGAGCCGGAGCCGACCCGACATCGAGGCCACGCCAAGTGGATGTACTGGTGACAAGCGAGAGCCCGCCTGATCCTTCGGGATCGGGCGGGCTTCGTGTTGTACGGCTACGCGTAATCCGGTTCGTCGTCCTCTGGCTTGGGGCCGAAGTCGATCTCATCGTCGTCGTCCGCATCGGCGCGGACACTGATGCCGCGATCGATCAGGGTGTTGATGGTCATGAAGAACAGGACCGTGCGGGAGCGCCACCCGTCATGCCCCTTGCTGGTCACGAGGTCGAGCGCTGCCGGGCTCGGTATGGACGGATGGTGTCCGTCCAAGACGAGTTGCCCGTAGGCCGTCTGGAATAGTTTGGCCAGCTTGTACGGGTTTGGGGCGAGTCTTCTGAAGAGGCGGAACCGCCCCGTGACCTTTTCTGCGTCGTTGGAGCCGATCCACGTCGCCATCGTCTCGGCGATCGGGGCGAGGGTTGTCTCCATGGGGCTGTCTCCGGGTCCTGTGCGTGCGCGGACGCCGGAGACGACGATCTCTCGCAGGACATCGGCCCTGGTGGCGTCTGCGGTTTTGGCCATGGCGTCTACCTGGTCCAGGATCGGTTCGGGGATGGTGACGCTGACCTGCTTGCCAATGGAGGGCCTTCCGCCCTTGTTGTCCTTGTCTGTCATGTTCGTCCTATATGCAGTCGTAGCAGAGGCCGCGCACACCGCGCAGGCCGTCGAGGTCGCCGTGCGGGTTGAGCGGGCCACCGCAGCTCTGGCAGCAGCCACGCCGTGCCTGAATCGGGTGTAGTTCGTCTTCCAGCGCTCCAATGAGTTCGCTTGCTTCGGCCTTGCTGATCTGATCGAGATCAGCGGGCGCTTGGCGTCCAGCCTTGGCATGCAGGTCCTGTAGGAAGCGGATTTGCTTGTCCGTGGCCGGGTTCGCGGCCCGGTAGGCGGCGCGTTCGGTTCGGCGCTTCTCGCACTCCCGCTCGGCGCGGATCGCCTCACCCTTTTCGATGCCTGCGACGTTGAACGGTACGACTGCATGGCCAGAGGAGTCCTGCCACTTGAAGAAGTGCGGGTTGACCGGTCCCGTGTAGCGGACTCTGACACCGGTAATGCCGCGCTCTTCGGTGCCGTAGTAGCTGAGCACGATGCCGCGCACCCAGACGAAGGTACCGTCCTGCATCACGTAGCCGAAGGTGACTTCGGCGTTGCGGCGAGCGCGAATGTCACAGAGGACTTGCGGCAGGTTTCCCATGTGAAAACAGTAGCATGATGCTTGATGTTTTCACATGGAAAACTATGGCCGAATGTGGACGCGAAGGAGCCCCCGCCCAATCCGGGCGGGGGCTCCTTCGCGTTGTACGGCTACAGCGTCAGGCGACGGGCATGGTCAGAGGGCGACTGATGGCCCTGGCGAGCTGGGATACGCCAGCGACCCGGGGGTGGCGCTCCACCAGCTCGGCCGCGATCATCCGAATAGACGGCCGGTCAAGCACCTCCGCCGGCGCATGCTGGTGCGCTGCCAGCAGAGCTGCTGCAGTCTGTTCGGGCTTGCCCCATTGTGCCCAGTAGCGGGCGAGGTCGGTGTTCAGACGTCCGCGCCGCTCGGGCGTGAAGAACATCTCGTCCCGCAGGTTCTGGGCGGCATGGAGCGCGGAACCTGCGTCGCCAAGGACATAGTGGATGTTGGAGCGATAGAGCACCGTGAACGGCTTGGCTGTCGGGCTCATGGCCGGAACCCTGACGGCGGCATGCTCGGCCTCGGCGATCCCCTCCAGGGCGCGATCCCGGTCACCCGCCCATGAGTAGGTGTACGCCCGCGCGCACAGGATGCGCAGGTACATGTCGACCTGGGCTGTCGTTTTCAGGCCGGTCGCCTCCAGTTGGTCGACGCCCCGCGTCATGAGGATCGCGGCCAGGTCGGGACGCCCCTGCTTGCGCAGCATCATGCCCCGCGCCCGCATCGAGGCGGCCCGAGTCACCGGCTCTTCTGAACGGTCGGCGTACAGGACCGCCCGCTCGGCGGCGATCTGGGCCGAGGACTTGCTCCCGATCTTGTTGAGGGTGTCAGTCGCCAGGCCGTAGCTTGCCGAGACCAGCGCCCATGCGGCTGGCGTATTGGCCTGATCAGCCGCCCCCCGAGCCGTCGCCAGAAGCCCTGGCAAGGCAGCGGTCAAGCCGGACAGGTCGCTCACATCAAACTGGCGGCGCGCTGCCCGCAGTAGTTGCGCGGCCTCTTCCGGCCCGGCGGGACGATCCGGCAGTTGCGGCACTGCTAGGGCGTCATCGACGCCCCGAAGTAGTGACAGCGGGATACTCAGCCCAGCCGCAGTGAGTAGTGTGCGACGCCGCATTGGATCGGTCCCCTCGTCGTCAGAGCTCCCACCACTTACTGTATCCGCAGCATGGCTGGGTGTAACAGCATGTCCCGTCATGGCGTGGACGCCGATGTCGAGAAGTCCGAAAACCGTTGGCGACAATCCCAACGCGGCGGCAAAGCTGCGCAGCACCACAGTGTCGGTCAGGGGCACGATTCCGCGCTCAAGACGGGAGACCTGAGAGGCGGAATACCCAGTCAACCGGCCAAGATCGGTGAGCGTCAGGCCCTTGGCCCGTCGAACGGATCTTACGATCTCGCCAGCGTGACGTAATGTCATCGGCTGCTCCGCATGCGTGAGTCCCCGCCTCACCGTAACCGGCCCACGCGCCGACGGCGCGGCTGTTTGCAAAACACGCAACCTATTGCCGACATGAGCAAACGCCCTTGGAGAAAGGCGCAGGTCCGGGGCTTGCTGGAGCACAGGAAAAGCTCCGCGCCAGAAGGAGGACCTACCGTGGCTGAGATGGCTATGCCGACGGCTTCCGGCCCGCAGCCGACGCCGGGAGACATCGTCGCCGAGATCCAGGCGAGAGTGACGGACGTACGCGAGACGGCTCGCGCGGGCGGCGTCCGGCTGCTGGCGCCGCTGCTGGTGCTGGGCACCATGGAGCGGGTCGGCTCGAACTGGCTGTCCGACAGCCTGCGCCCTCTCATGAGTCAGCACAACGAGCCGCTCCGGCAACAGCTCGGACCAGACCACCCAATGTCGGCGCTCAACACGCACCCGGTCGGGTTGGACGAAGCCGACCAGATGCTTACGCCGTACGCGCGACACTGGTTGACAGCATTCGCCGTCACCAAGTACAGCCCAACCCGTCAGGTGATCAAGGAGACCAACCTGTTCACTGCGGTTGAGCACGTCCTGACGCTATTCCCAGACGCGCCCGCCGTGGTGCTCACACGCAGCCCGCTCGGCGTCGCTAGCTCCTTCCGGCGCGGCGATCTGTTCACACGCTGGCGCTACCCAGACCGCTATCGGCAGATCGCCGCCACGGCGTCGAGCACCGGTCTGGCCCACCTCGTGCCTGACGACGATCCCCCCGAGGCGGTGGCTCTCACGCGCCTGCACGTGCTGAACACGCTCCACCTGGCCGCCGCCCTCGACCGACGCCGCGATGGCCGGCCACTCACCGTGATCGCCTACGAGGAGGCAGTCCTCGACCCAGCTACGTCCTGGGCACGGCTGGCTCACATCGTGCCCGAGTTGGACGGCGTCCCACGCCCGAGCACGACGACGCCGCCGGACAACTGCCAGCCGGTCCGCGACGACACGTTCGCCACCACCACGGCGAAGACCAGCCTCGTCGCACACCTCGACAGCCGATCCGCCGAGCTGGTGGGCGAGACCGCAGAGCAGACACTCCTCGCGGCCCGGCGCGTCTTCCCCGCACCGGTAACGACGCTGGCCACACGGTGGCTAACGGGAGAAAGCCTGTACACGCTGGCACCACCGCCCGCCCGCCGCCCGCCGGCACCGCGCCCCGACATCAGCCCCTCCAACACTCCGGTCGCATACGTTGCTCGCTGCGGACTGTACTGGCGCAACCTGCTGGTATCGAACGGCGAGTTCGCCGCATTCCTCAACGAGCTCGCCGACCAGGGCCTGCACAACAGCTCCGGCGGCGCCTACCTGCTGTGCTGCGAGATGCCGCACGAGCGAGGTGGCCGCTTGCACCGCGACCCCGTCAGCGGCCGGTGGACGGTCAGCCCCGGGTTCGAGAACCATCCGGCGTACTGGGTGACCTGGATCGGCGCCGCCGCGTTCGCGGCCCGCCACGGCGCGCGCCTGCCGAAGCTGGCCGAGATGGCCGACCTGATGGCCGGCGCGCAGGCCTCCAACACCGACTACGCGGAGGGCGACACCGTGGCAGTCGTCCAGGACGACATGCCGGCCGA
This sequence comes from Nonomuraea purpurea, assembly GCF_042650645.1. Taxonomy (NCBI): domain Bacteria; kingdom Bacillati; phylum Actinomycetota; class Actinomycetes; order Streptosporangiales; family Streptosporangiaceae; genus Nonomuraea; species Nonomuraea purpurea. The sequence goes on from NZ_JBHSBI010000002.1 coordinate 353,682, forward strand.
CGCCATCCACCACCTGCTCGGCAACGTCCAGGTGTGGTGCGCTGACGGGCCCGACCTGGCCGACGAGCCCGTGAGCAGGTGGCTGACCGGGGCCGCGTGGAACACCCCGTCGACGTGGGAGGAAGTCATGCGGCCGCGGCACCGCCACCTGGCGGGCAGCTCTCGCGGCGTCGGCATCCGCCTCATCTCCGACGATCCCGACCGTCCGATGCCGGCCGACCTGGTGGCCGGGCTGCTGGGCGAATGGATGAGCGGCCTGGCCGAGCGCAGCCTCCCCTTGAGCGTGCTGGACGGCCGACTGGTGGAGGTGTTCACACGGTTACAGGCCGATGTTGGACTTGGCGCCCATGTAGGAACCAGCGCCGGGCCATCCAGCCTGAGCCAGCTCGACGAACCGCGGGGAGAAGCCGATCGCCGGCAGGTCGGTCAGCGGCACGAACCGCACGCCGCGGATCGGCGTGGTGTCGGCGCCCTCGGTGACGGCGCCCACGCTGCCGCCGACCCGGGTGGCCTCGAACGTCAGGTGCACGACGTGGGTTCCGCCACCGGGCAGGTGGTCGCACACGTACAGGAGCTGGCCGACCTCCACGTCGATGCCGGTCTCCTCGCGCATCTCCCGCACCAGGGCGTCGCCGATGGGCTCGCCCGGCTCGACCTTTCCGCCGGGCAGCGACCAGGAGCGGCCGGTGTCGGTGTCTTGGTCAAGGAGCAGAATCTGGTCGCCCTCGATGACGACGCCGGTGACACGTACCTTCACCCGGCCACCGTACCCCGGCAGGCCGCGCCGGGGGCCGGGAATGGACGGTCACGGGTGGTGATCGCCGCCGGAGGACTGGGCACCAGGGTCCACCAGTGGGCCCGATACCTGCCCAAGGAGTGGCAGCCGGTGGACGGCCAGCCCGGCATCGTCCACATCCTGAACGAGATCGCCTACCTCGGCCCGGCCCACGTCGTCATCGTCTACCACCCCTACTACGAGTCGTTCGTCGCCTGGGCAAGACAGGCCCTGACCCTCGACGGGCACCATCGCTACCTGCGATCAGCTGGCCGTGCCCTTCGCGACGATGCCCTGCCCCCTGACGTGACCATCGACTGGGTGCCGCAACGTGGCAGCTACGGCGACATCACGTCCGTCCTCAACGGCGCCGATCACCTCGCCGGTCAAGGGACCTCCAGCGGTGGCGAGCTGCTGGTGGTGTACGGCGACAATCTGTACCCGGGGACCAACCCGCTGGCGGCACTGCGGCAGCCCCCTGACGGCGTGGAAGTCCTCGCACGTCCGTACCAACCGGACCTGGCTCAAGAGCGCGGTGTGATCGCCACCGAGCACGGCGCCGACGGCGCCCTGCTGGTCGAACTCGTGGAAAAGCCCGATCGGTGCGCCGCCCGAGCGCTGGAGGAGCGGTACGGCCCGGAGAACTTGATGCTGGTGGAGGGCCGCTCCCGCGTCGATGACGACTTCCTCGACTACGCCCGAACGTACCTGTCCGAGCCCAGCGGCGAGCCAAGGCTGTCGCTGGCCCTGGCCGCCTATGCCAAGCACCATCCGGTCCACGTCGTCCCCCTCCACGGCGATGTCATCGACCTCGGAAAGGCGAACGCGGAACTCCTCGACGCCGTCTTGATGCCTTGACCTCGGCCAGGAATGAAGCGGCCCCGCCCCTGGACAGTCAGGGACTGGGCCGCTTCACCCCGAAGTTAGGCGCGCTTCCACCGCCAGGTGGCCTTCGTGTACTGCGTGCACTTGTAGCGCTTGTTCGTCACCTTCGCGTACCCGTACCGCGTACGGGCCGCCTTGGGACAGAAAGCGCCAGCGGTGATGCAACGCCATACATTCCCGTCGCGCTTGTACGTGCACGCCGACGCAGCGGCGGAGGCCTGGGCATGGACGGCAGCGGAAGCCGTCCCCGCGGCGGCTACAGGGGCGACCAGGACCGCGCCAGCCAGGGCGGCGGAGGCGACGAGACGTTTGAACACGCAGACTCCTGTGTGTAGCGGGTGGAACGTGACAGGAGATGAGACGGCAGAAGTCACGATCCGGTTGTCGCAGGCGGCTGTCCGGATGCGGACAGACGAAAGCCCCACCTGCCACAGCGGCGGGTGGGGCTCGTCCGTGGGAGAGGCTAGCGCTCCAGCCAGGCGATCAGGTCGGCCTCGTCCCAGATCGGCGTGCGACCGATGTAGCGGGACGGCTTCGGTGCCTGCCCCCTCGCGGTGTAGGCACTCCACGTGCTCGGCGCGATCTTCCGACCGTGCGCTTCCAACCACTTCAGGACCTGGTCTCTGGTCATCCCCTTGTCTGCCGCGCCCTCCTCGTACGAGGGAACCGGCTGCTGGGCAAACGCGCCAATGATCGAGTACTGGGGCGGGATGCGCCTGCACTGCTGCTCCAGGTAGTCATGCTGCGACATGACTGAGTCGGCGGGGTAGTGCGACCAGCCGGACCAGCCCATCCGGTACGGCTGGTCGAGCTCGTCGGCCGAGTACCAGCGCTCGGCATCGGGCATCGTCTGCCGGATGGTCTTCTCGGACTGGACCCAGATGGTGCAGCGTCCGCCGAGACGCTGGGCAACCGCTTCTGCCAGGGCGCGGGCGCGTGGGGAGAGCGCGTCGAGGTCAACCGGCTCGGGGTCGCTGTCGTCGCGCAGGCACAGGTTCACGGTCGCCATCACGCACCGTCCTCGGCCAGGTTGTCCAGGCGGTCGTCCTCACGCTCGACCCGCTCGGAGACGCGGGCGGCGTTGCCTGCGGCGGCGGCCTGCGCCTTGCGGTGCAGTTCAGCGAGACGGGGCGCTCCATCCAGGCGGGTCATGTCCACGAGGTATGCGGCGATGGTGTGGCCGGGAAACTTCGGCGACTCGCCCAGCGTGCGGTCGAGGCCGATCCGCTCACGGCCGATTCCGTCGTCGTACGTCTGCCGCACGTGGCCGAGGTAGACGACCTCGCCGGCGTGCTTGCCGTCGAGGGTGACGGGAGCGCCGGTCTCGAACGCGGCCTTGAGCTGGTCGGCGTCGCCGAGGACAGCGATGCTCGCGCCGGGGGTGCTCACCTTGGCGGTGAGGGTGATCGGTGGGTTCATGGTCGCCTTTCCGAGGGCGATGCGGTGGGCGAGGGAGCGGGCTTCGACGATCCACCGGCCGGCGAGTTTGACGGCGGTGACGACGCCGCGGCGGCACCAGGCGCGGATGGTCGCGACGGTGACGTTGGCCTGTGCGGCTGCGGCGGTGGTGTTCATGTCGCTCTCCCTCTTTCGAGAGCCCGACCGTACAGCCTCACGCTGTACAGCGTCAAGCTGTATTGGGGGATCTTCTCCACTAACTCCCCGGCGCCAGCCACACGCGCTACCGTAAGAACTCCTAGGCCCCGCTCCGGCGGGGGTGATCCACAGTTCTGTTGGGGCGAACTGTTGGTCCCGCTCCAGCGGGAATGGCCCATAGTCCTGTTTGGATCCAAGATTGGCCCCGCGAAAGCGGGGAAAGAGAAGCCCCGTCCCTCGTCGGCGGGGCTTCTCTGCGTCCAGTCGCTACTCGCCCATCCGCTCGCGGTACATCTGCCGCACCCTCTCGCGAACCTCTGGCGGTACCGGCTCACTCGCCGCTATGCGGGCGTCCAGGCGCGCCTGTAGCCGCTCCTCCGGTGTCAGCGCCGCCCACTCCTCATCCGTGCGCCCGCCGCGCTCCACAAGCTCGTCAAGGTCTGCCTCATCCATGGCCTCATCGTGGACCCGCCACGTGATCGGCCGCAGGCGTGTCCGTATGATCCGGTCGGACCACGAACGGGGAGACGACCATGGCCGACGCTGAACTGCGAGAAGACCTGATCCAGGTGCGACGCGATTTCCTGTCCGCGCAGGACCGGCTGAGCGCCGCCGGGCGAGCGCTGCCCGCGTACGCGGCCGTGATCGCGGGAGAGGCCGAGGCTGCCGCGGATGAGCAGCGGGAGGAATGGGCAGCGGCTCAGGAGGAGTGCCGCCGCCTGGCCGTGGCAATCCAGGAGCATCCGTACTGGGAAACGGTCGAAGATCGCAAAGCGGCTCGCAAGGAGATTGAGGCTGCGGCTGAAAGCGACCGCTAGCTGGGGAAAGGGATGACCTCGACCAGGTCGGCGAGATCCACATGCTGTGTGACCTGGGCGATGGTTGCGCAGTAGCCGAGGAGGAATCGGCCGTGACGGCCTGTCTTGGTGACCTTGAAGACTTCTCTGCGATCGAGTCGGATGACCTCGACTTCGATGCCTCGGGGTCCTCGCCAGGATGTCACGCCAACAGAGTACGCAAAGCGGATGAATTAAGACAATGCGGACATTTAGGGTAGCGGTCCAGCGGGATCGATTGCCCTATCCCATGCGAAAGCCCCGGCCCGCTGGGAGGAAGCGGGGCCGGGGCTCGTCAGTGGGTCAAGCGCGGATCCGAGTGGACATCACGTTGTCGCTGGTGAAGGGGAGATCGTCATAGAACGCCTCGTCTTCCGCAGACGCCTCGATCTCGATGGTTTCGCCGTTCTTGGTGTGGATGGTGACCTTTGCCACGATTGGCCCTCTCATCTTTGGGCGTTGGTTGTGTGATCTAGCAGTCGCGCAGATCAGCCAGCAGACCAGGCAGATCATCGGGTCTCACCATGACTTCGCGCGCCTTGGAACCCTCGCTCGGGCCGACCACGTTGCGGCTTTCGAGCAGGTCCATCAGCCGCCCTGCCTTGGCGAACCCGACCCGCAGCTTGCGCTGCAACATCGAGGTCGAGCCGAACTGGGTCGTCACGATCAGCTCGGCCGCCTGGATCAGCAGGTCGAGGTCGTCGTCGACATCGATCGGTTCCTTTGAAGGCTCTGCGCTCGGGGTGACGTCGTGGTAGGCGGTGGCGCCCTGCTGCTTGCAGTGGGCGACGATCTGGGCAATCTCCGACTCGGTGACCAACGGCGACTGAATTCGGATGGGCTGCGTCGTCCCCATCGGCATGTACAGGCCGTCGCCTTCGCCGATCAGATCTTCGGCGCCCGTCTGATCCAGGATGATCATCGAGTCGCGGTGAGACGCCACTGCGAACGCCAGCCGCGACGGCACGTTCGCCTTGATGAGGCCGGTGACAACCTTCTTCTCGGGCCGCTGCGTGGCCAGCACCATGTGGATACCGCACGCCCGCGCCAACTGGGTGATCCGGATGATGCTGTCCTCGACCGCCTTGGCGGCGACCATCATCAGGTCCGCCAGCTCATCCACGATCACCAGCAGATACGAGTACGGCTCGATTGAGGTACCGTCAGCAGCCTTGAGCTTGCCCGAGCCGGCGGCCTTGTTGAACTCGTCGACGTGCTTGAACCCGTGGACGGAGAGGGCGTCGTAGCGGCGCTCCATCTCGCCGACCACCCAGTCGAGAGCTTCGGCGGCCTTTCGCGGGTTGGTGACGATCGGCGTGATCAGATGAGGGATGCCCTGGTAGGCGGCCAACTCGACCCGCTTCGGGTCGATCAGCAGCATTCGAACCTCTTTCGGCGTGGCTCTGGTCAACACCGAACAGATGAGTCCGTTGACGCACACCGACTTGCCGCTGCCGGTGGCGCCGGCGACGAGCAGGTGAGGCGTCTTGGCCAGGTTGCCCACGATCGGCTGGCCCTCGACGTCCTTGCCGAGCCCGACCGTGAGCGGATGCTTGCGCGCTTTGGCCTCCGCGGAGCGGAGGATGTCGCCGAGCCGCACCACATCGCGCTCCAGGTTGGGAACCTCTACACCGATGGCGTCTTTGCCGGGGGCGGGGGCGAGCATCCGGACGTGCTCGTTACGGCACGCCATCTGGAAGTTCTTGAGCAGGCCCGTAACCTTTTCAACCTTCACCCCGTCGCCGAGTTCCACGTAGTAGCGGGTGACCTGCGGGCCCCGCACGTGCCCGGTCACCTCCGCGTCGATGTCGAACTTTTCGAGGACGCGGCCGATCGCGTCGGCGACGGTGGCGTTCGAGCGGGTGCGCTGCTTGGGCGCGGGTCCGCTCTTCAGCGGGGTGAGGTCGGGCAGCTCGTAGACGGGCTTCGGCTTCTCCGGCTCCTGCACAGGCTGAGGTTTCGCCTCCTCTTGGGGCGCTGGCGGCGTCTCTGGCTGGGGGGCGGGTTTCGGCGCGGCCTGCTCTTCAGCGTCGGATGTGGGCGCAGGCGTGGGCCCTGCAGACTCCTGCGCGGGGGGCTCCTCGGCCGTCTCCTCGAGCTCGGCGGTCTCGTCCTGCACCTCTGGCTCGGGGGCCGGGTTGTAGCGGACATTCGTGCGACGCGGCGCCTCCTTGCCTTTGGCCGCCGGACGCTTCCGATCGGTCGCTGTCCAGGGCAGCGGGCGGCTGACGACCAGCGCCATACCGCACGCCGTCATCACGAGCAGCAGCGCGACTACAACGGCCGCCCACACGTAGAGGACGGGCCAGGAGGTGGCGAGCCCGACCAGGCCGCCGGCGTCTGCGAGGTGCTGCCAGGCGGCGGCGTTGCCCTCCACGGTTGGGGTGCCGTGGGCGAGATGGACGAGGCCGAGCACGGCGGCGAGGATGAGCGTGAGGCCGACGCCGCGGCGCAGCGTGGTCCGGTGGTCGTCCGGCCGCCGCCACACCCTGACCGCCATCCAGGCCAACAGGAGCGGCGCCAGCACGCGTGAACCCGCCGTACCGAACAGGGCAGCCAGCGGCGTGACGGCGAACTGCACGGGGATGACCTGTACGGCCACCATGCCTGCGGCGGCGAGGAAGAGGGCGAGAGCGGCTGAGTCATGGCGCCGCGCCTCGTCGACGTCCTCGGGGCCGCCAAGGGCGCGGACCAGGTTGCCGATGCCGCGTGCCAAAGCTCGGTAGGCGGATCTCGCCAGTTTCCCGACATCGGTGTTGCTGGACCGGCGGCGCGGTGCGGTCGTGCGGCGTGTTGCGGACTTCCTGGCCGTGGTCTTTCGTGCCGGAGTCGGCTGGGTGCGGCGTCGGCTTGTCATCGGCCCAGCCCTCTCCACATCCAGCCGAACCAGCCCAGCACGCCCACCGCAAGCGCGACGGCACACCCAAACTTCAGTGGTAACGGCGCGGCCGGCGCGGCGATGCAACCGAACGCCACCACCGCGACGAGGACCGCCGCGCCGATCCCGGCGACTCTGGCGAGGAAGGAGGTGGACTCCCGGACCGCGGTCGTTGGCGCGCCCTCCTGTACGGCCTCCTCGCCGCGGATCTGCCCGCTGTCGGCGGGCGGCGTTCGGCCGGCACGCTCGTACACGTCAGCCAGCCTGGCCTCCGGGTCGAAGCGCTCCTCCAGCTTCGTGAGCAGCGACTCCTGGAGGTCGGCGAGTGCGGTGTCGAGGTCGTCGTCGGCGATGGCCCGCTCGGTTTCGGCGATCTGCAGCAGTACGTCGGCGTCGTCGCCGAACTCGCCCAGCGCCCAGTCACGCCAGATGGTCTCCAGCAGGTCGGCCCGCTCTATCCGATTGGCGGTGCCTGCGAGCCTCCACCAGGTGTCGTCTTCCCAGGCGGGGTCTTCGTCGTGTGTGGGCTCGGCTGTTGCGGGGCTATCGAGAAGGGCTTCGGTGTCGCCTATCAGGCCGACGAGGCGCGCCTGCGCCGGGTTCTCGGTGAGCCTGTGCTCGAGGTCGTAGAGGAGGGTGGCGCGCTCGCGTGGGTGGCGTGTGTGGGCGAGTCGTTTGATGGTCTGGGTGGCGGTGGTCATGGTGGGCTCCGGTGGTTGGGCACCCCCTGTGCGGGTGCGTTGTGGAGTTGTGCGGGCACGCTGTGTGAGTGCGCGGTGGTGTGCGGCATGTGCGTTGATCTTGTGCGGGTGGCGTGCGGTTACTCTGCGTCGATGTGCGGGACGTGCGATGATCTCGTGCGGGCGATGTGCGTAAGGACCGTCATGCGGCTATGAAACTTACGCACACCCTCCCCCGCCTAAAGAGAAAGAGGCGCCCGCACACCGACGTGCGCCGCACATCCGCCACGGTCACACCCCGTGAGGCGGGCCGGGCTGCCGTTCCAAAGGCGACGCGATGAGATCCCAGCCGTCCGCCGCCGGGTTCGGGGCGATGCACTTCATGCCATCGGACTCCCACCGCTCGGTCTGCCGGTAGAGGAACCTGCGCTCACGCTTCACGTCACTCAGCCACTCAGTCAGCATGGCGGTGGTCACCTGCCGGGTGCCCGACCGGTACAGCGCATCCAGGCGCTCGTCCCAGATCCGCTGCGCCTCGGCCGGGGTAGGGGAGGGCTCGCTGCCGTCTTCCTCGCCATCGTCCTCAACTTCGGTGTCGATGGACTCTTCCGGGTCGATGTCGTCGAAGTCGTGTGGTTCGGCGTGGTCGCCGAGGTTGCGGCGGCGGGCGTCGGCGAGTCGCCCGAGCATCTCCTGTCGATCTTGTGCGTACTGTGCGTCGGCCTGCGCCTCCGCCTCTTCCTGGTCGCCGTCGTCGACATCGCCGACGAGGGCTTCCACGACATGGCGCGCTTCATGATCGTTTCGCTGTGCTTGGTGTGCCAGCTCGCCTGGCCGCAGCGGGCGCCCATCCAAGCTGTAACGGATGCGGCGAGAGAACAACTCGCCGAACAGCTCCGCCGTCACCGGGTCCATCGGGTCCCGGAAACGCTCACCGACCGCGACCGCCTCCCGGAGCTGGTCGCCCGTCGAGTTGTACATGCGCAGCATCTTCGGCCAGCGGAACTCCGGGATGCCGATCCCCGATATGTAGCAGTAGCCAGGCCGCGACTTGCCCCACGTCGGCAGGTTCCGCTTCCCGAGCGCCTCGATCACCGAATCCGGCAGAACCTGCCCGACGTCATCCGACTCCGTCATGCCGAAACAGATAGCATCCGGGTGCTGTTTCCGCAGGTCCGTAGACAAAGCACGATAGATCCACGACTGGGTCGACGACACGATCCAGATGCCAGCCGCGCGGGCGTCGCTGACGAAGGTGACGTAGTTCTTGGTGAACCTGCTGAGAGCCTTCGACTCCTCGAACCACACCAGGAGCAGATTCAGCGACGAGCGCGGCGCCCACCTCGTCAGATCCTCCCTGGCCAGATGAGCCTTCCGGCCGCGCATGACATGCTCGATGCGCTGCATGAACAGCCGCGCCTCCTGCTCGTCCGTGATGAGCCACGTCAGGCCGCCGGCGACAGGGCCGAAAATCTGCAACTCGGTGGACAGGTCAACGCCCACGATGTTGAGGCGCCCCATCGCCATCAGCGAGCCCAGGAACGATCGGGCGCCGGTGCTTTTACCAGACCCGGTCACACCGCCGATCTTGACGTGGCCGACGTCGTGCGCGTCCGGGTCCCGTTCAACGTCGCCGACGATCTGCACCCGCACCGGGCCCGTCTGATACTCCCCGATTGTGAACGGATCCACCGGCGTGATCCCCAGGAGATCGGACGTAAGCCCAGGCCACGGGATGGATCGCTTCAGGTTGTCGCGCGTGGGGATCTCGACCTCGCCGGTCCCGTCCCGGTCCGGGTGCGTGGTCAGATTTGACCCGCCCGGCACCGCCCGCGCGTACGCCGCCATCGGCGCCACCAGGTTGCGGGCGTCATCGGACACGCCGCCCGGCTTGGTCGCCCACTTCGCACGGATGACACCCCGATCATCGACCCGCGGCTTGGAGAACTCGACCGGCGCGGCCTCGAGCATCTCCAGCATCTGGTTACGCGGTCCACCAGAAGATGCCGCGCCCGCGTATTTCGAACCGCGCCAGATCGCCCACACGGCCCACACGATCAGCGACGACACAATGTAGGTCCACACCATCCACACCTGCGGGCCGACGATCAGCCCCAGCACGAGATTCATCGTGCCAATGACGCCGGTCGCGAGCATCACCAGCCGGAAATGGTCACGCGAACCGGCGCTCGACACCATGAACCAGGTGACACCGACGCCGATCACCAGCAGAAGGATGGCCAGCAGCGGCGTGAGAACCGGGTCGCCTCCGCCAAACGCGTGCGCCCCCAAAACGACCAGCGCGAACACGACACAGCCGATCAGCGGAGCAGCCAACGGCAGGCCGTGAATCCGCCACCACCCGCCAGACATCCTGGCCAGATGCTCCTGGTCGTAGACCTCCGAGCGGCGGCCCATCACACACGCTCCACCCGGTAGCGGCCCGACTGGCCGACCGTCGCGGACGCAGTCGACTTCGGCGCCACCTCGGCCGCCACATACTCGCCGTGCACCAGCGACATCTGCACGACGCTCTTTGCCGCCTCCGTCAACGCCTCGGCCGCGTTTTTGCCGTGCCCGCGGACCGACAGCGACAGGAAGAACTTGTGCAGCCAGTGGCCGAGTCCGTGCCCGGCGCTGCGCTCTCGATGCCAGTCGGCAGCTCGGCCGGCGTCCTCCTGCAGCAGCAGAGCGATGTCCATCATCAGCATCCGCTGGTACTCCAGATACTCCCGGTAGGAGGCGTGGCTGCGCGTGAAATGCGAGGTGGAGACCTCGCTAGCCGCCTGACTGATGCTGACCCTTACCAACCTGGCCATCCGTGCTCTCCCTTTCCTTCTCGTACTTGCCGTGGGCTTCTTCCAAGTCCTGGTTGACGTCCCGCCACTTCTTCATCTGGGAGACGGCCTCCATGAGCGCGTCGCCGACCTGGCGGCCATGCCCGCGCGTCCGCCGCGACAGGGACACTCTTTTCGCCCATGGGACCCGGCGGCCTTTCAACGGTTTGCGCCTGGCCAGCCAGGTTGCGGAGATTTCGGCGTCCTGCCTGGCCATGAGCGCCCACCGCTCCAGCATTTCGATCACGTTGTCCAGGTAGTCGGCGTGCGCCTGCGGTGTGGCGATGGGCTCGCCGTCCTGGAACTCGGTGACACGCCCGACGAAGTCAGCCATCTACAGGTCTCCAATCACGTCTCTGAGCAGCCGGATCGCGGTCCGCCGGGTTTCGGTGAGGGCGACGGTGTGGCTGAGCATCGTGAACGTGGAGGTGGTGTCGCGGGCCGCCCAGATCCAGCGGCAGCGCGTCGTCCACAACCTGGTGCGCAGGCTGGCCACGGGATCGGCACAGAAGGCGATCGCCACAGCGGCCAGAACGAGCACAGCGAGGGCGACGTATTCGAGGAGGCGCTCGTGCCAGGTCATTCGGACATCCATTCCGAGCGTTGCCGCAGTTCTTCGCGCTCAGCGATGTCGCGGCAGACCTCGTGATACTTCCGGCAGGCCCGCCAAACCGCTCCCAGGAAGACGGTCACGAACAGGATGACGGCGGCCACGTCGCCGGTCTCGACCATCAGCGCGACCCAACCGGCGAAGCCGAGGAGGGCAGTCGCCGGAAAGAGTGTCCACAAGTCTTGAGGTCTCATGCCGTCACCCGCTTTGGGCCCACCAGCCGCCGGCGTGTCCGGCCATCCAGTTCGTCGAGCCAGTCCTTGCGCTTCCGACGGCCATAGGACTCGCCGCACTTGCCCACATCGGCCAGTTCTGGCCCACTTGGGACGCGCCCCTTGGCGATCTCCGCGTCGAAGTGGCGGCGCATCGCCTCGGTGGCGCCTACGGTGGCGGTCTCAGTGTCGCTATCGGTGTCGTCGCCTGTGTCGCTTTCCTCGTCGCGGAGGGCTGCGATGATCGCATCGACCTCTTCGTCGGACACCTCTGGCGACACCTTGGCCGACACCGGACGGGAGGTGTCGGTCCGGGTGTCGTTGCGGGTGTCGGTGGGAGGGCTTGGGACTGCCCGGAGCGACACCCGGCCCGCCACTAGATCCGCCACCGAGGGCGACACCTGATCTTTGGTGGCGCTACCTGGTGTCGGTATGCGCCGCCCCATCAGCATCGAGGCGAGCATTTCGATCGTCGCCGCAGAGTCGGGGTCGCGTCCGGCGAGGACCGCGGCACTGAGCTTCTCGGTCTCCTCGACGAGCCGGGCGGTCTCGCTCAATCGCGTCTTGCCGGTAATGGCCCGGTGATCGAGCTGCCGCCAGGGCGGTGAGTCGGGCAGGTCCAGCAGGGACGCTCCGCCGTACAGGGACGTGATCTGGTCGAGCAGCGCCTCCTGCATAGCAGCGTCCCGAGGGAGCCCGGTGTGCTCGACTGCGGCGTCCATGGCCTTGTCGAGCTTGGCCAGCGCGGCGCGCACCTTGCGGTCGGATGCCCCGCCATCGCGCAGCGCCTTGGCCCGCTTGGCGGCCAGCGCGACCCTGGTCAGCCTGCGGTGGGCATCCACCTGGGCGGCGCTGCGGTCGCGCACTTCAGCCAAACCCAGCCACACCAGCACCCGCTCCGGAGTGACCCGCCAGTTGATGCCAGACAGACCGCGAAGCTTGCGGCGCTCCAGGCGCATCCCGCGTTCCCACAGCCACGCGGCGACCAGCGGGGCCGCAAGGCGGAATATGGCTTCCTGGGGCTGTTGCGTGTCGAGGCTGGCCAGGATCGCGGTAAGCGCGGCCAGCGCCCACACTGCGATGCCGTCCAGGCCGGCGGTGTAGTTCTCGCGCATGCTCCGGCGAGCGCGGAGCGCGGAGATGACGATCGCGCCTTCGATGAACGCGAAGAACAGGACACGCCAGAAGCCTTCAAGTTTGAGGACGTCGCCGGCGAACTTCCACATGCCGGACGCGGAGACGGCGGTGGCTATCCCGGCCATGACCCATGTGAGGATGTCTTCGAGCTCGAGCGGTCGGCGGTCGGCGGTCTTGCCGCTCTTGTCGCCGCTTCGTCGCCGCAGTGCGAGGGCGGCGTGTCGGATGCCGTCGAGGGCGGCTCGGCTGGTGAACCAGGTGACGATGACGGAGCAGACTCCGACGATGGTCCACACGACCCATTCAGGGGGAAGGTAGTTGGTCCAGTTCATCAGGAGCTCCTGCGGGTCTTGGTCGTCTTCCACCACTCCGCGCCTCGCCCGTCCTCGGTCGGCCGGAGGGTGAGGTGTCCCGAGACGCGCAGTAGCTGCAGGTACCGCATCGCCTCGCGGGCGGTCAGGCCGAGCTCCGTTGCGGCGGCGTCGGTGGTGACGCCTTGCGCGGCGAGGGCCAGCAACGGTCTGCGGACGTCTTCGGGGACGGCCGGGCTGGGGACCGCCTCATCGGGGGAGACGGTGAAGGGCGGCTTCATGGCGTGGGTCCGTTTCGTGGTCGGGCTGGTGGTGCCCCCGTCCAGGGGCGGACGGCGGCCTGGGTGTGGGCCGGGCCCCTGGACGGGGAGTAGGGGGTCAGCGGCGGTCGAGGGGTCGGCCGTAGTTCTCGATGCGGAGCGCCTTGGCGACGTCCTCGCCGAGCTCGGATTCGTCGCAGGCTTCGCGGTAGTCGCGTTGGACGGTGGGGTCGCTGGTGATCCTGGCGACGTTCTTCTGCAGGTTGAACGAGGCGACGTGGATCTCGAGGTCGCGGCCCTCAGCGGTGGAGGCCCATTCGCGTCCGTCGGCGTCACGGAACGGCATGGTCGGGGGTCCTTTCGGGTTGTCAGGTCTGTGTGAGTGGGCGGTGGGCCCGGCTGCCGCAGAGCGGGTCAGTACGGCGGCCGGGCCGGTCATGGGGTGCTCGCCTTCCGGACGCCCGGTCAGCTCGTCCACCCAGTCGCAGAAGCGGTCCCAGGTGGCCAGGTGCTCGGCCAGCTCGTCGTTCATGATGTCGAGCAGGTCCTCCGCCGCTGCGAGGCGAGCCCTCGCTGTGGCGAGGGCGTCCCGCTCGATGCGGCGGAGTTCGGTCTCGACGCTGGTCATCCCTGGCCCCCCTGAGAGCAGGAGCAGCGGCGGTTAGAGCAGGACGGGTTGGTGCAGACGCTCGTGTCGAACCGTGGACAGTCCAGAAAGCCACGGGGGGAGGGCTGGTGCGTCATACGGCTGTGCAGGTCCGCGATGGCCGCCTGGATCTCGGCGGGGGTGCGCGTCGTCATCGCTGCACCGCCTGACGGCGAGCACGGAGGGCGTCGAGGCTGAAGACGTCGGCGTCGGAAGGGATGGTCGACGCGGTGGGGCGGGTCAGATCGATCCCGCACTCCTCGAGGACGAGAGCCACCCTGACGGAGAGATCGAACGCCTGCTTCTGGATTGACCGCAACTGGTCAACCGCAACGGTGACAGTGGCTGGGGCCGGTTGTGTCATGATTGGCGAGTCCTTCCATGCTTTCCGGTCTGGAGGACACGCGGGCGGCCTGAGCCTTGGCGGGAGCGGGCCGCCCTCAGCATGTCCGGGTGGATCGCGCGCATTAGGCCGAAGCCTCCGCGCTGTTTCTCGCGCGCCAATCGGCGGCGTAGATCTCGAAATCGATCAGCTCGCCAGCTTCGACTCGCGCGATGAACTCCTCAACGAAGGTCCGGAGGAGTGCACGTACTCGCCCGAAGCTGGTGCCGGGGAATCTGCCTGCGCGGAGACCGGCATAGAGGTACGCCTTGGAGACAGGAAGCAAGATCACGGCTTCCTTCACAGGCATGAACCGCGCCGTAGCGCAGGAACACGTCACACTCTCGATGTCCTCGATGGACTCCGTGCTCTGCATAGCATTAACTCAAGCAGCTACTATTAATAGAGTCAATAGGTTTAGGCATAGATGCTGGTGTGTGATGGCACAAGCCCTCTAACCTGAGGGGGTGGCAGACGTGCATCAGATGCCGGACCCGCGGCCCGCGTTCACGCAGATCGCCGACGACGTCCGCGAACAGATTCGCCAGGGTGAACTCGTGGTCGGCATGAAGCTGCCTGCGCTGCCCATCCTGGCCGAGCGGTACGGCGTGGCCATTAACACGGCCAGGGCAGCGGTGCGCGTGCTAGTCGATGAGGGACTAGTCCATACACAGTCCACAAAGGGGACGTTCGTCCTGAAAGTGCCTGGAGATCCTGAACCATCTCCAGAGGTGCTCGAAATACAGGGGTACCTCAGGGGGCTGTCGGCACAGATGGACGCCCTTGGGCAGCACTTCGAGAGGCTGGAACACCGAGTCCAAGAGCTGGAGGCTCGCCTACGCTCTTCTCCAGAGCGTCCACACGGTGTTCAAGAAGGCGGAACCGGCGCTCGAACTCCTGAAGACGGGTTGACAGGAGACTGATCGCGCCAGCGATCTCCCGGTGCTCTGCCGGACTCATAGCTTCGACGCTAGAGAAACTCCTTCACCATCTGGAGACACCAGCAGTACACGTTTGGAAGGCTGCGGCCACAACCATGAGCAGAGGAACGGGAAACACAGGTACCGCCAGTTCACCTCGATCCGGTGGCATCATCGCCGGCGTCATGCTGCGGACCCTACGCGAGATCATCGGAAGCACTCAGGAGCGTCTCGCCGAGTCTGTCGGCGTAGACACCAACACGATCAAAGGCTGGGAGACCGGGCGGCGGCCACTCATCAACGCGTCCGGCAGGACTCTCTACGGGCTCCGGCGACGCCTGACCCAATTGGGCGCTCCGGCCGAGCTGGTGCAGCGACTCGACACGGCCATGGATGCCGATCTGTTCATCGCCCACGCTCTCGACGCCAGTGACGCCGCCTACCTCGGTAGTTGGGTTGCAACCAGAGCATGGAGTGATCTGCTCGCTTGGGTTTGTACGGACCGTCCGCCGCCCCTCGTCACCAAGCACATAACCAAGCCTCCGCAGCCGCTTCTTCCTTCAGCAGATCGGCGGCGCTTCTTCGAGGTCCTGCGCAACGCGGCGGAGTCCGCTGCCGGGGAGAACGCATCCGCGATGCTGCTCCGCCGTCAGGCGTACTACATGGTCGCCTGGGACCCTGAATCGGAGGACTGGCTCCTCAGCATGGAGCGCCGCGAGCTGCGCCACCACGGGCGGCCCGGGTACGAGTGGACCCCCGCGTGGCCGCTCATGCGATCCATCGCTGTGGCACGAGCGTGCCAAGGAGACCCAAGCCTTTTACACGACTTCATCGACAGCCACCTGGCGGACGACCTGCGCGAGTCCGCGAACCTCAACTACTGGTCGTACTGGGTAGAAGAGACAGCGGGCGTCGCGGGGTCGGACCAGTTCATGGCCGACGACCTCGGCGCGTGGCAAGGAGGCGTCCTTCTGCGGCACCTGGCCGACGGCCTGGCACGCGGCGTGCCGTACCTGAGTCTCTCCATCCGAGCCTCTCGCACGCTTGTTGAGCGGCGCCCAACTCTTCTCATGGAGAACCGCGAACTGGCGGCGAGGCTCGATCGGCGGGCCTCCAACCTCCTCGACCTGCCTGTTGGGCTTCCCCCGAAGATTCGCCGCGACCTGGAGAACGTTCACTTCGCAGCCAAAATGGCTGCCGGACTACACAGGAGCAACCATGACTGATGCCCGCGACGTCGTCCCCTTTTTGTACGAGGCCGGCCACCTCAAGAGATCGGCGAGGCAGGGGTGGTGGATCGCTGGCGTCAAGAACCCGGAGTCGGTGGCAGAGCACAGCTTCCGGGCTGCCATCGTCGGCTACGTGATTGCCGTCATGGAGGGAGCCAACCCAGAGCGCACCGCAACCCTGTGCCTCTTCCACGACTTGCCCGAGACGCGAGTCGGAGACATCCCCTCAACGGGGAAGCGGTACCTCACCCAGGCCGGTGCGGAGCAGATCACCAAAGATCAGACCGCCCAGATGCCGCCCCAGCTTGCTGAACGCATCCAGCACGTCATCGCCGAGTTCGAGGGCAAGGCGACCTTGGAGGCTCGCTGCGCAAAGGACGCTGACAAGCTTGAATGCCTGCTACAGGCGCGTGAATACGTTGGGCAGGGCAACCAGCAAGCACAACCGTGGATCGACACCATGGTCGACGCCGTAAGCACGGAATCAGGCAAGGCGCTCGCCGCCGCTGCTCTCGAAATCTCACCAGACGCATGGTGGTACGAGATCGTGGCGTCGTACGGACGGAAGTGAGGACGGCACACGGCGGGCGCGCTACTGTCGCAGATATGGGGGAGAGGAGCAGCCGATGACCGCTCAGCCGCATGATCGTCATAGGGCGCCGGAGGAGATCCGGGAGTCGCTGTATGCGGATCGCAGCCCGAAGAACATCCGGGCATCGCTGCCGCCCGAGGATCATGCCCTCTTCGACCGCGAGTACTGGCACGCCCTCGACACAGCGAAGCTCAACTACGACCTGGCCCCCGTCCTCGCCTTCCAGCAAAACTGGTGGTGGACCGCCTACCACAAGGCCGACCCGGAGGAGTACGCCGAGACCATCCGGGCTGGGGAACGCGCCATGGAGTACTACGAGCGCGGAGAACGCCCTCCTGGCGCGGTGCGGTGGGATGACTCCCTCGACGCTCAGATGCGCGAACGCATCGAACGCGGTAAGTAGCAGGCCCCGGTGTACGTCGTCGACTTCGACCCGCCGGCGGAGAAACAACGCGACGCGCTGCCGACCGAGGCGCTTGCCGCGCTCATGGAGTTGCGCGCCGTCCTGGAGATGACACCCTGGAGCGGCACGCCACCATCGAACAACCCCGCCGGGAACATGCTGACCATGCCGTTCGGCGACTTCGGACTCGTCACGTACTTCGTCATGGAGGAGCGTCGCCTGGTCTACATCGTTCGGATCACCTGGGTCTGACCAGCAGGCCGGAGTGGTGAGCTTCTCCAAACGTCAGCCCCGCCGTGAGCGCAGCTACGGCGGGGCTGACGTTTTCGGGCGGCCCCGCTCCCCCCTCCACGAGCAGCGGGCCGCCCTCCCTCCGGCGGTGACGCATCCGGGGGAGCCTGGTTTCACCTGATGAGCAGCTTGCGTATCCACAGGTGGGTGGACTGCTTTCGCAGGTCCCAGCGCAACGCGTCGATCGGGATCTTGACCCGGCGGGCAGCCCTCAGGAACTCGCCCTCGATCGGCGTTTTGCCCTTGTCGTCGTTGAGGAGATACATCAGGTCGAACGCCACGAGCACATCCCACGGGTCTTGGGGCCTCCACGGGTTGCGGCGCCGCTGTCCACTCCGCAGCAGCCACCAGTCACCGGCGGAGTCGACGTCGATCGCGAACTCGCCTGTAGGCGGCTGGGGAAGGCCGTACTCCTCCCACGGAGGGGCGCTCACGGCAGTTCGCCTGTCCGGAGTGTGGGCTCGTCGTGGTTCCATTCCAGGTGGACGGGCCGCATGCCCGGCGGCTGGGGGTCGGAGTGCTGCGCGAGCAGGCACAGCGCCATGCCGACGAGCTTCGCCCCGCGTTCGCTGTGGGCGGTGGCCGTACGACCGGACTCGTGGGTGAGGTGCAGGCGCCCATCGGAGCCACGCTCAACCGTGCACTCGGGGATCTCCGGGACTGGAGCGGAGGAGGGCTGGCTACTCATTGTCGCCACGCCCGCTTAGGGTGTGCATGGGTCGGACCTCCCGCGTCCGGTCAAGGGCCCGTCCTGGCGCGCGAACGCCTTCGGCCGGGCCCGACTCACGTCTAGGTGCCTGCAACAGTAGCCAAGATAACCATGCTTAACCATGGTCGGCCACGGTACTGCGTGAGTTTCTGCAGGTAAGTGTGGATGCGTACGGTCGGGTGATGATCGAATGGCGGCCCAACGCGCCCAAGTGGGTCCAGGTGGCTGAGGTGCTCAAGGAGCGGATCGCGGACGGCGTCTACCCGCCCGACACGCAACTGCCGTCACAGCACCAGCTCGTCGAAGAGTTCGGCATCGCACCCAACACGGCCCAGAAGGTGCTCACCCGGATGCGGGAACAGGGCTTCGCCTACTCCGTCCGTGGCGTCGGCACGTTCGTGGCCTCGAACCCGCCCACGGAGTGAGCGTGCGCCGGGACGGGCGGTGGGTTGAGGATCATCCCCCTTGGAGGATGTCTGCTCTACCGAAAGTGCGAAGTACAACGCCGAGTGCATAAACCAGCGCATGCGCGGATGGGTCTGTAGGCACCATCATGGGCGAGCGGGACGTCGCAACCTGATCGGCGCCGGACGGTCCGGCGCGGTCGACAGGGGAGGCCTTGTGGCCGACGACCCGCACCGGGACGAGAAGCACCGACGGATTCAGACGGCACTGGCCGCAGCGCGGCTGGCGTTGTGGATTCTGTGGGAGCTGCTCGACCCGCGGCGCCCCTTCTAGGGGATAGGGCCTCCTGTCGCACACCGCGCCACGGCCGAGCGGACAGGAGGCCCTACACGTCTCCCAACAGTAGGCGGATAGCAGTCCTGCTGGGAATGCTGGCGAGACGAGCCTGGTGTAAGAATCACCAACCCGGCGGCGGAGGTAACACCACCGCCAGGAGTGATTGTCTGACTAGCGAGGGCGGCTTCGGATTCGAAGCTATCGCCGGACGATCGACCAAGGGCCGTCGGAGCCGATCACCGCATACTGGGTGCCGGCCGGTAGAGAGACGCTGCCCTTGTAGGCGCCGACCTTGTTGGCGAGCAGGTTGCTGCGCCGGCCTCGGCCGTCGAGCGCCCACACCGAGAAGTAGCCGTCGCCGGTGTGGCGGATGCGCAGCGTGTGGAAGCCGCGGCTCGGCCTGGAGAGGCGCAGCACGTCGTCGGTGCCGCCGGAGGTGGTGGCGGACCAGGAGCGCGCCTTGCTGAGCGGGAGGAGCTGGATGGTCCACGGACCGTCAGCGCCGATCTTGAGGGCGGCGAGCCCGTTTCCGGTGCCAGCGTTGTAGACGGCGGTTCCCTTGTAGGCGCCGACGCGGTTGGCGAGGAGCTGCTGCTGCTTGCCGGAGCGGTCCAATCCCCAGACGGAGAAGTAGCCGTCTCCGGTGTGGGTGATTTTCGCGATGCCGGGCGTGGTGGTCGCGCGTATGCGCTGGACGTGGTCGCTGTCGCCGCGGTAGGTGGCCGCAGCCTCGGCGGGGGTGGCGATGAGGAACGTTCCGAACAGCGCGGCGAAGGCAACGAGGATGCGTAAGCGCATGGGGTGTCTCCTGAGACGAATGGTTTCGGCGAGAGGAGACGCTTCAACGCCGTCGCGGGTGTACACGCATCACCAGGGCACACAAGGTCATGCCCTGCCATGCCCTGTCTCACTGGAGTAGGCACGGGCATGCCCTCCTACGGTCGGCTCATGATCGATTGGGCACCGGATGAGACGGTGTGGGAGCAGATGTACGACATTTTGCGCAAGCGGATTGAAACCGGCGAATATAAGGCAAGGAACCCCATTCCATCTATCACTCACCTGGAGCAGGAGTTTGGCGTTGCTCGGGGGACAGTGAGGAAGGTTCTCGGCAAACTGAAGGATGAGGGATATTTGAGGGCGATCTCCGGAAAAGGGACGTTCGTGTTGCCGCGACATGAACGTCTTAGGAGGCTTGAAGAAGGCGATGCGTGACGGAGGCCCCTAAACGGGTGGTGACCACTCGCTGTTGTGGCGAGTGGTGACGCCTGGCGGACGGGTGGCTGGTTGGTGTGGAGGGTGGGAGAGATCTGGGAGACGACGTCTCCCGCTGAGCGCTCGCGAACGCTTCCGAACGCACCTCAACACCGGGGTTGACCTGCGTGGATATAGGTCGTCCCTGGTGGCTCAAATCCCCGGACGGTCCTTACAAGCGAGGGGTCACTGGTTCGAACCCAGTACCGCCCACCTGCGGAAAGAGCCCCGTCTCCGATCATGGAAACGGGGCTTCGTGCCATTAACGTGCCGTTAGCCAGCGCCGGAGGGTTCCTCCGAAGATCCATCAGCGTCCTGCGCGATCTTGGAATTCATCGCATCGGCGATCTTCCGATCAGCCTCCGCCGTGCTGTGCTGGTAGATGAGCGCGGCCCGGACCGAGTCATGTCCCATGCGCTGCATGAGATCCCTTAGGCTCGCGCCGGAGCTGGCAGCGATTGTCGGCCTCTGGGGTGGTGAACCGGTCGAGGTGATCGCGGAGCAGCGCGCCGGGGAGTTGATGACCGGCGCGAGCGGGCGGAGGCTTCCGCATTGGGGATCAACATGGAATGCTCTCCGCCGTGGCTGAATCCGATGAACCCGTACTGCATAAGAAGCCAAGCGGCGATCACGATGAGATCGAAACGATCAGCACGTATGGCACTGTGCTTCTTGTTCTCGGCGGGGCACTATGTGGCGGGGCACTCGTGATCGGCGATGGTGAGCCGGCGTGGCAGATACTCAGTGTCTTCATGCTCGTTGCGCTCACGGGGCTGGCTCTACGGATCGAAGCGGCCATCCGTAGCCGGTGAACGTCGCGAGATACCCTCAACGTGTGGGGACGCCCGGAGCCTCTCCTGCGCGAGATCCTCCCTCACCAGGCGTAGCGCGTCCACACAACGCCAGGGAAGCTTGAGCGACCGGCGCTATTGAGATCCGAAGAGCCAGGAGCCGGGCTTTTTGGACACGGGGTCGCTGACGACGAGACCTCCACGCCACTTCCCCGTCTCGTCGCGGTAGCGATACTGCAGGGTTCGGAGCCGGGCACCGAAGTCCGCCTGCACGTTGGCGTAGAGCCCTGATGAGTGAGGATTGCCGGGCCGCCGAGGGCAATATGCCCATGCAGCCATAGGGAATACCAGCGTGGTTGCAAGTAGATCGGCGATCTGGAGCCCGGCGTGGTTGTCGCTGGCGGAGAACAGCGGTACTTCGCTAAGGGGTGTGTAGGGGTCACCATGTCGGGGGACTCGCAGCCACCGGACTCGTCGAGGTAGCAGAGCTGCACCGGGTAAAGATAGCGCTAAGGCCGCCCATTTGGGCGGCCTTAGGATGTGGTGTTCGGGTTGCCCCTAGGCACCGGTAGAAAATTTCTGGATTCAGGCAAGCACATCTACATACCCGAAAGCAAACGGGCCGTCAGTTGGCGCTGGTGGGCGTTGGCGGGTTGCGACTATGGCAGACACCCCAACATAGGGGTGGGGTGGTGCGGGTCCAGACGTACGGCCAAGGGATCATGGCTCCTTACAAGCGAGGGGTCACTGGTTCGAACCCAGTACCGCCCACCTGGTTCCAGGGCTCGTGGGGGTCCGGTGGTATATCGAGTGGCGGCCGGCTAGGTCGTGGTCGTTGCCTCCCACAGGACGCCGACCGGGACGGCCAGCATTCGGTCGCCGAAGGAGAATGTCTGCGTGCCGGTGTGCAGGACCAGACCGGCGACGAAGTCGGGGCCCACCCGTTCCGCAAGGTGGCGGAGTCCCTTGAAGTCGTCCGGTCGTACGGTGGAGGCGGCCTTGACCTTGATGCCCACAACCCGGCCCTGGCGGCTCTCCAGGACGGCGTCCACCTCCACCTTGTCCTTGGTCCGGTAGTGGTACAGGTCGACCAAGGTGTCCGCCCAGGTCACCTGCCGGGCCAGTTCCATCAGGACGAAGCCCTCCAGCAGCGGCCCGAATGCGGAACCGGGCCGGAGGAGGCTGTGGGCGTCGACGCCCAGCAGGTTCGCTGCCACTCCCGAGTCGACAAAGGTGACCTTGGGGGTGTGTACGGCCCGGCTGCTGATGTTCTTCGACCAGGCGGGGATGCGTTTGATCAGGAAGACTTCTTCCAGCAGTGCCAGAAATCTGGCGGTGGTGGTGCCGGGCAGGCCGAGGTCACGGCCCAGCGCCTGAACGACGAGGAGTTGGCCGGATCTGGCCGCCAGGGACCTGACCAACGTGCGTAGTTCCGCAGTACGTTCGATCTCCGACAGCTGCATCACGTCACGGTTGATCAGATCACCGACATAGGAGTCGAAGAAGCGTTGCCTGCGTCGAGGGTTGGTGCGGGCGACAGCTTCGGGGTAGCCGCCGCGGACCAGGCGGTCTGCATAGTCGGCCCGGGTGAGCCGGGAGGTGTGCCGGAGGGTCGGGCCGTGCGTGAACACCGCGTCGACGAAGGCATCAGGACGGCCGTCGATCTCGCCCTGCGCGAAAGGCCACAGTTCGATGGTTTCCATCCGTCCGGGCAGGGTGTCCGGCAGACCGCGTAGGGCGAGTAGCCGGGAGGAGCCGGTGAGCAGGTATCTGCCGGGTCTCGGATCGGCGTCCACCTGAGATTTGATGGCGAGCAGTAGTTCCGGAGCACGCTGGATCTCATCGATGACCATGGGCTCAGGAAAGTCGACGAAGCCGCTGGGGTCGCTCAACGCAGCCTGCAGGGTCAGTGGATCGTCGAGGTCGCGCCACTCGGTGCCGTCTGCTTTGGCGAGCCGCCGGACCAGCGTGCTTTTGCCCGACTGTCGTGCGCCGTTGACCAGGACGACGCGCGTGTCGGCCAGGGCGTCCGTGACCATTTGCTCCGCGTGACGGTGGATCAAGCGCCCGAGCGGGGTGGTGACCATGCTCTCCATCATGACATGTCGTGGTGATTTGGTCGCCACCACAGCAGTGACTTGGTCGCTATATCGATGGTGGAATAGTCGCAACCGATATGGGGTGATGGTCGCTCCAGCCCCCACCCGGATTGACTTACAAGCGAGGGGGTCACTGGTTCGAACCCAGCACCGCCCACCAGCGGAAAACGCCTGTCTCCGATCTTGGAAACGGGGCGTGAGTGACATCCTGAACGGCCACGCCCCATCAACCATGGGGAAGATTCGATGTCATGATCCGAGAGCAAAGACACGAAACTGCGTCGGAGTCCCGGTCGCGGGGCCGCCTCCGCTCCATCACGGCCGTGACACCAAGCGCGCACCCGGGCAGCCCCGCCACCCTTTGGGTGGGACGACGGCGCAGCTATCGGAGTCGGCTGTTGAGTTCTTCAGCAGGGCCAGGTGGACGCGCTCACCATGTACGAGGTGTCCTCCGATTCGGGGTCGAACCAAACTTCGAGATGGACCTCTGTGCCATCGACCTCTTTTACCATGCACGTAGGCCCGTCAGCAGAGTGCCCAACAGAGAGGAGCTCCCAGCCGTTGTGTAAGGCAAGGTCTCGGTAGAAGGACTCAACGTGCTCGCGTGAGCCGTGCTGCCCTGCAGGACGGTAAGAGCGGCTAATGCTGGCATGGTGGTCATCCGTGTCAGTACATGAACGATCACGCTCGCCGTTCGGAGTGGCATCGGCTGGGGCGGCGTCCAGGACATTGAACGATGTCAGGGCGGTTTCGATGCTGTCGAAATTCTCCTCGCAAATCCTCCCGTGCTCCCAGGCTTCGGAGAGCAGAGGCGTGGCGGCAAGGCCAGCCAATGCTAAGAGACTCGCAACCACGATGAAGACCCAGCCGAACACCCTTTTCATGATCGAGACCATAGCCGGACGAACCTCGCCGAGTGACCGGTCTGCCCGATTGCATCATGTCACTCTGCCTAAATTGGACCTACCGTGCTTCGCCGCTCAGCAGAGCAGCCCATACGTCGCAGGCCTGGCGGAGTGGCCAGCGGTGGGTCTCCTTGATCTCATTGTCGGGTTCACGCTGGAGCGTGCTCCGGATGAAGGCTTGGCCGCCGGCCTGGCACAGCTCATAGAAGGTCGCCCGGCATTCGCAGGTCCACGCCAGAATGCGGACGCGGCCCACGCCGCAGAACGGCGGGTGCCAGACCAACTTCATGTGACCCCGCTGAGGCAGAGGTACATGCGGACTCGGGCATTCGTCCGGAAAGGTCATGAACTGCTTCCCATCAGAGCCGACAACGGGTGGTTCTGGCGGAGATCCTTGTAGCGGAGGGCGATCCGGCGAGCGGTGATTACCGGGTCCTCGACTGGACCGAACGCGTAGATCCACCGTTGCGTGTGTGGGGATTTGCGCCCCGACCACCAGCGGTAGCATCGGCCGTCAGTCCAGACGACCAGTTCGACCCACACAGAAACCAGGGCGAGTCCATATCCCTCGTGGGCATCAGCTCGGATTCCAAGGGCCGCCAATTCACCGCTCAATCTTTCGGCGGCTTGTGACGGAGTCGTGGGCGTTTTACTTCGTGTGTTCACGGGGCGGAAGCCCGCGATGGCCGTATGCATGCTGCAACGCTACGAGCAGGCGTAACAGGCATGGAAGTGCGATTTCGTGTCACTTCCTAACGGCTGGAAAGGGAAGTAACACAAGCGGTGTCACAGCTCAATATTCGAGTCGCACAAAATCGGCGAGGTTGCGCATTTCGCCGGTGAGAGTGCGTCGCTTGCCGATGATTCCCTTGAGGATGTCTCGGGCGTATCGCTGGTTCGTCATCCACTCTGGGGCATCATGCCGGACGCCTTGCAAGATCTCGAAGGCTTCGCCGTGCCGGTGCATTCGACGGAGGGCCTCGGCCACATCGAGGAGATGGCGGTTCCGGTTGTTGGAGGTGGGGCGCAGGTCGGTGACCGGAATGGTCTGCGAAAGCTGGATGACCTTGTCCGGCCGGTCCTCGACCATGGCGTTCTCGACGCGCTTCATGGCGACGGTGATCGGGCCAAAGGTGCGCAGGAAGTCCTCATCCGGCGTCAGGTCGCCTCCCATGGCGACGGCCGCGGTTCGCGCAAGACGGATCGTGTCGTCGGCCTCGCCGGGCCGGTTGTCACGGATGGCAGCGGCTGAGGAGCGAAGCAGCAGCCAACCCCAGGCGGACAACTGGTGCGGTGTCGCACGAGAGATACGCGGCTCCACATCGTCGGCCCAGTGCGTAGCCATCTGGCGGGCTTCGTTGAGTTGACCCTGACGTAGGAGAAGCCAGCAATGGGTGCTGATCGTCGCCGCAGCGTCCAGGGGGTCGTTCATGTCGTCCATGGCTCGTGACAGCGCGAACTCGGCTTCGTCGAATTGGCGCGTCTGGGTCATGAGCCAGCCAACGAGGTGCAGCAATCTGCCTCGTACGTGACGCGCCGACAGGTCCGCCGTTACGAGCGTGTCGGCGTCCCGGAGCATCCTCGGCAGCATCGTCGCGACCTGCGAATAGCGATCCTGCTTCCACAGCGGCATCGACGCTTCCAAGGCGGAGCCGAGGCCCTCTCGGGTCGGCGCCTCTGAGGGCGGACTGTCGAGGCCGTACAGCGCCCGCCGTACCGGCGCCCACAGGTCGCGCGTCCTCTCATCCGCCGATTCGGAGTCGTGTTGGGCCATGAACGAGGTCGTCGGCACCTTGAGAGCCACAGCGATCTTCCGTAGCGTCTCCAGTCGCACGTCTCTCCGCGCGTCCTGCTCCAACTTTCGAATGAGCGAGGCGGATACACCGGCAAGGTCGGCGAGGCCCTGCTGGGTCAGGCCCCGGCGCTTCCGGACGCTGCGGATACGTTCGCCTATCGTGCCCACCCATCCATGCTAAGGACGGCCCGCGCACAAGTCGCGTGATCGCCGACCCTGCTATCCCGATCGTGGAAACGGGCTCCGAGTGAATAACTCCCAAAGCGGGTCGGAACCGGAGGTTCGGGGCTACAGGTCACCGAGGGCGATGGCCCTTCCTTTTTCCGGTTGGTGCGGCCCGGCGGCCGGAGCCCTTCTGCGCGAGCTTTGTGCTTGCCGCTGTGCCGGTTTCTGCGCGGGGGACGTCGCGGGGGGCGGTGTGGTGCTGGCTGGATGATCGTCTGAGCTGAGTGACTATCGCCCAGACCAGGTGGACAACGATGGCCGTAGATCGTTCATGTGTTGCCCGCTTCCACCGCTCCCGGGCAAGCAACATCGCCGATCGCCCCTGAGAGTGGATGTCGCCTTCGGAGATCGGCGTAACAGAAGGCGATCCGCCGTGCGGCCCGCGATGGCTCGATGGTCGGATGACGGGCGTACAACACCTGCTTGCGCCGGTCATCCCAGCCCGCCCGCCACCAGTACCACTCGCCGTCGCACCAGACCACGAGTCCGATCCATACGGACACCAGGCTCAAGCCGTAGCCATCATGCACGTCTGCGGAGACGCCCTGGGCGGCGAGAGCCGCTGCCAGGGCATCGGCAGCGTGCTTCTCCGGTCGGGAGGAAGGAGTGTTCACAATGCCTGCTCCGCTGCTTCCTGCTCCTTCAACCGCTCGGCGAGTTGGGCGACGTCGTCGGCGTCGATTGTCTGGCAGAGACCGTCATCTACCTCCTGCTGTGATAGGCGTCGTCCGTTTCGAGTTGCCCACAGGCGTCCTGCCGAACTACGCCAAATGCGCCAACCAGGAAAAGCCTTCTGGAGGTCTTCGAGAATTGCCGGCGTGGACATGTGATCAGCGTGCTTGCTGAAGAGTGACGAACCCACCGCATTATTTAGACGTCCAGGACGTTATGGCGTTACGCTCAAAACGTCCCTGACGTCCTCCACCTCTGAGGTGTACCGTGGCCAACGTCCCCCTACGCAGTGCGATGCTGAACGCGCAGGTCACGAACCAGAACTTGGCTGACCGATGTGGCGTGGACGTCAAGACGGTGGAACGCTGGTTGCAGGACGAAACGCGCGTTCCGCACATGCGACACCAATGGGCCGCCGCAGAGGCGCTAGGAGTTGAGACAGCCATGCTATGGCCAGACGCAATTCGCAATACGGTGAAAACGGGGCCGGATAAGGAAGTCTTGACCGTTTATCCGTATCGTTCCGCATGCCCGAAATCGATTTGGCGTAACCTCATCAACACCGCGCGTAATGAGATCGTGTTCGCAGGTTACACGAACTACTTCCTTTGGTTGGAACACCCGAATCTCGCGAAAGTCCTCAAGCGGAAAGCGCAGCAGGGCTGCAAGATCCGGTTTCTTGTCGGTGACCCGGAGGACGACGTCACTCGCCGCCGAGAGGAGGTGGAGAACGTCCCGCTGACCGTCTCCACGCGCATCCGGATCACTCTGTCGGAGATCGAGCAGCTACGAGACGTCCCCGGAGTCGAGGCCCGGTACGGCGACGAGCACATCGCCATGAGCGTGTTCCGGTTCGATTCGGAGATGCTCGTCACGCCCCACCTGGCCAGGCTTGTCGGTCACGACTCACCGATGCTGCACCTGCGGCGGTTCCAGGACGACGGGTTGTTCGACCGGTTCGCCTATCACGCCGCCGAGCTGTGGAGCAGCGGCCGTGACGTGTGGCAGCAGCCCCAGCCCACGGGCCAGATTCTGCGTGACTGATCCAAGTGACAAAACGCCGGGACTTGGACGCCGTCACCAGTGTCGGCCAGGCGCTCGATTCGTCCCCAGGCCGAGACGTCACGGCCGCCGTCAGTCACAGGGCATCTGGTCGGCCATTGATCCCAGAGTGATGATGATCTTCCCGGCCGGGTGGCCTTCGGCCAGGTAACGGATGGCGTCGGGGGCATCGGCGAGGGGGTAGGTGCGGTCGACGACCGGGGTGACCGTGCCGGATTCGATCAGTCGCCCCAGTTCCTCCAATTCCTGGGCACGTTCTTTGGAAGCCAGGCCGCGCAGGTGCTGGCTGGTGAACATCGACACCAGGGGTGCGCGCATCTGGCGGGTGTAGCCACCGAGCAGTCCGCCGGCGTCATGCCCGCCGCCGGCCAGCACCAGCGTCCCACGCGGGGTCAGGGCACGTCGCAGCAGCGACAGCGGCCGGCACCCTGCGGTGTCGATGACCACGTCGTAGCGTGGCCCGTCGCGGTCAACCTCCGCATGGGTGTAGTCGATCACATCCTCAGCGCCGAGCGACCGCACCAGCTCCACCTTGCCGGTGCTGCACACGCCGGTCACACTTGCGCCGAACGCCTTGGCGATCTGCACGGCGAACGACCCGATGCCACCGGCCGCGCCGATGACCATCACCTTCTGCCCTGCCTGTACCCGGCCGCCGTCGCGGACGCACTCCAGCGCAGTCACCCCGGAGATGGGCACCGCAGCGGCCTGCTCGAACGACAGTCTGGGCGGCTTGAGGGCGAGCCGTTTGCAGGAGGCGGCCGTATACTCGGCGAACGTGCCGCACGCGCTGGTGCCATACACCTCATCACCGAGCTGGAAGCGGCTCACGCCGGCGCCGACCGCCGCCACAACCCCGGCCATCGCCCGGCCTCGCACCGCCACCCTGGGCCTTGTCAGCCCGAACGCGACACGCGCGCCGTAAGGCCGACCAGTCATGCAGACCCACACGCCCGGGTCGACACCGGCGGCACGCACCTGGACCAGCACCTGGTCCGCCCCGATCGACGGCTGGTCTACCTCGCGTAACTGGAGCACATCGGTCGAACCGTACATGTCCTGAACGATCGCTTTCATTTTGTCCCCTCCTGGGGGTCGGGGTATTGGAATACTTCATCGAGCGGGACCTTGAACACGCGTGCGATCTGGAAGGCCGTCTCCAGGGATGGCGAGTACCGGCCTTGCTCGATGGCGATGACGGTCTGCCGGGTCACGCCGAGGCGCTCGGCCAGTTCGGCCTGGGTCATCTCGTCATGTGCGAAACGGAGTGCACGGATGCGGTTGGTCACACGGGTCGGCTTCACCACTGAGGAAAGCTCCCGCGGTACGCGATGACCTTGGTGACATTGCCCAGGACCGACGACAGCACGAAGCCCAGGTAGATCGCGTTGGCCATCCAGAACCGCTCCCACCCGGCCATCGCCATGAACATCGCCGCGAGTGCGCCGATCGCCACGAACGAGTGGCCGACGTGATCACCCAGCCGTCCGATCTCTCGGTCCCGCACGTCCTTGACCAGGGACGCCTTCGGTTTCACCGCAGCGGCTATGACCTCGGCCACCATCGCGGCGACGATGGCTGTCCCCACGCTCCACAGCAGCGCCGCGGCATAGGGCACCTCGGCCAGCGGCCGCTCGCCGGCCCGGCCTAACACGACGACCACGTATCCGCTGTACGCGGCGACGGTCACCACCAGCCGGATCCAGGCCCGTTTCTCCTCGAGTGTCATGGTCGGCTCCTCGATGTACAGAATCTTTGACATCTCGAAAGTAGCAAATGCTTGACTTCATGTCTAGAAAGTTTGACATCTGATGGGCGGCCGGGGGCTGGTACCGGAACCCTGAAAGGGGTCGCTACCGTCGATCGTCGGCGCTTCCGGGTGGTCCGGCCCCGCCATATCGACGCCTTCACACTGCTGCCCAGTTGAAAGCCCAGGCCCAGTCGGTCAATCGAGCAGGGCGTCATCCACTTTGACAAGTGCCTCGCAAACGAGGGGTCACCGGTTCGAACCCTGGGCCGCGGGTCACCGAGGGCGGTTGCCCTTCCTTCTACGGCCGGCCGGCACGGCCCGGCGACCGGAGCCCTTCTGCGCGGGTTTTTGTGCCTGCCGCTGTGCCGGTTTCTCCGCAGGAGAGGCAGGGGTGCGGCCCCGCGAGCTGTTCACTGTCCGGCCGCGGACGATGCCGATGAAATCTTCCACCAGGTCAGTGGTCGCGTCCGTGGGCCAAGCCAGCGCGACCTGAGACTGCGGCGCGTCCGACACCGGCCGGTAAGTGAGATCCTTGCGATGGTGGAGGCGCGCCAGTGACTGCGGAACCAGGAGAAGCCCGGTGCCGGACGCTACCAGCGCGATCGCGTTCGCCGTTGTGGCCGGGCGGGTGAACGCGGGCAGCCCGGGCCGGACCGTCCACTCGATGGTGTCGTCCAGAGGATGGAGCACCTCGTCGTCGGTCAGGTCGGCGAGGGTCACCTCTTCGGCGGCGGTCGCCGCATGGTCTTTGGGCACCACGACCACCGTGGTCTCCATGTAGAGGGGAATCACGCTGAGTCCGTCCCGGTCGATCGGCAGCCTGACGAATCCGGCGTCGGCGCCGCCGTCCCGCAGGAGCCCCACCACCTCGGCGGCGGGAGCCGCGACCAGGGTGATCGGCACGTCGGGGATCCTCTCGGTCCAGACGTTGACCCATTTCGCGGGTGTCACCCCGGGCACGTACGCCAGCCGGAACACTCTGCCGGTCTCCCCATCAGTCACTTCCTCAGCGTACCGATGTCAGGGAACCCGTTCCGACTGACTACGCTTGGCGCCATGACCTCGCCCAAACCGAAGACCACCCAGACGATGAAGCCCGAGACCGCGGCCAAGAAGCTGGGTGTCCTCCTCTCGGCCACTCCCGCCGAGTTCCAGGCGGGTGTCGTCTCCAGGGACGAGCTGAACAAGTTGCAGTCGACGCCACCCGCCTGGCTCACTGACCTGCGCCGCAACGGCCCGCACCCCAAGCAGGTCGTGGCCGCGAAGCTCGGGGTCTCCATTTCCGGCCTGCTCAGAGGCGGGATCACCGAACCGCTCACCACCGCTGAGATCGACGCGCTGAAAGCGGAGAACCCAGAGTGGCTGGAGCGCGAGCGGTCCACCCAGGCCGAGGCCCGTAAAGACGCACTCCGCCTCAAGCAACGCTAGACAGCTGAGATCCCGCACGTCTCCGACCCGGACGTGCCGAGACGTGCGACCAACTCGTTCACGCGCTGGCTCAGAAGTAAATGTAACCAGGCGCTGGTTACATTTGCTCGAGCTCTGGTTGCATTTCATCCCGTTCCGATTCGGCTCCCCAGATACCGGAGAGTCCGGCATCCAGGAGCCGACTGTCCTCGCGAGGGCTGACGAGTTCTCGGCCGACGTGCTGCCGAGGCGTTCCCCGTCCGGCACCGCACGTCTGATTGAGCGCCTTGCCAGTTGTCTCAAAACCGCCACCGCTGCCCGCTCGCTGGGAGATGGCCTATCTGGAGCACAGTTCGTACACCGTCGCCCGGCACATGCAAGTCCATGCCACTCACCTGGCGCGCTGTCCATCGCCATGGCGCGGCATGTCTCCCTAACGTTGCTGCAATGGTGGAGCTGAAGGCGAATCTGCCCAGGTGGCGGCAGGTGCATGCGATCATCGCCGAGCGTATCCGCACGGGCGAGTACAAGGCGGGAGAGCGGATCCCGTCCTTGATCGACCTCATTGAGGAGTTCGGCATCGCCAACGCCACCGGGCAGAAGGTCATGCGCGCTCTCCGCGCCGATGGGCTGATCCGTACTGAGCCGGGCATGGGCAGCTTCGTGACCACCGCCGAAGAGCGCAAGGAGATCGAGCCCGAGCGGTCGAAGCCCTCAAAGGCTGGGTGACCCAGGAACCGTCATTGGAGGAACGCTCATTTGGACCGAGGGCCTGGCCTGCACGGCTGATGCCTTCTTGGCTGATGGCGGATGGAGTGCGTCAGACAGGGGAGGGGCGCTCCAAGTGGTCCCCGCTGATGCCGAGGCAGGCCACTACGCGCGATGCGTCAGGGGAGAGGAAGAGCTGGAAGTTGTAAGGGGGCTCGATGCTTTCACGATGCCGGGGAGTAGGTGCTGGAGTCCGGAGTTGGTCAGTTGCATGACCGCCTCGTCGAAGCCCAGGGTTGGGATGTTCTTCCGGCGCGTGTGACGTGCGCGACGCTGGTAGATCCTGATCAGGGAGAGCGTCTCGACCCGGTCCGGCCATATCGCGAAGTACGCTCCCGCCGTGAGCGCCCGGCAGCAGGCCTGGTCTGCTTCTCCTGCTTCACGGAGGAGTTGAGCGAGCGTCTCTCTGCCCACGAAGTCAGCGTATGCACCTGATGCCGCGGGGTGAGGTGGTGCGGCGGCGGTAGTAGTGCACGGTGACCAGGGCTAGCAGGGGGCCCCAAGCGGCCAGCGGCCAGTACGTGAGGTGGAAGATCACCGTCTGCCAGCCGTGCGTGACCAGCCCGGTGGGGTCGCCGTTGATCTTCTGCCCGAAGGTGATCATGGTCATCGCGTACGGGAAGATCAGCAACGTGAGCGCGCCCAGTCCCGCGGGGATGGTCGCGGCCATGACCGGTACCTGGCGGCCGCGCAGGACCGGTACCCAGCGCGGCCACCTCTCGCCCCACTCGCTGATCAGGCCAACGGCGAGAAAGGCCGCCGCCTCACTGACCACGCTGAGCAGCAGGATGTACCACCACCCGCCGATCGTCCCCTCTTGGTCGCCGGGAGAGGTGGGGCCGAACTCCAGTAGCGGCATGTTGAGGACGAAGCCGGCGATGCGCCACAGGCTGGAGGGCAGCACAACCAGCGGGATGGCGTAGGCGACCAGTACGGCCCAGCGGGGCACGCCTTCCGCGGTGCGGCCATGCAGTCTGCTCCAGACGGTGTGCGCGGGCATGGGGCTTCTCCTCGAACGAATGTCACGGGGTGGAGCCTTCGAGGATGGCCTTGTCCCGGGTGCCGTTCCTCCCCGGTGTGAGGGAGCGGCCTCCCCCGCGCAGGGGAGATCTCCGGCGTCGGCAGGCTGCGCCGGGTAGTCAGGGGGTCTGGTCTTGAGGGGTGGGGCGGCGTTTGCGGGGGGCGGCGGAGCGGGGCGGCCGGGCGCGCATGTGGTCGCGTACGCGGGTCATGATGTCGCCGAGCCGGCCCAGTTCGTCGTCGGTCAGGGGCTCGAACAGCAGCCGGTGGACGACCTGGATGTGGCCGGGCAGGACGCGGTTGACCAGGGCCACGCCTTTGTCGGTGATGGTGACCAGGGTGGCGCGTTCGTCGTCGGGGCTGGGGCCACGGGTGATGAGGCCGGCTTTCTCCAGCAGGCCGGCTTGGTAGGTCAGGCCGCTGCGGCTGTAGACGACGCCGTCGGCCAGAGAGGTCATGGTCAGCTGGCCGTCGGCGGCGGCGAGGAGGGTCAGGACCTGGAACTGCAGCGAAGTCCTGGTCTACGAGGAGGCGGACCGGCCGGTCGCGGGCGCAGGGCAGGTGGTGGTGCGGGTGGCCGGCACCTCGCTGAACCTGCTGGACGTCGCGATCCGCGCGGGCATCCTGCGGCACACCTACCCGGTGAACTTCCCGCACGTTCCGAACTGCGACGTGGCAGGAGTCATCACCGAGGTCGGCGAGCGTGTGAACGGCTGGAGCGCCGGGGACGCGGTGGTGGCGTTCCTCCCGGCGACCGCACCCGGCGCGGCCGCCGAGTACGTCACCGCCCCCGCGGACCTGCTGGCCGCCGCCCCCCGCACCGTCGAACTGGCCGACGCAGCGGCACTGCCCTTGGCCGGGCTGACGGCCTGGCAGGCGCTGTTCGAGCACGCCGAGGTGAAGGCGGGACAGAGCATCTTGATCAACGGCGCGGGCGGCGGGGCGGGCGGGTACGCCGTTCAGCTCGCCGCGCGGGCCGGTGCCGCCGTGACCGCGACCGCCGGCCCCCGCAGCCTCGACCGCGTCCGTTCCAACGGCGCGGGACGGATCGTCGACTACACCGCCACCCCCGTCCTGGAGGCGATGGCAGGGCAGCGGTTCGATGTGGTGCTGCACCTGGTGCGCAACAGCCCGGAGGAGACCGCGCGGCTGGTGGACCTGGTCGCCGACGGCGGGGCCTTCGTCAGCACGACCACGCCAGGCCCGGAGGACGCCGGGCGTGGGGTGCGAACGGAGCAGGTCTTCGTGCGCAGTGACGCCGCCCGGCTCGCCGAACTGGTTGCCCGCGTGGACGCCGGGACCCTGAGGATCGACGTGGCCGAGCGGAGGTCGCTGGCCGACCTGGCCGCCGTGCACGACCAGGCCGTCGCCGGGCGGCTCCGCGGCAAGACCGTCTTGATCCCATGACCTGGCTCCTGGCCGGCGCGGGTGCCGGAGTCGTACGGGCGATGTACGGATCGGACGCGAGGCCGACGTGGAGGCGATGACGGTCACCCTTGAGAAGGAGGGCCTTGGCTGATTGGCCTGTTTTGTCTGGCTGATCGGAGGAGGCGCGGGGCCGATCTCCGGCTGATGGGAGGAGGGTGGAGATCGGCGTCAGGCAGGATCCGATCGCCTCGTCTCGTTTCTAGATTCGGATCATGAAGACGGATCTGGGTGTTTTCCTCAAAGCGGCCATGCGCAGACCCGCGGTGATCGGGGCGTTCGCGCCCACGTCCGAGATTCTGGCCGCGCAGTTGGTCGAGGTGGTTCCGAGGCGGGGCGCGCCGACCGTGCTGGAGCTGGGCCCCGGGACCGGCGCGGTCAGTGGCCTCATCAGGTCGCGGTTGCCCGATGACGCGCGTTACCTCGCCGTCGAGGTCGATCGGGCGATGGTCGATCACTTGACGGTGACCAGGCCGTGGCTGGAGGTGTTGCACATGAGCGCCGCCGAGTTGGGCTCCCGCATCGGCGCGGGGGAGGTGGACGCGGTGGTGAGCGCGTTACCTTGGACGCTCATCCCCGAACGCACGCAGGGGCAGATCATCGAAGAGGTCGCCAAGGTGCTGGCGCCGGGCGGGAGCTTCACCACGATCGCGTACCTGACCGGCACCTCGTTCGGGCCGGGCAAACGGTTCCGGCGGCGGCTCGGCGCCTCCTTCGACGAGGTCCTGACGACCAGGACCGTCTGGCGGAACCTGCCACCCGCTCGGACGTATGTCTGCCGGCGCCCCATCGTGCCCTGAAGGTCAGGGCACGATCATGGGCTCCCCGTTGGCGCGGACGTTCTTGAGCACCAGGTCCTCGACGTGCTCGACCACGCTCGGCGTCGCGGTGGCGCCGAAGTCGACGTCCATCAGCGTGACCCCGCGGATCGGGGCGTCGGCGTAACCGCGCAGGTTGAGCGCGCGCTTGGCGGTTCGTACGGTCATGTTCCGTACGTCGATCCCGCCCACCCTCGGGTTGAACCCGTGCCCAGGACCCTCCTCGTAGAAGAAGTTGACGTCGATGACCGAGCCGCCGACCTGGCCGATCTCGAGGTCCCTGGCGTGGAAGCCCTCGACGAACCCGCCGCGTACGGAGTTGGTCTTGAACCGCAGCGCGATGTCGAGGTTGGGGCTGGACATCGCGCAGTCCCTGATGAAGACCTCGCGCACGCCGCCGGACATCTCACTGCCGATCGTCATGCCGCCGTGCCCGTCGCGGAAGGTACAGCCCTCGACGAGGATGTACTCGCTGGGGACGTTCACCCGGCGGCCGTCGGCGTTCCGCCCCGACTTGATCGCGATGCAGTCGTCGCCGGTGTCGAACGTGCAGCCGCGGATCACCACCATGCGGCTGGACTCGGGGTTGCAGCCGTCGTTGTTCGGGCCGTGCGTCATGACCGTGACGTTCTGGACGAGCACGTTCTGCGACAGTGTGGGGTGGATCTCCCACATCGGCGAGTTGACGATGGTGACGCCCTCGATCAGCACGTTCTCGCACCGGTAGGGCTGGATGAAGGACGGGCGCAGGTAGCCGCCCTCGCCGTACACCCGCTGCTTGACCGGCACCCCCTGCTCGGCCTGGACGAACAGCGCGGCCCTGGCCTCGGCCTGGCGCGGCTCGCCCGGCTCCCAGCCATGGTCGCCCGAGCCCTTCCACGGCCACCAGTGATCGTTGTCCGCCTGCCCGTCGAGCACGCCGGACCCGGTCACCGCGATGTTCCTCTGGCCGAAGGCGTAGATCAGCGGGGAGTAGTTGAGGAGCTCGACGCCCTCGAACCTGGTCAGCACCAGCGGCAGATACGCCTTCGGGTCGGTGCTGAACAGCAGTCGGGCGCCCTCGGTGACGTGCAGGTCCACGTTGCTCAACAAATGGATGGCGCCGGTCGCGAACCGCCCCTCCGGCACGTCCACGTGTCCGCCGCCCGCCTCGTGACACGCCCTGATCGCGGAACGGATGGCCGCCGTGCAGTCCGTGACCCCGTCCCCGGAGGCGCCGTAGTCCCTGATGTCGAATCGGCGGCGCGGGAACCTCGGCCCGCGCACCCGGGCCGCGATGCTGTCGGCTCGCGCCCACGGGTCGCGAGCGGTTACCGCGCCGAGAACCGGGGCGGCGAAGGCGGACATCGTCATGGCGCGCATGGCGTCGCGGCGGCCTAACATGGGCGGCTCCCTCCTGGTTTGGGGCACCCGGATCGTATGTCAACCCATTGCAGTGATCTAGACGTATCTGCGGCCAAGGCCCAGAAAGCTGGCTGCAACCGATTGCAGCCAGGGGTTCGCACGGCGATGCACGCAGACTGGGTGTAGGTGGTCATGAGGCCGCTTCGTCAGCGTTCGCAGACCACGCCGTCTCCGTCGCGGTCCTGGTGCCACGCGTACTCGGGGTCCTTGCCCCGTACGTACGGGCCGTAGCCCTTGGCGTTCGCCTCGCCGCAGGTCCGGAAGCGCGGGTCGTCGACGGAGGGCTTGGTTGGGGCGGGGGTGGGGGTGCCGCCTGGCTTGTCGCATTTGCCGGACCAGATGCGCAACTTTTCGGCCTGGGCCTTCGACCGTTCGGACCTGAAGAGCTTGAGGTATTTGTCGTTCGGCTTGAACAGGGCGGCCCTGCCGTACCCGAAGCGGATCAGGTTGCGGTTGACGTGCACGCCCTTGGCGGACCACACGTAATAGAGCCGGCGGCCGTAGCGGTCCTTCGCGGATTTGCCGGGGAGCAGGTAGGCGGTTTTCCCGATCGGCAGGAGCGCGGCGGTGCGGGCGGTGGCGGTTGCGGCCCAGCACTGTCCGGGGGACGATGTGAACGGGATTAGGACGTCATGCCCGCCGGGACGGTGTACAGGTCGAGTGGAATATTTACCTTGAGGTATGACCGGCGAACGGGGGATTCGCGGAAATTGAGGTGTGGGGCGGGAAAGATGCCTCTAAGGTCGTGTTCGTGACCAAGCTCAACCAGATCCTCGCGGTCGAAAAGGGCGTGAAGTCCGACGTCCAGCGCAAGGTGACCGACGCCTACCACCAGATCCAGAAGGCACCCCTGCTCTCCGGTATCTCCCGCACCTACCAGCCGATCGACGACGAGGGCGAACAGCTGCCGCCCGAGTCCACCCGGGTGCAGGTGCAGACGGAAGAGGTGCTCAAGGGAGTGGGCGCCGGCCTGACGCGGCTGTTCGACGTGACCGCCACCAAGGACTGGGCGAACTGTCACGCCAAGGCCAGCGTCAAGGTCGACGGCACGGTGCTGCTTGAGGACGTGCCCGTGACGTACCTGCTGTTCCTGGAGAAGCAGCTCACCGACGTCTACACGCTCGTCTCCAAGCTGCCCACCCTGGACCCGGCCGAGACATGGGCCCGCGACGAGCACTCCGACGCCTGGCGCACCGAGCCGGTCAAGACGACCCGCACCAAGAAGGTGCCGCGCAACCACGTGCTGGCCGAGGCGACGGAGAAGCATCCGGCGCAGGTGCAGGTGTACAACGAGGATGTCGTCGTCGGTTACTGGACGAAGGTGGTCTTCTCCGGCGCGCTGCCGCAGCGGCGCGTCAACGAGTTGCTCGCCCGGGTGCAGAAGCTGCAGGATGCGGTGAAGTACGCCCGAGAGGAGGCGAACGGTGCCGAGATCGTCGATCAGAAGATCGGTGAGAAGGTGTTCGGGTACCTGTTCGCCGGAAACGGATAACCCCATAGACCCCCTCGCCGCCGTGCGAGGGTGCGCCAGGAGCGCAAGCTGAGGCTGATGCCTGAGGCTGACCCAACGGTTGAAGTGGAGGTTCGAATCCTCCCCGGGGCTCGACGCGCCCCGGTAGCCCAATGGCAGAGGCGGCCGATCAAGTTCAGATTCTCGCTCCAGAATCAGCATTGACCGTCGAGCGCCGAATCGATCGAGAACGGGCTGGGATTGTTGAGTTGCCGGTTCGAATCCGGCCCGCCGCTCCAATCATGCGGCGGTGGCTCAATGGCAGAGCGCACATCTTGAGAAGTGACCCGTTCTCTTAAATGACGTCGGCGCCGAAACATGGCGGTTTCATTTCAGGCCCCCCGGCTTGGGTAGTCCGGGGGGCCGCCGCCTTTCCGCCGCTACCAGCGGTGGTGCACCTGCGGGCGGATCAGCTCGTCGTAGACCGAACGGACCGCTTCCAGCGCCGCCGCGTCGAGCGGGGCCAGGGCGGCGGCGGACGCGTTCGCGCCGGCCTGGGCGGGGTTGCGGGCGCCCGGAATGACCACGGAGACGCCCTCCTGGTTGAGGATCCACCGCAACGCGAACTGCGCCATCGTCTGCCCCTCCGGCACCAGGGGAGCCAGGCGCCGGACGGCCTCCAGGCCGGTGGCGAAGTCGACGCCCGAGAAGGTCTCGCCGATGTCGAACGCCTCCCCGTGCCGGTTGAAGGTCCTGTGGTCGTCGGGGGCGAAGGTCGTGTGCTCGTCGTAGCGGCCCGACAGCAGGCCGCTGGCCAGCGGGACCCGGGCGATGACGGCCACGCCCGCGGCGCGGGCGGCGGGGAGCACCCGCTCCAGGGGCTTGAGCCGCAACGCGTTGAAGATGATCTGGACGCCGGCCACGCCGGGACGGGCGATCGCCGTCAGCGCCTCATCGCAGGTCTCGACGCTGACCCCGTAGGCGGCGATCTTCTCCTCGGCCACGAGCGTGTCCAGGGCGTCGAACACCGCGTCCGCCGAGTACACCGGCGTGGGCGGGCAGTGGAGCTGGACCAGGTCGATGGTGTCCACGCCGAGGTTCTGGCGGGAACGCTCGTTCCAGGCGCGGAAGTTGGACATCACATAGTTTTCTGGGATTTGTTCCAGGCGGCGGCCCATCTTGGTGGCCACCGTGAGCTCGGGACGGCCTTTGACGAAGCGGCCCACGATCTGCTCGCTGCGGCCGTCGCCGTAGACGTCGGCCGTGTCGATGAAGGTGACTCCCGCGTCCACGGCCGCCCGCAGGGTGGCGAACGCCTCGTCCTCGGTCACCTGGCCCCAATCGGCGCCGAGCTGCCACGCGCCGAGGCCGACCACGCCCACCTGGCGTCCTGTGCGTCCCAACCCGCGCTCTTCCATGGTGAAACGTCCTTCCCCGTCTGGTCTGCTGCCTGGACCAGTGTCCCGGATGGCGACGGGTGACCGCGCCCGAGGCGGGGGACGCGCGAAGAGGGCCCGAGGCTCGAACA
Organism: Nonomuraea purpurea; assembly: GCF_042650645.1. Classification (NCBI taxonomy): domain Bacteria; kingdom Bacillati; phylum Actinomycetota; class Actinomycetes; order Streptosporangiales; family Streptosporangiaceae; genus Nonomuraea; species Nonomuraea purpurea. The sequence continues at coordinate 392,985 of NZ_JBHSBI010000002.1, forward strand.
AAAGGACATGAGATGACGGGCCCACAGGCCCGTACGCTGAATGCCATGATTCGTCCAGCCACGCCCGATGACGTGCCCGCCATCGCCGACATGATCCGCGAGCTCGCCGACTACGAGAAGGCCCTCCACGAGGTGCGTGTCACCGAGGAGCAGCTGCACACGGCGCTCTTCGGCGAGCGCCCCGCCGTGTTCGTGCACATCGCGGAGGACGAGGGCGAGGTGGTCGGGTTCACGCTGTGGTTCCTCACCTTCTCCACCTGGAGAGGGGTGCACGGCATCTACATGGAGGACCTCTACGTGCGCCCGCGGCACCGGGGCGGCGGGCACGGCCTGGCGCTCATGGGGGAGCTGGCCGAAATCTGCGCGGAACGCGGATACCAGCGTCTCGAATGGTCGGTGCTCGACTGGAACGAGCCGTCCATCGGCTTCTACGACAAGCTGGGCGCGGTGCGCCAGGACGAGTGGCTGCGGTACCGGCTGACCGACGAGCCCCTGCGGCGGCTGGCCGAGCGCGACTGAGCGGCGGCCACGCGGGTCACGCAGCGTGACATGACCCGCGTGACGGCCTCGTTAAACGCCCGCGCGCGACCGTTCAGCCTCGGCTCGCTCGAACATCTCCGCGCCCGGTTCGGCCAGGTCGCGGTGGGTCTCCTCGATGCGCAGCGCCACTCCGAGCGCGACGAACGTCGGCGCCCACTCGCCGATGAAGATCCCCCAGCGGTCGGCCCGGTCCAGGCCCGATCGTGCCGCGTTCTTCGACATCAGCCAGGCTCCGCAGGCCAGGATGATCGACCCCGCCCCCGCGATGTACATGTGATCCGACCTGACGCCCATTTCGTGTAGCTTTTTGATCATATTTCCCCCTTTGCTGGAAATGCAGGTACCCGGGGGTCGGGTCGGTAACCGATCATTTCCAGCATGTTTCCGCGGTGACACTTGTGCGTGGCTTGTTACCGAGGTGAATCACATGTAACGAACGCACAGCCACGGACCGTCAAAGTGCGTAACGAGCGCTTCCTAGCTTGGGCATCCCGGACGCCGAGTGTAGGAGAGATCGATGGCGCGCTGGATCGCCGAGTGGCACCCCGATGACCCGGCCTTTTGGGAGAGTTCAGGCAAGCGCGTGGCACGGCGCAATCTGATCTTCTCGATCGCCGCCGAGCACCTCGGCTTCACCGTGTGGACGTTGTGGAGCATCGTGGCCACCAAGCTCGGGGCCTACGAGTTCACCACCGACCAGCTCTTCTGGCTGGTCGCGCTGCCCAACCTCGTCGGCTCGGTGCTCCGGGTGCCCTACACCTTCGGCCCCGCCAGATTCGGCGGGCGCAACTTCACCGTGGTCAGCGCGGTGCTGCTGCTCATCCCCGCCGTGCTCCTCGGCGTGGCGGTGAGCAACCCCGCGACGCCGTACTGGCTGTTCCTGGTGATCGCGGCGCTGGCCGGGTTCGGCGGCGGGAACTTCGCCTCCAGCATGGCCAACATCACCTACTTCTACCCCCGCAACCAGCAGGGGGTGGCGCTGGGGTTGAACGCGGCGGGCGGCAACATCGGGGTCAGCTCCGTCCAGCTCGTCATGCCGCTGGTGATCGGCGCGCTGGGCCTGGCCGCGGCCGGGTGGTTCTGGATCCCGTTCATCGTCGTGGCCGCCGCCTGCGCCTGGTTCTTCATGGACAACCTCACCAGCGCCAAGGCCGACCCGCGCGAGCAGCTCGCGGTGGCGGGCAAGGCCCAGACATGGATCATGTCGTTCCTCTACATCGGCACCTTCGGCTCCTTCATCGGCTACTCCACCGCCTTCCCCCTGCTGAGCGCGAACCTGTTCCCCGAGGCGCCCTTCGCCGCGGTGGCGTTCGCCGGGCCGCTGATCGGGTCGCTGATCAGGCCGGTGGGCGGCTGGCTGGCCGACAGGCTCGGCGGCGCCCCCGTCACGCTGTGGAACTTCGCCGCGATGGGCGGCGGAGTAGTGCTGGTCTGGATGGCCAGCACGTCGGGCAGCTTCTGGCTGTTCTTCCTGGCCTTCCAGGTGCTCTTCCTCACCTCCGGCGTCGGCAACGGCTCCACCTACCGGATGATCCCGGCCATCTTCCAGGCCAAGGCCGTGGCCGAGCGCGGCGAGGGCGAGGAGGCCCTGCTGTACGGCAAGCGCCAGGCCTCGGCCGCCATCGGCATCATCTCGGCCGTCGGAGCGCTCGGCGGGTTCCTCATCAACCGGGCGTTCGGCATGTCGTTCGCCGCGGCGGGCACCCCGGCCCCCGCCTTCCTCGCCTTCGGGGTGTTCTACATGGCCTGCCTCGCGCTGACCTGGTGGTGCTACACCCGCAAGGTCGGCGCCAAGGTCGTGGCGAGCCTGGCCTACGCCCGGGTCTGACCCAGTGGAAGAACCCGTGACCAAGACGCACTGCCCGTACTGCGCCCTGCAGTGCGGCATGGAGATCGGCCCGGGGCTGGCCATCAGCCCCAGGACCGACATCCCGGCCAACGCCTCCGGCGCCCTGTGCCAGAAGGGCTGGACGGCGGGCGAGCTGCTCACCAACGGCACGCGCCTGACCGCTCCGCTCCTGCACGGCCAGCCCGTGGAGTGGGACGTGGCGCTCGACTACGTGGCCTACCGGCTGTCCGCCATCCGCGCAGAACACGGCCCCGACGCCGTGGCCGTGTTCGGCGGGGGCGGGCTGACCAACGAGAAGGCCTACCAGCTCGGCAAGTTCGCCAGGGTCGCGCTCGGCACCAGCCAGATCGACTACAACGGCCGCTTCTGCATGTCATCGGCGGCCGCCGCCTCCATCAGGGCGTTCGGCATGGACCGGGGGATGCCGTTCCCGATCACCGACCTGGCCGGTGCCGACGTCGTCCTGCTGGCCGGCGGGAACGTGGCCGAGACCATGCCGCCGTTCGTGCGCCACCTGTCGGGCCCGCGCGTGATCGTCATCGACCCGCGCCGCACCCAGACCGCCAAACTGGCCTGGCTGCACCTGCAGCCCACGCCCGGCACCGACCTGGCGCTCGCGCTGGGGCTGCTGCACCTGGCCATCGCCGACGAGCTCGTGGACGAGGCGTACGTCGCCGCCCGCACCACCGGGTTCGACGAGGTACGCACCTCGGTGTCGGCCTGGTGGCCCGAGCGGGTCGAACGCGTCACCGGGGTGCCCGTCTACCGGATGCGCCAGGCCGTCAGGGCGCTGGCCGCCGCAGGCAACGCCTACGTCCTGACCGGGCGCGGTGCCGAGCAGCACGCCAAGGGCACCGACACCGTCTCGGCGTTCATCAACCTGGCGCTGGCGCTCGGCCTGCCCGGCACGTTCGGATCCGGCTACGGCTGCGTGACCGGCCAGGGCAACGGCCAGGGTGGCAGGGAGCACGGGCAGAAGGCCGACCAGCTCCCCGGCTACCGCAAGATCGACGATCCGGCGGCCAGGGAGCACGTCGCCGGCGTGTGGGGCGTTCCCGCCGCCAGCCTGCCGGGGCCCGGGCGCTCGGCGTACGAGCTGCTCGACGCTCTCGGCACCCAGGAAGGGCCGCGCGCGCTGCTGCTGTTCGGGTCCAACCCGATCATCTCGGCGCCTGCTTCCGAACGCGTCGCCGAGCGCATCGGCGCCCTCGACCTGCTGGTCACCTGCGACTTCGTCATGTCGGAGACCGCCGCGCTGGCCGACGTGGTGTTCCCCGTGACGCAGTGGGCCGAGGAGAGCGGTACCATGACGAACCTCGAAGGCCGCGTCCTGCTCCGCCGCCGGGCCGTCGACCCGCCCGAGGGCGTCAGGAGCGACCTCGACGTCATCGCCGGGCTCGCGGGACGGCTCGGGCACGACTTCCCCGCCGACCCCGCCGAGGTCTTCGACGAGCTGCGCCGCGCCAGCGCGGGCGGCCCGGCCGACTACTCCGGCATCACCTACGAACGCATCGCGGACGAGAGCGGCGTGTTCTGGCCCTGCCCGTCGCCGGGGCACCCGGGCACGCCGCGCCCGTTCCTCGACTCCTTCGCCACCCCGGACGGCCGCGCCAGGTTCGTGCCCGTCCAGCACCGTCCGGCCGCGGAGGAGACCGACGAGGACTACCCCGTCTACCTGACCACCGGCCGGGTGCTGGCCCACTACCAGAGCGGCGCCCAGACCCGCAGGATCGCGCCGCTGGTCAAGGCCGCCCCCGAGCCGTACGTCGAGCTGCATCCCGACCTGGCCGAGCAGCTCGGCATCGTCGTGGGGGACGTCGTGCGGGTCAGCAGCAGGCGAGGCCAGAGCAAGGCCGTGGCCAGGATCAGCGACGCCATCAGGCGCGACACCGTGTTCATGCCCTTCCACTGGGAGGGCGCCAACCGGCTCACCAACCCGGCCCTTGACCCGACGTCCAGGATGCCGGAGTTCAAGGTCTGCGCGGTCAGGGTGGAGAGGGACTCATGAGGCTTGTCGTCGTCGGCAACGGGATGGCCGGATCGCGGCTGGTCAGCGAGGTGCGCGAGCGGGATCCCGACATCAGGATCACCGTCTTCGGCGCCGAGCGGCGCCATCCCTACAACCGGGTGCTGCTGTCGAACGTGCTCGCCGGCAGCTCCAGGCCCGAGCAGGTGCGTCTGCTGGAGGCCTCCTGGTACGCCGCGCACGACGTGGAGGCCGTCTTCGGCAGCGCGGTCGCCCACATCGACAGGGAGACCAGGCACGTCGTCACCGAGGACGGGCGGCGCACGCCGTACGACCTGCTGGTCCTGGCCACCGGCAGCGACGCCGTGGTGCCTCCGATCCCCGGCGTGGAGCGGGCCATCCCGTTCCGCACGCTGGACGACTGCGAGCGCATCATCGAGGCCGCGGAACGCGCCGGCAACGCCGTGGTCGTCGGCGGCGGCCTGCTCGGCATCGAGGCCGCCCGAGGGCTCGCGGGCCGGGGGCTGCCCGTCACGCTGCTGCACCTGGCGGGCCACCTCATGGAGCGGCAGCTCGACGTCGAGGCGGGCGAGGTGCTCGGCGAGACGCTGGCCGGGCTCGGCGTCGAGATCCGCACCGGCCTCAGCGCCGCCTCCGTGGACGAGGACGGCGTCCGCGTGACCGGCGGCGAACTCATCGAGGCCGACCTGGTCGTGCTCGCCTGCGGCGTCCGCCCTGTTACGGGGCTCGCCGCCGACGCCGGGCTGGAGGTGCGGCGCGGCATCGTCGTGGACGACGAACTGCGCACCGACGACCCGGCGATCTTCGCGATCGGCGAGTGCGCCGAGCACGACGGCACCGTGTACGGCCTGGTCGCCCCCGCCTGGGAGCAGGCGGGCGTGGCCGCCGACGTCATCACCGGAGGCAAGGCCCTCTACCGAGGCTCCCGGCTGGTCACCCGGCTCAAGGCCAAGAGCGTCGAGCTGGCCGCGATGGGCGAGACCCAGCTGTCGGAGGAGCACGCGGAGGTGGTGCGCTTCAGCCACCGGGCCCGAGGCACCTACCGCAAGCTCGTCATCCGCGACGGCCGGCTGGTCGGCGCGATCGTGCTGGGCGAGAGCGACGCCGTCGGCACGCTCACCCAGCTGTTCGACCGTGGCGGGCCGGTGCCGGGGGACCGGGCCGGCCTGCTGTTCCCCGGGCTGTCGTCGGCGCCCGTGGCCGACAGCCCGGTGCTGATGCCGGACGCGGCCAAGGTCTGCCAGTGCAACAACGTGACCAAGGGCCAGATCAGGGCGTGCTGGGAGGCCGGGGCCCGCGACGTGGCCGGGGTGGCCGCCGCGACCAGGGCCACGACCGGCTGCGGGACCTGCAAGGACGCCGTGGAGGGCATCGTCGGCTGGTTGTGCGAGCAAGAAGGAGTGTCCGTATGAACAGGATCGTCGTCGTCGGATATGGGCCGGCCGCGCACCGGCTCGTCGAGACCCTCACCGGCAAGGGCTTCGAGGGCCGGATCACCGTGATCGGGGAGGAGCCCCGCCCGGCTTATGACCGGGTGGCGCTGACCTCCTACCTGTCGGGTACCGGAGCGGAGGACCTGACCTACGAGGTGCCCCCCGGGATCGTGACACGGCTGAACACCCGGGTGACCGGCATCGAGCGGGACGCCCGCCGCGTCACGCTGGCAGACGGCGGCGTCGAGCCGTACGACGTGCTGGTGCTGGCCACCGGCTCCACGCCGTTCGTGCCGCCGGTGCCGGGGGCCGAGCACGCCTTCGTCTACCGCAGGATCGAGGACCTGGACGCGATCAGGGTGGCCGCCAAGGACGCCGTCGAGGGCGTCGTCGTCGGCGGCGGGCTGCTCGGCCTGGAAGCCGCCGACGCGCTGCGGGCGCTCGGGCTGAAGGCGCACATCGTCGAGATGAGCCCCTGGCTGATGCCCCGGCAGGTCGACGAGGGCGGCGGCGCGCTGCTGAAGTCCCACATCGAGGGGCTCGGCCTGAGCGTGCACGCGGGCGCGGGCGTGCGGGAGATCGTCGCCGACGCGGGCGGCCAGGTCACCGGGCTGCGCAAACCCGACGGGACGCTGATCGAGGCGCAGGTCGTGGTCTTCTCCGCGGGCATCAGGCCGCGCGACGAGCTGGCCCGCTCCTGCGGGCTGGAGGTGGGCGAACGCGGCGGCATCGTGGTGGACCCCGCGATGCGCACCTCCGACCCCGCCGTGTACGCCATCGGCGAGTGCGCACTGGCCGCAGGCATGATCTACGGGCTGGTCGGGCCCTGCAACACGATGGCCGAGGTGGCGGCCGACCGGATCACGGGCGGGTCCTCGACGTTCGACGGCGCCGACATGTCCACCAAACTCAAGCTGCTCGGGGTCGAGGTGGCGCAGTTCGGGGCGATGTCCGGGGCGCTCGACGTGACCTACATGGACCCGGTGGCCGGCGTCTACAAGAAGTTGTTCATCAGCGACGACGCGCGGACGCTGCTCGGCGGCATCTGCGTGGGCGACGCCTCCCCGTACACCTCGCTGCGGCCCTTCGTCGGCAAGGAACTGCCGGCCTCGCCGTCCGACCTGCTGTTCAGCGGGGCGGGGGCCGCCCTGGACCTGCCGGACGACGCGCAGGTGTGCTCGTGCAACAACGTGTGCGCGGGCCAGATCCGCACCGCCATCGCCGACAAGGGCGTCGCCGACGTGCCGGGCGTCAAGGCGTGCACGCGGGCCGGGACGACCTGCGGAAGCTGCGTGCCGATGCTCAAGCAGCTCCTGGAGAAGTCGGGCGTCGAGGTCAGCAAGGCACTGTGCGAGCACTTCCCCTACTCGCGGGCCGAGCTGTTCGACATCGTCCGCGTCCGGAAGGTCACCACGTTCTCCCAGCTCATCTGCGAGCACGGGCACGGCAGGGGCTGCGACATCTGCAAACCGGCCGTGGCCTCGATCCTGGCCTCGCTGCACAACGGGCACGTGCTCGAAGGCGAGCGGGCCACGCTGCAGGACACCAACGACGCGTTCCTGGCCAACATCCAGAAGAACGGCACGTACTCGGTCGTCCCGCGCATCCCCGGCGGCGAGATCACGCCCGACAAGCTCATCGTCATCGGAGAGGTGGCGCGCGACTACGGGCTCTACACGAAGATCACCGGCGGGCAGCGGATCGACCTGTTCGGGGCCAGGATCGAGCAGCTCCCCGAGATCTGGCGGCGGCTGGTCGAGGCCGGATTCGAGTCGGGGCACGCCTACGGCAAGGCGCTGCGCACGGTCAAGTCCTGCGTCGGATCGACCTGGTGCCGCTACGGCGTGCAGGACTCGGTCGGCATGGCCATCGCGCTGGAACTGCGTTACCGAGGGCTGCGCTCGCCGCACAAGCTCAAGTCGGCCGTCTCCGGCTGCGCCCGCGAGTGCGCCGAGGCCCGCTCGAAGGACTTCGGCATCATCGCCACCGAGAAGGGCTGGAACCTGTACGTCGGCGGCAACGGCGGTTTCAAGCCCCGCCACGCCGACCTGCTGGCCAACGACCTGACCACCGACGAGCTGATCAGGACCATCGACCGGTTCCTGATGTTCTACATCCGCACGGCCGACCGCCTGCAGCGCACCGCCGCCTGGATCGAGTCGCTGGAGGGCGGGCTCGACTACCTCCGAGAGGTGATCATGGACGACTCGCTGGGCATCTGCGCCGACCTGGACGCGCAGATGGAACACCACATCGCCACGTACGCCGACGAATGGCAGGCCACACTCGACGACCCGGAGAAGCTGAGCAGGTTCGTCAGCTTCGTCAACGCGCCGGGCATGCCCGACCCGTCGATCGTGTTCGACACCGAGCGCGGCCAGATCAAGCCGGTGATGGCGCGATGACCTGGACGCGGATCTGCGACTACGACGCGCTGCTCCCGGAACGCGGCGTCTGCGCCCTGGTCGAGGGCGTGCAGGTGGCGGTCTTCCGCACCTACGACGGCGCCCTGCACGCGCTGGGCAACCTCGACCCGTTCAGCGGGGCGTACGTGCTCTCGCGCGGCATCGTCGGCACCAGGAGGGGCGAGCCGACCGTGGCCTCGCCGCTGCACAAGCAGGTGTTCTCGCTGGTGTCGGGGGTGTGCCTGGACGAGGGCGAGGTGGGGGTGCCCGTCTATCCGGTGCGGGTGGCGGGCGGGACCGTGGAGGTCAGCCTCGGTTGAGGCGCTTTCTCGCGTATCGGCTGCGCCGAGGGCCCACGCCCACTACGCTCTGGTCTCCACCGGAGGGTAGACGTGTGGGCTCCGGTGGGCCGCCGGCAGCACGCAGCGCCGATCTGAGTCGACATGGGCGCAGCGCTCGGCGTCCTCGCGCTGGGGGAGGGGTTCGGGGTTCGCGTGTGTTCGCGGCACTGGAGGGACGCTATAGGCGGCACCCCGTCGGCTGGTCTCGTGGCGGCAACGATCACAACACTGAACGGTCTCTCCAAAACCAGTGAAGCGTTACTGTGAGTAATACCCGGACCAGGTAAAGGGGTCGTGCGGAGTGGCTAAACTCCGCATTCGCCGACGACCGGCGCGGGCATCAAAGCGGCCATGAGCAAGATTTCTCAGTGCAGGGCACTCCTGCTGGTCGCGATAGTTCCCGCCGTCCTCGTCGCGGGCTGCTCGGGCAGCACCACGCAGGCGATGAAGGGCGCGGCCAGCCCGGCGACGCCGACGGACACCGGCTCCATGTCGCCGGGAGAGACGGGCATGGAGTCTCCGACGAGCACCGGCGGGGCCGGTCAGGCGCAGACGGCCGTCCAAAACTTCTTCAACGCCATGAAGTCGGGGAACGTCGACCAGATCGTCGGCTCCTTCTCCAACGACGCCGTGGTCGCCTGGGCCGGGCAGCCGACGGCCGAGGGCACGGCGGCGATCCGCAAGCTGTTCCAGGACAAGGCCAAGTCGATGGCGCAGGCCACCAACACCATCGACGAGTCGAAGGAACTCGGCACCGAGGACGCCGTGGTGCGCGCGACGAGCAAGACGGCCGACAAGAACTTCCGCGAACTGTTCCTGCTGTCGCAGGCCGGTGGCGACTGGAAGATCTCGCAGTTCATGAACAACCAGTCGTCCTGACACCAACCCTTCTCGACTACTCAGAGTGATGGCGTCGGCGGGCGGCCGGACCCTTCGGACGGCCGCCACGGTCGCCTCCATTGAGCGGACTTCGCCGCTCCGGAGAACCTGGAGTGCCTTCGCGGTGTACCGACAGCGGAGGTGGTCCTCATGAAGAGGCTTATGGCGTTATTGGTCGCCGTCGTGGCGCTGGCGCTCGGAGGCGGTCCCGCTGCCGCCGCCGGCGGGTTGGCGGTGACCTTCCTGGACCCCGGGCCGTCCCGGTTCGAGGCCGGTACGCCGTACACGCTGGGATTCTGGGTGCTGCAACAGGGCACCCATCTGTTCCCGGGCGATCTCGGGACGGTCGCGCTGCGGTTCACCCGCCAGGACGGCGAGAGCCTGCGGTTCGAGGGGACGGCGCTGCCCGAGGCCGGGCACTACGCCACGTCGGTGGTCGTGCCCGGCGGGGTGTGGAAGGTGGAGGGCATCCAGGGGGTGTTCCGGCCGTACGACGTGGGGACGCTCACCGTTCCCGGAGGGCTCACGATCAATCCGGTGCCGCCTGGCACGCTGGTCGGTGGGCAGAAGGACTATTGGGGGGCCGTGCGGCCGCCCGGGTTCCCGGTGGGCAAGGGGGCGCCCGTGGCCGCCTCTCCGGCTCCTTCGCCGTCCTCTGCTTCTTCGGCGCCGGTCGCGCCCGTCGCGGGCTCCGGCGGGGTTCCCGCGTACATGTTGCTGGTCGCCGGTGCGGGCGGGGCGGTGGTCGCGGTGCTGGCCCCGTACCTGTGGCGCAGGGTCCGCCCGGCGCGGTTTCGGGACGAGCCGGAGCGGCCGCTGGACGCCTCCTCCGAGACGATCGGCATCCCGCGTTAGCCGGTCCGCCCCGAACGGCCCTCGGAGATAACGGTTACTCCAGGTCGAACGTCGATTGACGGCGGAATAGCGGTCAGAAAAATGCGGCTTTGTCGGTGTAAGACGGGTTGCGAGCGCCTTGATCAACCCTTAGTGTTCGTGAGACATGTTCGCGTGCTCGGAAAACCTGAAGGGTAAAGGGCCAGTACAGGTTTACGGCCTGCACAGGAACCGCTCTGTGGGGGCATGAATGGCGCTCAGACCGCGCGCAGCATTGGCTGCGGTGGCGGAGACGGCAAGGGTGGGCGGTGTGATCCCACCGCCGCGGCCCGTGATCGTCGACTCCGCTTTCCCGTCGGTCAGCCCGGCCGTGAAGGGTTCCCTGCCGCCTCGGGGGACGTCGGCCGAGGTGAACGCGATCACCCCCGTTCATTCGCTGAGCGAGCGAACCCGGTCGAGGCACCGTACAGACCTCGATGACGTGACCTCCACCGAGGGGGACGCCCTGGTGACCGACTGACGATCGTCCAGCCGGAAAGGCGTCATACCAGCAGCGAACTGCGGAATTTACGTCACGTAAACATGCGTGAAAACTTTGTCCGGTTTTAGGGGGTTTTGTAGTAGCTATGGCTACGTATTACGAGAAACTCGGTGCGTCAACCGTGCGTGAAGTGGTCGACCGCTTCTACGCGGTCATCCTCGACGACGTCGACCTCAAGCCGTATTTCGACGGCATCGACATGCCGAGGCTCAAGCGCCACCTGGTCATGCTGCTGTGCTCCGTCCTCGGCGGCCCCGAGGCATACGAAGGCCGCGACCTGGCCGACGCGCACCGGGGCATGGGCATCACCGAGGAGCACTACGCGAGAGTCGGCGAGATCTTAGTCACCGTGCTCAGGGACGACCACGGCGCCGACGACGACCTCATCCAACACGTCACCACGGTCCTGGGCCAGGTACGCGGATCCATCGTGGAGAAGCCCGCAGAGGCAGCCGGGTAAGTGGACACGCAAGCTCTGAAGGAAAGCTGGCATCTGGTCGCCCGTTCGGGCGATCAGGTGCCGCTGTTCTTTTACTCGGCACTATTCCTGATGTATCCGGAGACCCGGGCCCTGTTCCCGGTGTCGATGGCCAATCAGCGAGACCGGCTCGTCAACGCGCTGGGGCACATCGTCAGCAACGTCGACCGGGTCGACGACCTGGTCCCGTTCCTGCAACAGCTCGGCCGCGACCACCGCAAGTTCGCCGTCGTCGCGCAGCACTATCCCGCTGTCGGGCAGGCCCTGCTCGCCACCCTGCAGCACTTCCTCGGCGACCGCTGGACGCCCGCGCTGGCACGCGACTGGACGGCGGCCTACGGCCTGGTCGCGAAGGTGATGAACGAGGCGGCCGAGGAGTCGGCGGCCACGACGCCGCCCTGGTGGGAGGGTGAGATCATCCTCCACGAACTGCGCGCCCCCGGCATCGCGGTGATCCGGGCCCGCCTGAACTACGCCTATGCCTTCCGCGCGGGGCAGTCCGCGTCCATCGCGACCCCGCTGCGACCGAGAATGTGGCGCTTCTACTCCTTCGCCAACGCGCCGCGCCGCGACAATACCATTGACCTGCACGTACGCGTGGTCGACGGCGGCGTGGTCAGCACCGCCCTGGCCCACGGAGCGCAGCGCGGTGACATCCTGCGGATCGGCGCACCGGTGGGCGACCGGCTGACGCTCGACGCGAACCCGCCCAGGGATCTCCTCCTGATCGGCGGCGGCACCGGCCTGGCTCCCCTCAAGGCGCTCGTGGAGCAGGTGGCCTACGAAGGGCAGCGCCGCAACGTCCACCTCTTCGTGGGCGCCAGGACATCCCGGGAGCTGTACGACATCGAGGCACTGTCCAAGATCGACATTGAGAACCCGTGGCTGCGTGTGGTGCCCGTCGTGTCCAACGACGCCTTCTACAGCGGTGAGCACGGTCACGTCGGGGACGTCGCGTTGAAGGCGTGGCACGGGCAGGATGTCTTCGTGTGCGGCTCAGAAGAGATGGTCCACAGCACGGTCGCCCGGCTCCTCGACGCCGGCGTGCCGCCCGAGCAAATCCGCTTCGACGAGTTCACCAGTGCTGGAGGTAGGGCGCAGTGACGGGAGAGACGCCGTGGGCACAGCACCCAGCGAACGATCGCCAGCCACTTCCGCCGGAACGGGTCCGCAACAAGGAGTTCTCGCGCACCAAGCTCGGCCAGCGCGGCTACAACGCGGAAGAGGTACGGGCCTTCCTGTACCGCATGGCCGACGACATCGCGTCCGGAGACATGGAGAAGGCCGACCTGCGCGCGGAGGTCGATCGCCTGAAGAACTGGTACAAGGACCACGGCACCGACGTCGCCAGCCCGGCCACGCAGCAGGCCAGGCTCAGCGTCGACGCGGTCAACCTCCTCTCCCGCGCCCAGCAGACCGCTGACCAGCAGATCGCCGAGGCGGAGGACTACGCCCGCCGGCTGGTGGCCCAGGCGCGCCACCAGTACGAGCAGATGCTCCAGGAGGCGCAGGTGCGGGCGGAGGAGGCCGCCAGCCAGGCGGTCAACGTCTATCGCTCAAGCGGTGAGGTCCACTCGGCCGAGGCCGAGGAGCTCGAACGCCGCATCGCCTACCTGCGCACCTTCGCCGAGGTCACCCAGGTCCAGTTGCGCGCCGTGCTCGAAGGGCTGGCGAACGAGGTCAACAAGCTGGGCAACGTGCCGGAGAACAGCAGGCAGGCCGCCTACTCCTCGCTCGGCCGGGAGTAGTCCGCGCCGCCGGCCCCGTGGCGATCGGGGCGGAGGCGAGCCCGGAGGCCGACACCTCCGGGCCGCCCGGCCTTCAGAGGCCGCGTTCCTGCTGGTCCAAGATCGCGACCGACACCGCGACCGCCCGGGCCGCGTCTCCGTCCTCGATCGCCCGCAGCAGGTCGCCGTGGGAGGTGTCGGGAACCAGCGCCGCCTGGTCCTGGTCCCTGACGCTGTCGCGCAGCGCCTCGCTCATGCTGCGGTACAGGTCGCCGAGCAGCGCGTTGTGCGCCGCGTCCGCCACCCGCAGGTGGAAGTCGACGTCGGCGTCGGCGAAGGCGTCGAGGTCTCCCTCGTGACCGGCCGCGTCCCGGCGCTCCAGCGTCTCCCGCATCGCCGCCAGGTCCGCCTCCGTGCGCCTGCCCGCCGCCAGCCGGGCCGCCACGAGGTCGAGCCCGCGGCGCACGTCGATGATGTCCATGGCGGCGGCGGTGTCGAGGCGGCGGCGCAGCGCGACCCTGGACTCGTCGGTGGCGGTCACGTACGTGCCGTCGCCCTGCCGGGTGTGCAGCAGCCCGGCGTGGGCCAGGACGCGCACGGCCTCCCGCACGGACAGCCTGCTCATGCCCAGGCTCTGCGCGAGCTGGCTCTCGGACGGGATCTTCGTGCCCACCGGCCACACACCGCCCGCGATCTCCCGCCGGAGTTCCTCGATGGCGGCGTCCACGAGCGAGGTCCGAGCGACGTTACGCATGCACCCTCTTCTCATCCGGCTGGGGGACCTCCACCCTAGACGCTGGAACGACCGTCACGTCCTTCACCTGCCAGCTCGGCGGCCAGACGGTCGATCGTGTCGCGGCCCTCCAGCGGGCGCAGCCACCGGGCGGGCAGGGCGTCGGCACCGTGGAGAGCGCCCAGTAGGTTGCCGCACACCGAGCCGGTCGAGTCGCTGTCGCCCGAGTGGTTGACCGACAGCAGCAGGGCGTCCTCCACCGAGGGCTCGACCAGGGCGCAGTACACGCCGATCGCCAGGGCCTCCTCGGCGATCCACGCGCCGCCGAGCGACTCGACCCGTTCCGGCGTCGGCTCGCCGTCGGCGGCCAGCGCCACGGCCGCGCGCAGGGCCGCGGTCGTCTCGTCGTGCGCCGGGCAGGAAGCCAGCAGGTCCAGGGTGAGGCGCACGGCCGACTCCAGGGGCTCGCCCGCCATGAGGTGAGCGATGATCGCGGCGAACGCCCCGGCGGCCAGGTAACCGGTCGGGTGCCCATGGGTGATCTGCGCGCACGCCACCGACAACCCGAACGCCTCCCGAGCCGCGCCCCCGCCCCCAGCCCCGGCCGTGGGGGTGGGCAGCAGGCCGAAGGGGGCGGAGCGCATGACCGTGCCGCAGCCCTTCGAGTTCGGGTTCACCGGCCCCGGCTCCCCGAGTGGGGCGGGGCCGGGGAACGGGTGGTGCAGGCCCGACAGGCAGGCGTTGCCCGGCGCCCGCCGCGAGTACAGCCACGCCTCCTCCCGCAGCCGGCCCGTGCGGTGGGGCAGGTCCGCGAGCGGCGGCGCGTGGTGGTCCTGGGTGTCGAGCCAGCGCAGGTACGCCTCCCGCACCGCCCCCAGCGCGCCGCCCGTCCAGTCGGCGCCGGGTTCGTTAGCATGATCGGCGCGGGCACGGATCAGGCCCTCGACGGTGAAGAGGGTCATCTGCGTGTCATCAGTGATAAGGCCGGTTTTACCGCGCCAAGTCGTGACATATCCAGTGATGCCGTCCGCCCCGTGATCCCTGCGGATCTCCCGCAGCGACTGGAACTCGATCGGCGCCCCGAGGGCGTCACCGATCGCGCCCCCGAGGAGGCAGCCCCGGACTCGATCCTGTACATCCATGTGTCGGATCTTGCCAGCTTCCGAGCCTTCTGGGAGATTTCACGGTATTTCGACATTCGTCCCGGAGGTAACGCGTGTCACCATTACGCCCAGCCCTCTTCGCAGTCGCCCTCACCCTGGCGATCGCCGCACCGGCCCAGGCCGTGGCGGCTCCGAAGATCACCGTTGAGAACGGCCGTACGCAGCCGGTCTTCTCCTACGCGGACGCCGTCCGCGAGCACGTCTACGTCGAGTCGCCCGTCGACAGCGACCTCGACGGCAAGCTCGACAAGGTCCGGGTGGACATCATCAGGCCCAAGGAGTCCGGTCCGGGGCTCAAGGTGCCGGTGATCATCGATGAGAGCCCCTACTACGACAACTCGGGCCGAGGCAACGAGGGCGAGCGAAAGGTTTACGACGCCGCCGGAAATGTCGTGAAATTTCCGCTCTTCTACGACAACTACTTCGTCCCCCGCGGCTACGCCGTCCTCAACGTCGACATGCTCGGCACCACCAAGTCTGAGGGCTGCCCCGACATCGGCGGCAAGGCCGACGTGCTGGGCGGCAAGGCCGTCATCGACTGGCTGAACGGCCGCGCCAAGGCGGTCAAGCCGGACGGCACCCCGGCGGTGGCCGACTGGACGACGGGCAACGCCGCCATGATCGGCAAGTCGTACGACGGCACCCTGGCCAACGCCGTCGCCGCCACCGGCGTCGAGGGCCTGAAGACCATCGTCCCGATCTCGGCCATCAGCTCCTGGTACAAGTACCAGCGCTCCAACGGCGTGATCTACAACTACGACTACGCCTCCTGGCTGGCCGGTTACATCGACACCGACCCCGCGGCCAAGTGCCAGCAGGTGCGCGACAGGATGGACGCCGAGGACGGCGACGACACGGGCGACTTCAACCGGTTCTGGGCCGAACGCGACTACATCGGCGGCCTGCTCGGCGACGTCTCCAAGGTCAAGGCCAGCGTGTTCGTCGTGCACACGGTCAACGACCTCAACGTCAAGCCCGACAACTTCTCCACCTGGTGGAAGGCCCTGGCCGACAGGAACGTGCCGCGGAAGATCTGGGTCGGCCAGACCCAGCACGTGGACCCGTTCGACTTCGACGGCCGCAGGGACCTGTGGGTGGACACCCTGCACCGCTGGTTCGACTACTGGCTGCACGGCGTGCGCAACGGCATCACGCAGGAGCCCCGCGCCGACGTCGAGGTCGGCCCGGCCCGCTGGATCACCCAGCGCGACTGGCCGGCGCCGTTCGCGATCAAGGGGACCCTGCGGCCCGCGCCCGACGGCTCGCTCGGGCTCAAGCCCGCCGCGAAGAACAGCACCGCCTCCTTCACCGACGTCGCCATGTCGGAGAACGACATGGTGGCCGACGTGGGCACGGCCAAGCCAGGACGCGTGGCGTTCACCACGGGCGCGCTCCCGCTCGACCTGCGTCTGTCCGGCACCCCGACAGCGGACCTGCGGGTCAAGCTGGACAAACCAACCGCCAACCTGACGGCCCTGCTCGTCGACTTCGGCGAGGACGCCCGCGTCGACTGGCGGCGTAACCAGGGCATCACCACGCTCACCGAGGAGGACTGCCACGGCGAGAGCACCGCGGACGACGACGCCTGCTACAAGAAGGTCGTCACGAACGTGGCCACCCGCCCGCTGGAGATCGTCGCCCGAGGCTGGATCGACGTGCAGAACCGCCGCTCGCTCAGCGCCTCCGAGCCGCTGCCCGTGGGCACGTACGGGACGGTCAAGTGGCTGACCCTGCCGCAGGACTACACCTTCAAGAAGGGCCACAGGATCGGCCTGGTGGTCGCCGGCACCGACTCCACCTACAGCGACGAGACCGGCACCGGCGCGAACGTCACGATCGACCTGGTCAAGAGCGGCGTCGTCGTCCCGTTCGTCCTGGGCACGCCGCTGGCCGAGATGCCGAAGGACACGGCGAAGTTCCGCGGCCCGCAGCAGCCGGACCTGCCCAAGCCCGAGACGAAGTTCCAGTTCTTCTAGTCACGTGAGGGGGTCTCGGGTCCGCCCGGGGCCCCTCACTCGCAGTTGCTCCAGTGGACGCCACGCTGCGCGTCCAGCACCCGCGTGCCCCTGTCCGTGGCCACGCTCCAGGCCACGGCCATGGTCAGGGAGCCCTTCCCGGCGGTGACGCCGCCGGTGCGGGTGCCGTCGCCGGTGGTCCTGCCCGTCCACCGGATGGTGATCCGGCCCCGCTCCACGGCCGGGCGCGCCGAGCAACCTGGCCGGGACCGCGGCGCCTGGATCTTGAAGGACGTGCCGGACACCGTGATGCCGTCCGTGGCGGTGGCCGAGGTGATCTGGCAGCGTCCCGTGCACGACAGCGAGAACGATCCGCCGCGCCCGGGACCCAGCGACAACGACGACGGCGACACCTTCGCCACCGGCGGCGCCGGTTTGGGCAGATCGGCCTTCTTGGCCACGCTCGCCAGCGCGGCCCCGGCGGCGGGGGCGGCGGTCGCGCTCGGCTTGGTGACCTCGGCCACCCGGCGCGAGGGCTCCTCCAGCAGCACGTTCGTCTGCGCGGCGGCCTTGGTGATCGCGGCCGGGTGCTGGCGGGCGTTCATGACGGCCCAGACCAGGCCCGCCACCAGCAGCCCGATGCCCAGCATGAGCCCGAGCCTGGCCACGGCCCTGATCGGCGCGCCCGTCTCGGCGTCGTCGTCCTCGGGCCGTTCGCGCCAGTAGTCCTCCAGGCGCGGGCCCGTGTCGCGCAGCGCGGGCAGTTCGCCGTTCAGCGTGATGCCGCCGTAGCGGACGAGCGTGCCGCCCGTGTGCGAGCCGTTGCTCTCGCCCTTGGAGACGGTGGTGTAGACGAGCTTGTCGCCGTACGCGCCGCCGCGGAAGGGCCGCGTCCGGCTGGGCGGTGTGAACGGATGCCGTCCCCGCGCCGCGCGAGCAGGCGGGGGCTCCTGGTCGGCGGCGTCCGCGCCCGCCGCCGACCAGGGCTTTCCCGAGGTCGCCGTCGTGGGGCCGGCGACCGGGGCGGATGGCTCGGCGTCGGCGGCGGGCGGAGGCGGCGTCGAGCCTGCCTCCACCAATGTGCGGGCCTGCACAGGAAAGCCGTCCGCCCGCCAGATGGGCCCTTCGCCGGGCAGCGGCTGCGCCAACGCCAGCCGGTTGGCCAGCGTGCCGGGCAGTGTTGTGATCGGCAGGCGGCGCAGCAGCGCGCCCGCCGTCATCGTCCTGGGCGCGGCCCGGCAGGTCGCACAGGACTGGATGTGACGGCCGATTCTGGCCCTGGCCCGCCGGCCGGGGGCCGTGACCCACTCCGCCACCCTGGCCGTCAGGTCGGTGCACCCGTTGCGGGAGCGGGCCGCGATGATCGCGGCGAACCACTTCTCCAGGGCGGCGGAGGCGTCCTCGACCAGGCTCCGCACCTCGGCCTGCCCGAGCTCGAAGATCGCGGCGAGCTCGGGGTCGGACAGGCCGTGGCGGACGGACAGGTCGAGCAGTTCCCGGTGCGGGCGCTCCAGGGACAGCAGGGCCTCGGGCAGCAGCTCCGACATGCGCCCTGGACGCGACCAGGAGCCGATGCTCGCGGGCTTGGCGACGACCGCGCGGTGGGCCCTGGCCACCGCGTACAGCCAGGGCCGGCGCAGGGCCGGATCCACGACCCGGTCGGCGTACAGGTGGGTGGTCAGCATCGCGCCGGCCACCGCCTGCTCCGCGTCGCCCGGCGCGAGCTCGGTGCGGCAGTAGTCGTAGAGGCGAGCTCCGTGCTTGTCGCACAGGTCGCGAATGACTTGGCGTGCATCGTCAGACAGGGTTCGCCACATTCGTCCGCCCTCCTCCTATCGACTACGACGCTGTCAGCTCTTCTCGGGAACGGTGTCCAGCAGCGAGGCCTGCGCCAGGTAGGCGCGGGTCGCGGCGGGATCGCCCGCGATGGCCCGCAGCCCCGCCATGGCCGCCGCGAGCCGGGCGCTGTCGCGTTCGCGCACGCCCGCCGGCCGGGTCTCGCCGCGTGGGACGACCCGCTGCAGCAGCACGGAACGCCGCCGCCAGGCCCACGCCTCCAGCGCGGCGGGCGGGGCGAACCCGCCGATCACCGCCGCGATCACCTGGCCGACCTCGACGGCGTCGTGGATGCCCGCGTTCATGTTGAGCCCGCCGACCGTCGAGGTCAGGTGGGCCGCGTCACCCACGAACAGCACCCGCCCGCACCGGTAGGAGGTCAGCACCCCCCTGGACAACCCGAACCTGTCGGCGCCCGTCACGTGGATCGGTTCGCTGGCCCCGGGCAGCGCCCGGCGGATCAGCAGCGACAGGTTCGCGGCCGACAGCGGCTCGTGCGCGTCGCACGGGATCTTGAAGATGATCCGCCAGTGGTCGGGCAGCGCGAGCAGCGTGCACGACTGCTGCACGTCCCGTACGTACGTCAGCGGCGCCATGCTCGGCAGCAACCGGTCGAGCGGCGAGTCGGTGAACACCCGTAGAGCCTGCGTCGGATACGCCGACCTGGGGAACGGCAGCCCGAGCGAGCCCCGGACGGTGCTGTTCGCGCCGTCGGCGGCGATCATGTACCGGGCCCGCGTCCAGGTGTGGCCGACGCGGACCCGGATCCCTGTGCCGCCCTCGGTCACGCCGTCCACGCGGGTGCCGAAACGCACGTCGACGTCGGGGTAGGCGCTCAGGGCGGACAGCAGCAGCGGGGTGAGCGAGGTCTGGTCGGCGTGGATCCTGAACGGATGCTTGGTCAGGCCGTTCAGCCGGTTCATGCCCATTTCGGCAAGCACGATCCCCGACCGGTCGCGCCACTGCACCCGGTCCACCACGCGGCCCTCGGCGACGAGCCGGGAGGCCACGCCGAGGTCGTCGAGCAGGTCGAGCGTGGCGGGGTGAAAGGTGCAGGCGCGGGCCTGCCTGGGCAGCTCGTTCTCCCGCTCCAGCACGGTGACCGGGATCCCGGCCCTGGCCAGCGAGAGCGCCGCGGCCAGCCCCGCGGGGCCCGCGCCGACCACGATGACGCCGTTCATGCCGGGCGCCTCCCCTGCGCCGCCATGGGGCGGCGGTGGGGCACCTGGCCGAGCGTCACGTGCTCTCCGACGGTCCGCGACAGGGCCCACCAGGCCGTGCAGAGGTTCGAGGTGAGCAGCAGCCGGTCGGTGCCGGTGCTGAGCGGGCCGAGCACGGGCAGCGTGGCCATGCCGGTGCCGGTGAACAGCAGCGCCGCGTCCATGGGCAGCTCCGCGAGCTTGACCTGGCGGATCAGCTCGGCCGGGGTGAGCGCGTAGGAGGAGTAGCCGCCCTTCGCGCTGACCTGCACGACCTGGGTGACGTTGAGCCCGGCGCTCTTCCAGAAGCGCTCGGCCAGCTCCGTCAGCCAGGGCTGGTACGGCGAGACGAGCACGATGTCCTTCACGCCGACGTGCTCCATCGCCTCGCGCGTGGCCTGTGTGGCCGTGGTGAACGGCACTCCCGCCGCCGCGGTCAGCTCGGCGCACTGGTCGCGGTCCTCGTCGGGGCCGAGCAGGTAGCGGGGCTCGCTGCAGGCCATGACCATCGCGCTCAGCGGCAGGCCGTCGAAGGCGCGCAGCATGCCGGGCAGGGCCTCGTTGTAGCCCTCCAGCCGTTCGGCGTAGCTCTCCAGGTGTTCCGCCCTGGCGGGGCCGCTCCGCACGGGGAAGCGGGTGACGTGCATGTCGGCGCGTGACCCGAACAGCCGGGTCAGTTCGGGCTCCGCCGACGGGTTCGCGGGCGCCACGATCACGCCCACTTTCCCTCGGCTCATAACGCACCCCCGAGACATGCGGGTGCGGTGACGGTGCGCATGGGTCTCCTCCTGCGGGGGACGGCGGGGTTCACGAGTCGCGGTCGGAGATCGCCCGCGCGGAGACCTGCCGGATACGCCGCAGCCGGTGCACGGTACGCGCCGGTTCCGCCGCAGGCGGGGCGTCGTCCCGGTCCTCGGCCCAGGACGGCGACGCGCCTGGCCTTGCGCCGCGTGCGTGGACTTCGTGAGGTTGTGACCTGCGCACTTCGTCGGCGAGCATGATCGCTCCTATTCTTCACGGGTTGACGACTCGGGAGCCGGGCAGGCGGAAGCGGGCCTCGGCCGCGCCTCGTACCTGGTCGTGCCGGCGCGGCGAGGAGCCGGCGGGACATCGCCGGCCCCTCTTCCGCCGCGCAGTGAGATCGATGTCCGGTCTCATGACTCGACGCCCCGGCGACCCGCACCAGCGCCGTGGCGGCGAGCAAGACGGCGGCCATGGAACGGCCACCGGCGTGGAGGCGTGTCCGGGCAGGGGCCCGTCCCGCGACGGCCGGTCGATCGGCATCGTGGCGCCTGTCACGCCGATCGCCTGGCCCGCCTTCGCCTCTGTTCCGACGGCGCCCAAAGCGCCCCCGCGACACCGCCGGGGCCGCGGGTCGTGCGCGCCCGCACGGCGCCACGGGATCGCGGGCGATCCCGTCGGCGCTCCTGCGAACGCGCCCCCGCGGCCCGGCGGAGGCGGGCTGAGCCGGCCCCAGGCGCAACCCCTCAAGATGACCAGCACGCCAGCCGCGACCGCGCTGGTCAACAACACCGCGCCGACTGAGTCGGGCACGTGCCGCACGGTGTCGTGGGGGTTGGGAAGCGCCGGGGCCAGCGCTAAAAGCGCTGCCACCAGTCCTGGGCAGGGGACGGACGGGCCGGGTTCGGCCGAAGTCCGCCTGCCGCCTGTTGGCAACGCCGGCATTCCGGCGCCCACGCCCGCGCGACACGGCGCGCGAAGGCGGGTCCGGGGTTCGCGGAGGGGTGCCGGCGTCATCGCGCCGTCCCCGCGGTCATCGTCACGTTGGGCACGCTGACGCAGACCATCCGCTCTGTCAGCCCGGCCCGCGGTCCTGACGCGCGTTCGCGGGCCGGCACCGCACCGCCGGCCACCGTACGCGCGACTTTGGAGGCGAGCGCGAGGTGTTCGCCGCAGCGCCGGCACACCTTGGCCTCCAGCCCGGCCACCTGGGCCAGTCTGAGCCGCAGCGGCTCCAGGGACGACCGGCGTTCGAGGCCGTCCAGGTCGGCCAGCCGTGCGGGCCAGCGCAGCGCGTCACCACAGCGAGCTTCCACCTCGGCAGGAAGTCCCCGGACGGGGAATCCCTCGTGGCGCAGCCGGGTGGAGATCATGACGGCCATGAACGCCGTCTTGTCGAAGTCGGCCAGCCGTCCCGTCAGGGCCGCGCTCAGCATGCGGGCGCGATGGCTCAGGCAGACCGCACTCCACCCGAGCAACAGCAGCCGATCAGGTCCCGCCTCCGTGTGCCAGCCGGCCAGCCGCAGTTCGCGGGCCATCCGGTGGTAGAAGCGCCAACGGTTACGGGGGCTGTCCAGCCAGACCTGGACACCGCCGAGCGGCAGGCTCGCGACGTGCACGCCGGCTCCCACCACCGGCCCGGCCACGCGCGCGCAGATGCGCTGGACCACCTGCTCCTGCCCACTGGGGGCCGGATCGTCCAAGAACCAGGAACTGCCCGACGAATCCATGGTCACGTCCGGCCACCTCCTCGCCGGGGAACTCTCCAGAACCACTCTGACTGTTAAGCCTCAGTTACCACGTGCTCCGATAGTCCGCTTCCGAACGGGTCTATGTCAACTGACAGTTTGCGCATAAGTTGATAGCTACCCGCGCGGCAGAGCTTGCCCGCGTGGGAGGGGACAGTGCGGCTCGCGTCCCTTACGCTGGAAAAGTTCACGGGCGGTAGGAGGTGTGCCGTGGCGAACTTCGCCGAGCGGCTCGATCTCGCGCTGACCAAGCGCGGCTTCACCGGCGCGCAGCTCGCCTCCGCACTGACGGAGGCCGGCATCCCGATCACCCGTGCCTACGTCAGCCAGCTCCGCACGGGCAAGCAGACCAACCCCACGCTCCAGGTGCTCAGGGCGCTGGCCTCGTGCCTGCAGGTGAGCGTCGGCTGGCTGGTCGGCGACGACTACCTGGAGTCGGGCTCGGTCGAGGACCTGCAGGTGCGGGCGGCCACGATCGGCCTGTCCGCGTCAGGGTTGTCGGAGAGCTCACTGGAGGTGCTGCGTGGCGTGGTCGAGCTCGCCCGCAAGGCCGAGGGCCTGCCCGACGAGCCCGAGCCCGCCGCCGGCATCCCCGAGGCGGCCACGCCGCTGAGCGGGTCGCAGCGCAGGGCGCTGGGCGAGCGGCTGCACGGCCTGCGCCAGAGCGCCCAGCTCTCCGTCGAGCAGGTCGAGACCGCGATCGGCAAGGGCGCCGCGGCGATCCCGGCCATCGAGGAGGGCCGCATCGCCCCCGCCCCCATCACCGTCGAGCGCCTGCTCACCGTCTACGGCATCTCCTCGCCGCCCATCCGCGAGTACGTGCTCTCGCTGGCCAGGGGCGAGCGCGAGGCCGCCTGGTACGACGTCGAGTCGGTGCCGGTGTGGCTGGCCACGACCTACGCACTCGAACAGCGGGCCACCGTGATCCGCACGTTCCACACCCAGTTCATCCCGCCGCTGCTGCAGACCGAGGAGTACGCCAGGGCCGCCATCACCGTCTCGGGCCCGGCCATTCTCGGGCAGCCGACGGTCGACGACGCGCTCGCCCTCGTGCAGGCCCGCCAGGAGGCCCTGGCGGCCGACAGCACGGTCGTGTTGTGGGCCGTGATCGACGAGAGCGTCCTGACGCGCTCGATCGTGGGGGCCCACGTCCAGCTCCGCCAGCTCGACAGGCTCGTCGAGCACGCCAAGCGGCCCAACGTCTCGCTGCACATCCTGCCGATGGACGATCCTGCCTACGTGCCGCGCACCGGCCCGTTCACGCTCTGGCGCTTCGTCGAGGCGTTCGAGCCCGACATCGCCTGCGCCCACGGCATCGAGTCCGACGAGCTGATCACCGACACGACCGCGGTCGAGGCCTACCACCAGGCGTTCACGAAGTTGTCGGTCACGACGAGCACCCGCGAGGAGACCTCCGAGGTGCTGAATTTCCATCGCGAAAGACTGTCGCGTTCGCTGGGAAAGTGATCTCTTTCCCACATAAATGATCGTTTATGCCTGGGGGAGGGTTACCCACATATACCCAAAACTAATGGGATTTCGTGTTGTCATCCGTGCCCGAGCGAGCATCATATGTTCTGGGTCATCGAGTGGGGTCCGTAAGGATCAGCTTTTCCCGAGAATGTGGGCGAGGGGAAAGGGGCAACACTCAATGCGTCAGCGTGCCATCCGAAATCTGGCGAAGCTGGAGCTGACCCAAGCAAGGATCACCCGGATTCTCGACGCCGCGGCGGGTGGGAAGAACAACTTCGTCGTGGACAGAGAAGCGGTGCGCCGTTATGACCAGGCCGCCCCCATCGCGACGACGGCCGCCTGCGCGGTGCTCCACTATCTGTGCCGAGTGGTCCGTCATCTGGCGATCGAGGGTGTCGACCAGTTCGTGGTCGTCGGGAGTGGCGTGCCCAGCGGCCTGCCGGCCGGCAGGCAGTTGCACGACGTCGCCCGCGACGCGCTCACGGGCTCGGCGCCCCGCGTGGTGTACGTGGAGAGCGACCCGATGGTGCTCGCCGGAGCCAGGGCGACCATCGAGCCTGTCACCGATCTCGTCCGCGTCGTGGAGGGCGACGTGCGCGAGATCGACGACCTGCTCGACGACAGGGTCCTGCAGACCTTCCTCGACTGGGACCGGCCGATGGCCGTGCTGCTGCTGTCGACCCACAGCCTGAACGACGACGAGTACTTCCAGTACGTGATCAAGCGGATTCGGCAGGTGGTGCCGGAAAGGAGCTGCCTGTCGCTGCTGCAGACCACGTTCGACGCGATACCGCCGGAGCTGCTGCCGGCGATCCGCGACCTGCTGGCGATGACGCTGCCGGGTCACGCGATTCGCACCAGGCAGGAGGTTGAGGCGTTGCTCGACGGTCTGGTGCTGCTGGATCCGGGGCTGGTGTGGGTTCCGGAGTGGCGGCCCGACGGCCACGGCACCGCCTGCCTTGATCAGCCGAGTTCGTCGGGAAACTACGGCGCCGTGGCCCGCGTCCCCTGAGGGGCGCGGCCGCGGCGGCCGGCCCGGTCGGCGGGGCTCAGTCCCACCAGAACGACCAGGCGGGCTCGCCGATGATCTGCTCGGCATAGCTCTGCAGGTCGCCGGGCCCCTGGACGACGTTGTCCGGGCAGAACGCCCAGTGCTCGGCCGCCACGTGTAACGCGTGCTCCGGCTCGACCGGCGGCGCCGCCACGCTCACGTCCAAAGTGTTGAACCCGACGCTCACCACCCTGGCCCCGAACCGCTCCTCCCAGCTTCTGACCACGGCCGCCATGGGGACCATCCACTCGTTGTGGTGCAGCGCGCCCTGCCAGCCCATCACGGCCAGCGCGTCCGCGCCGCTGGGGGCGGCCACCAGGCCGAGCGGCATCCCCTTGACCGCCAGTTCGCCTGCCAGCCAGTCGGCCACCGCCTCAGGATCGGCCCTGAGCGTGCCGGGCGGGGCGGGCCCCGGGCAGATGGCCCCGTACGGCTCCAGCTCGTCCAGCGCCTCCTGCGGCATCTGCGCCACCCACTCCATCCACACCTCGGTCATGAACCCCTCGGCGGTGAAGTGGTCGATCTGGCGGGGTTCGTCCGGCACGATCTGCCCGATTGCCCACGGTTGCGCAGACTCGTCCAGGAGCAGCGGCCACAGGCCGCTGTAGGGGTGCCATTCGCGCAGCCGCGCCCAGTCGCCGGCGTGGGCCGCCTCGTCGCTCATCCAGAACGCCGGCCGAAACGCCTGGCCCTGCCCGGTGAAGCCGGGATCGGGCCAGACCACGTCGCCCGGCGGCAGGCCGACGGGCAGCCTGCGCCCCCCGCCGCCGTCGGCGAACAGCCGGGACAGCTCGGGTGGCAGCCGGTGATCGTTCATGCCCTACCATTCCGATACCGAATCCTGTCTCGGAGATGGTAGTGCCGCCGCCTGCCCGAATACCGGGGGCGGCCCGGGAAACATCGGGACTGAGAGAATATGGGGCTGTGACCCCTTTCGCTGCAGTCCTGTGTGACTTCGACGGCGTTCTGCGCCACTTCGACCACGCCGCCCAGGCCGACATCGAGGCCCGCTACGGCCTGCCGCTGATGAAGACGGCCTTCGACCCCGAGCTGATCATGCCGGCCACGGTCGGCCACGTCACCGAGGAGCAGTGGGCGGCGTCCGTCGTGGCGGCGCTGGGCGGGGACGAACGGGCGCGGCAGGCCGTCGGGGAGTTCATGCGCATCGGGTTCTGGGTGGACGAGGAGGTCAGGGCGCTGCTGGCCCGGGTGCAGGAGCACGTTCCCGTGGTCATCGTGACCAACGCGATGGACACCCTGGAGCAGCACATGGACCTGCTGGGGCTCACCTACTTCGCCGACGACGTGGTCAGCAGCGCCAGGGTCGGCGTGGCCAAGCCGGACCGGCGGATCTACGAGATCGCCGCGGAGCGCGCCGGAGCCGATCCGGAGCGCTGCCTGTTCGTCGACGACCGGCTGCAGAACGTGGAGGCCGCCAGGGCTCTCGGCATGACCGGCCTCCATTACCGGACTTACCAGGATCTGGCGGCCGTGCTGGGCTAACCGGCGGCCATGTCGAAGAAGGCCCGTTCCAGCTCCACCGCCCGGCGGAACACCCCGAGCACCTCCTGCCTCCGCTCCTCGTCGAGCCCCGGGCCCAGCCGGTCGAGCTCGCCGCGCAGGAAGCCCACCCAGGCCCGGAACTCCTCGCCGTCGTGCAGCTCGATCCACTCCCGGTGCACGAACCTCTCGGGGAGCGGCTCCACGGCCCGCGAGGCCCAGCCGAGGTAGCACCACTCGGCCACACAGAGCACGGTGGCGATCAGCAGGTAGTCCTGCGCGGTGCGCACCTCGTCCATGAGCCCCTTGAACGCCGCCGTCACCGGCTCAGGCGGGGCGTCGGTCCGCCCGCCCAGCTCGGCCAGCGCCCGGTGGAAGTAGGTCTTCTTCTCGGTGGTCGCCGTCTGCCCGAGGAAGCGCCCGTACGGCACCCGCGCCTCGAAGCTGTCGGCACTGGCCACGGCCGCCCCGAGCAGCGCTGTGAAGGAGTCGACGAACTGGAAGTCCTGCTCCAGATAGTGCCGCATGCCGGCCTGGCCGGTCGTGATCGCCGTGGCGAACGGATGCGTCACCACGGCCGTCCACTCGGGTTCTGACCGCTCTTTGAGCCATTCGCTGAAAGACTGCTCACTCACGGTCCGACCTTAGGGGTTACCTGACGTTTCCGGCGCGGCTCGCGCCGGCCGCGCCGGAAACGCCGGGTGACCGCCGCCCCCCAGCCCGCGTGGGCGAGCTGCGCTTCCCGCCCGGCCGGGGGGCGACGGCGAGAGAGCACCCGATCAGTACCCGCCGTAGCCATTCTGGGAGGGCGGCCGGGTAGTGGGGGTGCTGCTGCTCGATGAGTGGCCCGACGCGGGTTTGGTCGGGCTGCTGGACGGGCTGCCGGACGGCGACGCCGAGCCCGTGGACGTCGGCTTGGTGCCCTGCGGCGCGATCACGCCGATGAGGCCGTGCTTGGTGCCGTCGATGCCCGCGGAGAACCACAGGGACTTCTCGCCGCCGGTGGCCGCCGTCCCGGGCTCCAGGTCCCAGAGGCCGGGCAGCACGATCGGCTTGCCGCTGGAGGTGGCCAGCGCGCCCAGGTGCCGGTTGTTCTTGTAGCCGTGCACGGTGCCGTCGCCGAAGTTGCCGACGAGCAGGGCGCCGGAGAACTGTCCCCATCCCTTCGGCGCCGCGGTGATGCCCCAGGGGGCGTTCAGCCCGACCCTGGAGATCCGGCCGGTCAGGCGCCCGCTGGCGTTGAAGCGGCTGACGAAGCCCTTGCCGTTGCCGAAGACCGGCTTGCCGGTGGACGGGTCGCGCAGCGCGTAGGCCACCCAGATGTTGCCGTTGGCCACCGCGACGTTGTACGCGTTGTAGCCCTTGGGCATCTGCGGGTCCCTGAACTGCCCGCGAGACAGGCTGATGCGCCTGAAGTCGTCGTCGAAGGCGTGGATGCGCCCGCTGGCGAAGTCGGCGGCCAGCAGGAAGGACTCGTCCTCGGTCTCGACGAGTTCCAGCCCCTTGTAGTCGGCGCCGCGGGTGAACGCCGCTATGATCGCGTTGGCCGGGTCAACCTCGGCGTTCCATCCGCTGATGGCGCCGCTCGGGCTGGAGAAAATGAAGGTGGCGGGCTTGCCCTTGACGGTGAAGCCCTGCCCTGAGTTGAACACCTGGCCCGTGGGGGCTCCGCCCGGGATGGCGACCTCGGTCTGCTCCTTCTTGCCCGTGCCGGAGTAGACGGTGGCGCTGCCGGTGCCGGTGTTGGAGACCCACAGAGTCTTGCCCATGGCCAGGCCCCACGGGTTGACGACCTTGGGGTCGGTGACAGGGGCCTTGCCCTTGACATCCGACACAAGGTTGATGACGTCGAAACGTGTCCTGGTGGTGGCGTGTGCGGGAGTGGTGAGAGTCGCTCCCAAAACGACCGCAACAGCGCAGAGTGTAATGATGCGTGGCCGCATCCGGTGCCTCCTAGTTAGCGCTTGTGACGCGAGATACGCGGAGGGGCGGGAGCGGGTTCAGTCGGTCCGGAAATATCGGCTAACAAGGTTTTTGCCCCCAGTGGGGGAAGAGGAAGTGTTATGAACGTGTTGGGCATCGACATCGGCGGCTCGGGAATCAAGGGCGCGCCCGTCGACACCGTGGCGGGCAAACTGGTCGAAGAGCGGTTGCGCATTCCCACGCCTCAGCCGTCCAAGCCCGACGAGGTGGCGGAATCGGTGGCGGCGATCGTCGAGCATTTCGGGTGGAACGGCCCTGTCGGCGTGACCTTTCCCGGCGTGGTCAAGGAGGGGGTCGTGCTGACGGCCGCCAACGTGCACCACTCGTGGATCGGCGTGGACGCCGCCGCGCTCTTCGGCGGCGCGAGCGTGCTGAACGACGCCGACGCGGCCGGTGTCGCCGAGATGACCTTCGGGCACGGCCGGGGCGAGCACGGGACCGTGCTCGTGCTGACGTTCGGCACGGGCATCGGCAGCGCGCTGTTCATCGACGGCACGCTCGTGCCCAACACGGAACTGGGGCACCTGGAGCTGCGCGGCAAGGACGCCGAGCACCGGGCGTCGGCGCGGATCAGGGAGGAGCACGAGCTGAGCTGGGACAAGTGGGCCGAGCGGGTCGAGGAGTACCTGCGGCACGTGGAGATGCTGCTGTCGCCCACGCTGATCGTGATCGGCGGCGGCGTGAGCAAGAAGGCGGGCAAGTTCCTGCCCCACGTCCACCTCGACACGCCCGTGATGCCCGCGGTCCTCCAGAACGAGGCCGGCATCATCGGCGCAGCCCTCTCGGCCGTCCCCCACCCGTAGCCCGCTCCTCGGCGCCGCGATATTGGGGTGCGCGCATGCGCCACGATCGGGCAGCATGGGGCCGGTTGGCTCCGGGGAAGCGGGGCTCAAATATCCTGAAAGCAGTATGGGAACCTCTTCCTTGTCCTCTCCACTGGCCGAGCTCCAATCCCGCCTGCCCGAGCTCATGCCGCGCGACCAGCGGCGGCTGCGGCGCAGGCTCGACGGCATGCGCCGGGTGCGCTCCCGCGACGCCCGAGACAAGATCGTGGCCGAGATCCTCGCCGACGTGGAGCGGGCCGAGCAGCGACTGGTACGGCGCCGCGAAGCCGTACCAGAGGTGAAATATCCGCAGCAGCTGCCGGTCGCCGCGCGGAAGGACGACATCCTCGCCGCCATCCGCGACAACCAGGTCGTGATCATCGCCGGAGAGACCGGCTCCGGCAAGACCACCCAGATCCCCAAGATCTGCCTGGAGCTGGGCCGAGGCGTACGCGGGCTGATCGGCCACACCCAGCCGCGCCGCATCGCCGCCCGCACCGTCGCCGAGCGCATCGCCGAGGAACTCGGCACCGACCTCGGCGAGGTGGTCGGCTACAAGGTCCGCTTCACCGACCAGGCGAGCGATCGCACCCTGGTCAAGCTGATGACCGACGGCATCCTGCTGGCCGAGCTGCAGAACGACCGCATGCTCGACCAGTACGACACGCTGATCATCGACGAGGCGCACGAACGCAGCCTCAACATCGACTTCATCCTCGGCTACCTGAAACAGCTCCTGCCCCAACGCCCCGACCTCAAGCTCGTCATCACCAGCGCCACCATCGACCCCGAACGTTTCTCGCGCCACTTCGACGACGCGCCGATCATCGAGGTGTCCGGGCGCACCTACCCCGTCGAGGTCCGCTACCGGCCGCTGGACGAGGACGACGACCAGACGCAGGGCATCGTCGAGGCCTGCAAGGAGCTGATCGGCGAGGGCCCCGGCGACATCCTGGTGTTCCTGTCGGGCGAGCGAGAGATCCGCGACGCCGCCGACGCCCTGGCCAAGGCCGAGTTCCGCAACACCGAGATCCTCCCCCTGTACGCCCGCCTGAGCGCCGCCGAGCAGCACCGCGTCTTCCAGCGCCACACCGGCCGCCGCGTCGTGCTGGCCACCAACGTGGCCGAGACCTCGCTCACGGTCCCCGGCATCAAGTACGTCGTCGACCCCGGCTACGCCCGCATCTCCCGCTACAGCCACCGCACCAAGGTCCAGCGCCTGCCCATCGAGCCCATCTCGCAGGCCAGCGCCAACCAGCGCAAGGGCCGCTCGGGCCGCACCTCCGACGGCATCTGCATCAGGCTGTACGAGGAGGAGGACTTCCTCACCAGGTCCGAGTTCACCGACCCCGAGATCCTGCGCACCAACCTGGCCTCCGTCATCCTGCAGATGACCTCGATCGGGCTCGGCGACATCGAGGCCTTCCCCTTCGTCGAGCCACCCGACCGCCGCCAGGTCAAGGACGGCGTCAACCTGCTCCACGAACTGGGCGCGTTCGACGCCCAGAGCAGGCTCACCCCGGTCGGCCGCAAGCTGGCCGGGCTGCCCGTCGACCCGCGCCTGGGCCGCATGGTGCTGGAGGCCGAGAAGAACGGCTGCCTGCGCGAGGTCATGGTGATCGCCTCCGCGCTGTCCATCCAGGACCCGCGCGAGCGGCCCTCCGACAAGCAGCAGCAGGCCGACGAGAAGCACCGGCGCTTCACCGACCCGGAATCCGACTTCCTGGCCTACCTCAACCTGTGGCAGTACCTGCGCGACAAGCAGAAAGAGTTGTCCTCCAGCGCGTTCCGGCGGTTGTGCAAGGCCGAGTTCCTCAACTACCTGCGGGTACGCGAGTGGCAGGACATCTACAGCCAACTCCGCCAGGCGCTCGGGGTCCAGCCGGGCAGCCAGGCCGCGCAGCCGTACCACGTGCACGCGTCGCTGCTGGTCGGCCTGCTGTCCCACATCGGCGTCAAGGACGTCATGGACAAGCAGCGTGGGCAGGACGGCCGCAGGCCGATCCAGGAGTACCTCGGCGCCCGCAACGCCCGCTTCGCCATCTTCCCCGGCTCCGCGCTGGCCAAGAAACAGCCGCAGTGGGTCATGTCGGCGGAACTGGTCGAGACCTCCCGCCTGTGGGCTCGCGTCAACGCCAAGATCGAGCCCGACTGGGTCGAGCCGCTCGCCCAGCACCTGGTCAAACGCACCTATTCCGAGCCCCACTGGGAGAAGAACCAGGGCGCCGTGATCGCCCTGGAGAAGGTCACCCTGTACGGCGTGCCGCTCGTGGTCGACCGCAAGGTCAACTACGGCCGCATCGACCCCGAGCTGTCACGTGAGCTGTTCATCAGGCACGCGCTGGTCGAGGGCGACTGGGACACCCACCACCGCTTCCTGAAGGACAACAGGCGGCTGCTCGAAGAGGTCGAGGAGCTGGAGAACCGCGCCCGCCGCCGCGACATCATGGTCGACGACGAGGCGCTCCACGATTTCTATGATCGGCGGATACCCGCCGATGTGGTCTCGGCCCGCCACTTCGACTCGTGGTGGAAGAAGGCCAGGCAGGAGCAGCCCGAGCTGCTCACGTTCTCGCCGGAGATGCTGGTCAACGAGGGCGCCGACGTCAGCGCCCGCGACTACCCCGACACCTGGCGGCAGCTCGGCCAGCGGATGAAGCTGACCTACCAGTTCGAGCCGGGCACCGACGCCGACGGCGTGACCGTGCACGTGCCGCTCCAGGTGCTCAACCAGGTCAACTCCGACGGCTTCGACTGGCAGATCCCCGGGCTGCGCGAAGAGCTGATCACGGCCCTGATCAGGTCGCTGCCGAAGAACCTGCGGCGCAACTTCGTGCCCGCCCCCAACTACGCCAAACAGGTGCTGGCCGCCGTCGAGCAGGGCGGCGAGCCGCTGCTGGCGGCCGTGGAGCGGGAGCTGCTGCGCCTGACCGGCGTCCGCGTGCCGCACGACGCCTGGCAGCTCGACCAGGTGCCCGATCACCTGCGCATCACCTACCGGGTGATCGACGAGCGCAGGCGCACGGTCGCCGAGGACAAGGACCTCGACGCGCTCAAGCGCCGCCTGGCCCCGCGCCTGCGCCAGACGCTCTCGCAGGCCGGCGACGACCTGGAGCAGACCGGCCTGCACACCTGGAGCTTCGGCACCCTGCCCAAGGTCTTCGAGCAGGGCCGCATGAAGGGCTACCCGGCGCTCGTGGACGCCAAGGACTCGGTGTCCGTCAAGATCTTCGAGACGGAGGCCGAGCAGCGCCGCTCCCACTGGCCAGGCGTGCGCCGCCTGCTGCTGCTGAACGTCACCAACCCGGCCAAGTCGCTGCTCGGCGGCCTGTCCAACCAGGCCAAGCTGGCCCTGTCCCGCAGCCCGCACGGCGGCGCGGTGGCGCTGTTCGACGACGTCGTCAACGCGGCCGTCGACAAGCTCGTGCTCGACATGGGCGGCCCCGCCTGGGACCCGGTCGGGTTCGACCGGCTCTACCAGCACGTCCGGGCCAACCTGTACCAGACGGCGGCCGACGTGCTGGCCAAGGTCGAGCAGATCCTGAGCGTCTGGCACGAGGCCGGGGCCAGGCTCGACGCGCTGCGCTCCGACGCCGCCACGGACGACGTCCGCGACCAGCTCGGCAAGCTTGTCTACCCGGGGTTCGTGACCGCCACCGGCGATCGGCGCCTGTCCGACATCCTGCGCTACATGCGGGCCATCGACCGCCGGCTCACCAAGCTCCCCGAGGAGCCGTGGCGCGACCAGGAGTGGATGGACCGGGTGCACAAGATCGAGGACGACTACCACGACCTGCTGGAGCGGCTGCACCCGGCGCGGCGGCGCGATCAGGACGTGCTGGAGATCCGGTGGATGATCGAGGAGCTGCGGGTGAGCTTCTTCGCCCAGACGCTGGGCACGCCCACGCCGGTGTCGGAGAAGCGGATCACCAAGGCGATGCAGAAGTTCACCCCCTGACGCGCGCCGAACCCCTGCGGGGGCTCGGCGCGCGACACACGGCCGCGAGGGTGGCCCTGCGCGCCCAGTCGTGCCCTTGGCCCCCGCTTACGCGGGGATGCCGGTGATGTCCCGGTCGTAGAAACGGTGCGCGGCCACCGCGTCGGCGAACGCCGAGGCGATGTCGTCCCCGACGATCACCCCGTCCTGGCCGGGGACCCGCGCCGCCTCCAGCAGTTGCCGGCCCGAGCCCACCGCCCCGATGGCCTTGCCGTGCCTGAAGGCCTCCAGGACGAAGAACTGCGCCCGCCCCACGGAGGCCAGCGCGCCGCCGTCCGCGGCCACCACGGCGTCGTACAGGACGGACCCGGCCGCGCTGAGCTGCCGGTCCACCTGGAGGCCGCCCACGGCGCCCTCGTGCGGGGCCACCACCTCGCAGACCGCCCCCTGCCCCTCCAGCGCCTGGCGCAGGGCGGAGACGGCGGCGGCGTCCGTGCCGTCGGCCACGAGGATGGCGATCTTGCGGGTGGCGACGCTGCGCGGCTGGTTGGTCATGCTGAGCGCGGGTGAGGCGTTCGTGTGCACCTGCCCGGGAATGGGCACGGGCAGGCCGAGCCCCTCGGCCACCCGCCCGGCCAGGTCGGGGTGGATCGCGCCCAGGTGCCTGACCACGCCCTCCTTGATGGGCCTGCGCTCCACGTGCCCGAGCTCGAACAGGAACGCCTCCACGATGTGCCGCTTCTCCCAGCCGGCCATGCTGTTCCAGAACAGGGTGGCCTGGCTGTAGTGGTCCTGGAAGCTGGGGCTGCGCATGCGGATCTTGGTGCCTTCCACCTTCTCCTGGTAGTGCTGGTAGCCGTCCCTGGCCGCAGGGCAGCCGCCGCTGATGCTGTTGGGGGCGTAGCTGGTGCGCGACTCGTGGATCTGGTGCTGGTGGAAGCCGTCGCGCTGGTCGTTGCGGACCTCGTTGACCGGCCGGTTGACCGGGATCTGCGGGAAGTTCGGCCCGCCCAGGCGCAGGAGCTGGGTGTCGAGGTAGGAGAAGTTCCTGGCCTGCAGCAGCGGGTCGTTGGTGAAGTCGACGCCGGGCACGAGGTTGGCGGTGTGGAAGGCCACCTGCTCGGTCTCGGCGAAGAAGTTCTGCGGGTTGCGGTTGAGGGTCATCTTGCCGATGGGCCGCAGCGGCACCTGCTCCTCTGGGATGATCTTGGTGGCGTCGAGCAGGTCGAAGTCGAAGTCGTGCTCGCGGGACTCGGGCACGAGCTGCACGCACAGCTCGTACTCGGGATAGGCGCCGCGCTCGATCGCCTCCCACAGGTCGCGGCGGTTGAAGTCGGGGTCGTTGCCCTGCACGCGCAGCACCTCGTCCCACACCAGCGAGTACGTCCCCAGCACCGGCCGCCAGTGCCACTTCACGAACGTCCCCTGCCCGGCGGCGTTGACCAGTCGGAAGGTGTGCACCCCGAACCCCTGCATCATCCGGAAACTGCGCGGGATCGCCCGGTCGGACATCAGCCACATGATCATGTGCAGCGACTCGGGCTGGAGCTGGACGAAGTCCCAGAACGTGTCGTGCGCCGACTGCGCCTGCGGGATCTCGTTGTGCGGCTCCGGCTTGACCGCGTGCACGAAGTCGGGGAACTTGATGCCGTCCTGGATGAAGAAGACGGGGAAGTTGTTGCCGACGATGTCGAAGTTGCCCTGGGTGGTGTAGAACTTCGTGGCGAAGCCGCGCACGTCGCGTACGGTGTCGGCCGAGCCGCGCGAGCCCGCCACCGTGGAGAATCGCACGAAAGTGGGGGTTTTGACTGAGGTGTCGTTCAGGAAGGCCGCCGAGGTCAGGTCGCCGAGCGGCTCGTACAGCTCGAAGACCCCGT
The DNA here is from genome assembly GCF_042650645.1 of Nonomuraea purpurea. Classification (NCBI taxonomy): domain Bacteria; kingdom Bacillati; phylum Actinomycetota; class Actinomycetes; order Streptosporangiales; family Streptosporangiaceae; genus Nonomuraea; species Nonomuraea purpurea. The sequence goes on from NZ_JBHSBI010000002.1 coordinate 428,019, forward strand.
ACGCGCCCGCGCCCCTGGCGTGCACCACCCGCTCGGGGATGCGCTCGTGGTCGAAGCGGGTGATCTTCTCGCGGAAGTGGAAGTCCTCCATGAGGGTCGGCCCGCGGGTGCCCGCTTTCAGCGAGTTGTCGGTATCGTCGACGGGGCTGCCCTGATCGGTGGTCATCGTACGGTCGTCCAGTGGGACGCGGTGGGCGTCGAGCTGGCGGTCCTTCGCATCACGCTCTGACTGCATGAAAAAATCCCCCTTGTAGGTTCTTATCGGGCGTTTCCCTAGCGCCCGGACGAATGAGTCAAGACTTGGCTTGAACAGGGGGATCGATGATCAAGGCCGTGGTGTTCGACGTCGGGGAGACGCTCATCGACGAGACGCGCATCTGGTCGCGCTGGGCCGGCCGGCTCGGCGTGAGCGAATTCGTGCTCATGGGCGCGCTCGGCGGCATGGCCGCGCTCGACCGGCCGCACAGCGACGCCTTCCGGCTCGTCCGGCCCGGCTTCGACCTGCGCGCCGAGGAGGCCGCCTGGGAACGCGACGACCCCGACGGGCTGCGCAACCACTTCGACGCCGACGACCTCTACCCGGACGTACGCCCGGCCCTGGCCGCCCTGCGCGCCGCCGGATTCCAGGTCATCATCGCCGGAAACCAGCCCAAACGCGCCTACGACGCGCTGATCGCCATGGACCTGCCCGCCGACTCCGTGCACACCTCCGACGGATGGGGCGTGGCCAAGCCCGAGCAGGAGTTCTTCGCCAAGGTCGCCGCGGTCGCGGGCCGGGAGTCCGCCGAGATCCTCTACGTGGGCGACCGGCTCGACAACGACGTGCTCCCCGCGGCGGCCGCGGGCATGCGCACCGCCCTGCTGCGCCGTGGCCCCTGGGGCTACCTGCACGCCGAGCGTCCGGGAGCGCAGGACGCCGACGTGATCGTCGACGACCTCCACGCCGTGCTGCCGGCTCTGCGGCGGCTTATGTGAGGTTCTCATCGGGATCGATGCGAACGGCGCGCTCCTCCGCGGACAGATCGTCGTCGCTGCCGTACTCCCGCCCGATCTCCTCGTCCTCCGTGTCCGGCCCTGTGCCCTCGTCCGGCTGGATCAACTGGTACTTGGGCCGTGGCCGGTGGAGTTTCTCGGGAGCCTCCCGCCGCAGACGCTCGTCCAGGGTGTCCCTGACACGTGGGTCGTCGGGGACCACTTCGTGACGGAAGCCGAGATCGTCGGTCCACTCTGCGACCTCGATCTCCTGCTCGTCGGCGAAGCCGAATCGGTCCGGAGGTTGTTCGGTCATATCCGTCCCCTACCCAGAGAACAGAGCGAAATCCAAAGACTTGACCTCCCCTGGGGTCCCTGCCGCCCCTTCCTTGCCCATCTGTCACGGCGTCAGGTCGCGTCCCTGCGAGGGGTTCACACGAGTTCGAGTGGTTCGTCCCTGTTGGCGAGTGCCGCGTAGTGGCCGCCGAGGGTCATCAGTTCGTCGTGGGTGCCGCGTTCGACGATCTTGCCGCGGTCGAGCACGATGATCTGGTCGGCGTCGCGGACGGTGGACAGGCGGTGGGCGATCGTGATCGTCGTACGGCCGCGCGCCAGCGCGTCGAGCGCCTCCTGCACGGCCCGCTCGGTCTGCGTGTCCAGGGCGCTGGTGGCCTCGTCGAGGATCAGCACCGGCGGGTCGCGCAGCAGCGTACGGGCGATGGCCAGGCGCTGCTTCTCGCCCCCTGAGAAGCGGTAGCCGCGCTCGCCCACCAGTGTGTCGAAGCCGTCCGGGAGCGCGGCGATGTGGTCGTGGATGCGCGCGGCCCGCGCCGCCGCCTCCAGTTCCTCGTCGGTGGCCGACGGCTTGGCGAAGCGCAGGTTCTCGGCGATCGAGGCGTGGAACAGGTACGTCTCCTGCGACACCACGCCGACCGCCTCGCTCAGCGTCTCGAACGTCAGTTCCCGAACGTCCACCCCGTCGATCGTGACCCGCCCGTCGTTGACGTCGTAGAGCCTGGGAGGCAGGTAGCTGAGCGTGGTCTTGCCCGAACCCGTCTCGCCGACGATGGCCAGGCTGCCGCCCGGGGGCACGGTGACGTCCACGCCGGTCAGCGTGGGGGAGCCGTCGTAGGAGAAGTCGACGTTCTCGAAGCGGACCTCGCCGCGTACGCCGTCGAGGGTGCGCGTGCCGGGATGGATGTCCACCGGCAGGTCCAGGTACTCGAAGATGCGCCCGAACAGCGCGAGCGAGATCTGCACCTCGACCCCGAGCCGCAGCAGCGAGACCGCCGGCCTGAACAGGCTGGTCTGCAATGTCGTGAACGCCACCAGCGTCCCGACGGAGATCGCGCCCGTGTGCCCGACGGCCCAGTAGATCATCGCGGGCATGGCGGCCATGACGATCTGGATCGACGACTGCCGCCAGCGCCCGGCCATGCTCATGCGAACGCCGAGGTCGGCCAGCTCGTCGGAGGCCCGGCCGAAGCGCTCGGTCATTTCGGCGGAGCGGCCCATGGTGCGGCCGAGCAGGATGCCGCTGATCGACAGCGACTCCTGGACCATCGCGGAGATCGTGGCCAGCTTGCGCTGCCGCTCGGAGGTGATGCGCTTGCGTTCTGTGCCGACCTTGCGGCTGATCCACACGAAGATCGGCAGCGTGGCGAGCGAGAGCAGCGTCAGCCGCCATTCGAGCGCGGCCATGGCCACGATCGTCGCGATCACGGTGGTGAGGTTGGAGATGAAGGAGGAGGCGGTCGTGGTGAGCACCGACTGCATCCCGCCGATGTCGTTGGCGATGCGCGACTGGACCTCGCCGGTCTTGGTGCGGGTGAAGAACGCCAGCGACATGCGCTGCAGGTGGGTGTAGACGGAGATGCGCAGGTCGTGCATCACGCGCTGGCCCATGGTCGTGGAGACCAGGGTCTGCAGCACGTCGAACACGCTGGTGGTGACCGCCACGCCGATCATGCCCAGCGCCAGCAGCGTCAGCAGGCCGGCGTCCCGGGCGGGGATCGCCACGTCCAGCACCTCGCGCAGCAGGAACGGGGAGGCCAGTGACACCAGCGACGAGGCCAGGATGAGCACGGCCACGAGGGACAGGCGGCCTCGGTAGGGGGTGAACAGCTTGATGATGCGCCCGAGCGGCGCGCGTGGTTCGTCCGCCAAGGGGGAGCTCCTTTCAGATGTCCACTCAAACAGAGGTTAGCTCATAATTGTTCCGGCTAAACTTGTTGCCATGGAGGAGAAGGAGCTCGCCGAGCTCTTGCACCTGGTCAGCAGGCGGTTGCGGCACGGTTATGTGCGTCGGCTGGTGCCGCTCGGGCTCAATCCCGGGCAGGCGCGGGCGCTGCGGGCGCTGGCCGACGCCGACCGGCCGCTGCGGATGGTGCAACTCGCCGACGAGCTGCGGATCGTGCCGCGCTCGCTCACGCCCGTGGTGGACGCCCTGGAGGAGGCGGGGCTGGCGCGCAGACAGGTCGATCCGGCCAACCGCCGTTCCACACTGGTCGTGATCACCCCCGAGGGGCGGACGCTGTCGGCCCGCGCGCGAGGGGCGCGTGTGGAGGCCGGCGAGGATCTGTTCGCGGTGCTGTCGAAGGATCAGCGCGAACAGCTCAGCGCGCTGCTGACGCTGGTGGACGGCCAGTTCCGGTGACAGCGCCCGGCGATGGGCTGACGGCGGGTGGGGCGATGACGGGCCAGGCGACGCCCGGCGGGGTGACGGCGGGCCAGGTTCCAGTTTCCGTGGTGGCGGGCTAGGTTCCGGTTTCCGTGACGGCGCCGCCGACGACTGTTGCGAGGCAGGGCGGCTGGGCCAGCAGCGCCGTGTACGGATAGCGCCCGCGGGCGTCGAAGACGGCGAAGTCGGCCCGGCTGCCGGGGGCCAGCGTCCCGATCCGCCCCGCGCCCCGGTTCATGCCCAGCGCCCTGGCCCCGCCCATCGTCGCGGCCCGCACCAGCCGGCCGTCGAGCCCTTTGGTGCGCAGGCCGCGTTCGCGGGCGCCGCGCCTGATGGCCCCTGCCATGGCGAGCAGGCTTTCCGTGCCCGGTGGCGAGCCCGTGCCGAGGGCGACGTGGTTGCCTTCGTCCAGCAGCGTCAGCACGTCGGCCGCCGAGGCGGGCCCCGACGGGCAGACGGCGACCGCGCTCCCGCGCAGCCTGAGCAGCTTGCGCTCGCCGGGATCCAGTGGCCGGGCGCACGCGACGTGGCACAGCGGTCCCAGCACCCCGGCCTCGTCGAGTGCAGTGGGGGAGTGCCGGTCCAGGTCCACCAGCAGCCGCAGCCCGAACGTCCTGGCCAGCACGGCCACGTCCTCCAGCACCAGCGGGTGCCGCGTGTTCGCCGCGATCCCGACCGCGTACGGCCGATCGACCTCGCGGATGGCGGTGATGACCGCGTCCCGCTCGCGTTCCTCCCACTCCTCCTCGTTGCCGCTGGTCACCTCGACGTAGGAGATGCCCGGCGCCCCGCAGGGCTCGGCCAGGTCGGAGACCACGTACGCGCGTGCCGTCACGCCGGGGGAGGGGACGCAGGCGCGGGCGTCGACCAGCCCGGCCACGATCATCCCCGTCCAGCGCACCTCGTGGGCGACCGGGCCTGAGGCGAGCACGTCGGTCCGCGATCCCACCCGCAGCACCCGTTCGCCGCGCACGGCGACGGCTCCGTCGCGGATGGGCTCGGCGCTGACGGGCAGCACCAGCGGAGCGGAGTGGACCACGACGGGCGCGGGCGCGCGCCTGCCGAGAGCCGGACGGGCACGCTTTGCAGGAGGCATAGGTTCTCCCGTCGGATCTTCTCTTCACGGCATTAAACGTGAGCCAAGGACAGTACGCAATCTGGACGAACCCTACGAATCTTTAGGTAAGTATCGCCCGGAGAGCCGGGCCAGTTTCAGGCTCAGGTGCAGCGCGAGCCGCTCGCCGCCGTCCTTGAGGTCGGTGCGCGCCAGCTCCTCCACCCGTTGCAGCCGGTAGTACAGCGAGGTCCTGTGCAGCCGCAGCGCCCGCGACGTGGCGCTCGCGCTCCCCGCCAGGTCCAGGTACGTCTCCAGCGTCTCCAGCAGCGGCAGGTGCTGCGCGTCCGCCAGCAGCCCTTCGAGCCCCGGATGCAGCTCCTGGTCGGGCAGATGGGTGAGCATCCGGTAGACGCCCAGGCGGGCCCATTCCGCGGTCCGTCCGAGTCCCGGCACCCGCGCGGCCACCTCGGCCGCGTGCCTGGCCTCCCGGTACGACTCCGCCGCGGCGGTCAGAGCGGGCCGCGAGCGCCCGACCCCGACGGTCACCGGCACCGGCATGGCCAGGTGCAGTTCGTCGGCGGAGACCGGCGGCCCCGCGGTGAGCAGCACGGCGTGGTCGTAGCGGACCAGGTGCAGCGGGTGGTGCCCGCTCAGCCGCCGCCGCAGCGTCAGCAGCCCGCGTTCCAGCGCCAGCCGCAGCGCCTCGTCGGGTTCGGCGGCCGACGGACGGGCCACCAGCACCGTCACCGGCCGCCCCTGCGGGAACGCGCCCGCCTCGATGAGCTGCGTGGCCGCCTCCCGCTCGCCGAGCAGCAGCCCGGTCACCGCCTCCAGTTCCCGGTGCGAGGCCAGGCCGCTGGCCAGGCTCTCGTGGAACAGGGCCAGCGCGAGCCCGGGGGCGGCGGCCCCGGCCTCGGCGATCTGGTCGCCGGTCATGGCAGGCTCGGAATCGATGAACCACATGAAGCCGAGCAGCCCGTCGGCGTGGCGTACCGGGACGCAGAGGCGCGGCAGCAGGCCCAGGTGCGGCGCGCCCGGGGTGCGCAGCGGGCCGGCCGCGTCGTGCACGCCTGCCTCGCGCAGCCACTGGCGGACCTCGGGGGTGGTGTGCCGGCGCAGGATCGAGTCGCGGCGGACGACGTCCATGGCGCCGTTCTGCTCGCTGTATGCCACCACGCGCTGCATCCGGTCCTCAAGCAGGAGGGGACGGCCGAGACGGGCGGCGAGCTCGTCGACGATCCGCTGGAGATCCGCCACACCACACCCTTACGTGGATATTTCAACAATTGTCGGATGGATCACTACATGTCTTCCCTACAACTGATCGGTGATCTCCGTCAATAACGTCTATACCGTCGATTCGTGATTGCCCCGAAGAAGCTGCTGAAGGGTTTGCTGGCGGCCCTCGTGCTGATCCCGGTGAGCCTGATGGCGACCCCTGCTTCCGCAGCACCCCCTGATGACCTCGAATATCCGTGGCGGCAGAACCACTGGCCGCGAACGCAGCCCTGGCAGATGGACGCACCCGCCGACGGCCAGGCGCTGCGCACCCGCCCACCCGGCGGCCTGCAGCCCATCGATCCGCAGAACTGGAAGAACCCCGACCATATGACGTGGGCGGACTACAAGAAGCCGCCCGGCACCAACTGGAACGACCCTGCCGTCAAGGGCTCGAAACGCACCTTCAAGGGCGCGCTCGTGCTGCTCGACTACCCCAACCAGCCGTTCGTGGTCACCCAGGGCAAGGGCTCGACGATCTTCGCCAACCCCAGCGCCGAGGCCCACGACATCCCGCGTGACCAGGTGGCGAAGTTCTACCAGGACTTCCTCAACACCCCGAACCAGCTCAACCGCGGCCACACCATCCACGAATACTGGATGGAGGACTCCGGCGGACGAATCGGCGTGGAGCTGACCGGCTTCGGCCCCTACACGATGCCGGGCAAGGACCACGAGTACGCCATGGAGTACCAGCGTGACGCCTGCCCCGCCGGCGACACCTGCACCAAGAACCTGCGCTCCGACGGCAACGCGGCCTGGGTGGCCGACGTCGGCGACGAGGCGGCCGGCCAGTTCGACTTCGTCTTCTACCTGAGCGCCGGCCAGGACGAGTCGTCGACCTGGCAGGAGTTCGGGATGATGAAGTTCCCGAACAAGGAGGCCGTGACCGACGAGTGGGGTCCGCCCGACCCCGCGCTGCCCAACTGGTCCAAGACCCGCTACGTCGAGTGGACCTCCTGGCAGGCCGGCTCCACCTTCTGGCCCAACGCCCGCTTCGGTGTCGACTCGGTCCAGGCCGAGAGCTCCGGCATGGCCGTCTACGCCCACGAGTTGAGCCACATCATGGGCATCGCCGACAACTACAACAACCCGTACGCGGTGCCGCCGCGCCGGGCGTACACCGGCATCTGGGAGATGCTCAGCCGAGGCAGCTTCAACGGCCCGGGCGGCCCGCACTCGCGCTGGCTGATCCCGCCGACCTCGGGCGGGTCCATGGGTGCTCAGCACATGCTCCGCAACAAGATGAAGCTGGGCATGGTCGACGAGCGCAACGTCCTGCGCCTGTCGCGGGCGGCTCTCGGCGAGTCCGGCCTGGTCACGGCGAAGGTTCTGGCCCGTGCGGTGCAGCCGGGCAAGAACGAGCTGTCCGGCGTCAACATCTCCTTCGACACCAAGGACCTCAGCACCTGCCAGGCGAGCGACCCGCTGTGCGACGGCGGCGGCTACGACAACTACACCGTCGAGGTCGTGGACCGCATGGGCTCCGACTCCTTCACCCCCGACTCGGGCGTGCTCCTGGCCAAGACCAAGAACCAGGACAACTCCCCGTTCGAGTGGGTGATCGACGCCAATCCGCAGGACATCGGCATGACCGACTACGTGCTGCCCGACGGGACCGAGGTGCCGATCACGATCGGCGACTACCGCCAGCTCTCCGACGCGCTCTTCCACGCCGGCACCGACTCCGGCAGCGAGTACGAGTACGTGGACCAGGCCAACCGCCTGCACTTCTACGTCACCGACGTGGAGCGCGACCGTGACGGCGAGCTGTCCTACACGGTCTCGATCCGCTCGCTGGACGGCGCGGGCCCGCAGAAGCGCGGCGTCAGGCTGCTGCCCGCCGCCGGGATCCCCACCGGGAAGGACGTCACCACCTGCAAGTTCCCGCTGTTCAACACGGGCAGGGCCGCCCCCGCCAAGGGGCAGCACCCGCAGGACGTCAGCGCCTACCTGAACTCCGATGTCTACCGCCTCAAGGCCGAGGTCCAGGGCAAGGGCTGGGCCGCCCGGCTCCCGAACGCGCTGGCCTCCGTCGCCTTCGGCAAGCAGGAGTTCGTGAGCGTGAACGCGGTCCGCCAGCCCGGCGCGGACCCGCTGGCCAAGGTCAAGCTCACCGCCACCTCGGAGAGCGATCCGGGCAAGACCGTGACCGCCACCTGTCATGTGATCGCGATTTAGCGAGATCGGTGGGGTACGGCTGGCGCGGGCCGTACCCCATCGGCTTGAATCACCCCGAGGGGGTGTTCGTTGACAGGGGATCTACCGGATAAACCTCGACAACGACGGCGAAAGCTTCGATGGGCCGCGCCCGTTTCGGCGGGTCTGGCGGCAGCCGCGGCGAGCGTGCTGACGGCGTCCGTGGATTGGGAGATCCCGCCCGTCGCCAAGATCGGCGTGACCATGGCGGCGGCCCTCCTCGTCGGGCTGACCACCTGGGCCACCACGGACACGCGGCCCCAGCGCGAGCTGCCCGCCGACCCCGGCTCGCTCGCGCCCGACCAGTGGCCGCCCGTGCCCGAGCACTTCACCGGGCGCGCGGAACCGCTCGCCGAGCTGCGCGAGGTCTTCTCCGCCCGCCGCAATCCCTCCGACCTCTCGCCCCCGATCGTGGTCTCCGTGTACGGCCGAGGCGGCGTCGGCAAGTCGGCGCTGATGACCAGGTTCGGGCAGGAGGTCGCCGACTGGTTCCCCGACGGCAGGCTCTACGCCGACCTGCGCGGCGGCGTCGACGCCCCGGTACGCCCCGACGAGGTCCTGATCGGGTTCCTGCGCGCGCTGGACGTACGCCTGACCACCGACCCCGGCGGGCTGGACGAGTTGCGCAAGCTCTGGCTGACCTGGACCAAGGGCCGCAGGATCCTCATCGGCCTCGACAACGCCCACGACGCCGACCAGGTCAAAGCGCTGATCCCGGCCGAGCAGGGCTGCGCGGTGCTGGTCACCTCGCGCGCGCCGCTGTACCTGAACGGCACGCACGACACGCGGCTGGGCGTCTTCAGCGAGGCGCACGGCGTGGAGCTGCTGGCCAGGCTGGCCGGCGGCGCCAGGATCGTGGACGACCTCGACGCCGCCAAGGAGATCGTCCGGCTCTGCGACTACCTGCCGCTGGCCGTCAACATCTGCGGCGGCCGGCTCGCCACCCGCGAGCAGTGGACGCTGCGCGAGATGGCCGGCCGGCTGGCCGACACGCGCCGCCGTCTCGACCAGCTCGAAGTCGCCCAGACCGTCGACAAGAGCGTGCGGGCCTCGGTCCAGCTCAGCTACGACGACTGCACGGGGATGCAGCGCCGCCTGCTGCGGCTGCTCAGCGCGCTGCCCTCGGCCGACGTGCCCGGCTGGGTGGCCGGCGAACTGCTCGACATCTCCGGGCTCGACGGCGCCGACCAGCTCGAAGCCCTCATCGACGCCCAGCTCGCCGAGTGCTCGGGCACCGACCAGACCGGCACGATGCGCTACCGCCTGCACGACCTGGTCAGGGTGTTCGCGGCCGAGCTGGCCGAGCGGGACGAGGCAGAGCGGCGACGCGCCGCGATCGAACGGGTGCTCCACGGCTACCGCCGCCGCGCCGAGGATGCGGCCCAGAACCGCTGGCCGCAGGACTGGAGCAGAGGCGGCCGCCGCGCCAGCGCCGACGGCCAGCTCAGGGCCGGTGACTGGCTCAACGCCGAGCGGCTCACGCTCCTCGCCATGATCTACCTGGCCCGCCAGCTCCGGCTGTGGGAGCTGACGTGGGGGCTGGCCAGGGCGTTCTGCTCGTTGTGCCACTCGCTGCGCGCGTACTGGTCCGACTGGTCCGCCGTGGCCGAGATCGGCCGCGAGGCCGCCTCACAGACGGGCGACCGGCGGGCGCTGGCCATCGCGCTGCTCGACAGCGCCTCCGTGCACGGCGGACTCGGGCTGCGCGAGCGGGCGCTGGGGGAGGCCGAGCAGGCGCTGGAGATCTTCACCGAACTGGGCGAGTCGTGGTGGGCGGCCAGGGCGATGCGCACGATCGGGATGACGCTGTTCAGCGACGGCCACCTCGACCGGGCACAGGACTACCTGATCGGGGCCATCACCGGGTTCAAGGGCGAGGACGACCTGTGGTGGATGGCCCGCACCCAGCGCAACCTGGCCGAGATGCGCATGGCCGAGCGGCGTCCAGAAGAGGCCAGGGAGCTCCTTGAGGACGCGCTGGAGATCTTCAAACGCGAGGGCAACCGCTACTCCGAGGCCCAGACGCTGCGCGTCTACGGCGAGGTGCTGGCGGCCCAGGCCAGAGGCGACTACCGCACCGGCGACCACCGGCTGGCGGCCAACCTGTTCACCAGGGCGGGCTTCAGCCTCGACCGGGCCGCCGAGATGTTCAGGCAGCGGGGCGAGCTGTGGGAGGAGGCCCGCTGCCTGCGCGCCGCGGGCGAGGTCGGAGATCCCGACAACGGGCTGCGCGAGCTGGACTTCGTCCGGCGGGCCGAGGAGATCCTGGTCGCGCTCGGCGACTCCTGGGGCGTGGCCCGCACCGCCGTCTCCGCGGGGCGGGCGCTGGCGCGTCTGGGGCGGATCGAGGAGTCGGAGCAGGAGCTGCGACGGGCGGTGCAGGCGTTCGAGGCGCTGGAGGACCGCTGGTGGATGGCGCTGAGCTTGCGCTACCTCGGGGAGGCGCACCTGGAGGCGGGCGGACGCGGGGCCGCCGTCGGACCGCTGGAGCAGGCCAGGGACATCTACCGCAGCCTCGGGAATGAGGCCGGCATGCGCAGAACCCTGGAGCTCCTCAGACGCGCGGCGGCCTGACGGCGGGCGGCCCGCTCATGTCATCGGGGCCGATCGGGGCTCTGAGCAGTTCGCCTGCCGTCTGCCTGGCCTGCAGGATGCTCTCCTCGAACAACTTGCGCACGTGCGCCGCCTGGTCGGCCAGCTCCCTGATGTGGCCGTGGGCCAGGTCGTCCCTGACGGTGTCGGCGAGCAGCTCCTGGTACTCGGGCGTCTTGGCGGCCAGCGCCTCCAGTCGCGTGTGCGTGTGGAAGACCTTGTCGGCCTTGAGCACCTGCTTGGCGTACTTCTCCAGATGGCGCACGCGCCTGGTCAGCGACGTCCAGGCGGCGTCGAGCGCGCTCGTGTACGGCTTGAACGCGTCCTCCATGCCGGTCGGCAGGTCACGCGGGATGATCTTGCCTTGCTCGGCGTGCATGGACGACAACCGCCGCAGCCGCTGGGCGATCTGCCAGACCTCCTCGGGCAGCGACACCTGGTTGTCGATGGTGTCGATCAGCCCGGCGTGGTGGACGCGGGAGCGCAGGATGGCCTCGACCGCGTTCTGGGCCCTGCGCAGCAACATCTGGCAGGGATAGTCCAGCTCCTCGGGGAGGATGTACTGCTGCGCGTGGGCCTGGGCCAGGCGCAGTCTTCGCCTGGTCGTTCGATAGGTGCTGTCCAGCGCCATCCATCGGAACAGGACGATCAACCCGATGCCCACGCCGGCGGTCATGAGGAGGGGCGATCCGGCCACGACGGCGAGTACCAGCAGGAAGCCCGGGAGTATGAGGAGTATGGCGGGGTTGTGCGTGGTGTCCATGCGTCTGCCGGAGCGAGCCATACGGAGTATGTGCAGATGCGACCGTAGCTCGGCTGAGATCGCCGGGGGCAGCGATGGGTCGATCACCAGCCGGGGAGGCAGCGCTCGTGGATCCATACGTTCATGCTGCGTTATGAAGGTCGCATTCGCTCATCTTTGAGGGACATATAGGGTCGAGATAATGACAGAGATGACGAGATGGATCGATCTGGAAGGCGCGGTCAACGCGCGTGACCTGGGCGGGCTCCCCACGAGTGACGGCGGTCACACTCTCAGCGGCCGCATCTTCCGCGCCGACAACCTGCAGGGACTCACCCCCGCGGACGTGGCCCTGCTGGTGAACGAGCTGAACCTGCGCCATGTCGTAGATCTCCGATCGAACGCCGAGGTGTCGCTGGAGGGCCCGGGCCCGCTGACGCAGGTGCCCGAGGTGCGCCACCACCACCTGACGCTGTTCGCCGAAGGAGGCAGGCACACCGATGTCGAGGCCGACACCATCGACGGCGACCGGGTGCTGCCGTGGGCCGAACGCGTGCTGGACGAAGAGCTCCGCGTGAGCGGCTTCTACTTCGGCTACCTGCGCGACCGGCCCGACTCGGTGGTCGCCGCGCTGCGCGCCATGGCCATGAACGACGGCGCCTCGCTGGTGCACTGCGCGGCCGGCAAGGATCGCACCGGCGTGCTGTCGGCGCTGGCGCTGGAACTGGCCGGCGCGACCCGGGAGGCGATAGTCGATGACTACGTCGCCACGGGCGAACGCCTTGAGCTGATACTCAAGCGGCTGCGCGGCAGCGCCACCTACCGCGACGACCTCGACGCACGGCCCGCCGACGACCACCGGCCCCGCGCCCGCTACATCGAGCAGTTCCTCGGCGTCCTGGACGTGCGCTTCGGCGGCCCGCTGGAGTGGCTGGGACGCCACGGCTGGACGGACGCCGACACCGCCGCCATGCGCGCCCGCCTGCGTGACTGAGCTCAGCCCAGGTGCACCACGATCCGCTGGGCCGCCGACAACCTGGCCGCCTCGATGACGGTCAGCACGTCGATCGCGCTCTGCGGATCCACGGGCGGCGCCGCGCCATCCCGCAGCGCCGCCACCACGCCCCGATAGAAGTCCAGGTACGACCCCGGCTCCGTCAGCACCGCCCGCTGATCGTCCACGGTGCCGAGCACGCCCCAGCGCTCCTGCTCGTCGTCCCCGAACCCGGGCGCATCGGGTGACATCCCGGCCCGCAGCCGCTCCTCCTGCACGTCCATCCCGTACTTCACGAACCCCGCCTCCGACCCCAGCACCCGGAACCTCGGGCCCGGCAGCGGGGCCACCGCGCCGGCCCACAGGTGCGACCGGGCGCCGCCCGCATGGGTCAGCGCGACGAACGTGTCGTCGTCCGAGCCCACCCCCGCCCGCCGGACGTCGCTCTCGCAGTAGACCTCCCGCACCGGCCCCAGAAGCTGGACGGCCTGGTCGACGAGATGGGTTCCCAGGTCGTAGAGCAGGCCGCCGACCTCCTCCTCGCCGCCGCTCTCCCGCCAGCCGCCCTTCGGCACCGGCCGCCACCGCTCGAACCGCGACTCCAGCCGCCTCACCTCACCCAGACGCCCCTCACCGACCAGCCTCCGCAAGGTGCGGAAGTCGCCATCCCACCTCCTGTTGTGGAAGACGGTCAACATCACCCCGCGCTCCTCGGCCAGCCGCGACAACTCCCGCCCCTCCTCGGCGGTCCTGGCCAGCGGCTTGTCCACAACGACGGGCAACCCCTGGGCAAGCGCGGCAGCGGCCGTGCTCACATGGGTCCTGTTGGGCGAGGCCACAACCACGAGATCACAAAGACGCCAGAGCTCTTCCACGTCGGAAACAGCCCGCACCCCATACTTCGCCTCAACCTCGGCCCGCCGCCCGGAATCACGGGTCACAACAGCGGCCAACACCAGCCCCGGGGTGGCATGGATCAGCGGCGCATGAAAGAACGCCCCAGCAGGCCCGTATCCAACAAGACCAACCCGGATATCACTCATCGGCCCAGGCTATCCCGGCCCACGAAGAAACCACTTAACAGGCCAACAGGGCGCACGTAACGGCGCCCCGCCACTGAAGGGCTCAGAGGCCGTTTTCCTGGAGGGCCCTCAGCCGAAGTGCGGGGGTGGCGGGTGGGGAGGCGAAGCCGTACAAGATGGATGTGGGGTTTTTCGTGAAGAATCACTCGTCATCGCGCTCGGCGAGGAAGCGCTCGAACTGGGCGGCGAGTTCGTCGCCGGTGGGCATCGGGGTGGTTTCCGCCATCAGGTTCTCGCGCTCCGTGCCGCCCGCGAAGGCGTCGTACTGCTGTTCCAGCCCCGTGATGGCGGTGGACAGTTCGGTGGAGGCCTGGATCTGCTCCTCGATCTCCGTCGTCGTGCGGCCGGCCGCCTCGCGCAGCGTGTCCATCGGGAACACCAGCCCCGTGCCTCTCGTCACCGCCTCCAGGGCGGCGATGGCGGCGGTCGGGTACTCGGCCTGCGAGAGGTAGTGCGGCACGTGCACCGCGTACCCGAGCGCGTCGTGGCCCTGCGCGCCGAGCCGCAGTTCCAGCAGCGCGGCCATGCTCCCCGGGACCTGGACGCGTCCGAACGCGCTCGTCTGTGAGTTGATCAGCTCGGGCCTGCTGGCGTGCATGGTGATGCCCAGCGGCCGGGTGTGCGGGACGGCCATCGGGATGCCGTGCGCCGTCACCAGCTTGCCCACGCCGAACCCCTGGGCCAGCGCGGCGACAGCCTTGGTGAACAGCTCCCATTCCCTGTCGGGCTCGGGCCCGCTCAGAATCAGGAACGGTGTCCCCGTCGAGTCCTTCGCGACGTGCACGATCAGTTCGGGGCTTTCACATTCGACCCATCGGTCGGTGTCGAAGGTCATGATGGGCCGTCGTGACCGGTAGTCGAGCAGCCGGTCCACGTCGAACGTCGCCACGACCCGGTGCTCCAGCTCGGCCAGCAGGTGGCCTACCGCGAGGCGTCCGGCACCCCCGGCGTCGACGAAACCGTCGAAGTAGTACAGCAACACCGGATCGGTCAGCTCGGGCGCATCGTCTGCGAGCTGGTAGAGATCCTTCGGGTCGAACACGGTTGGACAGCCTTTCCCTAGGTACTCTTCACCAGAACCTACGGCGCGTCGGAACGATTCCGTGCACGGCACCCTATCGAGGAACAATGGGACGTATGGTCGGGGAGCCGGAGATCGAGGCGTCCGAGTCCAGGATGTTCGACCTGGCCAGGGCGGGCGGCACCGAACCATCGCGAGCGGGGGTCCCGGCCGATCTGGCCAACGCCGAAGGTGACACTTTGCTGATGCCGGCGGCTTATTACGGTCACGCCGACACTCTACGAATGCTTGTCACATTTGGGGCCGATCTCCACCGGGTCAACGAGCGTGGCAAGAAACCGCTCGCGTGCGCGGTGTTCAAGAAGGAGTCCGCCGTGGTCAGAGCGTTGCTCGACGCCGGGTGCCGATCCGAACGCCGGAGCGCCGTCCGTGTGCGACACGGTATGAATGTTTGCGAATGACCAGTTTATCCGGTGGTTCACGCAAAGTGATTCATAGTATGAAATAAGCGTTAAAGACCTCGAAGTTGCCGAGTGTGGCCTTTCGAATGGTCCATCGTCATGCTGGATGGCGTGGTTACTTCTGCGCACTCCTTCAGTAGGCGACCGCTCCACATCCCTCCGCTGCCGTGTCCGTTCCCCGACGAGATCAACGTGCATGCCACGGAGGTCGACGCGGAGAGCCACGCATGGCTGGCCGCCTCAACAATGCTCAACGGCGCCGAGACGATCGAGCACTTCCGGCGCTCAAAGATCGGCCTGCTCGCGGCACGGACCAATCCCACCGTGCCGCGCGACAGCCTCCGGCTGATCAACGACTGGTACAACTGGCTCTTCGCGTTCGACGACGCGTTCTGCGAGGGCGAGCTGATGGGACACCGGGCCTCTGCTCTGGCCCGCGCCCTGCCGCCGCTCCTCGAGATCCTCGACGGCCGCAGAGTGCCGGACGACGACGACCCCTTCGGCCTGGCCCTCAACGAACTCCTCCACCGGATCTCGGAAGCCGCCACTCCCGCGCAGGTGGACAGGTGGCGGACCACGGTGAAGGAGTACCTGTTCGCCCAGATCTGGGAGGCCGCCAACAGGGAGGCGGACCTCATCCCCACCCCTGAGGACTACGTCCTGATGCGGCGCATCACCGGAGCCACCTACACGTGCTTCGCGCTCATCGACGCGGGCGGAGGCTACCGGCTGGAGGCGGAGGAGTGGCACCATCCCGATGTGCGCACCCTTTCCGACCTGGCGTGCGACCTCATCGGCTGGGACAACGACCTGCTCTCCTACGCCAAGGAGCGCAGCAATGACAAAGCCAGGCACAACCTTGTCACGGTGCTGGCCACGCACAAGGCCCTCTCGCTGCAGGACGCCCTGCGCGAGGTGTCACTGATGCACAACCAGGCGATCGCCGCCTTCCTCGAAAGGCGCGCGGCCGTCGAACACTGGGCCACGCTCCCGGTCAGGAAATACATACGGGGCCTCGAACACTGGGTGCGGGGACACATCGCGTTCTCGCTCGCCAGCGCCCGTTACATAGGCGCCTGGCCGCAGGACACCCACTGGCCGCAGGCGGGCTGAGTCAGCTCTCGTCAGGGGCGTCCGAGTCGCTATCCAGCGCGAGCTCGGACGCCTCGTCGAGATCGAGCTGATGCCCGTCCTCGAACGCGTTCTTGTAAGCCAGCTCGCCCATGCGCCGCGCGCAGTCGCGCACGCACGCGTTGTGGTCCTCGGTCAGGAACGGCGCGCCCATCTGCGGCAGGCCGGCAGCGCGCCAGTTCTGGTGCAGCGCGCCGAGCAGCCGGGCCGCCAGCGGCAACCGGTCGAGTGTCACGAAGATCCGCGCCAGCGTCTCCAGCACCAGCAGGGTGCCCAGCGTGTCGTGGAAGTGGCGCTTGATCCGCAGGCCCTCCCTGGCGCTCTGCAGCGCCTCGTCGGGGCGTCCCGTCGCCAGCTTGGTCAGCGACATCGCCCACTGCGCGTACGAGCTGACCCACAGCTCCCCGCGCTCCCTGCACACCTGCAGGCAGTCCTGAAGCAGCGACTCGGCCTCGAAGAGCTCGCCCTGCGCCGACAGCACCAGCGACAACTCGACGATCGCGGGCAGCAGGCCGGGGTTGAGCTCCTTGTTGTCGGTGTTGAACTCGATCGCCACGCCCAGCAGCGCGCTGGCCTTCTGCATGTCGTCCTGGAGCAGCGCCGCCGTGCCCTGCATCTTGGAGGCCAGGATCACCGCCCGGGAGTCGCCGACCTTGATCGCCTCGTTGCTGCAGGTCTCGGCCGTGACCTGGGCTCCCGCGCTGTCACCCTGGGCGCTGCGCACGTACGAGAGCACCCACAGGGCCTTGCAGCGCTCCTTGCTCAGAGCGGGATTGGCCTCCAGCGCCCGCTCCAGGTACAGCCGTCCCTCGCGGACGAACCCGCAGCAGATCCACATGAACCACAACGACGACAGCAGGGTCAGCGCCAGCACTTCCTTGCCCGGCGACCTGAGCGCGTAGTCCAGCGCCACCCGCACGTTGTCGTGCTCCTGCCGCATGCGGACGAACCAGTAGATCTGGCGCGGCCCTGACCAGGCGTCCTCGCTGCGCTGGGCCAGGCTCAGGTAGTACTCCAGGTGCCGCTGGCGCATCTGCTCGGTCTGCCCGAGCTTGTCCAGCCACTCCTCGCCGTACTCCGCGAGGGTGTCGATCAGCTTGTAGCGGACGCCGGCGTGGTCGCTCCTGATCAGCAGGATCGACTTCTCGACCAGCCCGGTGACCAGGTCGGTGATGTCTTCGGACGGCAGTCGCCCGTCCGAGCAGACGAACCTGGCCGCGTCCAGTTCGAAGTCTTTGGCGAACACCGACAGCCGCGCCCACAGCAGCCTCTCCGCGGGATCGCACAGCTCGTGGCTCCAGCCGATGGCCGCGCGCAGCGTCTGGTGGCGCGGCAGCGCGGTGCGGCTGGCGCCGGCCAGCAGGCTGAACCGGTCGGCCAGCAGGCCCAGGATCTGCTCCACCGACAGGGCGCGCAGCCGCACCGCCGCCAGTTCGATCGCCAGTGGGATGCCGTCGAGCCTGCGGCAGAGCTCGGCGACGGGGCCGATGTTGGTCTCGTCGAGCACGAAATCGGGCACGCTGGCCCCCGCCCTGGCCGCGAACAGCTGGACGGACTCGTTGGTGAACAGGCTCTCGGCCGGGTCGTCGCCCGGCACCTGCAGCGGCGGCACCGGCATCACGTGCTCGTACGGCAGTTGCAGCGACTGCCGCGAGGTGGCCAGCACCTTCAGGTTGGGCGCGGCCTCCAGCAGCTCGTGCACCAGCTCGGCGCAGCCCTGCACCAGGTGCTCGCAGGTGTCGATGATGAGCAGCATGTCGCGCTCGCCCACCCACTCCGACAGCGACTCCGACTCCGTGCGCGAGGACTGGTCGGCGATGCCGAGCGCCGAGGAGATGGTGTGTTTGACCATGCCCGCGTCCTGTAAGCGGGCCAGATCGGCGAACCAGACGCCGTCGGGATAGTGGGAGCGCACCTGGTGCGCCAGTCGCAGCACGGTGCGCGACTTGCCCACGCCGCCGATGCCGGTGACGGTCACCAGACGCGACTCGCTCAGGTGCCGTTTCAGGTTGGACAGGAGCCGTGTCCGGCCGACGAAGCTGGTGAGCTCTGTCGGTAGATTGCCTTCTCTCCACCGGCCTGACGGAGTGGCCATGGGCAGCCTCACGGGGGATGGGCGACACCTGCCTTCGCATCGTACCGCCGTGTTCCCGGCCTGTCCGTGGAGCTGAGGAGACGCCGGGTACGGATTTGTCCCTCCGGATAGCATGTCTATCGTGGAAGATTTTCTACCTGAGCAGACCGCCGACGACACCGACCTGGGGTGGGGCGACTGGCGCGACGAACGCGACCAGGACGCCTTCCTCCTCGACAACCGGCCCCCGCACTGGGGCTGAGCGTCGCCCCTGTGACGGTTAAAAAGGTTAAACCAATCGTTGACATGCCTGTTTCCAGCCCTTAACGTCTGTCACATTGGTTCAACCAATTGCCGTTGAGGAGGTGTCGCGATGGGTGTGGACCTCTCCTACCTCGCGCAGAGGCTGGCCGCGGAGGCGATTCCCGAGCCGGGTACGGGCCGGTTGCGGCTGCCGACCGAGCGGGAGCTCGTCGAGTCGCTCGACATCAGCCGCGGCACGTTGCGCGAGCAACTGTCCATGCTGGAGATGCTCGGCTTCGTCGACCGCACCCAGGGGCGCGGCTCCTATCTCCAGGTGCCCGACGCCACCTTCCTGCGGCTGTACTTCGAGCTGTCCCGCGAACTCGGCCACCTCGACACGATCCAGTTCCGCACCGCGCGGGAGATGCTGGAGCTGTCGGTCGCCGAGGCGGCGGCGCGGCGGGCCACCGCCGACGACGTCGACGATCTGCGCCGGCTGGTCGATGAGATGGTGCAGGCCAGCGCGCAGGGTGACGACCAGCGGGCGGCCGAGGCGGACATGGAGTTCCACCGCCGGCTGTTCGCCATCGTCGACAACCCGATCTTCACCAACCTGCACGACGGGCTGAGCCACGCGCTGCGCAGCGAGATCGCCGAACGCCGCCGGCTGGCAATCGAGCGTTCGGGCCTCGCACCCGGTCAGAGCCGGGCATTGGACACCGTGCACTACGGCATCGTGGAGGCGATCGGCGAGCGTGACGCCGAAGGCGCGCGTGCCGCGATGAGCCGGCACTTCTCGGTCTGGTCCTCGCTGGTCGCCCGACCGTAGCGCGGCCCGTCCTCTGGGCGTCTCCGTACGGCCCCCACGTTCGGCCCGCTTCGCCGGTCGAACAGCCCCAAAACCACTAAGGACAGTAATGGGCGATATATCCGTCATATTTGTCGGGACCGGAGCCATCGGCCTGCCGATGGCCGGCCGGCTCACCGCCGCGGGCGTCGCGACCCTCGGCGTCGACCCGCTGCCCGCCGCCGTCGAGCGCGGCGCGCAGGCGGGCCTGCGGGTCGTCCCCAGCCTGTCCGCGGCCATGGAGCAGGCGCCCGGCGTTCCGTACGTCGTCGTCATGGTCGCCACGCCCGACCAACTCGCCACGCTGGTCACCGAGGCGCTGACCGGGCATGTGGCCGGGCAGCGCTGGATCGTCATGAGCACCGTCGGCCCCGACGCGGTCCGCGAGCAGGGCGCCCGGCTGGCCGAGGCCGGCGCGATCGTCCTGGACGTCCCCGTCACCGGCGGCGTGGCCAGGGCCCGCACCGGCGAACTGACCCTGTTCGCCGCGGGACCCGCCGCCGACGTCGAGGCAGCCAGGCCCGTCCTGGAGCGCTTCGGCGCCGTCCGCACGGTCGGTGAACGGCTGGGCGACGGGCAGGCCATCAAGGTCGTCAACCAGCACCTGTGCTCGGTCCACATCGTCGCCGCCGCCGAGGCGCTCGCCCTGGCCGAACGGCTCGGGCTGGACAAGGGCGCGGTGCTGGCGCTGGTGGAGCAGGGCGCCGCGGGCTCGTGGATGCTCTCCGACCGAGGCCCCCGCATGCTGCTGGGCACCGACGTGGAGGTGACCAGCAGCATCGGGATCTTCGTCAAGGACTCGGGGCTGGTCGCCGAGGCCGCCCGCGCCTCCGGGGCCGACACCCCGCTGCTCGACGCCGCCCGCGAGCGCTACCTCAGAGCCGCCGACGCCGGGCTGAGCGGGCGCGACGACTCCCGCGTCATCGACACCTACCTAGAACGTTCCACATTGCCCCAAGGAGAGCGTCCATGACTGCCGCCGCCGCGCGTCGGGACAACCCCGCGAAAGTCTCCTTCGCCTCGATGGTGGGCACCGCCGTCGAGAGCTACGACTTCTTCATCTACGGCACCGCCTCCGCCGCCTACTTCGGCGCCGTCTTCTTCCACACCGGCGACGCCCTCGTCGGCGTGCTGGCCTCGTTCGCGACCCTCGCCGTCGGCTTCCTCTTCAGGCCGCTGGGCGGCTATCTGGCCGGCCACTACGGCGACCGGCTGGGACGCAAGAAGGTCCTGATGTGGTCGCTGACCGTGATGGGCGTCGCGACCGTCCTGGTCGGCGTGCTGCCCACATACGAGGACGCCGGCGTGATCGCCCCCGTGCTGCTGATCCTGCTGCGGATCGTGCAGGGCATCGGGTTCGGCGCCGAGTGGGGCGGCGCGGTGCTCATGGCCGTCGAACACGCGCCGGAACGCCGCCGTGGCTTCTTCGGCGCGGTGCCGCAGATCGGCATCCCGGCCGGGCTGCTGCTCGCCAATGGAGCGTTCCTTTTGTCGGAGGCGATGTTCGAGGGCGACTGGGTCTGGCGGGCGCCGTTCCTGGCCTCGGTGGTCATGGTCGCGGCCGGCATGTTCATCCGGATGCGGATCGCCGAGTCGCCCGAGTTCACGGAGATGAAGTCCGGCAACGAGATCCTCAAGACCCCGGCGCTCGAAGTGATGCGCCGTGACTGGCGGATCATCGTCCGCATCATCGCGCTGCGGCTGGCCGAGACCGGCGGCTACTACGTCACCACCAGCTTCCTGCTGAGCTACGTCGTCCTCGCCTCGCTGACCGACAAGGAGAACGTGCTCATCGGCACCATGGTCGGCTCCGCGCTCGGCCTGGTCAGTCACCTGGCCTTCGGGGCGCTGTCCGACCGCATCGGGCGCAAACCGGTGTTCCTCATCGGCTCGATCTTCACGATCGTGTTCGGGGTGCCGATGTTCCTGCTGGTCAACACCGGGGCGGGCATCGCCGTCGTGGTCGCCGTCGCGCTCGGGCTGCTCTTCAGCCACGACCCGATCTTCGCCGTGGAATCCTCGTGGTTCTCCGAGCAGTTCTCGCGCGAGGTGCGCTCGTCGGGCATCTCGCTGGGCTACAACGGGGCCTCGGTCGTCGCCGGCCTGCTGCCGTTCGTGGCCACCGCCCTGTATGGAGTCATGGGCTGGGTTGGCCCCGCCCTGCTGTTCATGGCGCTCGGCGTGATCTCGACGGTGGCCGCCTCATTCGTGCCCGAGACCGCGCCGGCCCGTCTCGCCTCCCCAACACCGCCTGTCGTCGCCGGACTGAAGGAAGGGATCTGAGTGACCGTCCTGCACGAACGTCGGCCCCCCGCCGACCCCGCCACCCGCGCCGCGGCCGTCCGCGCGGCGGCCCGCCGCATGCGCCTGCACGTGCTCAACATGGGAGAGGTGCAGGGCCAGGGGTACGTCGGCCAGGCGCTCGGCGTGGCCGACATGCTCGCCGTCGCCTACGTCGACCAGCTCCGCCTGCGCCCGGATGACGAGCACTGGCCGGAGCGCGACCGCTTCCTGCTCTCCACCGGCCACTACGCCATCGCGCTCTACGCCGCGCTGGCCGAGGCCGGCACCATCCCCGTCGAAGAGCTCGAAACCTACGGCTCCGACGGCTCCCGGCTGCCGATGTCCGGCATGGCCTCCTACACGCCCGGCATGGAGATCTCCGGCGGCTCGCTGGGCCACGGCCTCACCGTGGCCGTCGGCATGGCGCTGGGCCTGCGGCACCAGGGCTCGGACGCGCGGGTGTTCACGTTCCTGTCCGACGGCGAGCTCGACGAGGGCTCGACCTGGGAGTCCGCCATGGGCGCGGCCCACCACCGGCTCGGGCACCTGACGGCCATGGTCGACATGAACGCGCTGCAGGCCGACGGGAAGACCGACACCGTCATGCGCATCGAGCCGGCCGAAGACAAGTGGGCCGCCGCGGGCTGGTTCACCCAGCGGGTGGACGGCAACGACGTCGAGGCCCTGCTGGCGGCCTTCGACGCCGCGGCCGAGCAGGCCGCTCCGGCCGGACGGCCGTCCGTCGTGCTCTGCGACACCAGGATCGGCCGGGGCGTGCCCCTGCTCGAGACGAGAGAGAAGGCGCACTTCATGCGCATCGACCCCGACGAATGGGAGCTGTGCCGGCGCCAGCTCGCGGAAGGAGACTCGTGACGACCGTGACGACCACGGCGCCCAAGCGGCTCACCACCTCGGCGATGATCGCCTCGTTCGCCGACCCCGGCCAGCGCACGGCCTCCGCGCCGTTCGGGCACGCCCTGGCCGCGCTGGCCGAGCGGGACGACCGCGTGGTCGGGCTGACGGCCGACCTCGGCAAATACACCGACATGCAGGTGTTCGCCGAGGCCCACCCGGACCGGTTCTTCCAGATGGGAATGGCCGAGCAGTTGCTGTTCGGGGCGGCGGCCGGCATGGCGGAGGTCGGGCTCGTGCCCTTCGCCTCCACCTACAGCGTCTTCGCCGCCCGCCGGGCCTACGACTTCCTGTGCCTGGACGCCGCCGAGCCCAACCTCAACGTCAACATCGTCGGCGGCCTGCCCGGCCTGACCACCGGATACGGGCCCAGCCACCAGGCCACCGAGGACATCGCCATCTTCCGCGGGATGCCGAACCTGACCATCGTCGACCCCTGCGACTCCGTCGACATCGAGCAGGCCGTCCCGCAGCTGGCCGCGCACGACGGCCCCACCTACCTGCGGCTGCTGCGCGGCAAGGTGCCCACGGTCCTCGACGAGTACGACTACACCTTCCGGCTCGGCAAGGCGTCGGTGCTGCGCGAGGGGCGCGACGTCGTCTTCGTCTCCAGCGGGCTGATGACGATGCGCGCCCTGCAGGCCGCCGAGAAGCTGGCCGGGCACAACGTGGACGTCGCGGTCGTGCACACCCCGACGATCAAGCCGTTCGACGCCGAGACCGTCGTGGCGCAGATCGACACCGACCGGCTGGCCGTCACGCTGGAGAACCACACCGTGATCGGCGGCCTGTTCGAGACCGTCGCCTCCGCCGTGGTCAGGGCCGGGCTCGGGCGACGCGTGCTGCCCGTGGCGCTGCCCGACGAGTTCCTGGCCGCCGGGGCGCTGCCGACGCTGCACGACCGGTATGGGCTGGCCACCGACCGGGTGGTGGAGAAGGTGCTCGCCGCATTGGGCTAAAAGTGGTGACATGACCTATGCGCTGCGTACCGCGACCCCCGCCGACTACGACGCCATCGCCGCCGTCGTCGACGACTGGTGGGGCCGGCCCGTCCTGGGCGCGCTGCCCAGGCTCTTCCTCGACCACTTCCACCGCACGAGCACGGTCGCCGAAGGGCCCGAGGGCCTGGCGGGCTTCCTGATCGGCTTCGTCTCGCCGTCCGAAGGCGACGAGGCCTACATCCACTTCGTCGGCGTCTCCCCGGACGCCAGGACGAGCGGGCTCGCCCGCACCATGTACGAGCGCTTCTTCGGCCTGGCCCGGGGGCATGACCGGCGCGTGGTGCGGGCGATCACCTCGCCGGTCAACGAGCGGTCCATCGCCTTCCACCGGCGCATGGGGTTCGAGGCCGGCGATCCCGTCCCCGGCTACAACGGGCCGGGGACGAGCCTGGTCACGTTCGTCCGCACCCTCTGAACGGCCGCAAGATCGGCTCAGGCCATGGCCAGGTCCTCGCGCGCGGTCCTGGCCTCGGCCAGGGCGCGGCGCTCCACCTCCACCAGCGCGCGGCAGCGCTCGACCTCCTGCTCCACCCGCTCCTCGTCCCACCCGAGCACGTCCGCCATCAACCGCGCGATCAGCGGCGCCGCCCGCTCGGCCAGCTCGCCCGACTCGATGAGCATCCGGGTCCTGCGCGAGACGATGTCCTCGGCGTGCAGGGCGCCCTCGTGGGTGACGGCGTAGCGGATCTCGGCCCTGAGCCAGGGGCCCGGCTCGATCAGGGGCTCACCGAGCGAGGGATCGTCGCGGACGAGGTCGAGGACCTCCAGCGCGAGGTTGCCGTAGCGCCTGATGAGGTGGTCGACGGTGTCGGCGTCCACGTCGTAGTCCTCGGCGATGCGTCCGACGGACAGGTGCAGCGCGGGCAGCCCGTCCGCGCCGACCAGCGGCAGCCGGTCGGTGACCGACCCGGGCACGTCGTACCCTTCGAGCGCGGCGTCGATCACGTCCCTGGCCATGATCCGGTAGGTCGTGAACTTCCCGCCCGCGATCGTGGCCAGGCCGGGGATCGGCACGTCCACCACGTGCTCGCGAGACAACTTGGTCGTCGAGGCGCTCGCGTCGGCGGCCACCAGCGGACGCAGCCCGACGAACAGCCCGACGACGTCGTCATGGGTCAGCGGCCTGGCCAGCACCGAGTTGGCGTGTCGCAGAAGATAGTCGACGTCTTCGCCCGTGGCCGCGGGCTCGGCGCGGTCGCCGTCGTAGTCGGTGTCGGTGGTGCCGATGATCCACCGGTCGGCCGTCCACGGGATGATGAACAGCACGCTCTTGTCCGTACGGATGATCACGCCGGTGCGTGCGGCGATGGCCTCGCGCGGCACCAGCACGTGCACGCCCTTCGACATCCTGACCGTGAAACTCGGCTCGGCCGCCCCCGGCAGCCGGGTCACCGGGTCCGTCCACACGCCCGCGCACACCACCACCGAATCGGCCGCCACGTCGATCTCGTGGCCGCTCTTCTCGTCGCGGACCCTGGCGCCGACGATCCGCTCGCCGCATTCGTCGCGCCGCATCGCCACGACGCCGGCCCTGGTCACGACCGTGGCGCCGTGCGCGGCGGCCGTCCTGGCGAGTGCGAGGGTGAAGCGGGCGTCGTCCACCTGGGCGTCGCAGTAGATCATGCCGCCGGTCAGCACGTCGGTACGCAGCCCCGGCACCAGGCGGCGGGCCTGCTTGAGCGACAGGTTCCTGTGCCTGGGCAGCGGGCGCCGCACACCCTCCAGCGCGTCATACAGCGTGAGCCCCGCCGCCACGTACGGCTGCTCGACCACCTTGCGGCGCAGCGGATACAGGAAGGTCGTCGGTCTCACCAGGTGCGGGGCCAGGCGGGAAACCAGCAGGCCGCGTTCCTTGAGCGCCTCGCGTACGAGCTTGAAGTCGAACTGCTCCAGGTAGCGCAGCCCGCCGTGGATGAGCTTGCTGGACCGGCTCGACGTGCCCGACGCCAGGTCGCGGCTCTCCACAAGGGCGACGCGCAGCCCGCGCGAGGCCGCGTCCAGCGCCGCGCCCGCGCCGGTGACGCCCCCGCCGACGACCAGCACGTCGAAGGTCTGCTCGCGGAGCCGGTCCAGGCACTCCTGCCGCTTCGTGGCGTCGAGCGCCCCCGTCATCCCCATGGCGTACTACTCACTTTCAGTGACAAATGATGTACCTTCCGTATGCGTTCCCCCGATCGGGGAATGCCTCACCTGAGCTGCTTGGAGGTGGCGGTGGAGCTCAGGAGGATGGGGCTGGCCGGTGAGATGATCGCCGAGTTCGCCGGGACGATGGTGCTCATCGTGTTCGGCGTGGGGGTGGTCGCGCAGGTCGTCGCGGGCGGGCTCGGCGACCACGACAGCATCGCCTGGGCATGGGGCATCGGGGTCGCGCTCGGCGTGTACGTCGCCGGCCGCACCACAGGGGCGCACCTCAATCCGGCGGTCACCCTGGGCTTCGCCGCCTTCAGGGGCTTCCCATGGCGCAAGGTCGGGCCGTACACGCTGGCGCAGACCGCCGGAGCCTTCGTCGGCGCGCTCCTGATGCGCTGGAACTACACCGAGATCCTCGCCATGGCCGACCCCGGGCACACGACCAAGACCCAGATCGTCTTCTCGACGCTGCCCGGCAACGGCACCCTGCCGGTGGGCCTGTGGGGCGGGCTGCGCGACCAGATCATCGGCACCGCCGTCCTGCTGTTCGTCATCTTCGCCCTGTCCGACACCACCAACATGGCGCCCAGCGCGAACCTGGGCCCCGTCGTCATCGGCCTGCTCGTCGTCGGCATCGGCATGGCGCTCGGCGCCGACGCCGGCTACGCGATCAACCCCGCGCGCGACTTCGGGCCGCGCCTGGCGAGCTTCCTCACCGGGTACGAGGGCGCGTGGCGAGACCAGTACGGCGACCTGTACTTCTGGGTGCCCATCGTCGGCCCCGCGCTCGGCGGGCTCCTCGGCGCCGCGCTCTACCAGGTGCTCATCGCCACGCACCTGCCGCGCGACGAGAACCGCGACACCGTGAAGCCGTCCGACTGAGGAGTACGCCATGCCCGACTTCGTGGGTGCCATCGACCAGGGCACCACGAGCACGCGCTTCATGATCTTCGACCACGACGGCGCGGAGGTCGCCAAGTTCCAGCTCGAACACCAGCAGATCCTCCCCAGAGCCGGCTGGGTCGAGCACAACCCGATCGAGATCTGGACCAGGACCGCCGCCGTCATCCAGACCACGCTCCAGCGTTCCGGCCTGCACGACAGCGACCTGGCCGCCCTCGGCGTCACCAACCAGCGGGAAACCACCGTGGTGTGGAACCCGCGGACGGGCCGCCCCTACTCCAACGCGATCGTGTGGCAGGACACCCGCACCGACCGCATCGCCGCCGCGCTCGACCAGGACGGACGCGGCCAGATCATCCGCGACCGCACTGGCCTGCGGCCCGAGGCGTACTTCTCCGGCGGCAAGATCCAGTGGATCCTCGAGAACGTGGACGGCGTCCGCGCGGCGGCGGAGCGGGGCGAGGCGATCTTCGGCAACACCGACACCTGGACCCTGTGGAACCTCACCGGCGGCGTCAACGGCGGCGTGCACGTCACCGACGTGACCAACGCCGGCCGTACCATGCTCATGGACCTCGACACCCTCGACTGGGACGACGAACTGCTGTCCTTCTTCGGCATCCCGCGCCGGATGTTGCCGCAGATCCGGCCGTCGGCCGAGCCCGGGGCGTACGGCGTGACCCTCCGCCACGGGCCGCTCGGCGGCGAGGTGCCGATCACCGCCATCCTCGGCGACCAGCAGGCCGCCACCGTCGGCCAGGTCTGCTTCTCGCCCGGCGAGGCCAAGAACACCTACGGCACCGGCAACTTCCTGCTGCTCAACACCGGCACCGACCGGGTGCGCTCCGACAGCGGCCTGCTCACCACCGTCGCCTACAAGTTCGGCGACCAGCCTGCGGTGTTCGCCCTCGAAGGTTCGATCGCCGTCACCGGGTCGGCCGTGCAGTGGTTGCGCGACCAGCTCCACATCATCACCTCGGCGGCCCAGAGCGAGACGCTGGCGCGTCAGGTGCCGGACAACGGAGGCATGTACTTCGTTCCCGCCTTTTCCGGACTTTTCGCCCCGTACTGGCGAGCCGACGCCCGAGGCGCCATCGTCGGCCTGTCCCGCTGCAACACCGACGCCCACCTCGCCAGAGCCACCCTGGAAGCGATCTGCTACCAGAGCCGCGACGTCGTCGAGGCCATGCAACGGGACTCGGGGGTGATTCTGGACGTGCTGAAGGTCGACGGCGGGGTCACGGCCAACAACCTCTGCATGCAACTCCAGTCCGACATCCTCGGCGTCCCGGTCAGCCGCCCGGTGGTCGCGGAAACCACGGCCCTGGGCGCCGCGTACGCAGCCGGGCTGGCGGTGGGGTTCTGGAGAGACGTGGAGGAACTGCGGACCCACTGGGCCGAAGACCGGCGATGGGAGCCCGGGTGGAGCGGGGAGCGGAGGGAGAAGGGGTACGCGGCCTGGAGGAAGGCGGTGACCAAGGCATTCGACTGGGCCGAACCCGCCTGAACCGCCCGACTTGAACCGCCCGAGCCGCCTGACCTGAACCGCCTGAGCCGCCTGACCTGAACCCCTGAACCGCCTACCTGAACCGCTTGAACCCACCGTCGTCCGCCGCTGCGCCGAAGAGAGAGGAGCCGGGCGCGCCCGGCTGGGTCCGCCCAGGCGGTTAACTCACCACATCCTTGCGGCGGAAGCGGCGGAAGGCCACGGCGATGAGGATGGCCGCGTACGTGATCGACACCGACGCCCCCTTGGCCATGCCGCTCCAGTCCAACTCGGGTGCCAGGGCGTCCAGCCAGGCGTTGTTCCAGAACGTCGGCAGGAATTCGCGCAGCGCCCCCAGCGCCTCGACCGCCTGCAGAATAGTGCAGATGATCCACAGGCCGACCGCCCCGCCCACCGCGCCGAGCGGGGAGTCGGTCATGGTGGAGATGAGGAAGGCCAGGGCGGCGACCACGAGCTGGCTGACCAGGGCGTACCCGATCACGATGCCGAACCTCGGCAACACGTCCAGGGCCGGGATCGTCTCGCCGGTGCCGGGCACCTGGATGTCGTCCCAGCCGAACGCCAGCGTGCCCGCCAGCAGCGCCATCAGCGGCAGGCAGATGACGGCCGCCGCCGAGTAGCCGAGCGCCACGATCAGCTTCTGCCGCAGGAGCCGGTCACGGGGGACGGGCGCCGCCAGCAGGTAGCGCAGCGACGACCAGTTGGCCTCGCTGGCCACGGTGTCGCCGCAGAACAGGGCCACCGCCACCACCAGCAGGAAGCTGGCCGACACCGACAGGGCGAAGGCGGCGAAGTTCAGGCCGCTCTCGGTGGCCAGATCGGAGATGCGCAGTGACGGCTGGCTCTGGGTGCTGGTCTGCGGCCCGAACTGGAACGCGATCACCAGGATCCACGGCAGCGCCAGCAGCAGCCCGAACATGGCCAGCGTGCGCCGCCGCTTGAACTGCCTGACGATCTCCACGCGCAGCGGCAGCGTACGGCGCGGCGCGTAGCCCGTCGCGGCGGTCATGATTTGTCTCCGATGAGGTCGAGGAACACATCTTCCAGCCGGGGCCCGTGCCCGTTGCCGACGGCTGCCGACCTGAGCAGGTGCGACACCGGGCCGGCGGACACCAGCCGCCCCCGCCGCATGACCACGACGTGGCTGCAGGTCTGCTCCACCTCGGCCAGCATGTGGCTCGAGACGATCACGGTACGGCCGTCGCGCGCATAGCGCTTGAGCACCTCGCGCATCTCGCGGATCTGGGGTGGGTCGAGACCGTTCGTGGGCTCGTCCAGCACGAGCAGGTCCGGCAGCCCGAGCATCGCCTGGGCGATGGCGAGCCGCTGGCGCATGCCCTGGGAGTAGGTGCGTACCGCCCGGTCCAGCGCCTTGCCGAGGTTGGCGATCTCCAGCGCCTCCTCGAAGTGAGCGTCCTTGGCCGGCCGTCCGGTGGCCGCCCAGTACAGCTCGATGTTGTCCCTCCCGGACAGATGCGGCAGGAAGCCGGGCCCTTCGACGAATGACCCCAACCGCGACAACACGGGCGCTCCCGGCGTCACGCGCTCACCGAAGATCCGGATCTCGCCGCCGTCCGGCTGGATGAGACCCATCATCATCCGCATCGTGGTCGTCTTACCGGCACCGTTCGGCCCGAGCAGGCCCAGCACCTGCCCCTGCTCGACCCGGAACGACAACCCGTCAACGGCCAGCTCCCCGTTCCGATACGCCTTCGTCAGCCCACTGATCTCCAACGGCACCAGCTCGTCGCTCTGGCTGTCTCGCGTGGAGGTGACGTCTTGGTTCGGGTCTGGGGTCGTTGGTTCCTTGTCGTGTCCGTTGGCGATCGGCACCAGCTCGTCGCCCTGGCTGTCCCGTGCAGACGTGACGTCCTGGTTCGGGTCCGCGGCCGTCAGCTCCTCGGCGTGCCCGTCGGCCAGCGGGTGGCCGTTTGGCGCGGCGACGGGTGCATCCTTCGCGTCTTCATTGGGGTGGGAAGCGGATGCGTCGTGACCGTTCGGCGACAGCGTGGACGCATCGCGCGATTGGCCGTCGTCCGGCGACAACACGGGTGCCTCGTGCGATTGCCCGACCGGAGTGAGCGTCGAGGCGTTGGGCTGCCGGCCGTCTTCCGTCGTGCTGGGCACAGCCGCCTGGTTACGGGTTCGCTGGTTGCGGGGTCCGGGGCCTGCCAGTGCGCGTGCCGGAGTGCGGCCCGTGGCAAGGAGACCAGCGGCGATCAGGACGGCGGCCAGCGGCATCGCCCACACCCACCAGGAGACCCCCGTCGGTGCGGCTGCCAACGTGCGGACCGTCGGGACGGTGAGCGTGGGGGAGGATAGCGACACCTGGTACGCGGCCGGCTCGACAGGCGTCGCGAAGCCCATGTCGGTCGTGGTCACGACCAGGCGGAGCCGGTGGCCGACGGCGAAACGGTGGTCCACGGCCGGCAGCGTGATCGTGGCCTCCGCACTGCCCGCGCCCTCAGGGATCGTCACCCGGACCGGCGAGACCAGCCCGGCGGGCAGCGCGGCCGGTTGCAGGTTGTCGGCCACGTCGTACAGCTTCGCGAACAGCGTCGCCTCGCCCTTGCCCGACACCTTGACCTTGACCGTGGAGCTACCGGTGAGCTGCAGCGGAGCGGTGAGCGGCCGGGACTCGAACGCGGCCGACTGGCCCGGCATGTCGATCGACACACCGGTGTTGTTCTGGCCGCTCAGCAGGCCGCCGATGCCGGGAACGGTCGAGATCGAGGCCGGGGCGCCGCCGGGCGGGTTCACGATGTTCTGCTCGGGGCCGCTCAGCTCGACGCTCGTGGTGTCGGTGCCGCCGAGGCCGGGGTAGGAGGCGGCTTCCGGGTGGAGGCGGATGCGCTGGCGCGTTCCCGGGTCACGGCCGCCGTCACGCGTCACGGTGAACGCGCTGACCGGCGGTGCCGCCTGGTCTGATCCCTCACCCTTCAGATATCGGGCGAACCAGGCAGAGGACTGCTCGAACAGCCAGTCGGCCTCGCCGTTTCCGCCGTCATGACCACCGTCGAACCAGGCCAGGCTCACCGGTGTGCCCGAGGCGGCGATCGCCCTGGCGTTGGCGTCCGCGTGGCTGAGCGGGAACAGCGAGTCGCGCTGACCCTGGATGAGCAGCGTGGGGGCCTTGATCCGGTCGGCCACGGTGATCGGGCTCGACTTGCGCAACAGGGCGATGGTCTCCGGGGTAGCCCTGCCGGTCTTGGCGGCCTCCTGGTACATGTCACAGATCTCGGGCAGGAACCTGCCGCACCGGGCCTGCTCGGCGGTCAGCGGAGCGGCTGCCTCCTGCCGGCTGCCCCGCAACGCGAAGCTGTCAACCGAGACACCCTGACCGAAGAAGATGCCCGCCCACATGCGCTTGAAGACCCCACTGCCGATAGTGCTGGCGGCGGTTGCGGCATCTCCGGCGCTTTGATCATCGGCGGCGGCAGGGGACTGGGTGTCCTGGCCGGTGCCGTTGCCGGCGTCCTGGTCGGTGGTGGTGGGGGATTGGGCGCTCTGGGTGGCCGCGTTCTGGAAGAGCGCGTCGGCGAGGTCGGACCAGGTGATCTGCGGGACGATCGCATCGATGCGCTGGTCGTGGGCCGCCGTCATCAGCGCGATGGAGCCGCCGTACGAGCCGCCGGCGATGCCCACGCGCGGATCGCCTGCCGCGTCGAGCTGGACCTCCGGGCGCTTGGCGAGCCAGTCGATCAGCTGCTTGACGTCCTTGACCTCGTAGTCGGGAGAGTTGAGCGCGATCTGGCCGGTCGAGCGGCCGAACCCGCGGGCTGACCAGGTCAGTACGGCGTAACCGTCCTGGGCGAGGCGGATCGCCTGCTCACGCATGCTCTGCTTGCTGCCGCCGAAACCGTGGGCGAGCAGCACGACGGGCGCCTTCCCGCCATCTGGTGGTGGGAAGAACGTCGTGTCGAGCTCCACCCGTTGGTTGTTGGCGGGTCCGTCGACGACGCTTATTTTCTGGTCCTGGCCCCGCACCTCAGGAGCCGACGGCCACACCAGCCATGTCGTCACCCCGATAAGGGCGAGGGCCGCTACCAGCGCGGCCACACGCTTCATGAACGCGAGCCTACTTTCCGCACCTGAGAGATCGCTGAGACGGCACTCACGCCGGGATCGCCCACATGGTGCCAATTGTCGGGGCATGAGGTGGTGGTGGATGGGGTTGCGGACACGACGACCGGTGCCAGCGCTGCGGGTCTCTTGGCGGCCGGTCATCGGGTGGTTCGTGGCTGGGCGACAGCCATCGGGCAGTGGGTGGGGGTGTCGTTGCTGCCGTGGGAAAGCAGTGCGGTCGTGTACCCGCTGACATGGGGAGCAGTGCGGTCGTGTTGGTGCCGTTGGCGAGGCGAGGCGAGGCGGGGCGGGACGGGGAGAGGCGGGGCGGGGCGGAGCGGGACGGAGCGGAGCGTGGTCATGGCGGGGCGGGGCAGGGCGGAGCGTGGTCATGGCGATGCTGTTGGCGGGGCGGAGTGTGGTTGTGGTGGTGTCGCTGGTGTGGTGTGGTGTGATCTTGGTGGGTTGGGTGTCGGTTCAGGCCAGGATCGCGTAGACCGTCGTCGCGTGGGCGGCGGTCTCCGTGCTGCCTTCCGCCGTTAAGGTGACCTCGGTGAAGGCCAGCGTGCGGCCCAGCTTGGTGATCCGTACGTCGAGCAGGACGTCCTTGCCCGTCACCGGTCGCTGGAACGTCGTGGACTGCTGCACTGTCGTCATCGGCACGAACCCGCCGCGGGCCGAGGAGATGGCGATGACCGTGGCCGTGTCGGCGGCGGCCATCATCGCCTGGCCGCACAGCCCGCCGCCCTGTCTGGCCAGGTCGTCGGACCAGGGAAGCCGGACGATGGCGTGGCGCTCGCCCACCTCCTCCACCCGCAACCCGAGCGCCTTGATCCAGGGGGCGAAGTATTCCTGGAGAATCGCCTCTGCGTCTGCTGGAGTCACGGGCTCATCATGCACGGTGGCCGGCGGGCGCGAGGCGGTCGGCGAGGTTCCTGTGGACAAGTCGCCACGGCCGGGAGCGGCTGTGGATAACGGGATGATGGCCAAGTTCGCAAGGAACCGCGCGCCTGGACGTCGAGCGCGCCGGTGCCCCGCGCCCACCTTCCAGGGCCTCCGGTACGCCGGCGTGAAGGAGAAGCGGGGACCTGAACCGGCCATCGGTGGCGACCCCGCCTTTAATGGGGCGGCGCCGGGCCGATGCTCTCCTTTACGCTCGAACCTATGGACTACCTGCAGGTCAACAGGGCCAACTGGAACGCGCGGGTCCCCATCCACGTGGGCAGCGACTTCTACGACGTCCGCGGCTTCAAGGTCGACGGCAGGATCGCGCTGACGCCGTTCGAGCGGGAAGAGGTCGGCGACGTGACCGGCCGCAGCCTCGTCCACCTGCAGTGCCACTTCGGCCTCGACACGCTCTCCTGGGCCAGGCTCGGCGCCGAGGTGACCGGCCTCGACTTCTCCGACGCCGCCATCACGCAGGCCAGGGCCCTGTCCGACGAGTGCGGCATCCCGGCGAGATTCGTCACGGCGGACGTGTACGACGCGGTCGAGGCGCTCGGCGAGAGGTACGACATCGTCTACACCGGCCTGGGCGCCCTGGTCTGGCTGCCCGACCTGACCCGCTGGGCGCGAACGGTCGCGGCCCTGCTCAAACCGGGCGGGTTCCTCTATCTCGCGGAGTTCCACCCGTTCGGCGACATCCTGGACGACGAGTCGGGCACCACCGTCACCTACGACTACTTCGACCGCAGCCCTCACGTCTGGGAGGAACCCCACACCTACACCGGTAGCGAAATCCTGGAGCACCAGACGTCCGTGCAGTTCCAGCACGGGATCGGCGAGGTCGTCAGCGCGGTGGCCGCGGCGGGCCTGCGCATGGAGTTCCTGCACGAGCACGACCACACCCTCTTCGCGCGCTACGCCACGCTGGTGGCTGACGGGAAGGAGTACCGCCTCCCGGAGGGCGCCCCCAGGATCCCGCTCATGTACTCCCTGCGGGCCACGGCCGCCAAGTGACGTTCGCGCAGCTCAGCGTCGTTACGGCCGGAGGGACAGGGCGTCGCGGAGCGGCATCGCGGGAAACCGTAAGATTCAGCTTCGTGAAGTCTCCAGCATCGATCAAGAAGGCCGCCGAATGGGCCTTGCCATACTGGACCAGAGGCCAGGCGGGGCGTGAGACGCCGCAAGACCTGTTCAGGGTGCTCTACTTCGGCTGGCTGGCGGCGTTCACGCTCAAGCTGCTCGGCTCGGCGTGGGACGTCTCGTGGCACTTCAAGTGGCTGCGTGACGACCTCGCCCCGCCCCACCTGCTCAACTCCGCCGGTACGGTCATCGCCGTCGCCCTGACCGTCATCCACGGCTACACCGGCTACGGCGTGGACAAGGCCGCGCTCCGGCTGATCCAGTGGGGCACCGGGATCTTCCTCGTCGCGGTGCCGCTCGACCTGATCAACCACCGCGTCAACGGGCTCGACATCACCTCGTGGAGCCCGTCGCACATCATGCTCTACGCAGGAACGTTCTTCATGATCGCGGGCGTGATCCGCGGCTGGTTCATGGGCGCGCCGCCGGGCAGGGAGCGGGTCGTGGTGCTGGGCGCGTTCTTCGCCTTCTTTCTGGAGAACGTGCACTTTCCCGAACAGCACCAGGAGTACGGCATCCTGTCCATCGGCGCCTGGGACAACCAGGCCACGTACGCCGAGCCGATCCTGCTGCGGTTCGCGGCCGACCAGATGGGGCGGCCTGTGGACCGGACGATGATGACCGGGTTCGCGCTGCCTGTGCCCGATTTTCTCTATCCGGTGTACGCGGTCGTCGCCGTGCTGTCCGTGCTGGTGGTGGCGCGGCTGCTGATCGGCCGGTTCGGCACGGCCACGCTCGTGGCCGCCTCTTACGTCGGGTTCAGGACGCTGATCTGGCCGTTGCTCACCTTCACCGGGTTCCCGCCGTCGGCCGTGCCGTTCTTCATGGTGGTGGCAGGGCTCGTCGTGGACCTGGCGTTCCTGCTGCGACTGCCCGCGCTCCGGGCGGTGCTGGGGGCCGTCGGGGTGACGGCCGCCGCCTACGGGGCGCTCATCGCGCAGAGCACGCTCATGGGGCCGGTGTACGGGGCGCTCAAGGGACAGGAAGGGCTGTTCGGAGCGCCTCCGCCGGCCACGTCGTCGGCCGTCTGGGCCGGGGTGGGGCTGCTGGCCGTCTGGGCGGTGGCGGAATGGGTTGTCGGCAGACGCAAGGCCCGGCCGGTCGACCCGATCGAACCCCCGGTCATCGCCGCCGCAACCCCCTGAGGCCCCACCCCGATGGCCGTGATTCGGGTCTGCGGTGGGGTTGGTGTCCGCAGGCGGACGATGCGCCGCAGACCAGGGCGGGGCAGCCCTGAGAGCTGAGGCGGAAAGCCAGGGCGGCCCGACCTGGGAGCTGGGTCGGGGACGGTTTGGAGGGATCAGGCGGCGGTTGGGGGATCAGGCGATCGAGGCCCGGGTGAGGGCTACCGCGACCCCGTACGCCAGCCCCATCACCCCCACCTCGACCGCCGCCCACCCCACCAGGGCAGTGGCACCGCCCTGGCGTACGGCGGGCAGCAGGCGGAAGCGGATGTGGGCGGCCACCGGCACCAGCAACGCCACCAGCACCGTCTTGACCACGATCAGCAGCCCGTAGTGGCTGGTGAGGATCGCGTCGGGAAGTGTCACCCCGGGCGTGAGCGCCATCGTCCCGAGCCCGTTGATCAGGCCGGACAGCGCCACCAGGAGCAGGCATACCGTGGCGATCCTGGAGAACCTGGGCAGCACCACGGCCAGCAGATCCCTGTGCGGCGCCACGAACACGGCCGTCGCCACCAGACCGCCCGTCCATGCCGCCGCACCCATCACGTGGATCTCCATCGAGACCATGATGGGGTCGTGCCAGATCGAGTTCACGGCGTGGCCGGTGACCGGGATCGGCAGCAACCCGAACAGCGCCACGATCACCCGCAGTTCGGCGGGCACCTTCTCGCCGAACCGCACCGCCATCAGCCCGATGCCCGCCGCCGCCAGCGCGCACGCGGCGCTGAACAGCAGGCCCTGGCCCGTGCCGACGTTCTCGACATATTCGGCGATCATCCCGAACGTCGGCACACTGCCGGGGTTCAGCTCGGCCGTCTGGAACACGATGGTGAGCAGCGCGCAGATCGCCCACGCCCAGGCCGCGATCACCGCCAGCGGCCGGACCCTGAGCAGGACGGGCTCGGTACGCTCCGGGTGGTCGAACCCCAGTAGCTTGGGCACCAGGCTGAGCCCGACGACGGCCACGGCGGCCAGGTCGAGCAGCACCCGCACGATCGGCAGGCCGACGGACACCAGCAGCCCCGGCATGGGGATCCCGGGCACGGACTGCTGAGCGGTGAACGAGCTCGCGGCCACGACGGAGACGATCGCGCACACGCCGAACGCCCCGACCACGAGCCGCCCGCCGACCCGCTGCCGGGAGAGGGATGGGGCGGGAGAAGCGGTGACGGTCACGCGCGCGTCTCCCCGGACACCGGCCCGTCACCCTGCCCCGACGTGCCGGCGGGCGGCTCAGAGGGCGGAGGCGCGGACGATGCGGGGGGAGGAGAGGTAAGGGCAGGGGCGGAAGGCCCGGTAGTGACGGCAGGCGGCCCACCGGGAGCGGCGATTCCGGTGGGGCCAGGGGCTCCGGCCTGAGCGGGGGCTTCGGTGGGGGTCGGCGTTGAGCGGCGGAGGGCGACTGCTGTGCCGGCGGCCAGCACCAGCAGGGCGCCCACGATCCAGACCACGGCCATCCCGGCTCCGCCGTTGGCCGCCGCCTCCGCCGCGTCCGCGCTGGATCCCTGCCCCCACGCGGCGGCGTTCTCACCGGCCCCGGAGGTGCTCTCCCCGGTACCAGGGGTGCTTTCCCCGGTCTCGGCGGTGTCTTTTCCGGTGTCGGGGCGAGCGTCTCCAGTGGCAGTGGTGCCGTTTTGCGAGGCGGCGTCGGCGGACAGGGTGAAGGTGATCTTGCCGGTGATCGGGTGCCCGTCGGCCGACAGGATTCGGTACCCCACCGTGTACGTCCCACCGCCCCGCAACGGCTTGACCTTCACGGAGACCCGTTCCGCGGCCACCACCGCGGAGCCGTCGGCCCAGGACGACCCGTCCGCCCCGGTCACCCCGACCTGGGCGTACCCCTGGCGTACCGCCTGGTCGAACACGAGCATCACCCGCTCGGGCGACGCCCCCAGCGTGGCCCCGTCCTTCGGGTCGCTGTCGACCAGGACGTTGTGCGCCTGAGCCGGCGCCGGAGCGATCCCGGCCGCGGCGCAGGCGAGCAGCAGGACCGTGAGTAGCCGCCTCAAAGCTTTAGAACCTTCCATGGAACACATCACGAACTTGTATATGGTCCCATCCATGGGAGACCTGTTCGGCGGCACGGCCCCTTACTATGCGAAATACCGCGCCGACTACGGCGAGGCGGCGATCGAGCACCTGGCGCGTGCGTTCGGCCAGGACAGCGGCGTGCTGGACCTCGGGTGCGGCCCCGGCACGGTGGCGATCCCGCTGGCGCGGCGGGTGCGCGAGGTGCTGGCCGTCGATCCGGACGAGGGGATGCTGGCCGAGGGCAGGCGGCTGGCGTCCGGGGTGCGGAACGTCCGCTGGCTCTCCGGTGACTCGATGAAGCTGCGTGAGCTGCCGGCGTTCGACCACATCGTCATGGGCCGGTCGTTTCACTGGATGGACCGCCGCGCGGTTCTGGCCGAGCTGGACGACCTGCTGCCGCCGCACGGCGTCGTGGCGATCATCGGCCCGACCCGTGACGGCGAGGATCTGCCGTGGGAGCCGGCCATGCGGCGGGTACGCGACGAGTTCGACGTCAACACCTTCACCGCCACGAACTCCTACCAGGCCACCGGCGAGCACCACCACGACGTCCTGGCCGTCTCGCCGTTCAGCTCCATGGACCTGGCCGTGTACGAGCACCGCCTGACCTACGACCTGGGCGCCGTCGTCGGCCTGCAGTTGTCCTACTCCTACACCGCGCCCGCCCGCCTGGGCGACAGGGTGGCGGCGTTCACCGAGGCGGCCAGGAAGGAGCTGGTCGCGCTCAACCCAGAAGGCCGGTGGGAGCACACGGCGGAGACCGAGGTCCTGATCGCCAGACGCCCCCGCGCCGTTGACAAATCCGGGCAGGGCCGGCGGCTCAGCCCCAGATCCCCATGACCTTCCAGATCCGCCGCGTCAGCGGATTGATCAGCCCGATCTCCCCGCACAACTCCCGAGTCCGCCCCACCGAGTCCCTGATCTCCCCCTTCGCGGCGGGATTACGCAGATAGACCTCGGCCACCACATGGGCGGGGATCCGGAAGCGCCGGATCATCGGCCCGGGAGGCGCCAGCATGATCCGCGCCATCACCCCCAGGATGATCGGCGAGATGGCGCCCAGCAGCAGCCGCCGGTGCCGGGGCAGCCGTGGCACCCGGTTGCGCAGGTAGTGGCGCGCGAACGAGATGTGCCGCGCTTCTTCGGCGACGTGGATCCGGATGATCGTCTCTTCGAGCGGGTGGTGCGTCCGCCCGTCCTTGAGCAGCTTGCGCTGCACGTGGTCGATCGGGTCCTCCCCGCCCAGCACGAACACGAAGAACAGTTCGGTCGAGATCAGCGGGATCCACGGCGCGACCTGCGCGAGCACCGACAGCGGTCCGGGCATGCCGCGTACCGGTAACCGGGTACGGTTCACGAACTCCTGGAACATCATCCCGTGATGTCCCTCTTCGATGGCCTCGTGGTAGACGTAGCGGAACTCGGGTGATCCGTTCGGCAGCCGGTAGGCGTAGTTGAGCAGCCCGCGTTTGAGCAGGTTCTCGAACTGCAGGCCGATCTTCATCGCGGTGGCCACCCGCCACAGCCCGATCATCGCCCGCACCTCGGGCGGACGGCTGCGGTACCACGGGTGGCCGCCGAGCTTGTCGAATTCGGGCAGCTCCCAGCGCGGATCGGCCTGGTCGACCAGGAACTCCGGATCGTCCCATGGGATGTCCCGGTACGGCTCCCAGTGTTTGTCCACCGACGCCTTCGACAGCCGTTCGATGACCGCTTCGTAGGCGCCGGAGTTGGCCACCTGCTCGTCGTGTTCCCTGGCGGCGGTGGTGCTCGGTGCGGATGTCATGACATGTGCCCCTCTCCTCACAGATGAGCCATGGATGGGCCGAGCACCTTTATTGTACGAGCCATCCAATAGTGGGGAAAGGGTGAGTGTCACAGATTGTCCGCGCTCAGCCCCAGTTCGCCCGCCGCCGCCGTACGGATGAGCGTGTTGACGCGCCGCCGCGAGAGCGCCCTGGGGTGCACGTGCGCCTGGATCGCCAGCCCGTCGATGAGCGCCAGGATCCGCCACGTCGTCGCGTCGGGATCGGCGCACTTGAACTCTCCCGACTCCACCCCGGCCTCGATGATCCCGCGCATGACCTGCCGCCCCTGGAGGTCGATCTTCCGGGAGATGCCCTCCAGCTCGGGGCTGCGCATCGCCTCCGCCCAGGCGTCGATCCACAGGCGCCAGCCCTCGGTGGGGATGGCCGGCGAGGACAGTCTGAGCAGGGTGCGCAGCCGGTCGAGCGGTGTGCCCTTGGAGTGCTCGACGTCGCCGAGCGCCTTGAGATGGAGCCGGGCCGCGTAGCTGAAGGCCTGTGCGAACAGGCGTTCCTTGGTCTCGAAGTGGTAGAAGAGCAGCGCCTGGCTCACGCCGGCGGCTCTGGCGATGTCGAGGGTTCTGGTGTGCCCGAATCCCTGCTCCGCGATCACCTCGCAGGCCGTCTTCAGCAAATCGTCACGCCGTAATCGGCTGAAACCTGTTGTCACAGCGAGTAACTCTAACTTCTGATCTAAGGTATTTATAGGACAAACCGGGCGCGGCTGTCGCGCTAGGAGGAGGGGGCCGGGCGGCCGGGGTGACGGACGGTCACATTGATCATGGTAGCCATGGGGCCTCCGCGTTTTTTGATCGGGTCGAAACCCTTTCCGTACCCGTCTTTAGTGATCACGTACCGGCATCCGGGCAACGAAGCGGGCTCCGCGTTCTGAATCCTCGATCGTGAGCGTGCCGCTGTGGCTCCAGGCGATCTCGCGGGCGATGGGCAGGCCGAGCCCGGTGCCGCCGGCGTCGCGGCTGCGGGAGGCGTCCAGGCGGGTGAAACGCTGGAAGACCGTCTCGCGGTGCTCGGGCGCGATGCCCGCGCCGTCGTCGCACACCTCCAGCACGGCCTCCCCACCCGCGCGCCGCACGCTCACCGTGATCCGCGACTCGGCGTGCCGCTCGGCGTTGTCCAGCAGGTTCGTCAGCAGGCGGGCCAGGCGGAGCCGGTCGCCGGTCACGGTCACGCCGTGATCGAGCGAGGTGACGACCTTCTTGGAGCGCGGCCTGGCGGTCTCGGCGCGGGCCAGTTCGGCCAGGTCCACGGCTTCGAGGCGGGCGGGGGCGCCCGCGTCGAGCTTGGCCAGCGTGAGCAGGTCGGTGACGATGTTCTGCAGGCGGTCGAGGCTGCTCGTCAGCTTCTCGCAGGTCTCGGGCCAGTCGGTCTCGGCGGGGGCGAGCATGGCCCCGTCGAGCTCCGCCCGCATGGCCGTGATCGGGCTGCGCAGGTCGTGCGAGGCGTCGGAGGCGAATCTGCGCTGCTGCTCCATCGCCCCCTCCAGGCGGGCGAGGGTGCGGTTCGCGGTCTCGGCCAGGCCCTTGATCTCGTCGGCGCCGTCGGGGACGGGCACTCGCATCGTCCCGTTCCCCGCGGTGATTTCTGAAAGCTTTTCGGTGATGGTCCTGACGGGCGCGAGCGTCCTGGCCACCACGCGCGAGACGCCGAACCAGGCCAGGCAGACCAGCCCCGCGCAGGCGCCGGTCAGGAACGCCAGCGCGCCGGGGTCCACGTACCAGGCCGGCAGAGGGCCGAAGGTGTAGATGATCCAGTCGCCCTCCGGCTCGTTCACGCGGAAGGCGGCCATGATCTGGCACGCCCCGGTGAGCCCCGGCAGGCCGCAGAGCACGGCGTTGTGGTGGACGGCGCCGGGGCCGGGCGCGGCGGTCGTCAGCCGGGGCGCGCCGGCCAGGTTCGGCGTCGAGGACACCACGCGGCCGCCTCCGTCGACGACCTGGACGCTGTGCGGCGCCACGTCGACCGTCGGGGGCAGCTCATGATCCTTGATCAGGTGCACGACGCGCAGGGCGCCGCCGATCACCTCGTTCCTGCGGATCTCGACGACCACGTGGTGCGCCGCCCGCAGCAGTAGAGCGCTGGTGGCCACGCACAGGACCGCCATGGTGACGCCCGCGAACAGCGCCAGCCGCGCACGCAAAGACCGGCCCAGCATACGATCACGGTAATCGGAAGAACACGCTGGGTAGTGCCTCGTTGATATCGCAGGAGGTTCTCCAGCAAACCGCCTCGAAGACCTCCCAACGGGAACCCTCTTTGCCCGCCGCGGTGGCCTGGCTAGAGTAAGTGAGCGCTGATGCCAAGGAGCCGACGTGAACCTCGACGAGTATCGCCGTGCGGCCAGGGCCTGGCTGCGGGAGAACGTTCCATCCGAAGATCGCCCCGAGGGCGACCCGCTCGCCCGGGCCAAGGAGTTCATGGCCAAGCTCCACGACGCCGGATACTCCGGCATCACATGGCCGAAGGAATGGGGCGGCCAGGGGCTGACGCAGGCGGAGGAGCGCGCGTTCGCCGCCGAGGCCCGCGACTACGCCCTCCCCACGTACGTCTTCTCGATCGGCCTCGGCATGACCGGCCCGACGATCCTCGATCGCGGCACCGACCGGCAGCGCGAGCGGTTCCTGCGGCCGCTGCTGCGCGGCGAGGAGATCTGGTGCCAGCTCTTCTCCGAGCCGGGCGCGGGCAGCGACGTGGCCGCCCTGCAGACCAGGGCCGTACGCGACGTGGACCACTGGATCGTCAACGGCCAGAAGGTGTGGACCTCGGTGGCCCACCACGCCGACTGGGGCCTGTTGCTGGCCCGCACCGACGTGGAGGTGCCCAAGCACAAGGGGCTGACCATGTTCGTGGTGGACATGCGTCACCCGGGGGTGACGGTCAGGCCGCTGAAGGACATGTCCGGCAGGTCCAACTTCAATGAGATCTTCTTCGACAACGTGCCGATCCCCGACGAGCACCGCGTGGGCGAGGTGAACGACGGCTGGAGCGTGGCCGTCACGACCCTCCTGCACGAGCGGCTGTCGATCTCGGCGGGCGTCGGCATGGGGGGCAGGAAGGACGACCCCGCCTCGCTCGACGCGCTGCGCCAGGTCGTCGACACCGATGACCCCCTGGTCCGCGACGAACTCGTCGAACTGCACATCCGCCGCCGCGCCCTGGCGCTGTTCAACCAGCGTCTGGCCCAGGAGACCAGGGCCGGGATCTTCCCCGGCGCCCGCGGCAGCGCCGCCAAGCTGCTGCTGGCCGAGCTGACGCTGTTCCAGGCCGACCTGGCCACGCGGCTCGTGGGCCCCGAGGCCGTGCTGGGCGACCATCCGCTCGCCCAGACGATCTCGGTGGCCCCCGGCCTGTCGCTGGGCGGCGGCACCAACGAGATCATGCGCAACATCGT
Source organism: Nonomuraea purpurea (assembly GCF_042650645.1). NCBI lineage: Bacteria > Bacillati > Actinomycetota > Actinomycetes > Streptosporangiales > Streptosporangiaceae > Nonomuraea > Nonomuraea purpurea. The sequence goes on from NZ_JBHSBI010000002.1 coordinate 470,707, forward strand.
GGGCGACCGCGTGCTCGGCCTGCCGCCCGAGCCGAGGGTGGACAAGACCGTGCCGTTCAAGGACCTGAAGGTGGGGACACAGGAGTGAAGCTCGTACTCAGCCAGGAGCAGCGGCACCTGCGCGAGAGCGTGCGCGCCTTCCTGCGGGCGGCCTCGCCGCTGCCCAAGGCCCGCCAGGGTTACGACCCCCAGGTGTACGCCAGGCTGAACGGCGAGCTCGGCCTGTCCGGCCTGATCATCCCCGAGGAGTACGGCGGCGCCGGCGCGGGCCTGGCCGAGCTGGCGGTCGCGCTGGAGGAGACAGGCGCCGCCCTGCTGCCGGGGCCGTTCCTGACCACCGCGTTCGCCGTCTTCGCGCTCACCGCGACGCCCGGCGAGGAGCTGCTGTCGGCCATCGCGGAGGGCCGCACCACGGCCACGCTCGCCCGGCACGGCCTCGAAGCCCCCGACGACGCCACGGTGAGCGGCACGCTGCCGCAGGTCCTCAGCGGCATGGACGCCGACGTCCTGCTGGCCCGCGCGGGCGACGTCCTGGTCGCCGTCGAGCTGAGCGCGCCCGGCGTCACCAGGACCGCGCTGGAGACCCTCGACCTCACGCGCGGCCAGGCGAAGGTGACGCTGCGGGGCGCGCCCTGCCAGGTGCTGGGCCCGTGGCCCGAGATCGACGACCTGGTGGCGGTGGCGCTGGCGGCCGAGCAGCTCGGCGTGATGCGGGCAGCGCTCGACGCCATCGTCGCCTACGCCAAGGTCCGCGTTGCCTTCGGCCGGTACATCGGCTCCTACCAGGGGGTCAAGCACAAGCTCGCCGACATGCACTGCAAGCTCGAACAGGCCGAGTCGATCGTCAGGTACGCCGCGTGGGCCGCCGACGAGTCGCCCGGCGAGCTGCCCGAGGCCGCCGCGCTCGCCCAGGCGTACGTCGGCCGAGCCTGTTTCGAGGTGGCCCGCGATCATCTGCTGCTGTTCGGCGGCATAGGTTTTACCTGGGAGCATGACGCTCATTTGTTTTACAAGCGGGCCAAAGCGGATGAGGTGCTGCTGGGCCCGCCCCGTATCCATCGTGCCCGTCTCGCACAACTGCTGGAGCTGTAATGGACGTCAGCGAGTTGCCCGGCTTCTACGCCATCGCCGCCGCCGACCCGGGGCGCATCGCGGTGATCGACACCGACGGCACGCGCACCTCGTACGGCGACCTGCTCGCCCGCGTCAACCAGGTCTCCCACGGGCTGCGGGCCCGCGGGCTCGGCACCGGCGAGGTGGTGGCGGGCGTGCTGCCCAACGGGATCGACGCGGTCGTCATGCTCATGGCCACCGGCCAGATCGGGCTCTACTACGTGCCGATCAACTGGCATCTGACCCCGTCGGAAGTGGCGTACATCCTCGCAGACTGCGACGCCAAGCTCGTCGTCACCAGCCCCGAGTACGCCGTGCCCGGCGCGGAGATCGGGATCGAGGGGCTGGCGGAAGGGCAGCCCGCGCACGCGCCGGACGAGCGCACGTGCGGCGCGGTCATGTGGTACACCTCCGGCACCACCGGCTTCCCCAAGGGCGTGCAGCGGCCGCTGCCCGGCGCCGAGCCCGAGGCGTTCCTGCCGCTGAACACGTGGTTCCTCGGCGAGGTCGTGGACCTGCGCCCGGGCGCGGAGGTCCACCTGGTGACCTCGCCGATGTACCACTCCTCGCCGTGCTCGCACACGCAGTTCGCGCTGCACCTCGGGCACACGGTGGTGATCGCGCCCAGGTTCGACCCGGTCAAGATCCTGGAGCTCATCGAACGGTACCGGGTGTCCAACGCCATGATGGTGCCGACCATGTTCCACCGGATGCTGCAGCTCCCCGAGGACGTCAAGGGCAAGTACGACGTGTCCAGCCTGCGCCAGGTCATCCACACCGCCGCCGCCTGCCCCGTCGCGGTCAAAAAGCAGATCATGGACTGGTGGGGCCCCGTCCTGTACGAGTACTACGGCTCGACCGAGAGCGCGGTCGCCTTCTCCGTCAAGCCGCACGACTGGCTGGCCAGGCCGGGCACCGTGGGCCGGCCCGCGCCCACGTTCGAGGTCAGGATCCTCGACGAGGACGGCAAGCGGCTCCCGGCCGGCGAGCCCGGCCTGATCTACGTCAAGTCCAGCATGGGCACCTTCGAGTACCGCAAGGACCCGGACAGGACCGCCGCCAGCATGCGGGGGGAGTGGTACGCGCCGGGCGACATCGGCTACCTGGACGAGGACGGCTACCTGTTCCTGTGCGACAGGCGCACCGACCTGATCGTCTCCGGCGGGGTGAACATCTACCCCGCCGAGATCGAGGCCGCCCTGCTCGAACACCCCGCCGTGGCCGACGTGGCCGTCATCGGGACGCCCGACGAGGAGTGGGGCCACAACGTGCTCGCCCTCGTCCAGCTCGTCGAGGGCGTCGAGCCGGGCCCCGAGCTCACCGCCGAGCTGCTGGAGCACTGCGGGCCCCGCATCGCCAGGTTCAAGCACCCGAAGGCGATCGAGTACCGCTCCAGGCTGCCGCGCACCCCGACGGGCAAGCTGTCACGCTCGAAGGTGCGCGCCGACTACCTCGGCGAGAACACCAGCTCCTCGCTGTAGCGCCCGCCGTCACCCAGGTAGAAGCGGGTGGAGAGGGTGCGCGCGGCGGGGTCGAAGATCGTGCTCCACAGCGTGCGGAACGGCATGGCCGGGTCCTCGGACGCGCCCACGCCGCGCAGGCTGTCACGTATGTCCTGCTCCGACATGGTGGCGCCCTTGCTGTTCTCGTGCAGCGTGCGCAGCCGCTCGAACGTCCTGAAGCTGTGCTCGGTGTCCGCGGGCAGGTTCATCGGGTCGGGGTGGCGGTGCAGCAGGTGGTTGGTGACGCAGAGCGGGCCGTCGCCGAACTCGATGATGTGCTCGGTGCCGTCCCTGCCGCGCTCCCACACGAACGCCTGCCCGTGCGCGTCCGCCACCAGGTAGTGCAGCGGCGCGCCGAAGTCGTAGTGCTTGGCGCCCAGCAGCGCCTGCTTGGCCTGGTCGGTGTTCTCGCACGTCTCCACCAGGAACCTGGGCAGGTGCACGCTGGACAGCCCCACCTGCGGCGTGACGGGGCCGTCCGGCGGCGTGGCGGTCTCGAAGTCGGCCATGAGCAGCATGACGGCCAGGCCCGCCGAGTTGATGCCGTCCATGCAGCCGTCGAGCTCGTTCATGGTGATCACGGTCGTGGCGAGCCCCTCGTCGGGCACCGTGGTGATCACGTAGGGGCGGGAACCGATGGGCAGCTCGCCGGGCCTGGGCGTGCCTCCCATGATCTCGCTGGTCGTCGCGGGGAAGAAGAAGTCGTAGTTGCGGCCCACCCTGCCGTTGCCGTCGGCCGACGCGGACGGGGGGATCCACATGGCAGAGCAGCCGGAGCCCTGCGGGATGTAGCTCATCGCGTCCAGGGCCACCTCGTCCTGGTCGGGGTCGAGGCCGAGGACCGCCGCCGCGCCGTCCATGCGGGCGTGGTGCTGCGGCCAGTGGCGCTCGAACCAGGTCCTGCGGGCCCGGTTCATGACCGGGTTCATCTGGGTGGGGGACCAGCCGAGCCTGCGGGCCTCCTCGGTGAGGACCTGGCCGATCTCGTACTGGCTGCCGGAGAGCGTGAGGTGGTGGACGAGCTGGGCGTCGTCCTTGCTGCCTGCGATCTGGGTCATGTTCTTCATGTCGCCCAGCCTGTCCACCCCCGCTGACCGCTGCCTTACCGCCCGCTGATGCGCGTTGACGGCCGCGGTAAGCGCGCGTCAGCCGCCGAACAGCTTCTGCGCCTGCTGGGTGACGACCAGCACGGTCAGCGTCCCGAAGAACAGCACCGACCACACCAGCGCCCCCAGCCGGTACGAGCGCACCTTGATGGCCTCGGGCAGCGACCGCCGGTTCAGGATGATCAGCAGGATCGAGTACACGAACATCATCACGGCCGCGAAGCACGCCGAGAACACCAGCAGGATCAGCGGCTGGTCGAACCCGAGCAGCAGGATCACGATCCCGAGCACGGCCATGGCCCAGACCACGATGAAGTAGACCCGGTTCACCGAGACGGGCCGCTCGCGCAGGTAGACGGTCTTGATCGTGTCGGAGGCCAGCCGCGAGGTGTAGTCGACGATGCCCATGGCCGAGGCGAACAGGGCCAGCGCCCCGATCACCCAGAACAGCACGCCGAACCACGGGCCGACGACGTCCTGCAGCACCTGGCCCTCGACCTGCAGGAAGCTGATGTTGTCCTTCAGCCCGGGGCGGCCGTAGACGGTGGAGTAGGCCAGCATCGACATGAGCGCGATCGTCAGGAACGACACCAGCGCGAACGTGGCGCCCTGCTCGATGTTCGCGAAGCGCCACCACTGCCGCCACCGGGCGAGGTTCTCCTTGGTGGGGGCGAACTGGTACCCGGTCGAGGCGGCCGCCTCCTCCTCACCGGTCACCGGGCTGACCAGGCGGGGCACGTACTGGCCCATGCCGAAGCCCTTGTCGCGGATCCAGTTGCTCTGGCACAGGTTCTGGCCGCCGCCCGCGCCGGCGTAGGCGATGGCGCCCATCAACACGGCGTAGCCCAGCTCGGAGGGGAACTGGGCGTTGACGGTCAGGCCCTTGCCCAGCTCGACCCAGGTCTCCGCGTTGATCGCGAACAGGACCGCGACCACCGCCAGCGTGATGACCAGGGCGATCTTCACGAAGATCACCCGTTCCAGCATCGTGTAGATCACCGGCGCCAGCGTCAGGCCGAGCGCGATCACGACGAGCATGCCGATCGCGATCCAGCGCACGCTCCCCGCGCCCGACCCTGTCAGGTACGTGACCATGGTCGCCGACGTGGTCACCCACCCGGGCCAGAGGTTGGAGGCCAGCGTCATCAGCACGAAGACGATGCCCCAGTGTTTCCACATCCTGCTGAACCCGGTCAGCGCGGTCTCGCCGGTGGCCAGCGTGTAGCGCTCGATCTCCATGTTCAGAAACCATTGGGTGATGATCCCGACGGCCGCTCCCCAGATGAAGACCAGCCCGACCTGGGAGGCGATGTAGGGCCAGATGATGAACTCGCCGGAGGCCAGGCCCACTCCGGCGCCGACCAGGCCGGGGCCGATGACGCGCCAGGTCGATCGGGGCGGCTCGGGAAGGTCGCGGACGGTGACGGACGGCAGGACTCGCGCAGGAACGGTGGGGGTGAATTCCGCCATGCGGATCTCCTTGTTCGGCTTGCCTGTGAGCCACATTACAGAGATCCGAAACTCTGGTGGAATAGCTAGTTAAGAATCACCATGTATTCTCCGCGTCCGGTAAAACCGACGACGCGCCCGCCCGCTTTCATGGCCCCGCCCAGTACGTCCCGCACCGCCCGCCGCCAGGCCCTGGCCACCTCGGGATCGTGCCGCCGCAGCCACTCCACGTCGGACGGCGTCGCCACGAGCATCCGGTCTTCCGCGGCCGTCTCCTCATCCGGCCACCCGTCGGCGTCCTCGCTCAGCGCGGGGAAGAACTCCGTCTCCTCGATCGGCCGCCGCTCCTCGGCGATCCGCCACACCGCCAGCAGCCGGTCGGAGGAGTCGCCCACGTTGATGGCGTCCGACATCACCCCGTAGAAGTCCTCCAGGTACTCCTCCGGCATCGCGCCCAGCTTGACCAGGTTGAAATGGGCGTTCCTGCGGACGAGCGGGTCGAACGTCCACGTGATCCGCTCCAGCCCGCGTTCCAGGCACCAGGCCCGCTGGTGGGACTTCAGCGCATACCCGACGCCCCGGCCCGTGACGGCCGCCCCGGTCACGTGGGAGTGCAGCGCGCCCCCGGCCGCCAGGAACCCCACCGAGGCGCCCACCAGCGTGTCGCCCTCGAACGCCCCCGCCACGTAGTTGCCCGTGTGCGCGAACCCGACCAGCAACTCCACGGTGATCGGCGGGTTGCCCGGATCAGGCCGCCAGATCGTGTCGAAAAGCCGGTGAACCTGCTGGAACTCCTCGATCTTCCGCAACTCGCGGATCACCACGTCACTGCTCATCCTCTATTTACCCACACCCCTGCGGTGGAGATAGCGCGGTGTAGCCAGGTAACCAGTAGTCTCCGACCAGTCACTCACGGTAGTCATGGGTGAGTGCGTCGTCCCGTTCAGGGACGCCCGTCGACCCAGGGAGGTTCCCCTATGGCGTTCATGCTGACCGTCGCCCGCAGGATGGCCGTGTTCGGGCTGGCCGCGATCATCGCCTCGCCGATCGCGGCCCAGCCCGCCGCCGCGGCGGCGGGGGCGGAGCTCTTCATCACCGTCAAGCCCCGCTACGGCGGCGCGTACTCGCTGCGTCTCACCTGCGATCCAGACGGAGGCATCCACCCCCGGCCGCACCAGGCGTGCGACGTGCTGCGCGACGTCGACGGCTACTTCGTCGACCTCGACGTCGACCCGGGGCCATGCCCGCTGATCTGGGACCCGGTCACGGTCGAGGCGCGCGGCCACTGGTACGGCCGGCCGGACTTCTACGCGCACGAGTTCCCCAACGAGTGCGTGATGAAGCGCAAGCTCGGCCCGGTCGTCTGATCGGTCAGGCCTGTCCGCGCGCTCGCGGGCAGGCCCCCTTCACGCCAGCAGTTCCCGCAGGAGCCGGTGCACGTTCCCGCCGATGATCTTGATGACGTCCTGCTCCTGCACGCCCCGCGCCAGCAGCCCCTCGGTCACCATGGGCAGCCCCGACGGCCCCTCCAGCCCCGGCACCGCGGACTTCGGGTCCACCCCGCGCGTGTTGACGCCCTCGCAGCACGGCGGCGTCAGATCGTCCATGACCTCGCGGATGAAGTCGGGCCCGAGACCGACGTGATCGATCCCGGTGACCGCCGCCACGTGCTCGATGTGGTCGAGCAGACGCTCGAGCGTCATGTCGGACTCACGGTCGGCCAGGAAGGGGGCGAAGAAGTTGACGCAGACCACGCCGCCGGTGGCCGCCACCCCGCGCAGCTGCTCGTCGGTGAGGTTGCGGTGGTGGTCGCGCAGCGCGCGGGCCGAGGAATGCGTGGCGATGACCGGCCTGGTCGCCAGCTCCAGCACGTGGGCGACGCCGGAGGCGCCCAGGTGGGAGACGTCGAAGACCATGCCGAGCCGTTCCATCTCCGCCAGCGCCTCGACGCCGTGGGAGGTCAGCCCGCTGCCCGTGGCGTCCTCGCCGCTGCCGTCGGCCAGCGCCGTACGGCCGAAGTGCGCGATCGACGCCACCCGCACGCCCAGCCGGTACATGGTCGAGATCAGCTCGACGTCCGCGTCGATGCCCGGCATGCTCTCCAACGCCAGCACCAGCGCGATCTCGCCCGCCTCGAGCGCGTGATCGATCTCGGCCGCGTCGAGGCACAGGCGCACCCGGCCGGCGTTGCCCTCGGCGAGCACGTGCGCGCACTCGATCATGCGCAATGTCTGACGCAGCGCCCCCTCCGGCCGGTGCTGGTCGTCGATGAAGACCGGCAGGACCTGCAGGTTCACCCCGCCCGCCACGAGCTGCGGCAGCCAGCGCTCGCGGAAGAACGCCGACCACTGCCCGGGCGGCCTGGCGGAGACGGCCATCAGGAGGTCGTTGTGGGTGTCGGCGACGACCGCACGCTGGTGGAGGGTAGACGTCACGATCCAGACATTACTCCGCCAGGCGGTAGGCCGGGATCGGTGGCCGGGCCGTCAGGCGGCGGTAGAGCGTCGTCGGGCCCGGCCAGTTGTTCGTGACCCGGCCCTGGTCGGTCTTGTACCAGCTCTGGCAGCCGGCGCCCCACACCATCCGCTCCATCGCCGCGTCGAGCTGCCCGCGCCAGGCCGCCATCGCCTCGGGCCGCACCTCGATCGGGCCGTTCGCGGACAGGTACGGCAGACACGACATGACGTGGTTCACCTGGCACTCGATCATGAAGATGATCGAGTTGTGGCCGAGGTTCGTGTTGGGGCCGTACAGCAGGAACATGTTGGGGAAATTCTGGACGGAGATGCCCAGATACGCCTCAGCCCCGTCCTTCCACTGCTCCTCCAGCGACCGGCCGCCGAGCCCGGTGATCTCCATCGGGGCCAGGAACTCCGTGCTCCTGAACCCCGTGGCGTAGACGATCGTGTCCACCTCGCATGTGCCGTCGGCGGTCTGGACGCCCTTCGGCGTGATCCGGACGATCCCGTCGGTGACCACCTCCACGTTGTGCCTGGTCAGCGCCGGGTAGAAGGCGCTGTCGATGACGACCCGCTTGCAGCCCGGCGGATAGCCGGGGGCGAGCTTGGCCCGCAGCGCCGGGTCGGCGACCTGGTCGTGCAGGTGCCGCAGCGCCCGCTGCCTGAGCAGGCCGGCGCTCCAGCCCTGGGCGAGCGCTGGATAGAGGGCGCCCTCGGCGTAGCGGTAGGTCCACTCGCGGTAGGCGCGCTGGAGGCCGGGGACGTAACGGAGGGCGAGCCTGGTCAGCGGGCTGAACGCGGCGTCCGGCTTGGGGATCACCCAGTTCGGGGTGCGCTGGAAGACGTACAGGCGTTCGGCCCGCTCCGCGACCCGGGGGATGAGCTGGGCCGCCGACGAGCCGTTCCCGATCACCGCGACGCGTCTGCCGGTGAGATCGTGGTCGTGGTTCCAGCGGGCGGAGTGGAAGGAGACGCCCGCGAAGTCCGACATTCCGGCTATGTCGGGGAGGCGGGGGCGGTTGAGCTGGCCGACGCCCATGACGAGCACGTCGAAGGTCTCGGTGCCGTTCGCGGTCGTCAGCCGCCATTTCAAGCCGTCGAAGGCAGCCCGCCGCACTTCCGCCCCGAACCTGATTTTTCGCCTGACGCGGTATTTATCGGCGCAGTGCTCTAGATATCCCAGAATTTCGGGCTGTTCTGGGTAGCGGCGGGTCCAGCTCGCGTACTTCTCGAATGAGTACGAGTACAAATGGGAGGGGATGTCGCATCCCGCCCCGGGATAGCTGTTGTCGCGCCACGTGCCCCCGAGGCCGTCCGCCTTCTCGAACACCGTGTAGGAGCCGACCCCGGCCCGTTCGAGCTGGATCGCCATGCACAGTCCGCCGAACCCCGCCCCGATGATCGCGACGTCAGGTGCCATGCCACCCTCCACAGGTCAGGACTCACTTACACTACGCCGAACCGTGTTCCGACGACACCCCCGCCGCGTCCCCGCACCGGTAGTCTGCGCAGGTGGCTGCTGTGACGTTGACGAACGTGATCGAGGTGCTCGAGGCGGCCTACCCGCCCGCCCGAGCCGAGTCGTGGGACGCGGTGGGGCTGGTCAGCGGAGACCCCGCCCAGCCGGTGCGGCGGGTGCTGTTCGCGGTCGACCCGGTCGCGGTCGTGGCCGAGGAGGCCATGGAATGGGGCGCCGACCTGATCGTCACCCACCATCCCCTCTACCTGCGCGGCACCACCAGCGTGGCCGCCACCACCCCCAAGGGCCGCCTCGTTCACACCCTGATAAAGAACGACATCGCCCTCTACACCGCCCACACGAACGCCGACGTCGCCAACCCCGGCGTGTCCGACGCCCTGGCCAGAGCCGTCGGGCTGGCCGGCGACCTGGTGCCGCTGCAGCCCTTCCCCGACGACCCGTGGCGCGGCCTGGGCCGCATCGGCGAGTTGCCGGAGCCCACCTGCCTGGGCGACTTCGCCGCGCTGGCCGCCAAGGGCCTGCCGCGGACCGCCATGGGCCTGCGCGTGGCCGGCGACCTCGCGCGCCCCGTCACGCGGGTCGCGGTCAGCGGCGGCGCGGGCGACTCGCTCCTCGGCACCGCCAAGGCCGCGGGAGTCGACGTGTTCCTGACGGCTGACCTGCGCCACCATCCGGCCAGCGAATTCGTCGAGTCGGGCGGGCCCGCGCTGATCGACGCCGCCCACTGGGCGACCGAGTGGCCCTGGCTCGACAGCGCGGCGTCCATCCTGCGCGAGAGTGGCGTTACCGTTGAAACGCGCGTCTCCGCCACGGTCACCGATGCTTGGACAAGAGGATATTGATCATGAAAGCAGCCCCTGAGGCCCAGAAGCGACTGCTCGACCTGGCAGAGCTCGACGCCGTGATTGATCGGCTGGCGCACCGCCGGCGCACTTTGCCCGAGCTGGCCGAGATCGACGAGCGGTCCAAGCAGTACGCCAGGCTCGTCACCCAGGTGATCGAGGCCGAGACCGAGGCGGGCGACCTGGCGCGCGAGCAGAGCAAGGCCGAGAGCGACGTCGACGCCGTGCGCACCCGCGCCGACCGCGACCAGAAGCGCCTCGACTCCGGCGCCGTGACCTCCCCGCGCGACCTGTCCGGCCTGCAGTCCGAGATCGCCTCGCTGCAAAAGCGCCAGGGCGACCTGGAGGAGGTCGTACTGGAGATCATGGAACGCCGCGAGGCCGCCGACACCAAGGTCACCGACCTGGTCGCGCAGCGCGACGAGGTCGCCGCCGGCCTGGCCGACTCCGAGGGCCGCCGCGACGCCGCGCTCACCGACATCGACAAGGAGGCGGCCGAGGTCCAGGGCCGCCGAGGCGCCGTCGCCGGTGAGATCCCCGCCGACCTGCTCGCCCTCTACGGCAAGCTCAAGGACCAGTACGGCGTGGGCGCCGCCATGCTGCACGGCGGCCGGTGCCAGGGCTGCAAGGTGGCCCTGTCCATCGCCGAGATGAACCGCATCAAGGGAGCCCCCCACGACGAGGTGCTCCGATGCGAGGAGTGCCGCCGCATCCTCGTCCGCACCACAGAGTCGGGCCTGTGACGTCCTACATCGTCGAAGCCGACGGCGGCTCGCGCGGCAACCCCGGCCCGGCCGGCTACGGCGCGGTCGTCAAGGACGCCTCCGACGGCCAGGTGCTGGCGGAGGCGGCCGAGGCCATCGGCGTCGCGACCAACAACGTCGCCGAATACCGGGGGCTGATCGCCGGGCTGAAGGCCGTGCTCGACCTGGCCGGCGAGGGAGCGCCGGTGGCCGTGCGAATGGACTCCAAGCTGGTCGTCGAGCAGATGGCGGGCCGCTGGAAGATCAAGAACGAAGGGCTGCGCCCGCTCGCCCTGGAAGCGCAGGGGCTGGCCAGACGGCTGCGGGTGACGGAATGGACCTGGATTCCGCGCGACCGCAACAAGCACGCCGACCGGCTGGCCAACGAGGCCATGGACGCCGCGGCCAAGGGCCTGACCTGGAAGGCGGGCGGCACCCATGAGCAGGGCCCGGCTTCCGGCGCGACGGGCGCCCTCTCGGAGCCCGGCTCGGCTCGTTCGGCGCCGAAGGTCGTCCAGCAGACGGACCTCCTCGACGCGGGCGACAACCTCGCGTCCTCCTCCGGCCTGTCGGCCCCGACCGCCTCCGTCGCCGCCACCCAGCAGGCGATGAGCAAGGGCACAGGCTGGAGACCGCCCACCCGGGTCGCCACCTCACTCCTCCTCCTCAGACACGGCGAAACCCCCCTGTCCGTGGAACGCCGGTTCTCGGGCCTCGGCGACGCCGAACTCACACCCAACGGCCTGGCCCAGGCGTCGGCGGCGGCCGAGCGGCTCTCGCGCGAGCCGTACCACCTCGACGTGATCGTCACCTCGCCACTCAACCGCGCCAGGCAGACCGCGGAAACCATCGCCAAACGGACCGGCCTCGACATCGAGATCGACGAAGGCCTCAGAGAAGCCGATTTCGGCGCCTGGGAGGGCCACACGTTCACGGAGGTCCAGCGCCGCTGGCCCGCCGAACTCGCCGCCTGGCTCGCCGACCCCGAAGCCGCCCCACCCGGCGGCGAAAGCTTCGCCACGACCGCACGCCGCGTCCAGGAGACGGGGGAGCGGCTGGTGGAGCGCTACGAGGGCAAGACCGTTCTGGCGGTCTCGCACGTCACGCCCATCAAGATGCTGCTCAGGCTCGCCCTGATGGCCCCGCTGGAGTCCCTCTACCGGATGCACCTGGACCTGGCGTGCCTGTCGCTGATCGAGTACTACGCGGACGGCCCCGCCGTGGTGAAGGCGTTCAACGACACCGCCCACCTACAACGGCACTGACCCCCGGCTGGTGGGGCGTGCCGGACGTTCGTCAGAACCTCCGGCCGTCGGAACCTCCGGCACGCCCACTGAAGCGCCATCGCCCCCCTCAGACGATGACCTGCCCATCCCATCGAGGCGATCTTGCCGCTGGATTGGGAACCGCTTGAAATTTGATAATCTTGCAGCCAGACGAGTCGGCCGGGCGACCGCGTCGGGCCTTCGGGCCCGCCGAGGAAGGTCCGGGCTCCACAGGGCAGGGTGGTCGGTAACGCCGACCCGGGGTGACCCGCGGGACAGTGCCACAGAAAGCAAACCGCCTCTCGGTCCGCCGGGAGGTAAGGGTGAAAGGGTGGTGTAAGAGACCACCAGCGCCCACGGCGACGTGGGCGGCTAGGTAAACCCCACCCGGAGCAAGGTCAAGAAGGGACGCTCCCAGGAGCGTCCCGCGCGCGACGTTCGAGGGCTGCCCGCCCGAGCCGCGCGGGTAGACCGCTCGAGGCCGCCGGCAACGGCGGCCCTAGATGGATGGTCGCCCCTTCAAACGAAGGACAGAACCCGGCCTACAGGCCGACTCGTCACTACAAATCCCATCTACCAGGCGAAACGGCCAGTGCACGATCGCTGGTTCCGCTGCAGCTCCGCGAGCGGAATTGATCTCGCCACGGCCTGGGCCCTCATCGCTCGGAAACCAGTGGCCGCAGGTGCCCCGGGATCAGAGCCTGTCGCAGCGGCTCACGCCATGAGTTCAGATCCGGGTTGAACACGCCGAAATCCGTGCCGAAGTCCCAGTAGGCCCAGCTCATTCCCAGGCGCTCGGCCTCCGACCGCACGAACGCGGTCCATTCCACGCGAGAGGCCGCGTGGGCCTTCGAGAAGGTGCCGAACTCGCCGAGGAACAACGGGAGGCCGTGCTCGCTCGCCCATGCGGCGGCCGTGGTGAGGTCGCGGCGTACGGTGGCCCGATCGGCGTCGTCGCCCCAGCGCGTGCCCAGCCAGGCGTCGGCTCCCTTGACCCAGCCGGCGCCCTGGTGGGTGAAGGCGAACGGCGCGTAGTAGTGAACCGTGGCCATCAAATGGTCGTCCTGCGGGAGGTCCAGCTGCGCGAGCGCGTCGATGTCGTTCATCCGCGCCGGGCCGATGAGCACGGTGCGGTCCGGGTTCGACTCGCGTACGACAGCCAACGCCTTCGCGGCCAGCCCGTTCCACCGCTCCGGCGTCATCGGGTCGCGGGGCTCGTTGAGCAGTTCGAAGCAGAGTGGCTCCGAATGGTCCGCGTAGCGCGGCGCGATCTGCCGCCAGAGCGCGAGGAATCGTCCCTCGTGCTGGTCGGGGGCGGCGCAGACCTCGTCATAGTGGTGGACGTTGATGACGACGTTCAGGCCGCGCCGGAGGGCGCCGTTCACCGCTCGGTCCACTCGGTCGAAGAAGGCCGGATCGATCCGGTACGGCGGGGTCTCGGCGGCGTGCGCCGACCAGCGGACGGGAAGGCGAACGGTGTCGAACCCGGCCAGCGCCACCTCGTCGAAGTACCGCTCCTCAAGCCGGAAGCCGGGCTCGCCCTCACCACGAGCGTCCAGCGCGTTGCCGAAATTGACGCCCCGCCCCAGCCGCATGCTCCTGCGTCCCTTCTCTCGCCCGGCAAACGTACATCACGCGAAGGTCTCAGAGCGTGGCTACCGCGTGCGGCCGTCCTGGTCGAGTTCGGCCAGTCCGGCCAGAATCCGGTCCAGGCCGAACTGGAAGTCTTCGGTGGTGTAGCCGATTGAGCCGGTGTTCGCCTGATCGCCGAAGAGCCGGCAGAACATGGGATACCGATCCGGCGTCATGACCCCTCCGAGAAACCGGAAGTAGTCGCCTCCCGCACCGTCGGCGATAATCGGGTCCAGGGTGAGACGGGCCTGCTCGCGGACGTAGCCGGAGATCAGGGTGACGGCGCGGAGCTGGTCGGGGGAGCTCAGGGTGGTCCGGGACAGCGCCCTGAGCATGTGCTCTCCCCACAGCAGTTCGTTCGGCATGTTCGGCGGGCCGGACGTGGGCACCTGCAGGGCCCATGGATGCCGCCGGTAGAGGTCGTAGATCTGCCAGGCGATGCCGGCGAGAGAATCACGCCAGCGTTCGGAGCCGGGCGGCAGGTCAGGAGGTGGCTCGGTGGCGGCATCGCGCATCACCATCACCAGGTCGTCCTTGGAGCGGACGTGCCGGTACAGCGAGGTCGTCGCGGCGCCGAGGGCGGAGGCGACGCGAGCCAGCGATACCGCGGCGAGCCCTTCGTTGTCGGCGATGTCGATCGCGGCTGTGACGATTCGCTCCAGGGTGAGGCCCGGCCGCGGACCTGGCCGGCGTTCGTCGGCTGCCTGGGCGCGTCTGCGGGCCGCGTCACCAGAGGCGCGCCAGGCCAGTTCGATGCCCGCCGGCGTGCGTGTCCTGTGCTGCTCGCCCATCGTGGCCGTCTCCCTGTGCTGCTCTGCCGTCCCGGCAAGTCTATAGTGGCGTATGTTGTTCGCCACTATGGCGAACAACATACGCCACTAGGTGGACGGAGAAGGGCATGCGAAAGCGGACATCGGTAGCGTCGGTGGGGATGTGGGCCGGCGGTGGCTACGCCGCCCTGTCGCTGGTCTACCTGGTGGTTCTCACGGTGATGATGGCGCGAGGGTTGCCGTTTCCGCCCCAGGAGCCCTTCACGACCACCTTCCACGCGATCATGATGCTCGCGGTCCTGGCCATGGTGCCGCTGTGGTGCGCCGTCCATCTCGCCACCCCGGCGGACAAACAGGTGTTCACGCTCATCTCCCTGGCGTTCGTCGTCATGCTGGCCGTGGTCGTCTGCGCCAACCGGTTCGTGGGGCTGACGATGGTCAGGCAGAGTCCCGGCCTGGGCAGGACGGCGGGACTGGAGTGGTTCCAGCCCTACGGCTGGCCGTCGCTGACGTTCGCCTTCGAGATGCTCGGCTGGGGGGTATTCTTCTCCCTGGCCTGCCTCTTCCTGGCCCCGGCGTTCCGCGTTCGCGGACTCGAACGCGGCATCTCCGTGATCTTCGCGACCGTGGGCGTGCTCAGCCTGGGCGGAGCGCTCGGGCTCTTCGCCAACTCCACTGCGGTGATGGGCGCGATCGCACCGCTGGCGTGGGGGTTGGGGCCCGCCGTCGTCGTCGTCCTGGTCATGCTCTGGCTGCACCGGCGCGCCGGTAGCGGTCAAGCCCTTACGAAGGGGATCTGAGGCCTCGTCGACCGGGTTCGAACCGGCGTCCACCCGGTCCCGAGCCGGGCGCTCTACCGGTGAGCTACGGCGTGGTCGTGTCCAGTCTGCTCAACACAGGTCAGCTTGCGCCACTCCTTTACGCGGGGTGATCCTTCACCGGCACGACCCCGGATCGGAGCCCGTGCAGGGCGTCGGCGGCCAGTTCCTCCTTCACGTGCTTGCCGCTGAAGACACCCGCCCGGCGCAGCAGTGCCGCCCACACCGGATCGGCGACGGTGACGCCGTGCACCAGTTCCGGCGTGGGCCGGAACGCGGCCGTGGCGCGTCGCGGCGCGCTCCCGGCGGTTGCGGTTTCTCATGGCCGCCATCGTGACGAGGTCCGTCGCCGGGATCGACTGGTTTATCCGTGGATCACGCGGTATGTCAGGTGGGTGACGAGGGCGGTGCCCGACACGTCGCCGAGCGGTTCAAGGGTGGTGTCCCCGACGCCGTCGAACAGCCGCTCGCCCCTGCCGAGGATCACCGGGGCGACGTGCACGCGCAGCTCGTCGATGAGCCCCGCGGCCAGGTACTGGTTTATTGTCTGCGCGCCGCCCGCGATGGAGACGTCGCGGCCGCCGGCCGCCTCGCGCGCCTGAGCGAGGGCCGCCTCGATCCCCTCGGTGACGAACGTGAACGTCGTGCCGCCTTTCATGGGCAACGGCTCCCGAGGGTGATGGGTGAGAACGAAGACCGGCGCGTGGTAGGGCGGCTCCTCACCCCACCACCCCCGCCAGTCCATGTCCCAGGCGTCGCGACCGGGGCCGAACATGTTGCGGCCCATGATGAAGGCGCCCGCCGCGGTGATGCCCTCGATGACCTCGGCGTGCGCCTCGGGCTCTTCGAACATCCACTGGTGCAGACGATCGCCCACGCCATCGCCGAAGGGGTTGTCCAGAGTCTGGTTCAGCCCCGCCACGAAGCCGTCGAGGGACGCCGCCACGTCACAGGTGACCTTGCTCATCTCACTGTCCTCCCAGGTTCCGGCGCTCGTCTCGCGCCGCTCACGAGGGAGTCGGAGCCGCCCGCTCGTTCTCTACATACCTGGCGTGGACAGCGTCTCAATAATCTGACGTCACAGTTTGGCGGGGTATCTCGTCGATCTGATGAGGGCAGCTGCGACACAAGGGGAGCCGGCGAGACCATGACCATCCATTCCGATCCGAGCCTGAGCACGCTCGTGAGCGAGCGGCGCCAGTTGATCAATCTCGCCTACCGCCTTCTCGGCTCCCTGGCCGACGCCGAGGACGTCGTGCAGGAGACCTACGCCCGCTGGTACGCCATGTCCCGCCCGCAGCAGGAGGCCATCGAATCGCCCGGCGCCTGGTTGATGACGGTCGCCAGCCGAGTCTGCCTCGACCTGCTCGGCTCGGCCAGGGTCCGTCGCGAGAGCTACGTGGGCGAATGGATCCCCGAGCCGCTGCCCGACCGCAGCGAGTGGGCCGGCGGGCGGACGGCCGACCCGGCCGACCGGGTCACCCTCGACGAGTCGGTCAACATGGCCTTCCTCGTCGTGCTCGAATCGATGACCCCGGCCGAGCGCGTCGTGTTCGTCCTGCACGACGTCTTCCGCTACCCCTTCGCCGAGGTGGCCGAGATCGTCGGTCGCACCCCGGGAGCCTGCCGCCAGTTGGCCTCCTCGGCCCGCCGCCGTATCCGCGCAGCTCAGGCCCCCTCCGCTCCGGCCGCCCAGCGGGCCGGCATCGTCAGGAACTTCAAGCAGGCGTGGGAGGCCAAGGACATCGACGCCCTCATCGGCCTGCTCGACCCCGACGCCACGGGGATCGTCGACGGCGGTGGCCTGGTCAGCGCCAGGCTCCGCCCGCTCGAAGGCGGCGAGCGGGTCGCGCGCTACGCCGTCGACCTCCTTGGCAGGGTGCCCGGTCTGACGCTTTTGGAGCGCCGGGTCAACGGCCAGCCCGGTCTGGTGGCCCAGCGGGACGGCGTCACCGTGGTGGTGATCGCCTTCGAGATCGAAGGCGACCGGATCAAGCACCTTTGGGGGGTGCGCAACCCCGACAAGCTCCGGCCGTGGGCCACGGTGAACCTCGCGTAGCGGGCGCCCCCGTCTGCGGAGGATTACGCGGAACGGGCGGCCCACGCCGCCAGGATGGCGGCTTCCTTCTCCGCCGCCATGCCGTGTTTGCCGAACTCGCGCTCGCCCTCGGGGATCTCGCGGAGCCAGGCCCACGTGTCGCCTACGGTGTCGGCGAGCGGACGGACACGCAGCCCGGCCGCCTCCGCCCTGGCCGTGGGCACATTCCAGAAGTTATCGGTACCGGTCGACGGCGGGACGCTCCACAGCGGCAGTTCGACGAACGCGCCCGCCCCCTGCTCCACCAGGAAGTCGTCGTCCACCCAGACGAGCTCCGCGCCGGAGCCCGTCACCCGTGCGCACAGCTCCAGCCACTCGCCGAAGCCGGCCCCGCCGGCGGGCCCCGACACCAGGAACCGCCCGGACGTGCCGCGTTCCGCCGCGTCGAGCGTGAAGATCGCCACGTCGCGCGCGTCCACGAGCTGCAGCCGCGCCTCCGGATCGCCCGGCGCGAGCACCCGCCCGCCCTTCGAGATCCGGGTCAGCCACCACGGGAGCCTGCCGACGCGCTCTCCTGGGCCCAGGATCACGCCCGGCCGGACGGTCAGCACGGCACCGTCGAACCCCTGCTCGACCGCCCGCTCGCAGCCCGCCTTCCGCACGCCGTAGTCGCCGTCGTCAGGACCCGCGTCGGATGCGCAGGGCCACCCGTCGGGGTCTTCGCCTGCGGGATTGCCGGGGAAGCCGTCGACGGCCGAGACACTCGACACGAACGCGTACACCCCGGCATGCCCGGACAGCGCCCGCGCCGACTCGCCCACGACCCTCGGCACGTAGCCGCTGGTGTCGACCACGAGGTCCCACGAGCGGCCCTCGGCCAGTCGCTCCAGGTCGGCGCGAACCTCCCTGTCGCCGCGCACGGCCTCGGCCCCGGGCACGTCGGGCCCGCTCCGCCCCCTGTTGAACGTCGTGACCTCGTGCCCTCGCGCCAGCGCCTCCTCGACGACCGCCCGCCCCAGGAACACCGACCCGCCGATCACCAGAACCTTCATGGGTTCATTCTTCGCCCGCCGCGACCCTGCGATCGGCCATCTTCACTGACAGCGGAGAGCGCAGCGGCGGCACCATGTGCACCCGGGCCGAGCCGATGTCGAAGAACAGCCCGACCAGCTCCAGCTTGCCCGCCCTGATCTGCTCGTCGACCTTCCGGTAGGTGCGCAGGTTCTCCAACTGCTGCTGCACGTTGACCCGGCACAGCACGTCCAGCGCCCCGCTGTGCAGCCGGTCGCCCTCGGTGTCGATGAACCTGGCCAGGCTGTGGTCGCCGTGCCGCAGCCACCTGCGCAGCCCCGGCAGGCTGCCCGCCTGCACGCCGCCGCTCAGCACCCCCGCCATCGCACCGCACCCCGAGTGCCCGCACACCGTGATCGTGTGCACGCCCAGCACCTGCGTGGCGTACTCGATCGCCGCCACCACCGAGTCGTCGTGGGGCTCGGACCCCCTGCGGGGCACCAGGTTGCCGATGTTGCGCACCGTGAACAGGTCGCCGGGCCCGCTCGCCGTGATCAGGCTCGGCACGATCCTGGAGTCGGCGCAGGTGATGAACAGGTGCGACGGCTGCTGCTTGCGTGCCAGCTCGGTGAAGATCGGCCGCACCAGCGGCGCCGTATGCCGGTGGAACTCCCGCGCCCCCGCCGTGAGCAGGCACTCCGCCTCGTCGTTGACCGGCGCGGACGGCCGGACGGTGCGGCGGCGGTGCGCCCACGGCAACCACCAGCGGTCCGGCGCCTTGGGCGGCGACTTGACGGGGAACATGCGCACCCCGCTGGCCGCCAGCGTGTACCACTCGTCGTGCAGCTCGTCGATGTCCACCGTGCCGCCCATGCGCTCGTGGTCGAGCCGCCAGGAGTGGATGGCCTCGAAGGCGCCGTTGTCCATGAAGTCGATGTTCAGGTCGAGGTCCACGGCCGCGCCCGCCGGGATCGTCCGCAGCTCGTGCGTCAGCCTCGGCACGCCCAGGAACGTCAGCGACCCCGAGATCGTCACGTGCAGCCGTCCGTCGCGGTCCTCGTGCTTCAGCACGGTGACCCAGGTCAGGCGGCGCAACGCCAGCAGCGCCGCCAGCGCCAGCCCCGCCAGCACCCCTTCGGCCAGCCCCAGCAGGATCACCGCGATCAGCGTCACCACGTACACGGGCACCTCGCCGTGCCCGTGCACCTTCTTGATGTGGCCCAGGTTCACCATCTGCACGCCGATGAACACCAGCAGCGCCGCCAGCGCCTCCAGCGGGATGAGCTGGATCGCCCAGCCGAACCCGAGCGCGAACATCAGCACCCACGCCCCGTGCAGCATGGTCGACCATCGGGTACGGGCGCCCGCCTGCACGTTGGCGGTGCTGCGCACGATCACCCCGGCCACCGGCAGGCCGCCGAGCGCGCCGGAGACCATGTTGGCCACGCCCTGGCCGGTCAGCTCCTGGTCGAGGTCGGCGCGGCGTCCGCCGTGCAGGCCGTCGACCGCCACGCAGCACAGCAGCGACTCGCACCCGGCCAGCAGCGCCACCAGCAGCACCGCCCCCACCACCAGGTGCCAGTCGCCCTGCGGCAGTACCGGGAAGGCCCACTCGGTGATGCTGCCGGACAGGTCCACGCGCGAGACGTCCCAGTTGAACCACCAGGCTGTCATCCCCGCCGCGAACAGTGCCGCCAGCGGCGCCGGCACCGCCTTGATCTGCTTCGGCAGGCGCGTCCACAGGGCCAGCACGGTGATCGTGAGCAGGCCGACGGCGACCTTGTGCCCGTGCAGGTCGGCGATCTGGCCAGGGAGCTCGATCAGGTTCGCCACCGCGGAACGTTGCGAGCTGCCGCCCAGCACCACGTGGAGCTGGGCGAGGGCGATGATCACGCCGACGCCCGCCAGCATGCCGTGGATGACGGCGGGCGACACCGCGAGCGCGGCCCTGGCCGCCTTGAACATCCCCAGCAGCAGTTGGACGGCTCCCGCCAGCAGGGTGATCATGCAGGTGGCGCGCCATCCGTACGTCTGCACGAGATCCACGACCACCAGCGACAAACCCGCGGCGGGCCCGCTCACCTGGACGGCCGAGCCGCCCAGCGCTCCGCCCACCAGGCCGCCCACCGCGGCGGCTATCAGGCCCGCGGCCAGCGGTGCCCCGGAGGCCATCGCGATGCCCAGCGAAAGGGGCACCGCGACGAGGAAAACCACGAGCGAGGCTGGCACGTCGTGGCGGAGGGTGCTCAGCCAGCTACTCTTCGTGTCGCGGATCATGGAGCAAACCCTATTGCTCCGTCGCCCCCGCTTTAGGGGCGCGTCACATGGGTTTTACCCATTAATGGCACTCTGGCCGGAGATCACCGGTAGTAGTCGTGCGGGTAGTCCTGCTGCTCGGGAGCCCGCCGACGGCGGCCGCCGCCGGTGCCCTGGGGGTTCTCGCCGTGGCCGGGCCAGTTGCCCGCCACGCCGCCGCCCGACGGCGGCTCCGGCCAGCCGGCCACCGTGGTGATGTCGCCCGTCTCGTACGCGAACGGGGTCTGCGGCGGCGGAGCCGAGGCCGACAGCACGTCGTCGTAGGACGACGACGAGACCGCCCTGCCCGGCACGGTCGGGGTGCCGGTGGCGGGGGAGGGGCCGGTGAGCGGGTCGGTGTCGTCGGCCACGGCCCAGCCCGAGCGCACCTCGTAGGAGGCGGGGTAGGACGGGTTCGCGGCGGGCTGGTCGAACGCCGGCCAGGAGGTGCCCGAGCCGTAGGAGGCGGCGGGGGCGTCGTCGAGGATGTCCGGCGGCGTGGGCCAGGCGGGCGACGCGGCCGCCGCCGCGGGCGGGTTGGTCCAGGTGGTCTCGAGCGGGTCGCCTGTGCCGCCGTACGCGGGGAACGGGTCGCTCGTGGGGGCGCCGTGGATCGGCGCGGGCGCGGCGGGGAAAGAGCCGCTGGAGACGGGGCTGGCGGCGGGGAACGAACCGCTGCTGTTCGCCGCGGGGAAGCCGCCGGTGCCGGTCGCGTGCGTGCCCGTGCCCGTGGAGGACTGGAAGGAGGAGGCGGGGCCGTTGCCCGACGCGGCGAAGGGGGAGGCGCTGCCGTTGGACGACGGCACGGGGTCGGGGCGCGGCGCGGGTGCCGGCTGGGCGCCCGCGCCCAGGATGCTCATCACGTCGCCCGTGGGGGCCGCGAACGTCATGGTGCGCTGGTCGGCCATCTCGGACTGCGGCGCAGCGGCGCGCTTGGCGGGTTCGACCAGGTCGGCGAGGTTGGCGGCCTGGGCGGGAACCTGCCGCTGCGGCAGGGGGGCCTGCACGGTGGTGGCGTTGGGGTCGGCGGAGGCGGCGGCCGGCTTGGGCTTGGCGCGGCGCTCGCCGCGGCGCTCAGAGGGCCGCTCGGCGGGGCGCTCACCGCGGCGCTCGGAAGGCCTTTCCGAGGGGCGTTCAGCGGGCCTTTCGGCGGCGGGACGTTCGCGCTCGACGGGGCGGGAGGCGCCCTTCCTGGCCGCGACGGTGCCACCCGCACCGAAACCGCCCTCTTCCGCATCGCTACGGAGATTGGCCCAGAACTCCTCGTCGTCATCGTCGCTGGACGGGTTGCCCCACTCGTCGACGCCACGCCTGCCACGCTGGCCGGTACGCACCGGTTTCGGCTTGGCCTCGCCGATAGGGCTGAAGTCGGGGCTGAAATTATTCATCCGCGGCTCGTGCGCGGCGAACTGGTCGGTGGAGCGCGTCTGAGTCTTCTCCTCCTTCTCGGCCATCTCCTTCAGCCGTTCCGGAGGGAGAGAGCTCTCCCGACGGTTCATGGAACGCATGCCCAGTGCCACGACGACGAGCACGAGGAGCACGACGGCGACCAAACTCACGATAACCGCAGTCATTGCACCACCCTCAAAGCCATGGCCTCCCTTCGGCGCTGGTGAGATCGCGCGGCCATCGACGCGACCTGCCCCCCTTGATCACCAGTACCTAACGATTGGATCTGATTGTGTCTGACCACTATGAGAGTTGTCACACCCTACGTGAAGAATAGGTACACCGGTACTGTCTGGCGTGTCCGTCTCATCACTGGATGTCGACCGTCAGACGGCCGCGGGCTATGGTCTGGTCCGCGATCTGTTTCAGGGTCTCAGAGAGAGTAGCGCCCTTCTGGACGACGACCTTGCCTCTCAACGTATAGACGGTGAAGCGGTAGTTGCCCGGACTACAAGGGGGCTCGTAGCCCGCCTTCCCGCTGGTCACCTGCGCCTGACCGGCCCCCGTCGGAGGGTCGGCGGCGGCGTTGGGACCCAGCTCGGTCGTGGTCGCGGGGATGTTGTAGATCACCCAGTTCACGGCCGATTCGGATGCTGTATGTGAATCGACCACGATCGCGATCGACTTCGCCTCGGACAGCGGCGCACTCGACCAGCGCAGAGGCGGACTGCCCTGGTCTCCCTTGCAGGAGTAGTCGTTCGGCAGCGGCTTGCCGTCGCGCAACTCCGGGCTCGAGACGTTGATCTCCGCGATGTCCATGGCTTCGGACCTTCCGAAGAGGCTGCCGCAACCCGACAGTGCGAATGCGACAGCCATCACCGTCGTCACACTGACGGTGATGCGTCGCACGCGTGATGCCGTGTTACACAGCCCCATGCCGGACGATGCTACGCGGCCTTCGGCGGTGCGCAGACCGTTTCTCGATGGTCGGTGGCCGGTAAAGGATCCGAAACCGGCCAGAATCCTGGCATCTGGCGAGTGACGTTGGACACACGCGCGGCACTCCCCGATCTCCGCGAACCCGAATCGGGACGTATCGAGGGGCCCTTTCCGGCCTGCTGGTTCGATGCGGTGGGACGGGGAGCGAGATCTCGTGCGACCCCCGACAAAACGGACATCATTTTCGGTCCCCCCGGGCCACGAAAACCAGGCGTGCCGGATTGAGGGTTGGGGGCCTGCCGCGTCGGCGCTTCTTCGCGACCCCGGCGACCTGGGCCGGCGGGGCTGGGAACACGCGTAGGTCGCGCGGGTCTTGAAGGGCGCGGACGGCGGCTGCCACGTTGCGTGAGGCGTACGCGCTGTGGTGCGGTCCTGCGCTGGCCGAGCCTGGCTGGCACGAACGCGGCGCCGCCGACGTGGCCAAGCTCGACAGCCTGCGGCCGGCCGCCACCGAGCATGGCACCAGGGCCGAAGCGTCCGGCGGCAGACACGCCGGAACGTCCGGCGGATCTTTACCGCCTCGCCCGCAGATCACCTTTCGTCCGCTAGCCCTAAGCTGGGCTTGTGACGTCAACAGGCCCGCTGCGCGATCCGGCGAACCGCGTCTCGCCCAAGGCGGTTCGCCTGTGGCTGCTGGAGTCGCTGGTCGCGTTCGTTTTCTTCTTGGGCGGCTCGCTGCTGGTAGCCCGATGGGTCGGCGGGAGCGGGTGGTCGTGGGTGCCCGGCTGGTTCGCCGGCAACTCGTGGCTGCTGCCTGCCGCCGTCGTGCTGCTGATCCTGCCCGGCCTGGCGGTGGAGCCGTTCGTACGCTACGCCGTGCACCGCTGGGAGCTTTCAGGTGACGTCGTCTACGCCCGGTCGGGGTTCCTGACCAGGGAGTGGGTGTTCGTGCCTGTGAGCCGCATCCAGACGGTCGACAAGGGGCAAGGGTGGATGGAACGGATGCTCGGGCTGGCCACCCTCGAGATCCGCACCGCCTCGCACGCCGGGTCGTCGACGATCAAGGGACTTGATTACAAGGTTGCGGCGGGTCTGGCCGAACAACTGGCACATCGGGCCCAACAGCTCAGGGACGACGCCACATGACCGAGCTTGTCGAGGTCATCAATAAGCAAGGAATCATGAGGCCGACGAGGGAGGCCGCATGACCGAGCCCCGGCCATTCGAGCACGCCCCACGGCCCGGCGATCTCCCGGCCAGTTCGGCGGAGGACGGTTCGCCTGGAGACGGCCGTTCGTCGCAGGGCGGTTTGCCTGGGGGTCGTCCTTCTGGGAGCGATGCTTCGCCGGGCAGCCCGCCACCGCCTCCCGAATCCGGGGGTGCGGAGTCGTTCGGGCAGGGGAGCGTCCCGCCTGGGGGTGGGGAGTCGTTCGGGGGCGGCGGTGTGGCGCCGGCTTCCGGTGACGGAGGGTGGCTGCCCCGACCTCGGGTGCCGTTGCGGTTGAGTCCGAAGGTGCTGCTCATCGACCCCGTACGCATGCTGCCCTCCCTCCTCCTCCCCCTCGTGGGCGTGCTCTTCGTGGGCGGGTTCTCGCCCAGGTCGTACGGCTGGGCGGCATTCGGCGTCGCGGGCACCGTGGTGTTCGCGATCATCAGGTGGTTCACGTTCACGTACGAGATCGTCGGCGACCGCCTGGAGACGAAACGGTCGTTGATCAGCAGATCCGTCCGGACCATCCCGTTGGAGCGGATCCGCGGGGTCGACGTGTCGACGCCGCCCATGCACCGGCTGCTCGGCCTGGCCGTACTCAAGATCGACACGGGCGCGAGCGGCGGCGACGAGGAGGCCGAGCTCGACGGGGTCACGCTGGAGGAGGCCGAACGACTCAAATCAGTGCTTCTGCGGCGTGCAGGCAGGGTAGACGCGACAGAGGCGCACGTACCGGATGCGACGGTCTCCACACCTCAAGAGCGGCCGATCTTCGCTGTGCCCCGCAAATGGCTCCTGTACGGCCCGCTTTCGGGCGCGTACCTCCTCACCCCGTTCGCCCTCGCAGGCGGTGCCATCGGGCTGGTGTTCCAGTGGGGGGACAATCTGGGCTTCGGCCGGCGCGCCGCCTGGACCCTCGGCGAATGGCTCTGGGAGCACCCGTACCTCCTGCTGGCCTTCGTCCTGCTGCTCGTGTTGGCGATGCCGTTCGTGGGCGGGCTCATGTACGCGGTCTTCAACTGGGACTTCGTGCTCAAGCGGCGCGACGGTTACCTGGTGGCCGAGCGAGGGCTGATCAACCGGCGCAGCGTGTCGCTGGAGTCACAGCGGGTACGCGGCTACGAGATTGTGGACGCCCTCGTCGAGCGGTGGGCCGGAGTCGTCCGCGTCTGGGCCATCGTGACCGGGCTCGGCGATTCGCAGACGCGCGGCCAGCTCCTGCCGGACGTCCCCCGTGACGTGGCCGTCCAGGTCACCGGCGAAGCGATCGGCCCGTACCGTGCCGCACTCCGTCCTCACCCGCCGGTGGCGCGCAACCGCCGCCTGTTCCGCGCTGTGTTCCCCTGGCTGCTGCTCGCCGCCCTGAGCGGGCTGGCGCTCTGGGCGACGGGGATCACGGCGTGGTGGCTGCTGGTGCCGTCGCTGATCCTGGCCGGGGCCGGGGTGCCGCTCGGGCTCGATCGCTACGCCTCGCTCGGTCACGGCTACGACGGGGTGCGGCTGGCGGTGCGGTCCGGGTCGCTGCGGCGTTCCCAGGCCGTGATCGAACGCCGGGCCGTGGTGGGGTGGCGACTGCGCCAGACGTGGTTCCAGCGGCGGGCCGGGGTGTTGACGTTGATCGCCGGCGTGGGGGCCGGCAAGGGGGGTTACTCGGCGCTCGACGTGTCCGTGGCCCAGGGGGCGGAGTTCCCGGCCGAGGTGACGCCGGAATGGCTCGCCCCCTTCCTCGCCCAGCCGCCCGCCGATTGAGCCGCGTGGTTTGAGGACACCCGAACGAGGCGGGTGGGCGGCACCCGGTGCGGTCCTGGCGGTGCGTGATCGCGCGCGTGGTGGACCGTGGCGCTGGGGGAGGGCGCAGGGCGGGGGGTGGAGGGGTTGCCTGGCGCTGGGTTTGGTGCGGTATCGGGCGTTGGTGGTTGTGTGGCTCCTGGGTCAGTCCTGGCGGCGCGCGCCGAACATGATCTCGTCCCAGCTCGGGACCGAGGCGCGGCGGCCCCTTGCGTTCTTGCGAGGCTTGGGCTTGGGCGCCGGAGGCTTGGTCTCCTTGGCGGGCGGTTCCGGCTTGGGCTGCGGCTTCGGCTCGGCGGGGCGGGGCGCGCTGTCACGCTCCTGCTCGTCGGCCGGTGCCGGGGCCTGGGCGGGCTTCTCCTTCGACGGCTCTTCGGAAGAGGGGGCCTTCGCCGCGACTTCTTCCGCCTTGGTTGTGCTGGTTCGGTCTGCGGGCTCCGGCGTCTTGGGCTGCGGCGCGACGGTGTCCGCCGTGTCCCGCTGAGCTCGGGTGGCGGACTCGGCCTGGGGCTCGGGCCGCCCGTCTGCTGCGGTGGCCTGCGGTGCCGCGGTGGTTTCCGCGGGCGCAGGTGTCACGGTGGTCGACGGTGCCGGAGCCGGGCTCGTGGCATCCGCCGGCGCGACGGTGGCCGCCTCCGGGGCCGCGGCGTCCGCGGGCATGCTCGGCTCGGCAGCCGACTGCGTGTTGTCGGCGGTCCCCTCAGCGCCGGCAACCGTCGACCCCGCGTCGGCGGTGGTGGGTTGCGCGGCGGCTGGCCGCGCGGTCGCGGCGGGCTGGTCGGCCGGGGTCGGCTGCGCGACCGCGTTCGGCTGCCCAGCCGGGGTCGGCTGCGCGACCGTGCTCGGCTGAGCGGACGAGGTCGCCTCGTCGGACGAGGTCGGCTGGTCGGCTGCGCTCGGCTGGGCAGCCGGGGCCGTCTGAGCGGACTCGGTCGGCTCGGCAGGCGGGGTGACCGGCTCCGCGGGTGCGGCCGTCTGGGCAGCGGCGGGTGCCGACTGCACAGGCGTGGTCGCGGCCTTGGTGGGCGGCTCTGCGGGCGCGGTCGGCTGGCTGTCCGGGGCGCTGGTGCTGGTCGGCTGCGGCGACGGGGCGGCGGTGTCCGTTGGCTGGGACGACTGGGCGGTGGTGTCCGTCGGCTGGGTGGACGGCTCGTTGGTCCCGGTCGCTTGGGCGGCTGGCTCGGCGGCGCCGACTGGCTGGGCGGATGCCTCACCGGTGCTGGCCGGTTGGGCGGACGGTCCGGCGGGGTTGACCGGCTCGGTGGCGTTGACCGGCTGGGTGGATGCTTCGCTGGTGCTGGCCGGTTGGGTGGGCGGTGCGGCGGGGTTGACCGGCTCAGTGATGTTGGCCTGCTGAGCGGGCGACCCCGTGACCCCGGTCTGCTGAGCGGGCGGCCCAGTGACGTCGGCCTGTTGCGTGGGTGGCTCGACGGTGCCGATCGACTGGGTGGCCGGGTCGGTGGTCGTGGCCGGTGTGGTTTGCGCGGCAGGAGTGGGTTGTGCCGGTGTGTCCGTGGCGGACTGCGGCTGCTCGGAGGGCTCCTCGGCCGCGGGGCGAGCGGACGTGGGGGAGCCCGAAGGCGGCTGGGCCGCAGGGGCGTAAATGGAGTCCGTGTCGCGTTCGGTCGAGCGGCCCGAGCCGAAGTCGGGCAGCCACGGCGAAGGCCCGCCGCGGCGGGACGTGGTGTCGCCAGGGCGGGCATAGCCGGTCTCGCGGGCCGGAGGCTCTTGGCGGAAGGCGTCACGTGCCGGAGGCTCGGGACGGAACGGGTCGTGTGACGGGGGTTCCTGGCGCAGGCCGGTCTCCCGGCCCGTGTCCTGACGGAGGCCGGTTTCCCTGCCGGTGTCCTGGCGCAGGCCGGTTGCCCTGTCGGCGTCCCCGCGAGCACCCGCGGTCCTGTCGGCGTCCTGCCGCAGGCCCGCCGCCCCCGCGTCGGAGACGCGGTAGCCGGTGTCGGTGCCCGGGACACGGTGGCCGGTGCCAGTGTCGAGGGTGCGGCGGTCGGTGGCGGGGAGACGGTGGCCGGTGTCGGCTCCGGTATCCGGGATGCGGTGGCCGGTGTCGGTGTCCGGAAGACGGTGGCCGGTCGTGGTGTCGGGGAGACGGTGGCCGGTCGTGGTGTCCGGGGTGCGGCGGTCGGTGCCGGTGGCGGTGTCCGGGAGGCGGTGGCCCGTGTCAGGGGTGTGGGGGCCGGTGCCGGGGAGGCGGTGGCCCGGGTCATGGGCTGAGGCGGTGTCCTGGGAGAGGCCGCCGTCACGCGTGCCGGCGCCCCGATCGAAGGCGGTCTCACGGGAAGGCGTGTCGGCCCCCCGCGTGTAGGCCGGCTCGGAAGGCCAGCCGACGGCAGGCTCCTCCGGCTCGCGCCGCGCGGAGGGGACGGACGACAGCGGCGGCACCGGCTGCAGCTTGGCGACGCGCGGCGCGAACGGCGTGACCGTGGTGTCCTCCACCACGGCGGGCTCGGGGTCGAAGTCGGCGGCGGACAGGCGCATGGCCTCGTCGTCGTGGGGTGTCACGTGGCGCTTGCGCGGGTCGAAGAGCCACTCGGCGTGGCGCGTGTGACCGTTCCAGACGTAGCCGAGCTTGACCCGCCACAGCCCGTCGTCGCGCTTGGCGGAGTCCCAGTCGATCTCGTCGGTGGGCACGCCGCGCCTGGTCAGCCGCTCGGCGACGAGGTCGCCGAGGGTGGGCCCAGGGGCGGACTCTCCCGGCATGCGCACGGCGACCCGCTGCGCCTGCTGGGCGACGTACTCCCGCTCCTGCAGCACGGGCCCCTCGAACCAGCGGACGCGCTCGACCGGGATCCCGGCGGTCGCGGCGATCTCCTCCGCCGTCTCACCGGCGCGGATGCGGGCCTGGATCTCCTTGGGGCGCAACGGACTCTCCACTTCGATCTCGTACTGACCGAGACGGGAGAAGTTGCCGCGGACGGCAGCACGGAGCCGGTCGTCCACGGGAAGCGTGAAGCGCGTACCTCGTCCGGCAGTAGCCAGCACGAGATAAGTGCCGTCCTCACTCACCGCGACGAGTCGGAGCTCCTGCATGCGAGTCCCTTCGTCAGCGTCGCCATTCTTCCCCCGGACCCTTGAGTCTCTCGCGTGTGCCGGTTGCCTGCCAGCACCGTACCCGGCATGTCCGAACATCGCCTTCCTGGGATACTCCCGGGACGGTGTGACGCCGGTCACATTTGTCGAATCCATCCCTTTAGAGCCCGCCGTTGTGCGTGAGGAGGTTAGAGGCCCCCGATGAATTCTGGCGAATCGCGCCGCGTGCTGTCGTGCAGTTGAGCCAAGAAGCCAGAACAGCCGGGTGAACGGCCGGATGGAGCTCCAACTGACGGGCGGCGGCCCCGGCCACGTACGGGACGGACGCCGAGTACGCCCGGCCTCCCGGGACGGCCTGACAGGTCCCGGAATCGGCGGCCTGGACGACGAAGATCCCGGATCGCGCCAGCGACCGCGCGGCCCTGCCGAGCGCGAGGGAGTCGTCGCCGTCGATGGCCAGGCTCGCGACGGACGGCCCGTGCGCGTGCCTGCGGATCCAGTCGAGCCCCGCCAGCACGTCGGCCAGCGAGCCGGAACCCTCGCACCCGAGCACGCGCACGGAGGCGATCTTGGCTTTCGGCGCCATGGCGTGCACCCGACCGGCGGCCCGCGTGCCGTATCCGAGACAGTCGCGCCCCGTCCCGCCGGTGGCGTCGAAGGCGTGCCAGGCCCGGTCGTCGAACCGTGTGCCGCGCCCCGCGTCGACGCCGCTGTCCACGACGTACACGGTGGCGCCCGCCCCGTCGGACCCGGCGTCCGGCAGCGTCCGGCCTGGCCGGCGGCCCCGCATGGGGTGGATCTCCCGATCGGGCTCGATCGCGAGCACGCGGGGATCGGAGCGCAGCGACGCCAGTTCGGCGGCTGTGAGGAAGGTGGCGAACCCGGGCAGCGCCGCGGTGTAGTAGCGGCGCACCCGCCATCTCACCTCGCCGACGAGATCGCGGGCGTCCGCGCGGCGGCGGGCGATGACGATGTACGGTCGGGCGGGCTCGGTCGTCGCGGGGCGCAGGGCGAGTCCTGAAGCGGGTGTCATGGCCAGGGGTACGGCGGTCGTGGCGGCGGTGGCCACGGCCGCGGCGAGGTACACGGAGGGCAGGCCGAGTCGTCGGGGCACGAGTTGCAAGGGTGCCTGTAACGCAGGTCACAGGAACAACAGGACACGCGCTCGCGTCTATTCACGAGACAGCTCTTTACCTAACCATTGCAAGAGAGGACTGATCTCGGGGGATGAGCGGCGAGCAGCGGAGGTTCGAGCTGAGCGTGCCGCAGATCCTGGGGAGCGCCTTGGCGGCCGTGACCGCAGCGGTGGCCTCCTCCTATCTCGGCGTGGCGGGAACGGTGATCGGGGCGGCGGTCGTCAGCATCGCCAGCACGGTCGCCACCGCCATTTACACCCACTACCTCAAGACCACCGGCGAGCGGGTCAAACAGCGCACGGGACGGCGCGACGAAGCCGCGGAACCCGAGCGGCCCGACGACGATGATTCGACACTTGAGCTACCCGCCGTCAGGCGGTTGTCGTGGGTGAACGTGCTGCCCGCGCTCAAACGCCTGTCGTGGGTGAAGCTCGGCGCGGCGGCCGCGGTGGTGTTCGCGGTGAGCATGGGCGGCATCCTGCTCTACCAGGCCCTCGCCCAGCAGACCGTGCACGAGCAGGTCACCGGCCAGACCCCCAGACACGCCCAGATGCCGGAGGACGACCGCCGGGCCCCGGTCGAGCAGCCGAGCCCGGAACGCGACGAGCAGCGGCAGAGCGACGCGCCCGCGTACACGCCCGAGACGATCAGGCAGCAGACGACCCCGACGCCCACGCCCAGCCCGACGCCGACCACGAAGCCCAGCAAGACGGCGAAATCGACGCCGACCCCGACCCCGACGCCTACGGCGCCGCGGACCAGCGCCCCGCCGCCGTCGGTGGAGGAGGAGCAGCCGCCGGTCGAGACGCCCGCGCCGGACGAGCCGCTCGCCCCGGCCGACGAACTGCGGCCCGCCGACACGCCGACCAGTTAGCCGAGCACGACGTCCAGGTAGTCATTGGTGAACAGCCGCCGAGGGTCGAGCCGATCGCGCAGCGCCGCGAAGTCGGCGAAGCGCGGGTACACCTCACGCAGGTAGGCGGCGTCCTTGGTGTGCAGCTTGCCCCAGTGGGGACGCCCCTCCAGCCGGGTCATGACCCCCTCCACGCCCTCGAAGTAGGCGGGGTTGGGCGTCGGACGGTAGATGTGGCAGGCGATGTAGGCCGAGTGCCGCCCGTACGCGGTGGACAGCCACGCGTCGCTGGGCGGCGTGACCCGCACCTCCACGGGAAAGGTGATCTTCCAGTCCATCCGCTCGATGAGATCGCGCGTCTCGCGCAGGGCCTGGGCGAGGCGTTCTCGCGGCACGGCGTACTCCATCTCGAGGAACCGAACGTCCCTCCGCGCCGTGAAGATCTTGTACGAGGTGTCGACCGATTCGGACTCTCCGAGCGCCGCCGCGCTGACGGCGTTGATCCGCGGGATCAGGTCCGGGAAGCGGGACCCGGTGAAGCAGGCGGCGCCGAAGACCGTGTTCTCCAGCAGCACGTTGTCCATCCAGTGCTTGACCGCGGACGGCGGCCTGGCGGGCCCCGGATGCCGGTTGTTGGTCTTGACCAGGCAGGCGTCGGTGTGCGGCAGCCAGAAGAAGTCCAGGTGCTCGTTGCCTGCGGTCAGCGTGCCGAGCGAGTCGAGGATCTCGCCGAGCGACAGCTTGCGCCGCCGGTTGTGCAGCAGGAACGCCGGTTCCACCCGGAACGTCACGGCCGTCAGCACCCCGAGCGCCCCCAGTCCGACCCTGGCCGCGTCGAACAGGTCCTCGCCGGGCGAGAGGGTCGCCACGGAGCCGTCGGCGAGCACCATCTCCAGCTCGACGACCTGGTCGGCGAGCCCGCCGCTGTCGCGTCCCGTGCCGTGGGTGCCGGTCTGGATGGCGCCCGCGACGGTCTGCTCGGTGATGTCGCCCATGTTCGCCAGGGCCAGGCCGCGCTCGTCGAGCAGTTCGTTCAGCACCCGAAGCGGCGTGCCCGCCAGCACGGTGACGCGCTCGTCCGCCTGCGACCTGATGCCGGTCAGCGCGGCCGGGCTGAGCATGATGCCGTCGGTGAGGGCCACCCCGGTGAAGGAGTGGCCCGTGCCGACCATGCGGATCCGCTGCCCTTCGACGGCGGCGTCCCGCACGGCCCGTACGACGTCCGCCACATCGGCGGGCGTACGCACCTCGGCGGGGGTGCCCGACTGGTTGCGCGCCCAGTTCACGAAGGCCATTGAGCACCCCTCCAGAGCATCGTTGCGATCAGAGGCGAACGATACTCACTGCGCGCTCCAGCCCGCGGGGACGGGGAACACGTCGCCCGCCTGGAGGTTGTGCCGCTTGATGATGTCGTCCACCGTCACCAGGTGATAGCCCTTCTTCTGAAGGGACTTGATGATCGCCGGCATGGCGTCGACGGTCTGCTTCACCCAGTCGTGCATCAGGATGATGCCGTCCTGCTGCGCCACGGCCATCGTCTGCTTCTTGATGGCCTCGACGTTCTTGGAGTTCCAGTCCTGCGAGCCGGCGGTCCACAGGATCACCGGCATGTCGAACTCGCCCGCGATCTCGGAGACCTGCAGGTCGGCCAGCCCGTACGGCGGGCGCAGCAGCTTGGGCTCGAAGCCCACGACCTTCTTGATCTCCGCCTGGGTGGTCTTGATCTCGTTCCTGATCGTCCCCGGCTCGCTCTTGGTGAAGTCCGGGTGCTTGTAGCTGTGGTTGCCGATGGTGTGGCCCTCGGCGACCATCCGCTTGACAAAGGCGGGGCGGCTCTTCACGTACTGGCCCTCAAGGAAGAACGTCGCCTTGGCGTCGTGCTTCTTGAGCGTGTCGAGCAGGGTTCCCGCGTACTTGCCGGGTCCGTCGTCGAAAGTCAGCGCGAGGCACTTGACCTGCTCGCAGTCGACCGGCGCTTTCTTCGGGGCCTGGGCGAACGCGGGCGTCGGCGCCAGTGTTACGCAAACTGCCGCGATGGCTAGAAGTGAACTGATTTGTCGGGACATTAAAAAGACTTTCGTTGTGATGGGTGTTGCGAGGGATGTCCCGACGGTAGCGGATCAGCTCTTCGGGGGAGAAGGAGCCTCGGGAATCCTCAGCAAACCCGAACCTCCGATCCCGATGATCACCGCGACGACCGCCGCGCCCAGGGAGAAGACGTACGCGCTCGACGCCCCGAGCGTCTCCGTGAGCCGCCCGCCCGCCCACGCGCCGATCGCCACGCCGAACCCGATCGACGTCGAGATCCACGCCATGCCCTCGGTCAGCAGCGACGGAGGCACCAGCCGCTCGGTGAGCGAGAAGCCCGTGATGAGCGTCGGCGAGATGGCGAATCCGGCCAGGAACAGCGCCGCCGCCATCACCCGCGGGTCGTCGATGAACACGATCGGCACCAGCCCCACCACGAACACGCTCTGCGCCCGCACGAACCGCGCCCGCAGCGAGATCCGCCAGGCACGCGAGCCGAACCAGAGCCCCGACACCATCGACCCGCCCGCGAAGGAGGCCAGCAGGAACCCGGAGGCCCACTTCACCCCGTGCTCCTCCGCATAGGCCACCGTGATCAGGTCGACGGACCCGAACACCGAGCCCAGCGCCAGGTAGACGCAGGCCAGCATGGCGATGCCCGGGATGAGGATCGGCGAGCCCGACGCCGACCTGACCTCCTGCACGGGCGGCTGGGTGCGCCGCTGCCCCGCCAGCGCCAGGGAGCCGAGCAGCATGCACACCAGGGCCACGACCAGCCCCGCGTAGGGGTTCACCCCGGTCGCCAGCACGGTGACCAGGGCCGGCCCGGCGACGAAGACGACCTCGTCGGCCACCGACTCGAAGGCGAAGGCGGTGTGCAGCCGCAGGGACCCGCCGTGGATGACCGACCAGCGGGCCCGCACCATGGAGCCGATCGACAGGGAGGTGGCGCCCACGACCAGGCCGGCGGCGTACAGCGTCCAGTCGGGTAGCCCGAACCCGGCGAAGACCATCAGGGCCGCCAGCGCGACCGCGTTGACGACGGCGAACGGCGGGATCACCCGCCCCTGCCCGAACCTGTCCACCAGCCGGCCCGACAGGGGAGCGGCCACGGCGAAGGCCACGTTGGTGGTGGCGGCGACCGCGCCCGCGGTGGCGTAGTTGTCGGTGAGCGTGGAGATCAGCAGGACGACCCCGATGCCGAGCATGGACATCGGCATCCGGCCGACGAATCCCGCCAGCACGAAAGCTTTGACGCCGGGCCCTTCGAACAATCCCCGGTAAGGCCCGACCACGCCGTTTCCCCCTTACTTCAGCAGCTAACCATTGCGCACCGTATGTCCGGATGGCAAGTGATTAACCGGTCGCGTGGGTTAACGTGTCCCGAGTGTCCGGTCTTCCCTCTTTCCGTGCGGTCATTCTCATGATCGTCGCCGTGCTCGCGGTCACCGCCGCGGCCGGCGGAGTCGTCGTGCTCGTGAGCGACGACCTGGTCAGACCCGCACAGGAGTCGCCGGTACGCACCCAGCGCCCCACGGCGCAGCCCACGCCCCGGCTCGACCAGCTCGTGCCCACGGCGGAGCCGGTCAAGGACTTCGGTCAGGGCGGCCCAGGCGTCACCTCGGCCCCGCCGCGCGTGCTGGCCATCGCCCCGGCCGCCGTGCCCAAGCAGACCAGGCTCGCCCTCAGCGAGCTCAAACACGTGCAGAAAGTGATCGTCGTGGACGCGGGCGCGCTCAAGATCTCGGGCACCACGGTCAACCTGCTGGCCGTGGACCCGGCCGAGTTCCGCGCGTGGACGCCGCAGCCGGTCGCCGACCAGCCGGCCGTGTGGAGCGCGCTCGGCAGGGGCGAACTGGTGACCGACGCCGCCGCGATGCGCAAGTTCGGGATGGTCCTGGGGGCGATGTACCAGGTGGACGGCGGCCCACGGCTGCGCGTCGCGGCCTCGGCCACGCTCGGGCTCAAGGGCGTGGACGGGCTGGTGAGCGCGGACCTGGGCAAGTCACTCGGGTTCGCGCCCGAGGTCGCGGTGCTGCTGCACGGCAAGCCGGGCAAGATCAGCGAGTCGGGCGTACGCAAACTGCTCGGCGAGAACGCCCAGATCGTCGTGCTGGACGCGGCCCAGCGCAAGCGCGAACAGCCCCAGCAGCCCCAGCAGCCGCAACAGCCTCAGGAGCAGGCGAAAACGGGCACCGTCGGCAGGCCCGGCAGCTACCTGGAACTCTACAAACTCGCCGCCAACCGCTGCCCCGGACTGTCGTGGACCGTGCTGGCCGCGATCGGGCAGGTGGAGAGCGGGCACGGCCGCAACAACGGCCCCTCCAGCGCGGGCGCGCTCGGGCCCATGCAGTTCATGCCAGCCACCTGGAAGCACTACGGCGTGGACGGCGACGGGGACGGCAAGAAGGACATCTGGAGCCCCTACGACGCCGTCCCCGGCGCGGCCAACTACCTGTGCGCCAACAAGGCCGGCCAGGGCGGCGAGAGGCTACGCAAGGCGATCTGGTTCTACAACCACTCGTGGGACTACGTGAACAAGGTCATGGGGATCGCCCAGGCGTACGCCAAGACCTACGCGTGACGGCGCGGCGGTGGACAGCACGTGAGCGGGCACGGGACCGGCTCGGGCTCGTCCATCAGCTCGCGCACCATCCGCACGAAACGCGGATGCGTGCCCGCCGTCGCCGCCCGCTCCATGGGCAGCCCCAGCTCGGCGGCCACCTGCCTGGCCTCGGTGTCGAGATCGTAGACGACCTCCATGTGATCGGAGACGAACCCGATCGGCACCAGCACGACTGAGCCGGCGTCCGTCTTGTTCAGGAAGTCGCACACGTCGGGCTCCAGCCACGGCACCTGCGGCGGGCCGCTGCGCGACTGCCACACCAGATCCCACGGCTCGGTGCGGCCGAGCGCCTGGCTGACCAGCTCGGCGCTCCTGCGCAACTGCGCCTCGTACAGGCCGCCCGAGGGGCCGGCGGTCTCGGCCATGGAGGCCGGGATGCTGTGGGCGGTGAACACCAGCCGGGCGTCGTCGCGGCCGAGCCGCTCCAGCGCCGCCCGCGTGTGGTCGGCCATCGCCGCCACGAACCCGGGGTGGTCGCCGAAATGGCGCATCTTGACCAGCTCGGGACCGTCCTCGACCCTGATCCTGGCGATGTCCTCGTAGTACTGGCGGCAACTGGAGTAGCCCGCGAACGCCGACGTCGCGAACACGGCCGCCTTCCTGACCCCGTCGGCCCGCATCTGCCGCACGGTGTCCTCGCCGAACGGGTGCCAGTTGCGGTTGCCCCAGTAGACCGGCACGCCGGCGATCGGGCGCAACGCCTCGACCAGGTCGCGGTTCTGCCGGTTGATCGGACTGACCCCGCCGAACCCCTGGTAGTGCTCGGCCACCTGCAGCAGCCGCTCGCGCGGCACGCCGCGGCCATGCACGACGTTCTCCAGGAACGGCAGCACGTCCTCGGGCCCCTCCGGCCCCCCAAACGACAGGACCAGCAAGGCGTCGTAGTTTCCCACGCCCCAACCCTATTCCCGCCCCAAGGCACCCCCGCCCGCGAAGCGGCGGCTTTTGACTTTGCGAGGGAGTGCCGTCGTCTGGGAGGAGCGGAGGGAGCGTAGCGACTGGAGCGGGGGGAAGACGGCGGCGTGAGGCGACCGAGCCCGCCTCCGCGGAGCGGAGGCCATGAACAGGGTAGGTTCGATCGGGTGAGCGCATTCAACGACATTCGTGACTATGTGGCCATCCCCCGGGTCCTCTCACTGAGGCTCTCGCCCGACGGATCCAGGCTGATCTCCGCGGTCCAGTCTCTCAACCCAGACGGCAAGTCGTTCGGAACCGCGCTCTGGGCGATCCCGGTCGACGGCGAGCCGTACCGGCTGACCCGCTCGGCCAAGGGCGAGGCGGCGGCGGAGTTCACGACCGCGGGCGACGTCCTGTTCACCTCCTCGCGCCCCGACCCCACGGTCAAGGACTCCAGCGACGAGGTGCCCTCGCTCTGGCTGCTGCCCCGCGCGGGCGGCGAGGCCCGCCAGGTGGCGGCCCGCCCCGGCGGCGTCGGCGCCTTCCGCACGGTCGGTGACGTCGTGGTGTTCGCCTCCGACGTGCTCGACGGCGAGGAGGCGGCCGAGGAGGAAAGGCGCAAGGCCCGCAAGGACGCCGGAATCAGCGCCATCCTGCACGAGGGCTACCCGGTCCGCTACTGGGACCACGATCTCGGCCCCGGCCGCACCCGCCTGTTCGCCGCCAGGATCGGCCCCGACCGGCTGGAGGACGTCCGCGATCTGACGCCGGACGCGGGCGACGCGCTGCGCGACGCGAGCTTCGAGATCACCCCCGACGGCGCCACGGTGATCACCACGTGGCGCGTCTACCTGCCGAAGGGCGAGCACCGCACCGATCTGGTGGCCATCGACCTGGCCACGGGCGATCGGCGCACGGTACTGAGCGAGGACCGCCACGACTACACCGCGCCGATCGCGATCTCCCCTGACGGGTCGAAGGTCGCCTGCGCGCGCGAGCGGTTCACCGGGCTTGAGGTCTCGGCGCGCAGCGAGTTGTGGATCGCCGACCTGGCCACCGGGCAGGGCCGCGCGTACGCGGACGACCTGTTCCCCTCGGCCGTCGAGTGGGCGCCCGACTCCTCGGCCGTCTACGTCGTGGCCGACCACCAGGGCCGCCGCCCGGTCTTCCGCGTTCCGCTGGAGGGCGGCGAGGCGTCCAGGCTGACCCCCGACGACGCCGCCTACGCCGGGATCAACGCCTCGGCCGACGGCCGTTTCGTCTACGCCCTGCGCAGCGGGGTCGCCCTGGCGCCCGCTCCGTCCAGGATCGACGTGGCCACCGGCGAGATCACCGAGCTGCCCTCGCCCGCGCCGCGCCCCGAGGTGCCCGGCACGCTCACCGAGGTCTCCGCCACCGCCGACGACGGCACCACGATCAGGGGCTGGCTGGTGCTGCCGGAGGGCGCCTCCGCCGCGAACCCGGCGCCGTTCCTGCTGTGGATCCACGGTGGCCCCGTCGCCTCCTGGAACGACTGGCAGTGGCGCTGGCAGTCGTGGATCATGGCCGCGCACGGGTACGCCGTCCTCATGCCCGACCCCTGCCTGTCCACCGGCTACGGACAGGAGATGATCGAGCGCGGCTGGGGCAACTGGGGCCCGCGCACCCAGGCCGACCTCGACGCGATCGTGGAGGTGACCCTGGCCAGGGACGACATCGACGCCGAGCGCATCGGCGCGATGGGCGGCTCGTACGGCGGCTACATGGCCAACTGGCTCGCCGGCCACAGCGACCGCTACAAGGCCATCGTCACCCACGCGGCACTCTGGAACCTCGACCAGTTCGCCGGCACCACCGACGCCTCGATGTACTGGCAGAGGGAGTTCGGCGAGCCGGGCTCCGAGCGGTACGCGCTGCTGTCGCCGCACGTCTCCCTCGACAAGATCACCACCCCGATGCTCGTCATCCACGGCGACAAGGACTACCGGGTGCCGATCGGCGAGGCACTGCGGCTGTGGTGGGACCTGCGCCGCAGCGAGGTGGAGTCGAAGTTCCTGTACTTCCCCGACGAGAACCACTGGATCCTCAAGCCCGGCAACTCCGTGGCCTGGTACGAAACGGTGCTCGCCTTCCTCGCCCAGCACGTGCTCGGCCAGGAGTGGAAGCGCCCGGACTCGGTGGCCTGATGACCGACTTCGTGAAGCTGGCCGAGGACATCGCCAGGGAGGCGGGCGACATGCTGCTCGCCAAGCGGCCCACGATGTCGCAGGAGGTCGAGACCAAGTCCAGCCCCACCGACGTCGTCACCACGCTGGACAGGGCGTCGGAGGAGCTGATCCGCCGGCGCATCCTGGCCGTCAGGCCCGGTGACAGGATCCTCGGGGAGGAGGGCGGCGAGGAGCCGGGCGAGTCCGACGTGCGCTGGGTGGTCGACCCCATCGACGGCACCGTCAACTTCCTGTACGGCCTGCCGGACTGGGCGGTGTCGATCGCCGTGGAGGTCGAGGGCCAGGTCGTGGCCGGGGTCGTCAACGTGCCGGCGCGCGGCGAGTGTTACACCGCCGCGCTCGGCCAGGGCGCCTGGCTGGGCGGCACGCGGCTGCGCTGCAACACCGGAGTGCCGCTCGCGCAGGCGCTGGTGGCGACCGGTTTCGGCTATTCGGCCGCCAGACGGGCCGTCCAGGGCGAGGTCGTCGCCGCGGTGCTGCCGCGGGTGCGGGACATCAGGCGCGGCGGCTCGTGCGCGGTGGACATGTGCTCAATGGCCGCGGGCCGCGTGGACGCCTACTACGAGCGGGGCGTCAACCAGTGGGACTTCGCCGCAGCCGGCCTGGTGGCGACCGAGTCGGGCGCCCGCCTCGGCGGGCTCCACGGCAGGCCGGTCAGCCCCGCTTTCGCGCTGTGCGCGGCTCCTGGCCTGTTCGAGGAGCTGCACGACCTGCTGGCGCCGCTCGACCCGGAGCGCGACGCCTGAGGCAGACGGGAAGCATGAGGTGAAATGCGAAACGGCCGGAGCGGGGCTCCGGCCGTTTCACTTGGTCACCGGGGCAACGGTACGCCGTGATCGTCGGCCAGCCTGCGCAGGTCATCGATCTCGGCGCTGAGCGTGTCGGCAAGATAGTCGTCGCCGACGCAGCGGGCCTCCCGGAGGCCCTTGTAAGCCTGGTCGAGGCGCTGTTCGATCGTGGTCGTGAACTCGCCCATCTCACCTACTCTCTAGGGGTGCGGTCCGTGCGGGGACGATGGGTGCCCATTGCCGACGGATATCCGGGCAATGGGTGTCCCGCAGGCATACCCCGGCTTGTCGCCCCCCGAAACATGAATTTCTCCAGACGTCCCAGACCGGTGGGTCACCAAGCCCTGAACATGCCTTACCGTGCGCTTATCGAGGCTGTGGGCAGAATGAATCACCAGAATCGAAGAGAGGTGTACCAGGCGTGCGAGTGCTGGTTGTTGAGGATGAGCGGGTGCTCGCCGACGCGATCGCGACCGGGCTTCGGCGCGAGGCCATGGCAGTGGACGTGGCCTACGACGGCGGTGGCGCGCTCGAGCGGACCTCCTACATCGACTACGACGTGATCGTGCTGGACCGCGACCTGCCGGTCGTGCACGGCGACGAGGTGTGCCGCCGGCTGGTGGAGCAGCGGACCTCCTCGCGCATCCTGATGCTGACCGCGTCCGGCGACGTGGACGACAAGGTGGAGGGGCTCGGTCTGGGGGCCGACGACTATCTCGCCAAGCCGTTCGTGTTCATCGAGCTGGTCGCCAGGGTGCGCGCGCTCGGCCGCCGCTCGGCGCCCGCCCTGCCGCCGGTCCTGGAGCGGGCCGGGATCCGGCTCGACCCGGGCAAACGGCTGGTGGAGCGCGACGGCAAGGAGGTCGTGCTCACCAAGAAGGAGTTCGCGGTCCTGGAGGAGCTGATGCGGGCCGAGGGCGCCGTCGTCAGCCAGGAGGACCTGCTGGACAAGGCATGGGACGAGAACATCGACCCGTTCACGAACGTGGTGCGGGTGACCATGATGACGCTGCGTAAGAAGCTGGGCGACCCTCAGGTGATCGAGACGGTGCCCGGCGTGGGGTACAAGTTGTGAACGAAGGGCCAGAACACCAGGCCGGGCCGACGCATCCGATGATCAGCCCGCATTCGGTGCGGAAGGCGACGCGCGTGCAGGAGGCGCCGCCGCCCAGCGGGCCGCCCGCCTGGGACGGCCCGCCTCCACCGCAGCGGCCGCCCGCGCAACGCACCACCATGGAACGCATGAGGGATCTGCCCAGCAAGGTCAGCATCCGGTGGCGGTTGACGGTCACCTACGGCGCCATGGTGTTCGCGGCGGCGGCGGCGCTGCTGTTCTCGATGTACTACATCGTCGGCAACTCCATCGTCACCAGCTGGCCCACCCTGAGCACGCGCGGCGTCGACGCCATCACCGCGGCGATCGTGCAGGCCCAGTGGTCCGACGCCAAGGCGGGAACCGTGGCCAAGGCGCAGGACGTGCTCCTGCAGAACGCCTTCATGGCGCTGCTCGGCGTGGGCATCCTGGCGCTGATCATCGGCTATTTCGTGGCAGACCGGGCGATGCGGCCGGTGGCCCAGATGACCAGCACGGCCCGCAAACTCTCCGAGAGCACCCTCGCCCACCAGCGGATAGCCCTCGAAGGCCCCAACGACGAGCTCAAGGAGCTGGCCGACACCTTCGACGCCATGCTCACCCGGCTCAACGTCGCCTTCGACACCCAGCGCCGATTCGTGGCCAACGCCTCCCACGAATTGCGTACCCCGCTGACCATTAACC
Organism: Nonomuraea purpurea; assembly: GCF_042650645.1. NCBI lineage: Bacteria > Bacillati > Actinomycetota > Actinomycetes > Streptosporangiales > Streptosporangiaceae > Nonomuraea > Nonomuraea purpurea. Next base: position 511,913 of record NZ_JBHSBI010000002.1, read on the forward strand.
GGACGGTCCTGGAGATCGCCCTGTCCGATCCCGCGGCGTCAGAGGATCTCAAAGCGCTTGGCCGGACCCTCCTGGAAGTCAACGCGCGTAACGAGAAGCTCATCGAGGGGCTGCTGCTGCTCGCCAGGAGCGAACGCGAACTCGCCGTGCGCAAACCGGTCGACGTTCAGGAAGTCGCTCAGACGGCGGTGGAACAGGTCATGCCGTTCGCCCAGGAACACGGGGTTACGGTAACCACCGAACTGGTCAGCGCGCCTACCACAGGCGATCCGGTGCTCTTGGAGCGGTCCGTGAGCAACCTGCTGGAGAACGCGGTGAAGTACAACATTCCCGAAAACGGAAAAGTATGGATCCGAACGGGAATGGCGGACGGTGCGTTGGTTGTTCAGGTGGCCAACACGGGACAGCACGTCCCGGCGTACGAGGTGAACAGCCTGTTCGAGCCGTTCAGGAGGCTCCACGCGGACCGCGTGGATTCGGCCAAGGGGGCGGGGCTGGGGCTGTCCATCGTCCGTGCGGTTGTGCACGCCCACGGCGGAAATATCTCCGCCGTGCCACGTGACGGCGGAGGACTTGTGGTGACCATTCGGCTCCCGCGGCGCTGACCCTGGTGTTGCTCCAGGGCGTTCGTCCGCGTGTTGATGCACAGGGGGCGTCTCGTTCTCGCCGTACATGTGGTTGGATGTGCCGTCGAACACGGTGGTGCATGACGCCAAGGCTGTGGGTTTCGCCATATTTGGCTAACCATTGCCGACGGCAGCAGGCCCTGACGTGTTGGGAGGTTCGTGGTGTGTTCCAGCGGGGTACCGATGGGAAATCTCCCCGGCGGAACGGGCACAAGATGGGCCTCCCGGACGTTAGAAGACGCGCGATGAGCGCGAAGACATATAGATGAGGGGGATGGAGTAAGCACAATGGCTACCGACTACGACAGCCCGCGCAAGACAGACGACGACCTGGGGGAGGACAGCCTCCAGGAGCTCCAGGCGCGGCGCACCGACAAGTCGTCCGGCAGCATCGACATCGACGAGACCGATCTTGCCGAGTCGCTCGAGCTGCCCGGTGCGGATCTGTCGAACGAAGAGCTCTCCCTGCGGGTGATCCCCCGTCAGGCCGATGAGTTCACCTGCTCGCGCTGCTTCCTGGTGCATCACCGTAGCCAGCTGGCCTCCGAGAAGAACGGCCAGCAGGTTTGCCGGGAGTGCGCCGCCTGATAAGGAGGCATCCGCGTGGCCGTACCAGAGAAAGATCGTCAACCAGGTAGTGAGATCGCCGACCCCCGAAACGAGGTCGGCGAGCTCGTTGGCAGGCTCGCCGCGCCAGGCGAGCTGGAGCCGGCCGAGCGGCGCAGGCTGCTCGGCCGACTCGCCCAAGCACTGTCCGCCGGAGCCAGGAAGGCGCGCGCCACCGGCGTGGGCCGAGGGCGCTGGCTGGCCGACGTCTTCCTCAACATCGCGCCCCGCATCCCGATCAGGGATCTGCACACCCTCGCCGAGCATCATCACGGCCTGACCGGTGAGGAGCTCGCCGACGACCTGGTGCGCACCGCCCAGAAGGCCACGATGACGGTGGGCGCCATCGGCGGAGCGCTGGCGGCGGCCGAGTTCGCTGCGCCGCCCCTCCTGCTCTCCGCGCCCGCGCAGCTCGTCGCCGAGACCATCGTGGTGGCCGCCATCGAGGTCAAGCTCCTGGCCGAGCTGCATGAGGTCTACGGCGTACGCGTCGAGGGCTCGGGTGCCCAGCGCGCGATCGCCTTCACGGCCGCCTGGGCGAAACAACGCGGGATCGACCCCCTCGCCCCCGCCTCCGTTTCGCTCGCGCTCGGCGCGGCCACCAAGACGGCCCTGCGTAACCGGCTCATGCGCACGCTCGGTCGCCATCTGACCACGTTCGGTCCGTTCCTCACCGGAGCGGTCGCGGGCGGCGCGCTCAACAGGATGGCGACCAAGAAGCTCGGCGAGGCCGTGCGGAACGACCTGCGGGTGAAGCTGCCCCGCGACGATCGGCGCGATCCGATCGAGCCCCGCCACCGCGACGAGTTAGATCCGTAGCCCGTCGAAGGTCATCTTGAGCAGCGCGTCGGCCAGGTCGTCCGCGGACGCGCCACGGGTGGGCTGATACCACTCGGTGATCGAGTTCACGGTCCCGAACAGCAGCCGCGTCATCAGCGCGGGATCGACGTCCGGCCGGATGCTGCCGTCGGCCGCCGCCTCCTTGACCAGCCGGGCGACGAACCGGTCGAACTCCCTCCGCCGCTCCAGCGCCGCCTGCTCGGTCTGGCTGTTGCCACGCACCCGAAGCAGCAGCGTCACGTACGGCAGGCGGTCGATGAGGATCCGCACGCTGCGCCGCAGCACCCACTCCAGCCGGTCGATCGCGGGCCCCGAGGTGGCGCGCTCGTCGGCGACCATCTCGAACAGCCCGTCGAGCGCCCGGTCGAGCGCCCGCGCGAGCAGTTGTTCCTTGCCCGGCACGTGGTAGTAGATCGCCGACTTGGTGACGCCGAGCGCCCTGGCCAGGTCCTCCATGCTGGTCCCGTCGTAGCCGCGCGCGTTGAAGACCTCCACGGCGATGGAGAGCACCGACTCGGGATCATGTCCGCGTTTGCGGGGACGTGTGGGAGTTGGGGTGGCCATATTGCTAATTATCCCGCTTGTCGATGACTCTTTTCAGCTTCCCCACCGACCGCTCCAGCGTCTCAGGGTCCACGACCTCGACCTCCACGCTGACTCCGACGGTGTCTTTGACCGCCCGGCGCAGCGCCTGACCCGCCTCCGCCCGCCCCTCTGTTAACCCCGGCCGGGCCTCGACCTTGACGGTCATCACATCGAGCCGCCCCGGGCGGGTCAGATGGAGCTGGAAGTGCGGCGACAGGCCCTCGGTACGCAGTACGAGCTCCTCGATCTGGGTCGGGAACAGGTTCACGCCACGCAGGATGATCATGTCGTCGGTGCGACCGGTGACCTTGGCCATGCGCCGGAACGCCGGCCTGGCGGTGCCGGGCAGCAGCGTGGTCAGGTCGCGGGTGCGGTAGCGCACGATCGGCATGGCCTCCTTGGTGAGGCTGGTGAAGACCAGTTCGCCCGAATCGGCAGGTTCGCCGGTGAAGGGATCGACGGTCTCCGGGTAGAAGTGGTCCTCCCAGATGTGCAGGCCGTCCTTGCTCTCCACGCACTCGTTGGCCACGCCTGGCCCCATCACCTCCGACAGGCCGTAGATGTCCACGGCGTGCAGGTCGAAGCGGCCCTCGATCTCCTCGCGCATGCGCTCGGTCCACGGCTCGGCGCCGAAGATCCCGATGCGCAGCGACGAGGCCCGCGGGTCCAGGCCCGCAGCCGCGAACTCGTCCAGCAGGGCCAGCATGTACGACGGCGTCACCATGATGATGTCGGGCCTGAAGTCGGCGATGAGCCGAACCTGACGGGGCGTCATGCCCCCGGAGACCGGCACGACGGTGCAACCCAGCCGCTCGGCCCCGTAGTGGGCGCCCAGCCCGCCGGTGAACAGGCCGTAGCCGTAGGCCACGTGCACGATGTCGCCGGGACGCCCGCCGGACGCGCGGATCGAGCGGGCCATGACCTCGGCCCAGACGTCGATGTCCTTGCTGCTGTAGCCGACCACGGTCGGCCGGCCGGTGGTGCCGCTGGAGGCGTGGATCCTGACCACCCGCTCGCGGGGGATCGCGAACATGCCGAACGGGTAGGACTCGCGCAGGTCCTGCTTGGTAGTGAAGGGGAACTTCGCCAGGTCGCCGAGCTCTTCGCAGTCGCTCGGGTGCACGCCCGCCGCGTCGAACTTACGCCGATAAAGCGGGACATTCTGGTAGGCGTGGGCGAGCGTCCAGCGCAGCCGTTCGAGCTGGAGCGCCATGAGTTCGTCGCGGGACACCCGCTCGACGGGGTCGAGCTCGTCCGGCATCGGGGGGTCGGCGAGTTTCATCTCAGCTCCCGGCTCCTGCCGCGGAACTCCGCGACCACCTGACCGTCGGGTTTGCGGACCGTGATGTCGTAGATGCCGCTGCGGCCGTAGCGCGTACGTTCGCTCGCCTCGGCCACCAGGACGTCGCCTTCGCGGGCGGGGGAGACGAACGTGATCTCGGCGCCGGCCGCCACCGTCACGGGGCCGTGGCTGTTGCAGGCGCAGGCGAAGGCCGTGTCGGCCAGCAGGAACACGTAACCGCCGTGGCAGAGGTCATGCCCGTTGATCATGTGACCGGTCACCGTCATGCGACACGCCGCTCTGCCCTCGCCCAGCTCCAGCAGCTCGATCCCCAGAGCCGCGGAGGCCCGGTCGGCGTCCAGCATGCGACGTGCGCTCTCCAACGCAAGTCTCCCTTGTCAACTGACCGAATGTTCGGTAAACAATTCACCGTCTGGCCTATCCCTGTCAAGAGGGTGACAACATGTTCGAACAGCACCGCGAGACCCTTGAGAAAGCCCTTTCCGCCATCGCGGGGCGGGGATACTGGAGCGCCTACCCAGAGTCTCCGAGCCCGCGCGTCTACGGCGAGGGAGCGGCCGAGCGGGGCAAGGAGGCGTTCGAGGCCCACCTCGGCAAACCGTTCCCCCTCGACCAGCCGGGCACCGGGGCCTGGATCGGCGCCGAACGCTCGCCGTTCGGCATCGATCTCGGCGTCACCTACCCGCAGCCGCAGGTGGACGAGCTCATCGCCGCCGCCGAAGCCGCGCTGCCCGCCTGGCGCGACGCCGGTCCCGAGACCCGCGCGCTGACCTGCGTCGAGATCGTCAACCGGATCAACCAGCGCAGCTTCGAGCTGGCGGGCGCGGTGCAGCACACCACCGGGCAGGCGTTCGTGATGGCCTTCCAGGCCGGCGGGCCGCACGCGCAGGACCGCGCGCTGGAGGCCATCGCCTACGGCTACGCCGCCATGACCTCCTCGGCCGCGCAGGCCCGCTGGGAGAAGCCGGCCAAGGGCGAGGCGCTGGTCATGGACAAGCGCTTCACCGTCGTGCCCAGAGGCGTCGCCCTCGTCATCGGCTGCAACACCTTCCCCACCTGGAACGCCTACCCGGGGCTGTTCGCCTCGCTGGTCACCGGCAACCCCGTGATCGTCAAGCCGCACCCGCGCGCCGTGCTGCCGCTGGCGATCACCGTCCAGATCGCCCGCGAGGTGCTGGCCGAGGCCGGGTTCGACCCCGCGCTGGTCAGCCTGGCCGTGGAAGAGGGCACAGGGCTGGCCAAGACCCTCGCCACCCACCCCGCCGTCCGCATCGTCGACTTCACCGGCTCGACGGAGTTCGGCGACTGGCTGGAGAAGAACGCCACCCAGGCGCTCGTCCACACCGAGAAGGCCGGCGTCAACACCATCGTGATCGACTCCACCGACTCCTGGCGCGGCATGCTGGGCAACCTGGCCTTCTCGTTGTCGCTCTACAGCGGCCAGATGTGCACCGCGCCGCAGAACATCCTCGTCCCGGCCGCCGGCATCGACACCGACGAGGGCCACAAGAGCTTCGACGAGGTCGCCGAGGGGATCGCCGCCGCCGTGGGCAGGCTGCTCGGCGACGACGCCCGCGCGGTCGAGCTGACCGGCGCGATCGTCAACCCCGACGTGCTGGCCCGGGTGGAGGCCGCGCCCACGCTCGGAGACGTGGTGCTGGACTCGCGCGCGATCAAGCACCCGGCCTTCCCGGGCGCGGTGGTCAGGACGCCGGTGATCGTCCGCGTGGACGCCGCGAAACCGGAGGTGTACGGGCACGAGCACTTCGGGCCGATCTCGTTCGTCATCCCCACGAGCTCGACCGAGGAGAGCCTCGACGTGCTGCGCCGCACGATCAAGGCCAGGGGCGCGCTGACCGCCTCCGCCTACTCCACCTCCGCGGACGTGCTCGACCAGGCAGAACGGGCGGCCATCGACGCGGGCGTCAACCTGTCGTGCAACCTGACCGGCGGCGTCTTCGTCAACCAGTCGGCCGCCTTCAGCGACTACCACGGCAGCGGCGCCAACCCGGCGGCCACGGCCTCGCTGACCGACCCCGGCTACGTGGCCGGCCGATTCCACCTGGTCCAGTCCAGGAGACCGGCCTAACCGAGGCCCCGAGGGTAGGAGGCGATCGTGAGAGTGGCGGTCATCGGCGGAGGGCGCATGGGCGCGGGCATCGCGCAGATCTTCCTGGTCAAGGGCGATACGGTCACCGTCCAGGAGCCGCAGGCCGACGCGGCGCGCCGGCGGATCGCCGAGGGCCTGGCCATCGCCGAGTCCAAGGGCGCGGCCCGCAGGGACGAGGCCCTGTCCAGGCTCACCATGGCCGAGGTGCCGCCGGACGCCGAGCTGGTGATCGAGGCGGTGCCCGAGGACGCGGGGCTCAAGGCCGAGGTGCTGGCCGAGGCCGAGTCGGCCATCGATGCGGGCGCCGTGCTTGCCACCAACACCAGCTCGCTGTCCATCGCCGAGCTGGCCGCCGCGCTGGGCCGCCCCGAACGCCTCATCGGCCTGCACTTCTTCAACCCCGTCCCCGTCCAGCGCCTGGTCGAGATCGTGGTCACCGACTCGACCCCCGCCGGCGTGCTGGAGCGGGCCAAGGAGTGCGTCGAGCACGTCGGCAAGACGAGCGTGGTGGTCAACGACTCGCCCGGGTTCGCCACCAGCCGGCTGGGCGTGCTGCTCGGGCTGGAGGCCATCCGCATGGTCGAGGAGGGCGTGGCCTCGGCCGAGGACATCGACACCGCCATGGCGCTCGGCTACGGCCACCCGATGGGGCCGCTGAAACTGGGTGACCTGGTCGGGCTCGACGTGCGGCTGGCCATCGCCGAATACCTGCACGCCAGGCTCGGCCCCCGGTTCGAGCCGCCGAAGCTGCTGCGCGACAAGGTCGCCGCGGGGGAGCTGGGACGCAAGAGCGGGAAGGGGTTCTACGAGTGGTGACCCGATTCGACGAGCTCATAGCCGCCGACGAACGCATCGAGCCGCGCGATCGCATGCCCGACGCCTACCGCAGGACGCTGGTCAGGCAGATCGCCCAGCACGCCCACTCCGAGATCATCGGCATGCAGCCGGAAGGCCGCTGGATCACCCGGGCGCCGAGCCTGAAACGCAAGGCGATCCTGCTGGCCAAGGTGCAGGACGAGGCCGGTCACGGCCTCTACCTCTACGGCGCGGCCGAGACCCTCGGCGTCGATCGGGACGACCTGCTCGACGCGCTGCACGAGGGCCGCCAGCGCTATTCCTCGATCTTCAACTACCCCACGCCGACCTGGGCCGACGTCGGCGCGATCGGCTGGCTCGTGGACGGCGCGGCCATCGTCAACCAGGTTCCGCTGTGCCGCTGCTCCTACGGACCGTACGCCAGGGCCATGGTCCGCATCTGCAAGGAGGAGAGCTTCCACCAGCGCCAGGGCTTCGAGCTGCTGCACACCCTCGCCCACGGCACCCCGGCCCAGCACCGCATGGCCCAGGAGGCGGTGGAGCGCTGGTACTGGCCGTCGCTGATGATGTTCGGGCCGCCGGACGAGGAGTCCACCCACTCGGCGCAGTCGATGGCCTGGAAGATCAAGCGGCACTCCAACGACGAGCTGCGCCAGCGCTTCATCGACATGCTCGTGCCCCAGTCGGAGGTCCTCGGCCTGCGCCTGCCCGATCCGGAGCTGCGCTGGAACGCCGAACGCGGCCACTACGACCACGGCGAGATCGACTGGTCGGAGTTCCGGCGGGTGCTGGCGGGCGACGGCCCCTGCAACGCCGAGCGCCTGGCCCACCGCCGCAACGCCCACGAGGAAGGGGCCTGGGTACGTGAGGCGGCGGCGGCCTACGCACGCCGCAAACAAGGGGAAATCTCATGATCTTGTGGGAAGTGTTCGTCCGGCCCAGGCGCGGGCTGTCCCACGTCCACGCCGGCAGCCTGCACGCCCCCGACGCCGAGCTGGCCCTGCGCCACGCCCGCGACCTGTTCACCCGCCGCCAGGAGGGCGTCAGCATCTGGGTGGTCCCCGCGGCGCAGATCACCGCCTCCTCGCCGGACGAGAAGGACGCCTTCTTCGACCCGGCCGCCGACAAGCCCTACCGGCACCCCACCTTCTACGACCTGCCCGAAGGGGTGAAGCATCTGTGATCGAGGCGCTGGAGATCGGCGACGACTGCCTGGTGCTGTCCCAGCGCCTGGCCGAATGGGTCACCAGGGCGCCGACGCTGGAGGAGGATATCGCGCTGGCCAACCTCAGCCTCGATCTCCTCGGCCAGGCCCGCGCCCTGCTGTCCAGGGCAGGCGACGAGGACGAACTGGCCTACCTGCGCGACCCGGAGGGTTTCCGCAACTGCCTGCTGGTCGAGCAGCCGAACGGCGACTTCGCCCATACCGTCGTCCGCCACCTGCTCTACACGGCCTTCCTGCACGCCCTCTACACCAGCCACCCGGGCGACGAGGTGGCCGCCAAGGGCGTCAAGGAGCTGGCCTACCACCGCGACTACGCGGCCCTGTGGACCGTGCGGCTGGGCCGGGGCACCGAGGAGAGCCACCGGCGCATGGCGAAGGCCCTGGAGACGCTGTGGCCGTTCACCGACGAGCTCTTCGAGGGCCGGCCGGAGCTGCGCGAGCCGTGGGCGGCGCACGTGAGCCGGGCGCTGGACACGGCCGGGCTGGCCGTGCCCGCCAACGCGCCGCAACGTTCCGGCGGGCGCAGAGGAGAGCACACCGAGCACCTGACCGAGCTGCTGCGCGAACTGCAGAGCCTGCACCGCGAGCACCTCGGGGCGTCCTGGTGACAGAGCCGGTCGAGCGGGCAAGGGCGGTCGCGGCCGCGATCCCCGACCCCGAGCTGCCCGTGGTCACGCTCGGCGACCTCGGCATCCTCAGGGACGTCCGGCACACACCGGACGGCGGCATCGAAGTGCTGATCACGCCGACGTACTCGGGCTGCCCCGCCATGGACGCCATCCGCGACGACCTGCGGCGCGCGCTGCCCGGCGTCACGATCACGACCGTCCTGTCCCCGCCGTGGACCACCGACTGGATCACCGAGGAGGGCAGGCGCAAGCTGCGCGAGCACGGCATCTCGCCGCCCGGCCGCGCGGTGATGGTGGCGCTGACCGTCCGCTGCCCCCGCTGCGGCTCGCCCAGGACCCGCCTGGTCAGCCGCTACTCCTCCACGGCCTGCAAGGCCCACTACGTCTGCCGCGACTGCCTGGAGCCTTTCGACCACGTCAAGGAGATCTGAGCGTGAGCCGCTTCCGCCCGCTGACGGTCGCCGCCGTGGATCGGCTCACCGACGACGCCGTGGCCGTGACGTTCGCCGAGCGGCTGCCGTTCGTCCAGGGCCAGCACCTGACCGTCCGCGCCCGTCCGCAGGGCGAGGAGGTGCGGCGCAGCTACTCGATCTGCTCGCCCGCCGGCGGCCCGCTCAGGATCGGCGTCAAGCGGCTGCCGGGAGGGGCCTTCAGCGAGTACGCCAACGACCGGCTCGGGCCGGGCGACGTGATCGAGGCCATGCCGCCGCTCGGCCGCTTCCACACCCCGCTGCGCCCCGACGCGGCCCGCCACCACCTGGCCGTCGTCGCGGGCAGCGGCATCACCCCGGTCCTGTCCCTGCTGGCCACCACCCTGGCGGCGGAGCCGAAGAGCCGCTTCTCCCTCGTCTACGGCAACAGGACGGCCCGCGAGGTGATGTTCGCCGAGGAGCTGGCCGACCTCAAGGACCGCTACGGGCCCCGGCTCAACCTGCTCCACGTCCTGAGCAGGGAGCCGCAGGAGGCCCCGATCGCCTCGGGCCGCATCGACGCCGCCAGGCTGCTGCCGGTCATGGGAGAGGCCGACCACTACTACCTGTGCGGGCCGATCGGCCTGGTCGAGTCGGCCCGCGCGGCGCTGCGCGGCATCGAGCCGGGGCGCGTGCACTACGAACTGTTCTACGCGGGCGAGCCGCGCCCAGCCGCCCCCACTTCCGGGGGGACGGCGCTGACGTTCACCCTCGACGGGCGCACCAGCGAGGTCGCGATGCGCGGCGGCGAGAGCGTGCTGGCCGCCGCGCTGCGGGTGCGCTCCGACGCGCCCTACGCCTGCAGGGGCGGCGTCTGCGGCACCTGCCGGGTGCGCCTGATCAGCGGCGAGGTGGGCATGGAGCAGAACTACGCGCTGGAGCGGGAAGAGCTGGCGGCGGGGTATGTCCTGGCGTGTCAGAGTCGTCCGGCGACGCCAGAGGTGCGGGTCGACTTCGACGCCTGAGCGGAGGAGGAGCGATGGCCAGACCGTTCGCCTCGTCGGCGGACCTCGATGACAAGCAGCAGGTGCTGGAGGTGCTGGCGGAGGGCGTGTACGCGCTCACGGCCGAGGGCGACCCCAACGTGGGCGCGATCGAGGGCGAGGACTTCCTGGTCTGCTTCGAGGCCCTGGCGACGCCCGTGGCCGCCCGAGAGTGGCTCGCCCGGCTCCGCGAGCACACCGACAAACCCATCAGATACCTCGTGTTGTCGCACTACCACGCCGTCAGGGTGCTGGGCGCCTCGGCGTTCGGCGCGCGGATGATCGTGGCGCACGAGAAGACCCGCGAGCTGATCGCCGAGCGCGGCGAGCAGGACTGGGCCAGCGAGTACGCCAGGATGCCCCGCCTGTTCAAGGACCCCGGCTCGATCCCGGGCCTGACGTGGCCGACGGTGACGTTCGGCGACAGGCTCACCATCCATCTGGGCGGCGACAGGGGCGAGCTGGTGCTGCGGTACTGCGGCCGGGGCCACACCGAGGGCGACCTGGTGGCCTGGCTGCCACGCCAGCGGATCATGTTCGCGGGCGACCTGGTCGAGTCGCAGGCCGCCCTCTACACCGGCGACGCCTTCCACCGCGAATGGTCGTCGGCGACCCTCGATCGGGTGGCCGCGCTCGGGGCGGAGACGCTGGTCGGCGGCAGGGGCGCGGTGGCGCGCGGCAAGGAGGGCGTGGCCGCCGCGATCGCCCAGACCCGCGACTTCCTGACGGTGATGCTGCGCGAGGTCGGCGCGGCGGGCTCGCTCAAGGAGGCCTTCGAGCGCACGCACCGGGCGCTGGCGCCCCGATACGGCTCCTGGCCCATCTTCGAGCACTGCCTGCCGTTCAACGTCTCCAGGCTCTGGGACGAGCTGCACGGCGTCGAGCGGCCGCGTATCTGGACGGCCGAACGCGACCGCGAAGTGTGGGATCAGCTCCAGCCATGAACCCAGAGGCGCAGGTCGTCGTCATCGGTGCGGGGCCCGTCGGGCAGAGCGCCGCGCTGCTGCTGGCCCGCTGGGGCGTCCAGGTGCTGGTGCTCGACCAGCGCGCCGGGCGGGAGCCCGCCGGGTCGAAGTCCATCTGCCAGCAGCGCGACGTCCTCGACATCTGGGCCGCGGCGGGGGCGGCCGGGGTGGCCGAGGAAGGGGTGGCCTGGACCACCGCGCGCACGTACTACCGCGACCGCGAGCTGCTGACCTGGTCGTTCGAGCGAGAGGGGCCGCTGCCGCCGTGCGTGAACCTCTCCCAGACCCGCACCGAGCAGATCCTGGACGCCGCCATCGCCGCCCAGCCGCTCATCGAGGTGCGCTGGAACCACGAGGTCACCGGCTTGACCCAGGACGCCTCCGGCGTGACGGTCCACTGCGGTCAGCGGCTGCTGCGCGCGTCCTACGTGGTGGCCTGCGCGGGGGCCAGGGCCCCTGCGGTGCGCGGCTCGCTGGGCGTCGCCTTCGACGGGGAGACCTTCGACGACCAGTTCCTGATCTGCGACATCAGGGCTGATCTGCCCGGCTGGGAGAACGAGCGCCGTTTCTACTTCGACCCTGTCTGGAACCCCGGCAGGCAGGTGCTCATCCATCCGTGCCCCGGCGGGACGTTCAGGATCGACTGGCAGATAGCGCCGGACTACATCCCAACAGATATCGATATTTCGCGAAAAATCCGGCAAATCATTGGGGATCGGCCGTACGAGCTGCTCTGGCACAGCACGTACCGCTTCCACTCCCGCATCGTCTCCCGCATGCGTGTCGGCCGGGTCCTGCTGGCGGGCGACTGCGCCCACCTGGTGGCCCCGTTCGGCGCGCGCGGGCTCAACTCCGGCGTGCCCGACGCCGAGAACGCGGCCTGGAAGCTGGCCTTCGTGCTCAACGGCTGGGCCGGAGAGGGGCTGCTGGAGAGCTACCACAGCGAGCGGCACGCGGCCGCGCGGGAGAACCTGGAGGTCACCGCCGCCACCATGCGCTTCCTGGCGCCCAGGACCGTGGAGGAGCGGACGCGCCGCCGGGCCGTGCTGGAGGGCGGTCCGGCCGAGCAGATCGACTCGGGACGGTTCGCCGAGCCGTTCTGGTACGTGGACTCTCCGCTGACCACGCCCGAGCCGGAGCGGCCCTTCCGTGGCAGGCCGCCCAAGGGGGCGCTGTGCGTGCCCGCGCCCGGCGTGATCCTGCCTGACATGGCACTTTCGGAGGGCCGATTGCGGGAGTTCTGTCGTGACGGTTTTCTGGTTCTTCTGGGCGATATGTGCGATTCGAGTTTGTTTGTGCAGGTCTTGGGCAAGGTCATTACGGCGCCGCTCGCCGTACGCGGGCTCGCGGAGATCGATGGGACTGGCTCGCTCGCTGAGAGGCTCGGCGCAGGGCCGGATGAGGCATGGCTCATCAGGCCCGATTCCTATATCGCCGCGATCATCCCCCATGCGGGGCCTGAGTCGGTGGCGTCCGCCGTGAGTCGCGCGATCGGCGGCTCTCCTGCACGAACAACCCCATAGGAGGACTCGTTGGCTGGCCGTAGTTCGTTTCTGATCGTCGCCAACCGGTTGCCGGTGGACCGGACGATCGAGCCTGACGGAACGGCCTCATGGCGCAGGAGCCCCGGCGGGCTCGTCACCGCGATCGCGCCGGTGATGCAGCGCCGCCACGGAGCCTGGGCCGGCTGGCACGGCGCGGCCGACGAGAAACTGGAACCGTTCGAGCAGGGCGGGATGAACCTCATCCCCATCCCGCTGTCGGCCCGCGAGGTGGAGCTCTACTACGAGGGCTTCTCCAACGCCACACTGTGGCCCCTTTACCACGACGTGGTGGCGCCGCCGGTGTTCGACCGGGCCATGTGGGAGACCTACCGGGAGGTCAACGAGCGCTTCGCCAACGCCGCCGCCGAGGCCGCGGAGGAGGGCGCGGTCGTCTGGGTGCAGGACTACCAGCTCCAGCTCGTGCCCGCGATGCTGCGCAGGCTCCGGCCCGACCTGCGCATCGGGTTCTTCCTGCACATCCCTTTCCCGCCGACCGAGCTGTTCTGGCGGCTGCCGTGGCGCAAGGACCTGGTCGAAGGGCTGCTCGGGGCCGATCTGGTGGGCTTCCAGCTCCCCGGCGGGGCCTCCAACTTCCGCAGGTTGTGCCGCAGGCTGCTCGGGCTGCCGTACAAGGGGAACGAGATCTTCCTCGACGACCGCGTCGTCACCACCCAGGCCTTCCCGATCTCCGTGGACTTCGGCCAGCTCGACGCGATGGTGCGCGAGCCGCACATCGTGGCCCGCGCCAAGGAGATCAGGCTGGAGATCGGCGACCCCGAGCACGTGCTGCTGGGCGTCGACCGGCTCGACTACACCAAGGGGATCGGGCAGCGGCTGGAGGCGTTCGGCGAACTGCTCAAGGACGGGCGGCTGCAGCCGAACGAGGCGGTCTTCGTGCAGATCGCCACGCCCAGCAGGGAACGGGTGGACGAGTACCGGCGGCTGCGCGACGACATCGAGCTGCAGGTCGGCCGGATCAACGGCGAGCACGCGCAGCTCGGCTACCAGCCGGTTCACTACTTCCACCAGTCGTATGACCACGAGGAACTGGCGGCCCTGTATCTGGCCGCCGACGTGATGGTGGTGACGCCGCTGCGCGACGGCATGAACCTGGTCGCCAAGGAGTACGTCTCCTGCCACCACGACCTGCACGGGGCGCTGGTGCTCAGCGAGTTCGCCGGGGCGGCCGACGAGCTGCGCCAGGCCCATCTGGTCAACCCGTACGACGTCGAGGACGTCAAGCGGCAGATGCTGGCCGCGATGCGGGCCACGCCGCACGAGCTGGCCCGGCGCATGCGCACCATGCGGCGCCGGGTGGCCACCTACGACGTGGACCGCTGGGCCAACGAGTTCCTCACTGCCCTGGAGTCACCGACTTCACAGACTTCCACGCGTCGTAGCGCTTCTTGGCGGTCCGGTTGACCACGATCTGGGCCACCGACATGCCCACGCCCATGAGCACGGCGTAACCGATCGCCTCGCCCATGGTGACCTCGGGCGACTCGGGGTCGACCGGCGCCTCCTTGCCGGTCGCCTTCACCCAGACGAACCCGAGGACCTTCCTGGCCGCCCACCCGGTCGCCAGACCCACCAAGCCGCCGATGACACGCCAGGCGACATCGGGCTTGTCCTCAGCCATTTCGATCTCCCTTCCCCTTTGTAACGAACACTAGTCTCTACCGCTGGCCGAGCCGGTGAAGCCCTACCATATGGAGTCATGACTCAGCAGCGACTACGCCATGCGTCCATGCCGGAAAAGCCGACCCTTGATGGCTTGGAGAAGGTATGGGTAGCTCGCTGGGACGCCGAGGGCACCTACCGTTTCGACCGGTCCAGGCCGCGCGAGCAGGTCTACTCCATCGACACGCCGCCGCCGACCGTGTCCGGTTCGCTGCACGTCGGTCACGTCTTCTCCTACACCCACACCGATATCATGGCCCGCTACCAGCGGATGATCGGCAAGTCGGTCTTCTACCCCATCGGCTGGGACGACAACGGCCTGCCCACCGAGCGGCGGGTGCAGAACGTCTACGGCGTGCGCTGCGACCCCTCCCTGCCCTATGACCCCTCCTTCGTTCCACCGGACAAGCCGGGCAAACGCGAGGTGTCCGTCTCGCGGCGCAACTTCGTGGAGCTGTGCCACAAGCTGACCGCCCTCGACGAGCAGGCGTTCGAGGAGGTGTGGCGGCGGGTCGGGCTGTCGGTCGACTGGTCGATGCTCTACACCACGATCAGCGACGAGGCGCAGGAGGTCTCGCAGCGGGCGTTCCTGCGCAACCTGGCGCGCGGCGAGGCCTACCTCGCCGAGGCCCCCACGCTGTGGGACGTCACCTACCGCACCGCGGTCGCGCAGGCCGAGCTGGAAGACCGGGAGTGGCCGGGCGCCTTCCACCGGATCTCCTTCTACGGCGAGAAGGGCCCGATCTGGATCGAGACGACCAGGCCCGAGCTGATCCCGGCGTGCGTGGCGCTGGTCGCCCACCCCGACGACGAGCGCTACCAGCCGCTGTTCGGCACCTCCGCGCTGACGCCGCTGTTCGGGGTCGAGGTGCCGATCCTGCCCCACCGGCTGGCCGAGCCCGACAAGGGGTCGGGCATCGCGATGATCTGCACGTTCGGCGACGTCACCGACGTCACCTGGTGGCGCGAGCTGCACCTGCCGACCCGGCCGATCCTCGGCTGGGACGGCAGGCTGCTGGCCGAGCCGCCGGAGGGCGTCGAGCCCGAGCCGTACAAGGAGCTGGCGGGCAAGACCGTGCACAGCGCGCGGGAGCGGATCGTGGAGTTGCTGCGCGAGGCGGGTGATCTCGACGGCGACCCCCGGCCGGTGCAGCGCACGGTGAAATTCTATGAAAAAGGCGACAAGCCCCTTGAGATCGTCACCACGCGCCAGTGGTACATCCGCAACGGCGGCCGCGAGGCCGGACTGCGTGAGCGGCTGCTGGCCCGAGGGCGCGAGCTGAGCTGGCACCCGCCGCACATGCGGGTCCGCTACGACAACTGGGTCGAGGGGCTCACCAGCGACTGGCTGATCTCGCGGCAGCGCTTCTTCGGCGTGCCGTTCCCCGTGTGGTACCCGATCGACGAGTCGGGGCAGCCCGTCCACGACGCGCCGATCGTGCCCCCGGAAGACGCGCTGCCCGTCGACCCGTCATCCGACGTGCCGCCCGGCTACACCGAGGAGCAGCGGGGCGTGCCCGGCGGGTTCATGGCCGACCCCGACGTCATGGACACCTGGGCGACCTCGTCGCTGACCCCGCAGATCGCCGGCCGCTGGGGCCGCGACGACGACCTCTTCCAGCGCGTCTTCCCCGCCGACCTGCGCTCGCAGGCCCACGAGATCATCCGCACCTGGCTGTTCTCGACCGTGGTCCGCTCCCACTACGAGTTCGGCGGGCTGCCGTGGAGCGACGTCGCGATCTCCGGGTGGATCCTCGACCCCGACCGCAAGAAGATGTCCAAGTCCAAGGGCAACGTCGTCACCCCGCTCGACCTGCTGGAACAGCACGGCTCCGACGCCGTGCGCTACTGGGCGGCCAACGGGCGCTACGGCGTCGACACCGCGTTCGACGCCGGGCAGCTCAAGATCGGGCGGCGGCTGGCCATCAAGATCCTCAACGCCTCCAAGTTCGTGCTCGGGCTCGCCGAGAGCGACGGCGCCGTCACCGAGCCACTCGACCTGTCGATGCTGGCGGCCCTGGCCGACGTCGTAGGCGAGGCCACGGAGGCGTTCGAGGCCTACGACCACACCAGGGCCATCGAGGCCGTGGAGCGCTTCTTCTGGGCGTTCTGCGACGACTACCTGGAACTGGTCAAGGCCCGCGCCTACGAGAGCGGCCCCGCCGCCGCCTCGGCCCACGCCGCGCTGCGGCAGGCGCTCGACGTGCTGCTGCGGCTGTTCGCGCCGTTCCTGCCCTTCGTCACAGAAGAGGTGTGGTCGTGGTGGCGCGAGGGCTCGGTCCACCGCGCGCCCTGGCCCGCCGCGGAACGCGGCACGGGCGACCCGGCGGTGCTGGCCGTCGCCTCCGACGTGCTCGGGCAGGTGCGCAAGGCCAAGTCGGAGGCCAAGCTGTCGATGCGGGCCGAGGTCTCCAGGCTGACCGTCACCGGGCCCGAGATCGAGCTCGTCCGGCGGGCCCAGGACGATCTGTGCGCCGCGGGCAACGTGGAGGAGTTCGTCCTCGACCCGGGCGAGGCGCTGAAGGTCGAGGTCGAGCTGGGCTGAGGCCGGGGCGTCCCGCTCACGTGTCGCGGATCACGTCGCGGTGCTGAAGTCGCCCCGCTCGACGCCGGCGAGCCTGACCTCCTCCAGGAACGCGTCGAGGACGGCCGCGTGCCGCCCGGGATCGCGCTCTCGCGCACACCCGGTGGCCCCGTAGGGGATCTCGGTGGAGCCGCGCGCTCCGGGACGGCTGGGCTGGGTGGGCAGGAAGCCGGTGTCGACGAGCCGGCGTTCCTGTGGGTGTTCCTCTCGCCGATGCGTACGATGCGGGAACTGCCCGGCAGCGGTCGCGCCCTTCCGTCTTGGCACGACTTTTGGGGCATGTGGGGCATGTGGGACAATTAACGGTTACGCTTAGAGCGGGGTGGGGGATATCGGCGCGCATCCTGGGCCCGGACGTGCCAGTCTTGAACACGTGCTGCCCGACCGCCCAATCAAGCTCGTGCCACCCGTGCTGGCCAAGATGGCCGCGTGGGCCGCGTGCCTGATCCTCGTCGGCGTGGTCGTCTACTTCTCCGCCCTGGTCGTCGCCCGCCTGACGTTCGTGGCGCTGCCCGTGGCGATCGCCCTCCTGCTGACCGCGCTGCTCTTCCCGCTGACCAACGCCCTGCGCGGCGCGGGCATGCGCCCCATCTACGCCACGTGGATCACCATGCTCGTGGCCCTGGCCGTGCTGGCGGGCACGGGCTGGCTGGTCGGCGCGCGGGCCAGCGAAGAGTTCCCCAACCTGGTCACGCAGGTCCAGCAGACCGCCAGATCCGTCCAGGAATGGCTCATCACCGGCCCGCTGCACCTCAAAGAGGCGCAGATCACGGGCTACGTCGACGAGATCGCCGCCATGGTCAACGCGCAGCGCACGGCCATCACCGGCACCCTGTTGTCGGCGGGGGCGGTGGCCTTCGAGGTGCTCGCGTCCATCGTGTTGCTGCTGTTCGTGACGTTCTTCCTGCTCAAGGACGGCGACCGCATCTGGGCGTGGTTCCTCCGGGCGTTCGGCGGCGTGGCGCCGAGGGTCGACCGCGCCGGGCGGGCCGCGTGGACCACGCTCTCCCACTACGTGCAGGGCACCGTGGCCGTGGCCGCCGTGCACGGGCTGGTCATGGGCATCGTGCTGGCGGGCATGGGCGTCCCGCTGTGGGCGCCGCTGGCCGTGCTCATCTTCTTCGCCAGCTTCATCCCCATCGTCGGCATCTTCTTCGCCGGCACGGTCGCCACCCTCGTCACACTGGGCGCCAAGGGCCTCGTCTACGCGCTGATCTTCCTCGGCATCCTCATCGTCGAACAACAACTCGAAAACCACGTGTTGCAGCCGCTGATCGTGGGGCGGGCGCTCAACTTCCATCCGCTGGCGATCATCCTGGTGCTGTCCGTCGGGGGCATCCTGGCGGGCATCGCGGGGGCCGCCGTGGCCGTGCCGGTGGCGGCGGTGATCTACCGTGCCCTGCCGGAACTCAGACACGAACGCCCAGCCCTGCCGCCGCCCGGCCACGCGGGGGTCTCCCGCGAGGGGGAGCCGCCCCCGCCGAAGGACACCGAGCCCGCCAAGGGCGACGCGCCCCAAGGTGACATTCCCGAACCCCGGAGTGACGAGCGGCTCTCGCCCGCGGGCAGCCGCCCCGCTGACGACAGCCGGCGCGACGACACCGAGTAACCTCGTCACCCGTGACCCGTTCCTCCCTCACCACTCCGCCGCCGGACGCCCACCCGCCCGCGGCGCACCCGGACGCGCCCCCGCCGGGCGCCACCCTGGCCTCCCACTACCACCGCTGTTTCGGCTGCGGCGCCGACCACCCGACCGGCCTGCACCTGGCCGCCAGGACGCCCGACGGGGCGATCGTCGAGGCCGAGTTCACCGTGGGGGAGGCCCACCAGGGCGCGCCCATGCTGGCGCACGGCGGCGTGCTGGCCGCCGCCATGGACGAGGTCATCGGAATGTCCGTCTACCTGTTGCACAAGCCCTATGTGACAGGACGGCTGGAGACCGACTACCTTCTCCCCGTTCCCGTGGGCACGACACTCCACCTGCGCGCCTGGTGCAACGGCATCACGGGCAGAAAGGCGTACCTTGAGGCTGAGGGGCGCATCAGCGCCCCCGACGGACCGGTCGCCGTGCGCGCGGCAGCGCTGTTCATCGAGGTGGACATGGAGCACTTCGCCGAACACGGAGACCTGGCCGCCATCACCGCAGAGCACCAGGACTACGAGGTGAACCCTTGAGCGACGTGGAGGTCCTCGTCCAGCGGCTCGACGCCGAGCTGCCGATGCCGTCCTACGCCCATCCGGGAGACGCGGGCGCCGACCTCCACGCGGCCGAGGACGTCGAGCTGATGCCAGGAGAGCGGGCCGTGATCGGCACGGGCGTGGCGATCGCCCTGCCCAACGGCTACGCCGCCTTCGTGCACCCGCGTTCCGGCCTGGCGGCCAAGCACGGCGTCACGCTGGTCAACGCGCCCGGCACGGTCGACGCCGGATACCGGGGCGAGATCAGGGTGACGCTGATCAACACCGACGCCAAGGAGCCGTTCCGGCTGCGGCGCGGTGACCGTGTCGCCCAACTCGTCGTCCAGCGGGTCGAGCGCGCGGCATTCCACGAGGTGGAACGCCTGCCGGGCTCGACGCGCGGTGCGAACGGATTCGGATCCACAGGACGATGACCATCGGGCCGCATGGCGGCCCCGTGAGCAAGGAGAGTGAGGAACGTGTTCCGACGTCGTCGTCGTGAGCAGCCGGAGCAGGCGGTCGACCAGGAGTCTGCGGCCCCCGAGCGAGAGTCCGGCCCGTGGGACGCCGACGAGCCCCACCCCGACACCGACAGGATCGACCTCGGCGGCCTGCGGCTGCCGCACAACCCCGACTTCGACGTGCGCCTGGCCTCGGTCGGCGACCAGCACGTCGGCGTCGTGGTCCTGTACGAGGAGAACTCGCTCCAGCTCCAGGCCCTGGCCGCACCGCGCAGCACGGGCCTGTGGGACGAGATCAAGACCAAGATCCGGGCACAGGCGAAAGACCTGGAGGAGCGGGAAGGCCCGTTCGGCACCGAACTGACGGGCGAGATGAAGGTCGACGGCGACGTCCGGCCCGCCCGATATCTGGGCATCGACGGGCCGCGCTGGTTCCTGCTCGGGGTGATCTCCGGCAGCGGCGCGTTCGACGAGGCCGTGGACGGGGCGTTCGTCGAGTTCATCAAGGACGTCGTGGTCGTCCGGGGCGACGAGCCGATGGCCCGCGAAGAGCCGATCCCGCTGCGCCGCCCCAACGAGGCGGCCGACGAGACCGACGAGGGGCCGAGTTTCAACCCGTTCAGACGAGGTCCTGAAATCAGTGAGATTCGCTGAGGGCTGACATCACATAGGCTGATGCATCATGAGTACGGCAGAGCCTCCGAAACGCGGGGGATTGCGGGGCTTCTTCAGTCGGCTGGCCTCACCCCAGTCGGAGATCGAAGCCCAGGAGCTGCGCGAAGACGCCGATGAGGTCGGTGCGACACCGATCGTGTCGTGTGGCGGACGCCGACGCTTCTGCGTTGCGGGTACGCTACGTACGGTGACACTGCGTCCAAGAGGTGGAGCTCCCGCTCTCGAGGCCGAGCTCTACGACGGGTCCGACGTGATCGACCTGGTGTGGCTCGGCCGCCGTAAGATCGCCGGCATCGAGCCCGGCCGCACCGTCAAGGCCGAGGGCCTGGTCAGCGTGCAGGACGGGCGCAAGGTGATGTTCAATCCGCGTTACGAGCTGCGCCCAGGGAGTTGATTCAGTGAGTGCTGAGGCGGAAGAGACCGCCCACGACACCGTAGAGGCCGCGGTGCGAGCCCAGCTCGCCAAGGCGTTCGGAGGTGTGCGCGGCATCATCGAGGCCGCGGTCCCGACGATCGCGTTCACGCTGTCGTGGATCTTCACAGAAGATCTGAAGCTGTCTCTCATCATCAGCATCTCGCTGGCGGTCGTGCTGCTGGTGGTGCGGATCGTGCAGCGGTCCACGCCACAGTTCGTGATCAACAGCCTGATCGGCATCGCGATCGGCGCGTTCTTCGCCAGCCGCACCGGCGACGCGAAAGACTACTTCCTGCCCGGCATCCTGTACAACGGCGCCTACATGGTGGCGATGCTCCTGTCCATCGTCACCCGGTGGCCCGTCGTGGGCTTCCTGATCGGCTCGGTCACCGGCGACCCGACCGGCTGGCACAAGGACCCCGGCATCGTGAAGCTCTGCACCCGCCTGACCTGGCTGCTCATGCTGCCGTGCGCGGTCAGGGTGGCGGTGCAGGGGCCCGTGTACCTGTTCGGCGGGGGGGACGAGGCGGTGGCGGCGCTCGGGTTCGCCAAGATCGCGATGGGCTGGCCACTCCAGGTGGCCGCCCTGGCCGCGATGTTGTGGGTACTCGGCCGAGGCCGCACCCCCATCAAATCTCCGGTCGCCCCGGCCTGATCTCCCCTCGACCCGGCCTTCGCCCTTGATGCGCCGGTCTGGCCGACACCTCGGCCGGACCGGCGCTCCGGTCTGGCCGTCGCGCCCAGCCTGAGCTGCGCTTCTGTCGATCCGCGTCCCTGATCTGATCGTCGATTGGTGGGCTTTGTTGCCATTCGGGTTGCGCCGATAGTCAATTCATCGATATATATCGGCGACATGAAACCTAGATCGATGCAGGAACCCACGTTCCTGATCCTGACCGCGCTGGCGTCCGAGCCCCAGCACGGCTACGGCATCATCACGGACGTTCTTCAGATCTCCGGCGAACGGGTGCGGCTACGTGCCGGGACCCTCTACGCGGCCCTGGACCGACTGCAGGGAGAGGGCCTGGTAGCGGCCGACCGCGAGGAGATCGTCGACGGGCGGGCGCGGCGGTACTACCGGCTGACATCCGAGGGGGAGGCGCGGCTGGCGGAGGAGGTCGAACGGTTGCGGCGGAACGTGGAAACAGCGGGTTCCCGCCTACGCGCCCGCATCCTCCCGGCCCTCACCACCGCCCTGCGATCAGCCCTCGCTCCGGCGAATGCCACCCGATCCCCGGGGAACGTCGTCCGAGTCCAGGGGAGCACCACGTGACCCCTATGGAGCGCGACCTGCCCCCGTTGGAGCGGCGTTACCGCAGGCTGCTGGCCTGCTATCCGAAGGAGCATCGGGAGCGGCACGAGGAGGAGATGGTCGCGGTCCTGCTCGCCGGATCCGCCCCCGGACGTGACCGGCCGACCGTACGCGACACGCTCGACCTGCTGCGCGGCGCCCTGACGATCCGTCTGCGCCATGCCGTCACCGGCCGCGAGTCCCTCGGCCACTGGCGCGACGCCGTCAACATCGCGGCCCTCATCACGCCGATCGCGCTCTTGATCGGCTGGAGCTTGCCGTCCGCGTCGACTCTCCAGAGGATCATCAGCGGTTCGTACCTGCTGAGAGACACGCTGATGGTGCTGGAATTCTGCGCCTGGGTCCTGCCGTACGGTCTGATCGCGTTGCTGGCGTGGCTGGGCCGCCCCAGGGCGGCGGCCGTCTGCGCGTGGGCTTTCATGGCGTTTCGAGGCTTCATTCTGTTCGACCGCGTGCGCGATTTGCCGGTGGACGCGGTTGCCGGTCAACGGGACGGTTTTCTTCTCGTCCAGGCGGACGGCGTGCTTCTTGTCACGAGCGGTGCCACGTCCGTCGGCGCCATCGTGGTGGCCATGCTGCCCGCCTGTCTGTGCGCCCTGCTGCTGACGTTCGCGCCCGCGCCCGGACCAGGCCCGCTGGGGACGCGGCGGCTGCTGGGCTGGACGGTGGTCGTGTCCGCCTCCCTGCTCGCCGGTCCTGAGGTGATGAGGTTGTGGGTGCTGGCCGTCGTCGGGGTGGGCGTGTTGCTGGCGCTGCGCTCTCCCGTCGGCCGCCGGACGCTGGTCGTGCTGCTGCCGCTGATGGGCCATCTCGCGGGTGACGTTACGCGACTCGGGACGCTGACCACCCTGATGACCCTCGCCACGGTGTCGCTGTTGGCGCTGGTGGTGCCGGTGTGGCTGGCGAGGGGCGCCAAGGCCGTCTGACGCCGGCGAATGCGGCCCGAGCCTGGAGCATCAGGTGGTCCTAAGCTTGGCCGGTGAGCATTATGCAGGTTCCAGGATCGAAGTCCATCACCGCCCGCGCCCTGTTCCTGGCCGCCGCGTCCCGGGGAGTGACGGTGCTGCGCCGTCCGCTCGTCTCCGACGACTCGGAAGGCTTCGCCGAGGGGCTGCGCACGCTGGGCTACCGTGTGGAGCGCGGTGCGCGGGACTGGACGATCGAGGGCCGTCCTGAAGGGCCGCCGGCCGCCGAGGCCGAGGTCTACTGCCGTGACGGCGCCACGACCGCCCGGTTCCTGCCCGCGCTCGCGGCTGCCGGTGAGGGGGTCTTCCGGTTCGACGCCTCCGCCCAGATGCGCCGCCGCCCGCTGGGCCCGCTCACGAACGCCCTGCGCGACCTCGGCGTCGACCTGAGCCACGACGAGCAGGAGGGGCACCACCCGATCACCATCAGGGCGAACGGCATCAAAGGCGGCCAGATCACGCTCGACGCGGGGCTGTCGTCGCAGTTCCTGACCGCGTTGCTGCTCCTCGGCCCCCTCACCGATGAGGGCCTGCGGATCACGGTCACGGACCTGGTCTCGGCCCCGTATGTGGAGATCACGCTGGCGATGATGCGCCGCTTCGGGGTGGAGGTGGGCCGCGAGGGCGACACGTTCGTCGTGCCGCCGCAGCCGTACCAGGCCGCCGACTACACGATCGAGCCCGACGCGTCCACGGCCAGTTACCCGCTCGCCGCCGCCGCGCTCACCGGCCGGACTGTGACCATTCCCGGGCTCGGGTCGGGTTCGCTGCAGGGGGATGTGCGCTTCGCCGAGGTTCTCGAACGTATGGGCGCCTCGGTGGACCTCGCCCCCGACTCCATCACCCTCACCGGGAACGGCCGGTTGCGCGGCCTGACAGTGAACATGCGCGATATTTCCGACACCGTCCCCACACTCGCCGCCATCGCCCCCTTCGCCGACGCCCCCGTCCGGATCGAGGACGTCTACAACATCCGCGTCAAGGAGTGCGACCGGTTGGAGGCCTGCGCCGAGAACCTGCGCCGCCTCGGCGTCCCGGTGACCACCGGCCGCGACTGGATCGAGATTCACCCGGCCACCCCGCGTCCCGCCGGCATCGCCTGCCACGGCGACCACCGGATCGCGATGTCGTTCAGCGTCACGGGCCTGCGCACGCCGGGCATCACGCTGGACGACCCGGGATGCGTCAAGAAAACCTTCCCCGACTTCCACCAGGCGCTCGGCGAACTGCGGACGGCGTGGGGCCTCTGAGCGGTAAAGATCTCCAGAGCATTCCCTGGATAACTTGATCCACAACGCTGGGTACGAAGGACGGCGAAAGATCATCTCGTATCGCATCGGGGGGATACCCATGCTGAGAAGCACCATCGCCGCCCTGGCCATGACCGGCGCAGCCCTGCTGTTGGCAGCCGGTCCCGCCGCCGCCGATCAACGCTTGTCGAAGGTCGCGTGCGTGCCGGGCATGACGGACGTACTCACCACGAGCGTTCCCATGCTGGGGCAGCTGACCGTCTGCGGCAACCCCATGGGCCGCCCCTGGGGTTACCCGGTCTCCCCGTGGGGTTACCCGGTCTTTCGCTGGGGCTACCCAGTCTGGTGAGTGCGTCGGGACCCCTCGCCGAGGCGGGAGAGGGGTCCCTTCAGCCACGGCGGCCCCATACGGAGCGGTAACGGATGGCGATCAGCACGAATCTCCCCCGTTGGTGACGATTGAAGGCAGCAACCAGCCGCTGATCCGCGCCGGGTTCAAGGCGCTGCTCTCCTCTGAGCCCGACATCGCTGTGGTGGCCGAGGCCGGCGACGGCGCGCAGGTCGTCGAGCCGGCCGGCGCGCACCTGCCGGACGTGGCGCTGCTGGATGTCAGGATGCCGCTGCTCGACGGCATCGCCGCCACCCGACGCGGTACGTGTCGTCGCCTGCGGGGACGGCGGCCTGCGCGGCAACCCCGTCCTGAACGGGGGCTGACCCTGGGGGCCCTCAGTGCTGGGACAGCAGGTGGGCGAGCTCCTGCTCCACCTCCTGGTTGGCCACGAACAGCAGTTCGTCCCCGGCCTCCAGAGGATCGTCCGCCGTGGGCACCAGGACCCGCCCCTCGCGCAGGATGGCCACGAGGGCGGCGTCGGTGGGCCAGGGGACGGAGCCGGCGCGCTGGCCCACGACCGGGGCGTCCTCGGCCAGGGTGAGCTCCACGAGGTTGGCCTGGCCCTGGCGGAAGGTCATCAGGCGGACGAGGTCGCCGACGCTGACCGCCTCCTCGACCAGCGCGCTCAGCAGGCGCGGGGTGGAGACGGCGACGTCGACGCCCCAGGACTCGTTGAAGAGCCACTCGTTGTTGGGGTGGTTGATGCGGGCCACCACGCGGGGCACGCCGTACTCGGTCTTGGCCAGCAGCGACACCACGAGGTTGACCTTGTCGTCGCCGGAGGAGGCGACGACGACGTGGCAGTTGTTGAGGCCGGCCTCGTCGAGGGAGGCGATTTCGCAGGCGTCGGCGAGCAGCCATTCGGCCCGCGGCACGCTGTCGATCTTGATGGCGCGGGGGTCGATGTCGATGAGCAGGACCTCGTGGCCGTTCTCGAGGAGTTCGGAGGCGATCGAACGGCCGACGGCGCCCGCTCCGGCGATGGCGACGCGCATCAGTGGTCCTCTTCCGGTGCCGCGGCGAGCACCTTGTTGATCCGGTCCATGTCGTTCTCCGCCGCGATGGCGTGCAGTACGTCGCCTTCCTGCACCACGGTGTCGTCGGAGATGGTCAGGGCCTCGCCCATGCGGTTGATGAAGGCGATGCGGACCTTGACGCGCCCTTCGAGGTCGACGACGCGGGTGCCGATCCAGGAGGTGTGCACGGTGACCTCGGCCAGGACGACGGTGCCCGTGGGGTCGCGCCAGAGCGGCTCGGCGCCTTCGGGGAGGATGCGGCGCAGGATCTGGTCGGCCGTCCAGCGTACGGTCGCCACCGTGGGGATGCCCAGCCGCTGGTAGACCTCGGCCCGGCGGGGGTCGTAGATGCGGGCCACCACGTTGTCGACGCCGAACGTCTCGCGGGCCACCCGGGCGGAGATGATGTTGGAGTTGTCGCCGCTGGAGACCGCGACGTACGCGGTGGCGGATTCGATGCCGGCCTCGGTGAGCACGTCGCGATCGAAGCCCACACCCGTTACCCGCCGCCCGCGGAACCCGGCGCGAAGCCGCCGGAACGCCTGCGGGTCGCGGTCGATGATGGCGACGGAATGGCCGCTGTCTTCGAGGATGTGGGCCAGGGTCGATCCGACCCGGCCACATCCCATGATCACTATATGCATTTCCCCCCGCATCTTCGCGGCCTGGCCTCTTACTGGACAACAGTATGGCCCCAGGGGGGAGCGACGCGTTTAGGACCAGGGTATGGGGCTAGCATCTCGTTACGTGGCGAAGGTAACGGATCTTGTCAAACGCTTGCTCGTGGGGCGCGCCCTGCGTAGCGGGCAGCTTCACGAGCAACTCCTCCCCAAACGGATCGCACTCCCTGTTTTCGCGAGTGACGCGCTCTCGTCAGTGGCGTACGCGCCTCAGGAGATCCTGGTCATCCTCTCTCTGGCCGGCGTCTCCTTCTACGCCTACAGCCCCTGGGTCGCGCTGGCCGTCGTGGTCGTGATGATGACGGTCGTGGCCTCCTACCGGCAGAACGTGCACGCCTACCCCAGCGGCGGCGGCGACTACGAGGTGGCGACGACCAATCTCGGCAAGAACGCCGGGCTCACGGTGGCCAGCGCCCTCATGGTCGACTACGTGCTGACCGTCGCGGTCTCGGTGGCCAACGGCGTCGACTACGTGGGCGCCACGATCCCGTTCGTCGGCCAGCACAAGCCCACCATCGCCATCATCATCGTGATCTTGCTTACGGTGGTCAACCTGCGCGGCATCCGCGAGTCCGGCGCCGCCTTCGCCATCCCCACCTACGCGTTCATGATCGCGGTACTCGGCCTCATCGTCTGGGGCGGGTTCCGGCTGCTGGTGCTGGGCGACGAGATCAGGGCGCCGAGCGCCGACTTCACGATCGAGCCCGAGCAGGCCAACCTGACGGCCTTCGCCGCGGCGTTCCTGATCCTGCGCGCGTTCTCCTCCGGCTGCGCGGCCCTGACCGGCGTCGAGGCGATCAGCAACGGCGTGCCCGCCTTCCGTAAACCCAAGAGCAAGAACGCCGCGACCACGCTGCTGATGATGGGCCTGGTCGCGATCACCATGTTCGGCGGCATCATCGCCCTCGGCCTGGCGTCCGGGGTGAAGATCGCCGAGCCCTCGGTGGTCGCCCACGACCTGCTCAAACCGGACGGCACCCCCGTCGGCCCCGGCTACTACCAGCAGCCGATCATCTCCCAGGTGGCCGACGCGGTGTTCGGCAGCGGGTCGCTGATGTTCATCGCGATCTCCGCGGTGACGGCGCTGATCCTGTTCCTGGCGGCCAACACGGCCTTCAACGGCTTCCCCGTGCTCGGCTCGATCCTGGCGCAGGACCGCTACCTGCCCCGCCAGCTCCACACCCGCGGCGACCGGCTCGCCTTCTCCAACGGCATCATCATCCTGGCGCTCGGCGCCTGCCTGCTGCTGTGGGGCTTCCAGGCCGACGTCAGCCGCCTGCTGAACCTCTACATCGTCGGCGTCTTCGTCTCCTTCACCCTCAGCCAGACCGGCATGGTCATCCACTGGACCCGCCATCTGAAGACCGAGACCAACTTCAGGACGCGCCACCAGATGCAGCGCTCGCGCGTGATCAACTTCGTCGGGGCCATCATGACGGGGCTGGTGCTGGTGGTCGTGCTGCTGACGAAGTTCCTCGTCGGGGCGTGGATCGTGTGCATCGCGATGCCGATCCTGTTTTTGATGATGAAGGGCATCAGGCGCCACTACGACAACGTGGCGGCCGAGCTGGAGATCACCGAGGACCAGGAGCCGGTCATGCTGCCGGCCCGCAACCACGCCGTCGTCCTGGTCTCCAAACTGCACAAGCCGACCATGCGTGCGCTCGCCTACGCCCGCGCCACCAGGCCGTCCACGCTGGAGGCCGTCACCGTGGGCGTCGAGGGCGAGGAGGCGCGCCAGCTCCAGGAGGAGTGGGAGCGGCGGGGCATCCCGGTGCCGCTGAAGATGCTCGACTCGCCGTACCGCGAGATCACGCAGCCGATCCTCGACTACGTCAAGACGCTGCGCAGACGCTCGCCACGCGACGTGGTGACCGTGTTCATCCCCGAGTACGTGGTCGGCCACTGGTGGGAGCACCTGCTGCACAACCAGAGCGCGCTCAGGCTGAAGGCGCGGCTGCTGTTCAAGCCCGGCGTCATGGTCACCAGCGTGCCGTGGCAGCTCCACTCCTCCGACCGGCTCAAGGGCAGGCCCGAGCCCTTCGCGCCCGGCTCGGTGCGCCGTCCGTGGCACGAGGGGATCAAGGACGAGGAGCAGATGAACGCCCGCTGATCAGGGTGCGCAACCTGCCGGTGTCGCCGGCGTCCCAGCCAGGCGGCGCCGCGACGGCGGCCCAGCCGTCGGCGATGTCGGCGCCGTAGCGGTGCCCATGGCCGGGCGGCACGGACAGCCCGGCCGACAGATCCGCCAGCACCTGCCAGAACGTCACCAGCGGGAACCAGTTCATCTGCGGGTTCACGTCGGGCCCCCGTGGCTCCTCCAGCCAGGCCGGCCTGCTGTAGACGAGCTCCGGCGACCACCAGACGACCGGGTCGGAGGCGTTCTGCAGGTAGACCACGCGCGGGGCCGGCCACGGCCCGCCTGGCCGGGACAGGTCGGCGGCGTGCTGGGCGAACCTGGCCGTCCTGCCGCCCTGGTAGACCGGCCGCCACACGGGGCTGCCCTGGTCACGGTTGGCGGAAAGGTGACGCCAGATGGGGCTGGCGTTCGGCGGGCCGACGAACAGCGCCCCGTCCGCCCGCGCCGCCATGTCCTCCAGGTCACGGAAGGACCCCTCCAGCTCGTAGGCCCCCAGGCTCTCGCCCGACAACACCAGCTTGGGCCGCGTGGCGGCGGGCAGCCTGGCCACCCTGGCGCGCACCGCCTCGAACAGCACCCTGCCGGCCGCGGCCGCCTTGTGCCTGTCGACCAGGAACGACAGCCAGCTCGGCAGGTAGGAGTACTGCACCGCGACCATGGCGGAACGCCCGTTGTAGAGGTACTCCAGCGAGTCGGCGATGCGCGGATCGACCCAGCCGGTGCCCGTCGTGCCGAGCACGGCCAGCACAGGACGGTTGAACGCGCCGGTGCGTTCCAGCTCCCGCACCGCCGTCGCGGCCTGCGCCTGCGGCGAGGTGGTGGCGTCGAGGCCGACGTAGACCCTGATGGGCTGGGCCGCCGGACGTCCGGAGAAGGCGGTCAGGCGTGCGGGGGTGGCGGCCGTGGCGGTGAAGCGGCGGCCCTCCTTGCCCAGCGACTCCCAGGTGACCAGCGAGCCGGGCCCGCCCGACACGTACGCGGAGGCGGGCCGGCGCACGCCGGGATGAGTGCCCTCGTTGGCGACCGAGGAGACGTCGCTCATCCTGGCGACGAACCCGTCGAACACCACGCCGTTGGCGAACACCACGACCAGGAAGGCGATGATGAGCACGCCCACGGCACGGCCGACGGAGACGGGGACGTACCGGTCGAGCCAGGCGATCAGCTTGCGGCTGCCCAATCGGACGAGCCTGGCCAGCAGCAGGGCCACCGCGAACAGCGCGACGGCCACGGCCAGGATCAACGGCGGGAACCACGTGATCCGCGTGTCCATGCCCATGAGCGCCCGCAACTCCCGCTGCCATTGGACGCTGTACCACAGCGCCACCGCCGCCAGCGCCACACAGCCGCCGATCATGACCCGCCAGGCGATCCCGCGCCCCCGCTCCGGCAGCCGGTACGGGATCACCGCCCGGCCCAGCGCCCCGAAACCCGCGCCGACGGCGTAGCCGAGAATGGCGGTGACCGCGCTCATCACCCCCTGGTTCAACCAGGTGCGCGGCAGCAACGACGGCGTCAGCGAGGCGCAGGCGAACAGCGTGGCCAGCAGCGCCCCGCCGAAACCGAGCCGCCGTCGTACCACCCGACCTTCGCCCACGTCCACTTACAGTAATGGATCAAGCCGGAAAGTAGCCATCCAGCCCAGGGCATAAGGTGTCCGATGTGGAACAGGGATCTCTTGAGCTGACGGTAGGTCCGGTCGCCCATGGCGGCTGGTGTGTGGCGCGCCATGAAGGGCGGGTGGTGTTCGTTCGGCACGCCTTGCCCGGCGAACGGGTCATCGCCGACATCACCGAGGAGACGTCCCGGTTCCTGCGGGCCGACGCCGTGGAGATCCTGGAGGCCTCGCCCGACCGTGTCGTCCCGCCCTGCCCGTACGCCGGGCCCGGCCTTTGCGGCGGCTGCGACTGGCAGCACGCCACCCTTGAGGCGCAGCGGCGGCTCAAGGCCCAGGTCGTGGCCGAGCAGTTGCACCGGCTGGCGGGCATCGAACGCGAGGTCGTCGTGGAGGAGGTGCCGGGCGCCAAGGACGGGCTCGGCTGGCGCACCCGGGTGCAGTTCGCCGCCAACCCGACAGGCGAACTGGGCTTCCGCAAGCACCGCTCGCACGACATCCAGGTCGTGGACGCCTGCCTGATCGCCCATCCCGAGGTGGAGGCGGTCGGAGCGGAGAGCTACGACTGGCCGGGGGCATCCGGCATCGAGGTCATCGCCTCCTCCGGCGGCGACAGGGCCGTGGTGGTCACGCCCAGGCCGCGGCGCACCGTCACCGTGCCCGACCTCGACGCGCCCGCCTCGATCCTGCTCAACCAGGGCAAGGGCCGCACGGTGCCGAGACGCGGGTCAGGGGTGCTGCACGAGCAGGCAGGCGACAGGGAGTTCCGGGTCGCGGGGAGCGGCTTCTGGCAGGTCCACCCGGGGGCCGCCGAGACACTGCTGGACGTGGTGCTCGACTACGCCAGGCCGGAGCCGGGGGAGTGGGCGCTCGACCTGTACTGCGGGGTGGGCCTGTTCGCCGCCGGCCTGGCCGAGGCCGTGGGGGAGGAGGGGGCGGTGTTCGGGCTGGAGTCCGAAGCCGCCGCCGTCCGCGACGCCCGCGCCAACCTGCGCGACCTGCCGCAGGCCCAGGTGGAGCGCGGCCGGGTGGAGGAGGCCCTCGACCGCTTCCAGATCGAACGCGCCGACGTCGTGGTGGCCGACCCGCCCAGGGCGGGGCTGGGGCGCGAGGTGGTGGAGCGCATCTGCTCGCTGGAGGCGTCGAGGATCGTTTACGTCTCCTGCGACCCGGCGACACTGGCCCGCGACCTCGCCTGGTTCGCCGAACGCGGCTACCCGCTCGCCGAACTGCGGGCTTTCGACGCCTTCCCGATGACCCACCACGTGGAGTGCGTGGCCCTGCTGGTCAGGGAGTAGCGGCGAGCACCCGTTCGTTGAATGGGGCTACTCGCCGGTGCCGGTCGGCCCGGCCGTCAAGGCGCGCAGTTCCCGGGCGGCATCCAGGGCTCGACCCTTCTCTGGCAAGCCGTCGAGCATCTGACCGATGATGCGACTCCGGATCGTGCTGATCGGCCAGGCCTGAGCCGTAGTGATGGCTTGCTGCAGCCCTTGATCCACGTCGCGATCCCGCGTCTGGGTGAGGGCGTGCACAAGCGACAGATTCGCCACATTGCCATGGAACGCAGGCGGGCACAGAGTGCGGGCCTGCTCAGTTGCGTCGACCGCCTCCCGCGTCTCTCCGATCAGGGCGTACGGGTAACCCAGCGCCCAGGACTGCGCCCACGCCCGGAAGGACCACAGCGGTGATGTGTGGTCGCTGTCCACCGAGTCCGGAAGGGCATCGAACGTCCGCCGTAGGTCGCCGAGTGCGGCGTGTGTGCGCTCCTTGTCGCCCTGAGACGCAAGCAAGAAAGCCTGGACCATGTGGGCCTCGGCGAGGCTCCGGGATGGCACGCCATCGGCGATTTCGATGGCGTCGTTCGTCAGCTTGGCCACGACCGGTGCCGGCCGACCGACCCAGAACCCGTACTCGGCTTCCCAGCCCCGGGCCCACACACGCAATTCGCGGTCGCCTGTGGCGTCGGCAGCGCGGCGAGCCAACCGCCAGGACCGCAGGGAGGCTCCCTGATCGCCGAGGTCGCTCAGCTCCATACCCATGAGAACCGCGAGTTGGGCACTGACCCTCAGCAGGCCAGAGCGGGCCGTGGCCGATGACGTGCGTTTGAGGACCGTGGAGACCTCGGCGAAGTCGCTTGCGATCGTCTGAAAGACGGTGCCGGGTGGGTTGGTGTAGTAGGCGAAATCATGCTCCCAGATGATCTCTGCCCAATCGTCCACGTCGATGCCACTGCGCCCCGAAATCGTCCGCTCAACGCCTGAGAACAATGCGTCCCAAGTGCCGGGTGGGATCGCGGCTCCCGCACCGATAGCGGCGAGGATCTGCATCACGGCACGCCGTTCCACTAGTCATCCTCGTCACTAGATGAGGGATCTGCGCTAACAACCCTACCCATGCGGTAGCAGTCCAACTCTGACATTGCGGCATAGAGTGCCACAAGTCTCTCGTTGGCCCGGTATAGGTCGTCCAAGCGGTCAATCACGTCCGTCGGTATACGGACGAGACCGCGTTCCCATTTGGACAGATCGCCATGGTCGCATAGTGCTTTTCCTGCCGCTTCGCGCAGGTTGAGGTTGCACACCTCATCGCGCCAATGCCGAAGCTCAGCACCCAGCAAGTGCCAAGGGGAAGCGGTGGGATCCACGGCGTCAGGGCGGCGAGGCATTCGGATCAACCTCCTCATTGTTGGGGTTGTTGGAATGTGCGAATCCAACACTCACCCTCTTGGATGTCTCCCCGAACTCTTTCAGTATGACACTGTATGGCGCTCCGCTTTCAGCAGGGCGAAGTGAAACCCCTGATCAGAAAGGCCCCAAGAGTGATTTCCGGCATTGATCGCATTTCAATCGGTGAGCTCGGGGTGGTGATTGAGATGGCCCCAATTGACCCGCATACGTTCCAGGGCACCGACGTGATACGGGAATGGCTTCGGCTGGACATTCGGGATCGTCAGCTCGCGGTGCTTCGCAATACGTATCCGGCCTGGA
The DNA here is from genome assembly GCF_042650645.1 of Nonomuraea purpurea. Lineage (NCBI taxonomy): Bacteria > Bacillati > Actinomycetota > Actinomycetes > Streptosporangiales > Streptosporangiaceae > Nonomuraea > Nonomuraea purpurea. The sequence continues at coordinate 544,964 of NZ_JBHSBI010000002.1, forward strand.
ACATCGACCTCGTGCAGGATGTGGCCGGCGCGGCCTGCTGGGTCGCCACGCTGTGTTGTGAGCTGACCCCTGCGCTGGTGAGGGCGGGCGTCTTCAAGACCATTCGGCAGTCGGACGCGATCGCACTCGCCGCCACCCTGGCCTGGCAGTCGTCTCTTCTCCGCTGCGGAGAGCGATGATGAACGCCATCTTTCAGGCATACATCAAGAGTCGGAAACGCATCGCCCTCAGCAGCAACACGTTGGACCTGGCGGTCACCGCTGCGGTGCTGGAGATCCACGTACCAGCGGAGCCGCGACATCGGCGCACAGCCCCACTTTCGCCCGCTGCCGCAGCAGGCCTCGCCCACGACCCGAAGGAGCCGCGTTGGACCCCTACATCGCCCACCCCTTCTGGCAGCTTCCAGACGGCCCGCTGGAATGGCGATGGGCCTGGCTCAGAAAGCTGATGCAGAAACTCGACCACACCGGAGAAACCACACCGGCTGCGCCGGACACCCCCGGCACAGCACCACCTCACAAGGGAGGAACAACATGACAACCCAGTCACGGCCGAGGCCGTGGGGCCTCACCCGCGCGACACCACACCTACCGGCAGCGCCTTTGCCGTGGGTGAAAACCAGGCTCGACCCGGACACCCAGCTCACCGTGTTCCTCGACGAGCACGGGCAGCCGATCGACGCCAAGGGCGACGGGTCAAGCAGGACCTACACCTCGGTCACTGTGTCGAAGCCCCCGGACGGTGACGGCAAGGGCCCCAACGTGGCAGACGACTCGGAAAACGACACCGAAAAGGACTGACGCCTGTGCGATCCATCCCGGGCACCGTCATGGTGATCACGTGTGAAGAGGACGTCACCGCCAATCTCGTCATCGCCAAGTTGAACGAGCGCGGCGCTCCGGTGGCCCGGGTGGATCCGGCCGACATCGGACTCGGCCTGACCTTCAGCGCCCAGGGCGGGGCCGATCTGCCGGGCTGGGCCGGCCGGTTGCGCACCGCGAGCCGTGAGGTCGCGCTGGACGACGTGCGGGCGGTCTACCACCGCCGCCCCTCCTTGTGGCGTTTCGACGAGTTGGAGCCGCAGGCGCGTGAGTTCGCCAGGGCCGAAGCCCGGCACGGGTTGAAAGGGCTGCTGGCGGCGCTGCCCGGCTGCCGGTACGTCAACCACCCCGCAGCCAACGAGCGCGCCGACGTCAAACCCGCGCAGTTGCAGACGGCGATCGACGTCGGATTCGAGGTGCCCGCAACCCTGATCACCAACGACCCGCAGGCGGTCCGCGACTTCGCCGCCCAGCACGGCCCGATCATCTACAAGTCGTTCCGCGGCGTCCCCTCCGCACCGGGCGGCGAGGTAGCTGCCATCTGGACACAGCGCATCGACGCGGCCGACGTGGATGAATCAGTCGCCGTCACCGCCCACCTGTTCCAGGCCGAGATCCCCAAGACCAGCGACGCCCGTGTCACGGTGGTCGGCGACCACGTGTTCGCGCACGAGATCACCAATCCGGACGGGGCACTCGACTGGCGCCGCGGCGACTGGGCCAAGCTCGTGCACACCCCGATCGACGTGCCTCCCGCCGTCCAGACGGCGCTGTGCGCACCGGTTACTCCACGGCGCTGATGTGCCACCGGCTCGGCAGCGGTGCCGTCACCTCGATCGAGTACGACCCGGTGATCGCCGACCGGGCGAAGACCGCGCTCACGATCGCCGGATACATGCCCTTCCTTGTGCAGGGCGATGGCCTGCACGGCTACGAGCGTCGCGCCCCGTACGACCTGCTCATCGTGCGCCACGAGGCGCCTTGTAACCGAGTGGAGGTGAAAGACCTTCACCGTTCGGTTGTCGCAGCAACCGAAATGAAGCCGAGGGCAGCCTG